>JAYQPP010000008.1:0-108805 GCA_038145425.1 Comamonadaceae bacterium | reverse complement strand
GGAGATCGATCACGGCAACGATGTGATCACACGCTATGCCCATGCCAGCAAAATCCTGGTCAAAAAAGGAGACCTGGTCAAGCGCGGGCAGGACATCGCGCTGGTCGGCACCACCGGGCGCTCCACCGGCCCGCACCTTCATTTTGAGGTTCTGGTGCGCAATGTTTGGCAGGACCCTCAGAAGTTCCTGACCGTTGGCGATCGCAAGGAGTACAAAAGCTTGCCGGCTATCCTTGCCGCCAAGCCCGAAAAGCGCAGCGGCAAGTCAGTGCCCAGGCGTTAAGGCCAGCGCTACCAGCCCTCCTTCTGAGATAGGCTGAGGCAGTAAAATTGCACGCTTCGGCTTGACCCATTGATTGCCCAATGGCATCGAGGGGCGGCCCATCATCCAGCAATCATCAAAAAGGATAGCGATGTACTGGGTGCCTGTTGACAGGCTTCCCAGTCCGCCCTGAATTCATGGCCAACAGCTTTTTGACCAAGATTTTTGGCAGCCGTAATGATCGGCTGCTTAAGAAATACCGCCAAACCGTCGCCAAGATCAATGCCATGGAGGCAGATCTCGAGAAACTCAGCGACGCCGAGTTGCGCGCCAAGACCGATGCCTTTCGCGAGCGACTGACGCAGGGTGAAAACCTGGACAGCGTGCTGCCAGAAGCCTTCGCGGTGGTTCGGGAGGGTTCCAAGCGCGCCATGAAGATGCGTCATTTCGACGTGCAATTGATGGGCGGCATGTCTTTGCACTTTGGAAAAATTTCTGAAATGGGCACCGGTGAGGGCAAGACGCTGACCGCAACGTTGCCGGTGTACCTCAACGCCTTGAGTGGCAAGGGCGTGCACGTGGTCACGGTGAATGACTATCTGGCCGGCCGCGACGCCCAGTGGATGGGCACGCTGTACAACTTTCTGGGTTTGACGGTTGGCGTGAACCTGCCCAATATGTCGCGTGAGGAAAAGCAGGCGGCCTACCGCTCTGACATCACCTACGGCACGAACAACGAGTTTGGCTTTGATTACCTGCGTGACAACATGGTCTACGAGGCGGCTGACCGCGTTCAGCGGCCGCTGAACTACGCCATCGTCGACGAGGTTGACTCGATTCTGATTGACGAAGCCCGCACGCCATTGATCATCAGTGGGCAGGCCGAGGACCAGACTTCTCTGTACCAGGCCATCCATACCGCCGTGCCGCATTTGGAGCAGCAGATTGGTGAAGCCGATCCGCGCACCGGCGAGGGTGTGGTTAAGCCCGGTGACTTCACCATTGACGAGAAGGCGCGCCAGGTATACCTCACCGAGCAGGGCCATGAGAACGCTGAACGGATTTTGTCAGGCATGGGTTTGCTGCCGGAAAGCGCCAGCCTGTATGACCCGAGCAACATCACCCTGATGCACCACCTGTACGCCGCGCTGCGGGCCACTCATCTGTACCACCGCGATCAGCATTACGTCGTGCAAAACGGTGAGATCGTGATCGTCGATGAGTTCACCGGCCGATTGATGAGCGGTCGGCGCTGGAGCGACGGCTTGCACCAGGCCGTCGAAGCCAAGGAAGGCGTGGCGATTCAGCCCGAGAACCAGACCATGGCCTCGATTACCTTCCAGAACTATTTCCGCCTGTACAACAAGCTCGCCGGCATGACGGGTACAGCAGATACCGAGGCCTATGAGTTCCAGGAGATTTATGGCCTGGAGACGATCGTCATTCCGTCCAACAAGCCAAGCCGCCGCGAGGACCAGCTTGATCGCGTCTACAAAACCAACGACGAAAAGTACGCCGCGGCGATTGCCGACATTCGGGACTGCCACGAGCGTGGACAGCCGGTGCTGGTGGGGACCACGTCGATTGAAAACTCTGAGGTGATTTCTGACCTGCTGAGCAAGGCGACATTACCGCATCAGGTTCTCAATGCCAAGCAGCATGCGCGCGAGGCGGAGATTGTCGCGCAGGCTGGCCGGGCCGGGATGATCACGATTGCCACCAATATGGCAGGCCGAGGTACCGACATTGTGCTCGGCGGCAATATCAGCAAAGCGATTGCTGACATTGAAGAGAGTTCCGAAGCCGACGAGTCGCAAAAGCGCGCGCAGCTCGCCGCTTTGCGCGAGCAATGGGACAAGGACCATGCCAATGTCGTGGCCTTGGGTGGCCTGCGCATCATTGCCACCGAGCGCCACGAGTCACGCCGGATTGACAACCAGCTGCGTGGCCGCTCAGGGCGCCAGGGCGACCCGGGTTCGTCGCGTTTTTATCTCAGCCTGGACGATCCTTTGATGCGGATCTTTGCCGGCGAACGCGTCAAAGCCATCATGGATCGCCTGAAGATGCCTGAGGGCGAGGCCATTGAGGCCGGTATCGTGACCCGTTCAATCGAAAGCGCGCAGCGCAAAGTTGAGGCCCGAAACTTTGATATTCGCAAGCAGCTGCTTGAGTACGATGACGTATCCAATGACCAGCGCAAGGTGATTTATCAGCAGCGCAATGAAATTCTCGATGCCAAAGACCTGACAGAGCAGGTGCAGGCCTTGAGGGCGGGGTGTTTTGAGGACCTGGTGCGCCAGTACGTGCCGGTCGAGTCCATCGAGGAACAGTGGGATATTGCCAGCCTGGAGCAGGCCTTGCGTGCCGATTGGCAAATGGAACTTGACCTGCAAGGGCAAGTCCAGCAGGCCAGCGCCATCATTGACGAAGATATTGTTGCATCCGTTTGCGGCAAGGCCGATGACGTCTTTCAGGCGAAGGTGGAATTGGTTGGCTCCGAGCAGTTCACCCAGTTCGAGCGCATGGTCTTGCTGCAAAGCATGGACAGCCACTGGCGTGATCACCTCAGTGCGCTGGACTATCTGCGCCAGGGCATTCACCTGCGTGGCTACGCGCAGAAGCAGCCCAAGCAGGAATACAAGCGCGAGGCCTTCGAGTTGTTTGGGCAGATGCTCGATGCGGTTAAGAATGAAGTGACAAAAGTGCTGATGACGGTGCGCATTCAGTCTAACGATGAGGCGCAGAAGGCCGCAGAAGAGATGGAGAGCCGTGGCGAGCGCATGAGCCATGTCACCTACAGCGCGCCCACTGAGACAGGCGAGGTGGAGACGACAGTCGATCCTGCAACGGTGGTGGCCGCTGTGCCGCGCGTCGGGCGAAACGAAGCGTGTCCCTGTGGCAGTGGCAAGAAATACAAGCATTGCCACGGCAAATTGGTTTGAACCTGGAGTCCTGGCATGCCTGTGAACTTAGCCCTACCTGACGAGGCCACTCTTTTCCCAATCGCGGGGCTGCGCATTGGCGTGACCGCCGCCGGTGTGCGCAAGTCTGGTCGAAAAGACCTGACCGTGGTCTTGCTCGACGAGGGCGTAAGCGTTGGCGGTGTGTTCACCCAGAACCGCTATTGCGCAGCGCCCGTGCAGTTGTGTCGGGAACACCTGCAGTCGGGTGTGGGCATACGGGCGATGGTGATCAATACCGGTAATGCCAATGCCGGCACGGGTGCGCAGGGCCTGAGTCGGGCGCGGCGTAGCTGTGATGCCCTGGCCTCGCGACTGAAGATCAAGCCGCAGCAGGTGCTACCGTTTTCGACTGGGGTCATCATGGAGCCGCTTCCGATCGATCGAATCGAGGCTGGCCTGGATGCGGCCATCGCCGATGCCAAGCCCGGAAACTGGCTGCACGCCGCGCAGGGCATCATGACCACCGATACCCAAGCCAAAGCGTTTGGCACCCAGGTAACGATTGATGGTGTGCGCGTCAGTATTTCTGGCATCAGCAAGGGTGCAGGCATGATCCGGCCCAATATGGCCACCATGCTGGGCTTCTTGGCTACCGATGCAGTGGTGAGCCAGGACCTCATGGCTGCGCTGGCGCGGCAACTGGCTGAAGGCTCGTTCAACCGGGTCACCATCGATGGCGACACCTCCACCAATGACTCCTTCGTGGTGATGGCAACCAACCGAGCTGGTAATCCCAGGATTGACTCGCTGTCGAGTCCGGCAGGCAAGGCCCTGGTCGAGGCGATGATGGGTGTAGCGCGCCAGTTGGCGCAGGCCATCGTGCGCGACGGCGAGGGCGCCACAAAATTCATGACGATTCAGGTCGAGGGTGGAAGGTCTGCCGCTGAATGTCGGCAGGTCGCTTATTCGATTGCGCACTCGCCCCTGGTTAAAACAGCTTTTTTTGCCAGTGACCCGAACCTGGGGCGCATTCTGGCAGCGGTGGGCTACGCCGGTATTGAAGATCTGGACCAAACGGCGATCGACCTGTTTCTGGACGACGTACATGTGGTGGTCAACGGTGGCCGTCACCCAGACTACCAGGAAGAAGATGGTCAGCGCGTTATGAAGCAGAGTGAGATTCTGGTGCGCGTTGGGCTTGGACGGGGCGCGCATTCAGACACGGTCTGGACTTGCGATTTGAGCCACGACTATGTGTCGATCAATGCGGACTACCGGTCATGACCCCGTCTCTTGAACATCTGCTCTCGCGTGCAGAGCACCTTATCAACCTGATCGAGCGTGTCTTGCCGCAGGCCTTGCAGGCGCCAGACTGGAGCCTCTCGTCTGCCTATCGTTACCGCAAACTGAGCCGGCATGCGGCTCGCCTCGAACCGGTTGTTCACATGGCTGGTATTCGCCTGTCTGACTTGAAAGAGATTGACCAGCAAAAAGAAAAAGTCATGCGCAACACCTTGCAGTTTGTGCGAGGCCTGCCGGCAAACAATATGTTGCTCACGGGTGCGCGTGGCACAGGGAAATCATCCTTGATCAAAGCCTGCTTGAATGAATACGCCAAAGATGGTCTTCGCCTGATTGAGGTTGACAAAGCGGACTTAACCGACTTGCCTGACATCATTGAGCTGGTGTCGCAGCGTCCCGAAAAATTCATTATTTACTGTGACGATTTGAGTTTTGAGGATGGCGAGCCCGGCTATAAATCACTCAAATCTATTCTGGATGGCTCGGTCTCGGCCACAACGGCCAATGTGCTGATTTTTGCGACCAGCAACCGCCGCCATCTCCTGCCGGAATACATGAAAGAGAACCTCAGCTACACCCATACAGATGACGGCGAGGTTCACCCAGGTGAAGGCGTCGAGGAAAAAATTTCCCTCTCCGAGCGTTTTGGTTTGTGGGTCAGTTTTTATCCCTTCACCCAGGATGAGTATTTGGCCATTGTTGCGCAATGGCTCAGTGCCATGGGCGTTGATGCGCAGGCGATCGAAAAAGCCAGACCCGAAGCCTTGGTCTGGGCGCTCGAGCGCGGCTCGCGCAGCGGGCGCGTGGCTTACCAGTTTGCACGGGACTACGCCGGCCAGCACGGCATTTGATCTGGTCATGCCTCAGGCGCCTGGCTCATCACCGCCGCTGATTGCAGACCCCGGCCTGCCGCGAGAGCTCAGCACGCAACGTTCTTTGGTTGAGGTGGCGGTCGGTATTTTGGTTCGCGCCGATGGGCGTTTTCTGCTGACCTCCCGACCCAAGGGCAAGGTCTACGCCGGTTACTGGGAATTCCCTGGTGGCAAGCTCGAGGGGGCTGAGTCGGTTCACGAGGCGCTGCATCGTGAACTGCTGGAAGAGCTCGGCGTCGACATTGGACCGACGACGATTTGGCGCTCGAGCGTTGTTGACTATCCCCATGCCTTGGTGCGCTTGCATTTTTGCAAGGTCTTTCAGTGGGAAGGCGCGCTTCGCATGCGCGAAGCCCAGCAGTTTTCCTGGGAGGCCTTGCCTGTTCAGGTTTCGCCTGTGCTGGCCGGAACGCTTCCCGTCTTGCAATGGCTGCAAGCCGAAACGCAGACACCTTTGTAAGGCTGCTCACACCGCGCTACGCGAAGGCGTTAAGGCAAATTCGGGTCGCTAGGGTCTGGCGGTGTTGTCAGAGGAAGCGTAAATCGCTCGTTGGCCCAAGCGCCAAGATCGATTTGCTTGCAGCGTTCGCTGCAAAAGGGTCGGAACGCGTTGCCCGGGCTGTAAAGACTAGGACCGCCACAGCAAGGGCAGGCCACATGGCGTTTTTGGGGATGATCGGCCGCGTCTTGGCGTGTGCTCATGCGCAGATCGCCAGCTCCATGGGCGTGTCGTCGGCGCTCGGTGTTGAGCGCTTGTTCTCGCCCTGGCGCATCAGTCGGATCGAGATCATCAAGCGGTTACCGCTGAGCTCGGGCGTGACGCCCAGTGATTCGTCCAGCCCAAGGCGCACCAACAGGTACGAGCGACCCTGCACAAGGTTGAGCTGGAACTGACCGCCGCTGGCCATGACTTTGCGCGGTTTACCGGTGTCGCGCATCAGCTTCATTAACACTTCAACAGGGCGCTGCAGGGGCATGAGCGTGTCGCGCCAATCGCGAAGGTCCGATTGGCGGGAAGCCACATCGGCATGCTGCCAGGCGTGGTAGCTGGGCAGATCAAATTCACAGGTTCCAGCGGGTATGGCAATGCGACTGCGAATACTGGCCAGCCAGTCGTTCTCGATTAGCGCTTGTCCAGCCTTGCCATTGAGATTACTCAGATCTGCGTAAGCCTGGTCCAGATCGCCTAGCGTTGCCTCCAGTACTGCTTCAGCAATCGCCGGGTTGCCCCGATAGCTCTCGAGTACGTGCTTTTGGCGGTCCAAGTCCTTCAGCAGGTCCGACTTGAGGTCGGCGCGCGCGGCCACGTCGAGGATTTCAAACATCGAGACCAGCGCAAAGTGGTGGTCAATCGCTTCAAGACGGGCGCTCAGGGTATCCAGACGCTTGAAGAGCTGCTCGAGCCGAAGATAGGTTCTAACGCGCTCGTGCAGGGGAAACTCGTAAAAGATCACGCTTGGAAATCAGTATCGATTCAAAGCCAGAATCATAGCCCGAAGTCAGCAGCCAGGCGCTCAACTTCAGCTTCAAGATCGGAAATCGCGCGCTGGTCGTTATATAGAACGAGATCGGCGGCCTGAAGGCGTCGCAGCCGGCTGGCCTGATGCGCCACGATGGCCTCAACCTCGGCTTGAGTCAAGTTGCTGCGGGCCATGACGCGCTGCACCTGCGTTGCAGGCTCGCAGTCCACCACCAGGACCCGATGGACCCTGGCACGCCAGCGCGCAGACTCGACCAGCAGGGGTACGTCAAACAGCAGGCAGGGCACACCCTGATGGGTCAGCGCTTGGGCGCGCTCGGCGCTCGCGCGTGCAACCATGGGATGCAAGATGCCTTCCAGTGCACTTTTGGCCTTTGCGTCCCTGAAGATCAGTTCGCGCATGTGCTTGCGATCTAGCGCGCCGTCGGCATCCAGGGCCTGATCACCAAATTGGCGCCGGATCTCGGCTATTGCGCCACCACCGGCGGCCGTGAGTTCGCGCGACAGGACATCTGCGTCGATCAGCGCAGCGCCGTGACGGGCCAGGATGCCAGCGACGGTGGATTTGCCGCTGCCAATCCCACCAGTCAGCCCGATGCGCAGCGGTAGCTTGGCGCTTGAGTCGATTTGCGTCATGGCAGACCCATGAATCGCAGCAAAGTGTCAGGCCCTATCACCAGAGCCAACAGCCCGGCACCGGCCAGGAAAGGCCCAAAGGGCACATAGCCACCCGCGCGCAGCTGAGACTTAAACTTGAGAACCAGCCCGACCAAGGTGCCAATCACCGACGCGAGCAAGATGATGGGAAGAAGCGCCTGCCAACCGAACCAGGCCCCAAGCGCCGCAAACAATTTGAAGTCACCGTAGCCCATGCCTTCCTTGCCGGTTAACAGCTTGAAGCCCCAGTAGATGCTCCATAGAAAACCATAGGCCAAGGCCGCGCCGGCAATGGCGTCTTGTGCCGAAACCGGCGTGATGCCGGCCCAGGCTGCCAGCAGCCCCGCCCATAACAGGGGCAAGGTGATGTCATCGGGCAGATACGTGGTGTCCCAGTCAATCAAGGCCAGTGCCAACAGCGCAGCGACGAAAGCGCTCCAGCTCAAGGCGGTCAGACCAAAGCCCCAACGCCAGGCGCAAAACATGAACAGCAGTCCAGTTGCAAGCTCGACCAGCGGGTAGCGCTTGCTAATAGGCGCAGCGCAGTGCCGACACTGACCAGACTGCAAAACATAACTGAGAACGGGCAGGTTTTCACGCCATGACAGTGCGTGCTGGCACGACCTGCATCGCGATCGGGGCACCCAAAGATTGAACGGGGGCGAGGCCGGCGGCTCGCTGCCCTGCAGTTCGGCGCACTCGGCTTGCCACTGGGCCTGCATCATGACAGGTAGGCGATAAATCACCACATTGAGAAAGCTGCCCACCATCAGGCCGAGCAGGGCGAACGCCGCGATACCCAGCTCGGGATTCTGATCAAACACCAGCCAAACAGAACTGCTCATGAATCAGCTCAACAACACTGGTGTCCCTGGCGCGTTGCCAGATCGGCTCGGGGCGACGGGCAAGACCATGGCCTGCAGGAGCTCGGTGGCCAATGTCTTAAACCACCTGACCCAGTTTGAAGATGGGCAGGTACATCGCCACCACAATGCCGCCAATGACGGTGCCCAGCACCACAATGATGATCGGCTCCATCAGGCTCGAGATGCCGGCGACCATGTCATCGACTTCGGCCTCGTAAAAGTCGGCTGATTTGCCAAGCATGTGATCAATCGAGCCAGACTCTTCCCCGATGGCACACATTTGTAAAACCATGGACGGAAAAATATTGGCGTTAGTCATGGCCGTGGTCAGCGCCATGCCGGTGGAGACCTCTTGCTGAATTTTGACGGTCGCGCTTTCGTACACGTAGTTGCCGGAGGCGCCACCCACCGAGTCAAGGGCTTCGACCAAGGGCACGCCGGCTGCGAACATGGTTGACAAGGTTCGGGTCCAGCGCGCTACGCAGGATTTTTCGACCATGATGCCAAAAATCGGCAGCTTGAGCATCAGCCGGTCCATGAAGATCTGGACTTTTTTATTGCGTTGCCAGGCTTGCATAAAGAAGTACAGGCCGCCACCGATGCTGCCGAAAATCAGCCACCAGTACTTGACAAAAATTTCGCTCAGGGCGATCACCGCCAGCGTGGGGCCCGGCAGGTCTGCGCCGAAGTTTGAAAATACCTCTTTGAACGCTGGCACCACAAAAATCATGATCACGGCCGTCACCACAAAAGCCACCACCAAAACCGAGATCGGGTACATCAAGGCTGACTTGATCTTCGATTTCATCGCCTCTGTTTTTTCCATATAGGTCGCCAGGCGATCGAGCAAGCCTTCCAAAATGCCGGCGGCTTCGCCGGCTTCGACCAGATTGCAGTACAGGTCGTCAAAGTAAAGGGGGTATTTTCGAAACGCTGCGCTCAGCGAGGTGCCGGTCTCGACGTCAGTGCGAATGTCGTTGAGCAAGCGCGTGACGCTCGGGTTGGGATTGCCCCGGCCCACGATGTCAAACGACTGGAGTAAGGGCACACCCGCTTTCATCATGGTCGCCATCTGGCGGGTAAAAATGGCAATGTCCTTGGGCTTGATCGGCTTGCCGGCGCTCATGCGGCGCTTTTTGATCTTGGTGGGCAAGACGCCCTGGCGCCTGAGCGCTGCCTGCACCTGATTCTCGCCCGCGGCTCGGATCTCGCCTCGCACCTGGCGACCGTTTCGGTCTTTGCCCTGCCATTCGAAGACAAATTCCTTGACGGCTTTGACCTTCTTAGCTGCTGAAGTTGCCATGTCGGGCTCTGTGGATCTTGGTCGGGTTATTCGTTGGTGACGGCTAGCACCTCTTCGAGCGAGGTGACGCCAGCTTTGACTTTCAAAAGTCCTGATTCTCTCAGCGAACGAACCCCTTCAAGGCGCGCCTGATCGGCGATTTCCGGGGCACTGCCATCGCGCAAGATGATGCGCTGAATTTCTTCCGAAATCGGCATCACCTGGTACAGGCCGACACGGCCCTTGTAGCCGTTGTTGCAGGATCCGCAGCCTGCAGCCTGGTAGGGCTGCCAGCTCCCGTCGAGCTCTTCTGAGCGGAAGCCGGCTTGCAACAAGGTTTTTTCGCTGAGTTCGACAGGCGTCTTGCAGGTTTGGCACAGCCGGCGGGCCAGACGCTGCGCCGTGATCAGAATGACGCTTGATGCAATGTTGAATGGGGCGATACCCATGTTGCGCATACGTGTGAGCGTGGTGGGCGCGTCGTTGGTGTGCAGCGTCGACATCACCAGGTGCCCGGTTTGAGCGGCTTTGATAGCAATGTCTGCGGTCTCAAGGTCACGAATTTCGCCGACCATGATGATGTCAGGGTCCTGCCGTAAAAACGATTTGAGAGCCGCTGCAAAGGTCAGCCCGGCTTTTTCGTTGACATTGACCTGGTTCACGCCGGGCAGGTTGATCTCGGAGGGATCCTCTGCGGTGGCGATGTTCACGCCGGGCTTGTTGAGCAGGTTCAGGCAGGTGTACAGGGATACCGTTTTACCGGAACCGGTCGGCCCCGTCACCAGAATCATGCCGTAGGGTCTGCCGATCGCTTCGAGCAGGCGTTCTTTTTCGTCTGCCTCATAGCCCAGCGCGTCGATGCCGAGCTTGGCGCTGCTCGGATCCAGAATGCGGATCACTACTTTTTCGCCAAACAGTGTTGGCAGTGTGCTGACCCGAAAGTCAATCACCCGGTCTGGCCCGATTTTGAGTTTCATCTTGCCGTCTTGGGGGACCCGCTTTTCGGAAATATCCATTTTGGAGATGACCTTGATGCGCGAGGCCAGTTTCTCCTTGATTGCCAGGGGCGGGGAGGCCACTTCTCGCAGTTCCCCATCGACCCGAAAACGAACCCGGTAGTTGTGCTCGTAGGGCTCGAAATGCAAGTCCGACGCACGCATGTTGAAGGCATCGAGCAGCATCTTGTGCAGGAACTTGACCACTGGTGCATCGTCAACTTCCGAGCTTGAATCGGTCTGCACGTCTTGGCCGGGGTCCGAGGCCAGGTCGTCGAACTCGAAGTCCTGGCCAATCATGTTGTCAATGGTCTCGGCCGCTGTGGCGGTCGTGGCGGTCACCATTTTGGTGAGCTTGTCGTACTCCGCAATCACCCAGTCCACCGTTAACTGGGTTGAGAACTTCACCTTTTCAGCGGCTTGCTGATCAGAAGGGTCTGCCGTTGCAACAATGAGCCGGTTGTTGCGCTTGCCCAGAACAACCAGGCGGTAGTCCTGGCAAATCTTGCTGCTTAGCGCATTCTTGGGCAGGCGCCGGGTATCGACTGCGTCCAGGTCGATCAGGGGAATTGCAAACTCAAGTGACAAGGTATGCGCCAGATCCTCTGCGGAGACGGCGCCAGAGCCCGTGAGCTCGGCAATAAAGCTGGAGCGTTTGGCCACCGCTGTGATGAAGATCTCTTCGGCGACCTTTTGCGACAGTTTGCCCGCTTGAACCAAGGTGCGGCCCAGGCCCGTGAGGCCTCGGGCCAAGCCGGTAGCCACGTTGGACGTACTATTGAAAAAAGGAGCGTTATCGGTCGCAGCCATGCGCCAACTTTACTACGTTCCAACCGGCGTTCGCCTCAGGGCGACACACATTCGACAAACTCGAGGATCAGCCCCTTAGCTGAGCAGAGCCTGGGCAAATTCCCTGGCGTCGAAGGTCTCCAGGTCCTCGAGCATTTCTCCGACGCCTACAAAGTAGACCGGTATCGGATGCTCACGGGCGATAGCGGCGATCACGCCGCCTTTGGCTGTGCCGTCAAGTTTGGTCACGATCAGACCGGTCAGGCCCAGCGCAGCGTCGAAAGCGCGCACCTGGTGCAAGGCATTCTGGCCGGTGTTGCCGTCAATCACCAGCAGCACTTCGTGCGGTGGCATGCCGGCGCCTGATGCATCTGTATCTGATGCGGCGGGGTCGCGGGCGGGGACGGGCCCCGTTTTTTCCAAAACGCGCTTGATTTTCTTCAACTCGTCCATCAGGTGCGTTTGCGTTGGCAAGCGTCCAGCGGTATCCACCAGCACCACGTCGCGTTCTCGGGCGCGTCCGGCCGAGACCGCATCAAAGGCCACAGCGGCCGGGTCCGCGCCTTGCTGGCTGACGATGTCGACCATGGTTCGCTTGGCCCAGACACTTAACTGCTCCTTGGCCGCAGCGCGAAAGGTATCGGCAGCAGCCAGCAGGACTGTCGCACCACTGTTGGCCAGATGTTGGGTGAGCTTGCCGATCGAGGTGGTCTTGCCCGCGCCATTGACCCCGGCCACCATGATGACGGTGGTTTTGTATTGGCCAATGACCAGGGGTTTTTGCAAGGGCTGGAGCAGGTCCGCTAGCGTCTCAACCAGCAATGCCTTCACCTCGGCTGGGTCTTTGGCGCGGGTTTCGCGAACCCGTTTTTGTAATTCGGTGAGCAAAAATTCGGTTGCACGCACACCGGTGTCGGCCATCAACAGCGCGTCCTCCAGATCGTTGAAGAGGGCTTGGTCAATGCGGGTTGCGACGAAAACGCTACTCAGGCTGCTGCCGGTTTTTCGTAGTCCTGAGCGAAGACGGCCAAACCAGTGCGCGCGCGGGGCTGTCTGGGGCTGTTCAGTGGCGGCTTCGCTGAGGGCTGGCGACAGGGTTGAGGCCTGCGCCGCTAAGGCCTCGGTGGCGTTGGCAGCGGCCTGGTCATGTACCTCGTGGCTGGCCTTTTCAGGCGACGGTTTCTTTTTGAAAAAGCTGAACATGAGGATGGAGGGGAGACAATGTATTCTATGAAAGTGAGTCAATCGTTC
Source organism: Comamonadaceae bacterium (assembly GCA_038145425.1). Lineage (GTDB taxonomy): Bacteria > Pseudomonadota > Gammaproteobacteria > Burkholderiales > Burkholderiaceae_C > Rhodoferax. The sequence continues at coordinate 96,146 of JAYQPP010000008.1, read as the reverse complement.
CCCGGCGTCGCCGATCTATCTGCTCTGACATACGGGCGATTGAACTGTTCTCTTCGAGGGTGCCTTGTGCCTCGCCCCCGTTCGGGATGGCCGTGGGTGTTTGAGGGCTGGTTTAAATGAGCCCGAAGCGCTCAGCGCCTGCTGTTTCAGGTCAGACTGGTCCAAGGGCAAGGCAGAGCCATCAGGTTCGGATCATCGGTGGCAGCCTCAAACGCAGGCGTATCGCCGTGCTGGACAAGCCAGGCCTGCGACCGACACCTGATCGGGTCCGGGAGACCTTGTTCAACTGGCTGGGGCAGGACCTGACTGGCTGGTCTTGCATCGACGCATTCGCTGGGACAGGCGCCTTAGGGATCGAGGCGGCCTCTCGGGGTGCAGGCTCTGTGACCTTGATCGAATTCGATGGCCATCTTTGTCGACACCTGAAGCAAACGGTGCAAACCCTGGGGCTGATTGGGGTTCAAGTCGTTCACGCCGACAGCCTGGCTTATATGCGCTCGGGGGACCTTGCACAGCAAGACATCGTCTTTCTGGACCCGCCGTTCGATCGACATCAGTTTGAGAGCGCTTTGCAGGCTGCGCGCGGGCTCGTCAAACCAAACGCCTGGATCTATTTGGAGGCGCCACGTCAGTGGGCAGACGCAGAGTTGGCTAATCTGGGGCTCGAGCTTTTTCGACACCTAAAGGCCGGACAGGTGCACGCACACTTATTACGTCCGATCGCTGTGGCCACAAGCACTGATGGCAGCAGCGGGGCTTGATAATATGCATCGCGCCGATGACAAGGTAAACGGATAAGGGGCGATACATGGCAAATGAATTGATCGCGGTATTTGCAGGGACCTTTGATCCTTTGACGCTGGGTCACGAGAACATGGTGCGAAGGGCAACAGCCTTGTTCGGCCGGGTGGTGGTGGCCGTTGCGGCCGGGCACCATAAGAAAACCTTGTTCAGTACCCAGGAGCGTGTTGAGATGACGCGTGAGGCCTTGGCCGATTGTGGTGGCGTCGAGGTTGCTGAATTCCATGGTTTGTTGCGCGACTTCGTGCGAGCCCAAGGTGCTCGCGTGGTGATTCGCGGGGTACGCACCCCGACAGACTTCGATTACGAATCTCAGTTGGCCGGCATGAATCGGCTCTTGATGCCGGATGTTGAGACTTTGTACATGCCGCCGTCAAGCGACTACCAGTTTTTGTCCAGTACCCTGGTGCGTGAGATCGCGACATTGGGGGGCGAAGTGGATCGTTTCGTATCACCAACGGTGCATCAAAAACTCATGTTAAAACTGGGGCGTCTGGAAAACAGTTGAACAGGGTGAATCGTGCCGATGAAAATTCTCTTGCCTTTTGATGGCTCAGCGCCTGCCAAACAGGCGGTCAGTACAGTGATTGCAATGGCCAGTCAGGGCCTGGCACTGGAGGTGGTGCTGGCCAATGTGCAAGAGGCTGCCAGCCTGTACGAGCTTGTTGTTGCGCATGACCCCAAGGTCATTGAAGAGGTCAGTCAGGCGGCGGGGCATCATCTGTTGGAGCCGGCCCAGGCCATGCTTCAGAAAGCGGCCATCTCTTTTGAATCCGAGGTGGGCAGTGGAGACCCGGCGCACACGCTGATGGATATCCTTGAGAGCTACGGCTGCCAGATGGTGGTCATGGGCGCCAGCGGCGCCAGCACTTTGCGCCGCGCGCTGCTGGGCTCGGTGTCTAACGAGTTGCTGCACAGCGCTGGTGTACCGGTGATGGTCGTCAGGCCGGTAGCGCAAGACGCGCCGTTGGCGGCCTGAGCGCGCGTTGTTGTTGAAGCCTCAGACGGGTTTGCCCTTATGGCCTTGTTGATCACGGACGAATGCATCAACTGCGATGTGTGCGAACCTGAGTGCCCAAACCAGGCGATTTTCATGGGCGCGGAGATTTATGAAATCGACCCGCAGCGCTGCACCGAATGCGTGGGTCATTTTGACGAGCCCCAATGCGTGCAAGTCTGTCCAGTCAATTGCATTCCAGTGAACCCTAATTGGGTGGAGGACAAGACCTCACTCTGGCAGAAATACCGAAAACTGCAGGCTGAAGGCGCGACCGAGTCGAAGTCAGGCGGCGTCGTGCCCTGAACGCCAACAAGCCACCCATTGCCGATCAGTGTCTGTCGCCTCGGGCTTGCTCGGGGGATATGCTGTCAGGGCGGCTGGCCTGGTCGCCCGGGCGCGCTTTGGCCGGGCGCGGGCTTTGGTCGGTATGAATGATTTTCGTGGCTGACGGCATATTGCCAGCAGCCAAATCGTTTGCCGCACTCAGCGCGCGCTCAGACGCCTGCTCGATGGCAGAGCGCTCATCTGGCGACGGTTTTTTCAGCACCCAGTGCACCACCTCCGATTTGACGCCCGGATGACCGATGCCCAGCCGTAAGCGCCAGTATTGGTCTGTGCCCAGTTGGGCGTGGATGTCGCGCAAGCCGTTGTGCCCGGCGTGTCCGCCGCCGAACTTCAGCTTTGCCTGACCAGGCAGCAAGTCGAGTTCGTCATGCACCACAAGGATCTGCTCCGAGGGAATTTTGTAAAAACGGGCCAGCGCGGCCACAGCATGCCCGCTCAGATTCATGAAGGTCTGCGGTTTGAGCAACCAGCGCTTCATGCCGGCGATCTGAATTTGGGCAACTTCCCCCTGCATCGCCTTGTCGTTAGCCAGTCGCGTGTTCCAATGACGCGCCAGATCATCCAGCCACCAAAACCCCGCGTTGTGACGGGTAGCTTCGTAAGCGGTTCCCGGGTTGCCAAGACCGACAAATAGGCGAATCATGGCTCAATTATCCATGCCGCTTGGGCCGGCGTTGGCCAATCGTGCCCACAAAAAAGCCCACACGCGGTGGGCTTCTAGGGGATGATTTCCAGCGCTTATTTCTTCGCGCCTTTGTCTGCAGCCTTGGCATCAGCCGCAGGGGCTTCGGCCGGAGCGGGTGCAGCTTCTGGCTCCCCGCCAGAAATCACAGCGGTGGAGACAATCACCGGGTTCTTGTTGCTGCCGTGCGTGACGGCTTTTACGCCTTTGGGCAGTTGAATGTCTTCGAGGTTGACTGTGGAGCCTTTTGTCAGGCCGCTGAGATCGACGCTGATGAATTCAGGCAGGTCTCGCGGCAGGCACAACACCTCAATTTCGTTGAGGATGTGGTTGGCGAGACAGCCTTCACTCTTCACGGCAGGCGAGTTTTCCTCGCCGCTGAAGTGCAGCGGGACTTTTAGGTGCAGTCTGGTGCCAGCGGTGACGCGCTGAAAATCGATATGCAGCACCTGCTGCTTGAAGGGGTGCATCTGGTAATCACGCAACAGCACACGGCTGCTCTGGCCATTGACCTCCATGTCGAGCACGCTCGAATGAAAGGCTTCACTCTTCAATGCGTGCCACAGCGCGTTGTGATCCACCTCGATCAGTTGAGGTGTTTGATCTCCGCCGTAAACAATGCCGGGCGTACGACCGGTAATGCGCAGACGGCGGCTCGCACCCGTACCCTGCTTTGAGCGCTCAAAAGCGACAAATTTCATGACTCACTCCAAAATGAGCTGACCGCGACCAGTGCAGCTCCGTTAAAAAAGCCTTGCATCCCCTATGGACGCAAGGCCACCGATGTTTTCTGATCAGAAAAGATTTTCCTGATCAGAAAACAAACTCATGACCGACTTGCCCATGGCGATGCGGTGAATCGTCTCCGCAATCAAGGGTGCCACGCTGAGCTGGCGGATCTTGCCGCAGGCCAGTGCCTGGCTGCTCAGGGGAATGGTGTCGGTGACCACAACTTCGTCAAGCGCATCGCCTTGGCTGATACGCGAGATGGCTGGGCCCGAAAAAATCGCATGCGTGCAATACGCATAAACCTTCTTGGCGCCACGCTCTTTAAGCACTTCGGCCGCTTTAACAAGGGTGCCTGCGGTGTCGATCATGTCGTCCATGATGACGCAGTTGCGTCCCTCGATTTCGCCAATCACATGCATGACTTCGCTGACGTTGGCCTTGGGTCGGCGCTTGTCGATGATGGCCAAGTCGCAGTTGAGTTGTTTAGCCAGCGCGCGGGCCCGAACCACACCGCCAACGTCGGGTGACACCACGATCAGGTCTTCGTAATTCTTCTGGCGTAGGTCGCCTAGCAGCACTGGCGAGGCGTAAATGTTGTCGACCGGAATGTCGAAAAAGCCCTGGATCTGGTCGGCATGCAAGTCCATGGTCAGCACCCGGGCCACGCCAACGGCCTGCAGCATATTGGCCACCACTTTGGCCGAAATCGGCACCCGGCTCGAGCGCGGGCGGCGGTCCTGCCTTGCGTATCCAAAGTAGGGAATGACGGCGCTCACACGATCAGCAGATGCACGCTTGAGCGCATCGACCATGATCAGCAACTCCATCAGGTTTTCGTTGGTCGGTGCGCAGGTTGACTGCACCACGAAGACGTCGCGGGCCCGTACGTTCTGCTTGATCTCGACCGTCACCTCACCGTCGGAGAAGCGGCCCACTTCAGCGGCGCCCATGTCAATTTTCAGGAACTTGGCGATGCTGGAGGCAAGGTTGGGGTTGGCGTTTCCGGTGAACACCATGAAATCAGGCACGTTTTCGGTATCCATCGAGCTTGCAGACTTTGATGTGCTTTCCTGGCGGCAACAGACCTACAGAGTCATTTGGCAGGGGAGGAAGGATTCGAACCTTCGCATGCTGGAATCAAAATCCAGTGCCTTAACCAACTTGGCGACTCCCCTACACCGGAGGCAAGTACAAGCCTTGCCACCAAAAACCTTTCACTGCGCCCAATCCGCCAAAGGGTGGCCAGGCAAGCCCGCACAGAAGCGATACGTGAAGGGGCACGACGACATGTCGACGGACCTCTCGATCGGAACACGTGCGAACACCGCGCTGCCAGAGCCCGTCATGCGACCTTGCAGACCCGCTTTCGCGAGCCATTCCAACGCTATTCGGATGCCTGGACACTGCACTTCGGCCACCTCTTGCAAGTCATTTCGACCATAGCTGTAGGGGCGCGCAACGAAGTCGGAGATTATAGCGGCTTCGCTATCTCGCCTGAGACCTGGGTCCGAAAAAATTCGTCCTGTTGCAAGGCCCTGATCGGGCTTGATCACCAGCCAGCGCGCCTCGGGCAGGTCGATGGCTTGCAGTTGCTCGCCCACGCCGCAGACCCAGGCGTTTTTGCCAAATAGGAAGAAGGGGATATCGGCCCCAAGCGCCAGACCCACCGAGCTGAGTTGCGCCTGGGATAGTTTCAAGTTCCACAGGCGGTTCAGGGCCAACAAGGTGCTCGCAGCATCCGATGAGCCTCCACCCAGGCCCGCCTCAGAAGGAATTTGCTTGAGGATGGAAATGTCGACACCGAGGCTGGTGCCGGTTTGGGCCTGCAGCGCTTGTGCTGCCCGAACACACAGATCGGTCTGCGGCAGCGGTGCACTCAGGTCATGGCGCACAATTTGGCCGTCGGTTCGACATTCAAAATGCAGGGTGTCGCACCAGTCGATCAGCATGAAGGCCGACTCCAACAGGTGATAACCGTCGGGCCGGCGAGCAACCACGTGAAGGAACAGGTTCAGCTTGGCCGGTGCCGGCACGTCGTAAATGGCACGCAAGCTCATGGAGCCCCCCCGAGCCGCTGAGCCTGAAACAACAGGGTGAACTGCGCCCTGGGCACTGAGAGCTTCAACGCTGAAATCCGCCCGTGTGCGTGCTCGCTCAAGTTGACCTGCCACCCCGGCGGCGCCAGCGCATCACCCTTGAGCCAGGCAAACAAGGCCTGGGTGGGCAGGTTGATGCCCAGCAAATCTGTCATCAGTGCATCCAGGTCCGCATACTCACGTGATTCGCCGCGGATGCGCAGCCGCGCAAAACCGGCTTCCCAGCTGACCTCGGCCAGCGTCGTGCCCAAGGGGCCAAAGAGCTGCAAGGCGCCGCCCTGGGGCGAACCTTGTAAGTCGAACTGCGCGTTAAACGTGCTTGGCGTCGACGCTGTTTCTGATGCCTGTGCACGCATGGAAAGACGGCCACTCCAAGCGGCAAGGGTCGATGTTGCCGGCGGCACGGGCGTGCGGGTCAGGGCGCAGGCCGTCAAGAGCGCGCACAGGGCGAGCAGGACGAGACGGCGGACCAGCAAACTGTCACTCACAAGGCGACATTCAACCGTTTGATGGTTTCGAGCAGCGTTTCGTTTTGGTCGTTCAGCTCAAGGCCGCGTCGAAAGACATCAAGTGCCTGTGAGCGCTGTTGTTGCACCCACAGCGCCTCGCCCAGATGCGCCGCAATCTCCGCATCGGGTCTGGATTCAAAGGCCTGGCGCAGCAAACGAACAGCTTCAACAAGATTACCGCTTCTGAATTCGGCCCAGCCCAGACTGTCGGTAATGAAGGGATCGTTGGGCGAAAGCTCAAGGGCCTTGCGAATCAGCTCTTTTGCCTCAGGCAGGCGCTCGCCGCGGTCCGCCAGGGAATAGCCCAGGGCGTTGTAGGCGCCCGAGTCTTCGGGCTTGAGGCTGATGATCTGGCGCAACAATCTTTCCATCTCGGCCATCTCGCCGAGGCGTTCATGCACCATGGCCAGGGTGTAGATGGACTCGGTTTCGCCGGGGTTGCGCCGCAGCATCTGGCTGAGCAAGGCCTTGGCGCGATCGTACTGTTTGCTGTCGCGCAAAATTTGAACCGTGGCATTGATCTTCAAACGCGCTTCGTCGGCGTTGCCCGCTTCTTGTTGTTCGATAAGCGTTAAGGCCTCTTCCACGCGGTTCTGACGAGCCAGCAAGCGAGCCAGCTTGACGCCGGCACGCATGGCCTCTTGCGGGCTGTCAACCCGCTCCAGCCAGGCCTGCGCGCCAGCCCAGTCCTTTTTTCGTTCCGCGATATCTGCCAGTCCCATGAAAGCCTGCGAGCGCCCTCGCCGAATCTCCGCGCCGACCTGATCGGTTGTGCCAGGGTCTGTGAGCTTGAGAAAGGTCTGCAACTGGTTTTGTGCTTCTGCGTCCTGGGCAAGTGCCTCGTAGAGCAGGCCCTGGACCAGCCAGCCTTCCGCGAATTCGGGGTGCTTGGCTAACAAGGCAATCAGGGCCGCCTGGGCGTCCTTGATGCGTTGCTGGTTCAGCAACGCCCTGGCGTGGCGAAGACGAAAATCTGGCGTGGCATTGAGCACATAGGCTTGCACCGCTTCCTCTAAGCGAGGGTGTTTTTTGTCCAGAAGCGTCAGAGCGACCAACATCGGCCGTTCTGCGCCCGAATCCAGCCGATGCCCCTCCAGAATGGCTTGCACGGCTTGTTCCGGTTCGCCTGCATTGATGCGCAGGCGAGCAATCGTGGACCAGGCCGTTGCCCCATGGCTGGCACTGCTCAATAAGCCGGCTAAGGCCTGTTGCACCACGCGGCTGGCCAGCTTCTTGTCGCTGGCGTGCTCGAAGATCCCGGCAATTGACCAGACCATGTCTGATTTTTCTTCGTCCGGCGTGAGTTCCAACACACGGCTCAGTGGTGTGGCGGCCTCCTGCGGCTGATTCAGTCCAAGCAGGATTTGCAGCAAATAGCGCTGGGCTTCGCGTGATTGCGGGTCTGCTTGCGTCCATGCCCGCGCTGCGCTTAGGGCGGAGGTTCCGGCCCGCGCCTGCAAGGCGATGTCGACCGCGCGGCGGTAGAGCGCCGGGCTTTGCGCTTTTCGGGCTGCATCGAGCATCAAAGAAAAGCCTGCCCCTGTGTCCTCCGCGCGCACGCTGAGCTCACCCAGCAGAATTTCATAAAAGAGTCGACCGTTGAGCGACGACTGAGGCGGGGCTTCTTCGGGCGCGGTAGCCATGGCCAGCCCCGCCAGGCCAAAAATGCCAGCTATAACGGCGCGCAAACGGTGAGTGAGATGCATACGAGGATAATTATCCTGACATTTTCAAAGCCATTGCGCGATGCCTGAATTGCCCGAAGTTGAAGTCACCCGACGCAGTTTTGCGGGTCCCATCCGCGGCGGCGTCATCCTGCGCCTGACCATGGGCAAGCCTCTGCGCTGGCCGCTCGGCGTGGATCCTGGCAGCCTGGAAGGGAGGCGCATCGAGGCCGTTGAGCGACGTGGTAAGTACCTGATTTTGGTGCTAAGCCGGGGGTTTTTGCTGTTGCACCTGGGTATGTCTGGAAGCCTGCGCTTTGCGACGACCTTGCCTGCCGCAGGCGTACACGACCACATGGACTTGCAGACCGACCGCGGCCTGCTGCGGCTGCACGATCCCCGGCGCTTCGGTGCCGTGGTCTACACAGAAGACCTTGACAGCGGGCCAGGCCTCAAATTGCTGGCCGGTCTGGGTATGGAGCCTTTATCGCAGGCCTTCGACTTGGTGCGTTTTCAAAAGGGCTTGAAGCAAAGAAAAGCGGCGATCAAGCAGGTCTTGCTCTCAGGTGATCTGGTCGTGGGTGTCGGCAATATTTACGCCTCGGAAGCCTTGTTTCTGGCAGGCATTCGGCCAAGTTGCCCTGCGCGTCGGATATCGCGCGCCCGAGCAGCTGCCTTACAGCAAGCGATCGTGGATGTGCTGGGTCGCGCGGTTGAACGTGGTGGCAGTACCCTGCGGGATTTCTCGAGCGCCGACGGGCAAGGCGGGTATTTCCAACTGGAAGCACAGGTCTATGGCCGGGCGGGTCAGCCCTGTCGCCAATGTGCGAGCCCGATTAAATGGATCAAACAGGGCCAGCGCTCAAGTTTTTATTGCCCCACATGCCAGCGGCACTGAGTTTCGCCAGCAGACTGGTTCGCTGGCAGGCTGCACACGGGCGCCACGATCTTCCGTGGCAGCGCGATCGCGACCCCTACCGGGTGTGGCTCTCTGAGGTCATGCTGCAGCAAACCCAGGTGCAGACCGTGATCGCTTATTTCGAGCGATTCGTGCAGCGTTTTCCAAACATTGCATCGCTGGCCGATGCGCCCCAGGATGAGGTGATGGGTTTGTGGAGCGGTCTAGGGTACTACAGCCGCGCGCGCCATTTGCATGCCTGTGCGCAGGTGATCGTGCGTGAGTGTGGTGGGATGTTTCCCGCGCGCAGCGAAGCGCTGCGCCGACTTCCTGGTATTGGCCCGTCGACGGCAGCGGCGATTGCGTCCATTTGTTTTTCTGAACGCGTGGCCATCCTGGACGGGAATGTCAAGCGTGTGCTGACCCGTTACTTGGGCTTTGCTGAAGACCTGTCCGAGGGCCAGTCGCTGCGCGCACTTTGGGCTGAAGCACAACGCCTTTTGCCCCGCTCAGCGCGCAATATGCCTGCTTACACCCAAGCCATCATGGACCTGGGCGCGACGCTTTGTGTGCAGCGGTCGCCACAGTGCGGGCACTGCCCGTTGAGCACAAGCTGCCAGGCGCGCCGCTCGGGTGAACCAGAGCGATTCCCGATCAAGACTCGAAAGCTCAAACGCAGTACGCAAAGCTTGTGGCTGGTGTGGGCGCAAAGGGGCGACGGGGCTAGTTGGCTGCACAAGCGCGACAGTAGCGGCATCTGGGCGAGCATGTACTGTTTGCCCAGCTTCGAGTCGGAGCACGCAGCATTGGAGGCGCTGGAGACGTTGGGGGCGAAAAACATTTTTTGGCTGCAGGCTTTCACCCACGTCCTGACGCATAAAGACCTTCGCCTGCATCCTGTTCGTGCGCGGGTACCTGACGGGGCTACCCCAGGGTTGCGGGGGAGGTGGGTTTTGCCGCGGGAATGGGGCCAGATGGGCTTACCCGCGCCGATCAAGGCCTTGCTTCAGATGGACTGAGCATCGAGTTCGCGGTGCCGTTTAAGCGTGGTCCAGCGCTTTTCAAAATAATGTGCAAGTTGCTCAACCAGATACACCGAGCGGTGCTGACCACCTGTGCATCCAATGGCCACAGTCACATAGCTGCGGTGGTTCTCGGCCATGTGCACGAGCCAGTGGTCCAGAAAGCTTGTGATCTGCGCTTGCATGGTGCGGACGTTGGCGTCGCGCTGCAGGAACTCGGCCACTGCCGTATCCAGGCCAGTGAGTGCCTTTAGCGCTGGCTCGTAGTGCGGGTTGGGCAGCATGCGAACGTCAAAAATATAGTCCGCGTCGCCAGGCACACCGCGTTTGTAGGCGAAGGACTCAAACACCAAAGTCATCTGATCGGCAGCACTGCCTGCAAATGACTTGATGTATGTTTGCAGTTGCGCCGCGCGAATGGTGCTGGTGTCGACCACATGGGACAGTTCATGCAGCATTCCCAGTAATTCGCGTTCGCGTTCGATCGCGTCGAGCAGACCATCACGCCGCATTGCGTCGCTTTCAATCTCGCGCTTTTGAGACAAGGGGTGATTGCGCCGGGTTTCCGAAAACCGTCGCAGCAAGATCTCTGTGCTGGCGTCTAGAAAAACGCTGTCCGCAGCCAAGCCCTGTTCGCGTAAATTTCGCAGGTGCTGCGGCACCGAGTGCAAGTCTTGCGCGCTTCGCACATCAATGGCCACAGCCAGTCGCATGGTGTGCTGGGCCTGTGCCACGCTGACCAGCGGCTCAAACAGGGCTGGTGGCAGGTTATCTACACAGTAGTAGCCCAGGTCCTCGAGCGCGCGCAGGGCCACTGACTTGCCTGACCCCGACATGCCGGTGATCAGGATCACGCGCATTCCAGCCAGAGTCGTTTTGTCCGTCATGTCGCGCCCAGTCGTTCCTTGAGTAACTCTTTGGCGTGCGCCATGGTGGTGACTGCCACCGCCTTACCGCCCAGCATGCGCGCAATCTCGCGCTCGCGCTGCTCGCCTTGTACCGCATGCACCGAGCTCACCGTGCTGCTGCCTTTGAGCGACTTTTCGACGACCAAATGTTGATCCGCGCAAGCAGCCACCTGAGGCAGATGCGTGATGGCCAGAACCTGCCGAGCGGCGCCGAGTTCGCGCAAACGCTGGCCAACTGTTTCGGCCACTGAGCCCCCCACACCGGCATCGACTTCATCAAAAATCAAGGTCTCGGCCGTTCCATTTCGGCTTGTAGTGACGGCAATCGCGAGCGCCAGGCGTGAGAGTTCACCACCTGAGGCGACTTTGCTCACCGGCCTGGGCGTGCTGCCAGCGTGCCCGGCGACCATGAAGGCCACGTCGTCGCTTCCGCTTTGCAGTGGCGTGTTGCTTGGCGTGATCTCCACCGCAAAGACGCCACCGGCCATACCCAGGCCCTGCATGGCTTCAGTAATGGACTGTGCCAGCGTCTTGCCCGCGCGCTTTCGCGCGGCATGAATCTGTTTGGCCAGCTTGGTGTACTGAGCGTCGGCAGCAGCCACTTTGGCTTGCAGCAGCTCAAGATTGGCACTGGCTTCCAGGCTGGCGAGTTCCTCGCGCCAGTGCATGAGCGTTTGTGACAGGTTTTCTGGATGAAGTCGATAGCGCTTAGCCAGGCCAAGCCAGCGGCTCAGGCGTTCATCCAAGGTGGCCAGTCGATCGGGGTCTGGATCTGTGCGGCGAAGATAGCTGCGCAGGCTGCGGCAGGCGTCGTCAATTTGTGCCTGGGCTGAGCCCAGGACTTCGCACAGATTTTGAAATTCCGGTTCTATGGCCGATTGGCGGCTCAGTGCATCCTGCGCCGCATTGATTTGCCCGGCGGCATGATGGTTGCCCTCATCGAGTTGTTCCAGTGCCGACTGCGCCGCGTCGATCAGGGCCTGCGCATGAGACAGGCGCTGATGTTCAATGTTCAGCTCAGGCCATTCGCCTGGCTGAGGCGCGAGTTTGTCGAGTTCCTGAATTTGCCATTGCAAGCGGTCTCTCTCGCGCTCCAGGCCGTCTTGCGCCTGCTTGGCGCGGTCCAGGTCTTCCTGTGCATCACGCCAGAGCCGCCAGGCTGATGCGATGGCAGACCGGTCGATAGCCGCGTACGCGTCGAGCAAATCTCGTACGGCATCAGCCCGGGTGAGGCTCTGCCAGGCGTGTTGGCCGTGAATGTCCAGAAGCTGCTCGCCCAGGGCGCGCATCTGGGTGGCCGTGCATGGGCTGCCATTGATCCAGGCCTTGCTCTTGCCCTGAAGGTCAATGGTCCTGCGCAGCAAAAGGGGTGCATCCAGCCCAAAGCCGTCTGCTTCGAGCCAGCGCATGATGTCCGAGCTGGCTTCAAATTCGGCGCTGACGTCGGCGCGCTGCGCACCTTCCCGGATCAGGCCGGTGTCGGCGCGACCGCCAGTGACCAGTTGCAAAGCATCGATGAGCAGGGATTTGCCCGCGCCAGTTTCGCCAGTCAGAATCGTGAAGCCAGCATGGAAGTCAAGGTCAAGCTCGTGCACGATCACGAAGTCGCGCAGAACGATGCGCTGCAGACTCATGCGGCGTTGCCTCCTTCGTTCCAGTGCAGCTTGCCGCGCAGGGTGTCGAAATAGGACCAGCCCTTGGGGTGCAAAAAGCGCACCCGGTGCTGGGATCGGCCAACTTCGATGCGATCGCCGTGCATCAGAGATGCCAGCGATTGCATGTCAAAGTTGGCGCTCGCGTCGCGTCCGGACACGACCTCGATGGCGATGCGCGCCGAGTTGGCCAGGACGATCGGGCGGTTGGACAAGGTGTGTGGCGCGATGGGAACCATGACCCAACCCGCTATCGACGGGTGCAACAGGGGGCCACCGGCAGACAGGGCGTAGGCGGTCGATCCGGTGGAGCTGGCAATAATCAGACCATCAGCACGCTGGTTCGCCACAAAATGGTCGTCAACTTCCACGCGAAGCTCGAGCATGCCAGAGCTTGCGCCGCGGTTGACCACGACATCGTTCATGGCCATCGCTTCGAAGACGCAGTGCCCGTCGCGGACCACGCGAGCGCTCATCAAATCACGTTCGTCGGCCACAAATTCGCCATGCAACATGGGCTCCAGCGCAGCCGCAAAATTGCCATAAGCGATATCGGTGATGAAGCCCAGTCGCCCCTGGTTGATACCGATTAAGGGCACCTTGTAAGGAGCTAGTTGCCGCCCGATGCCCAGCATGGTGCCATCGCCCCCCACCACCAGCGCCAGGTCACAGCGTTGACCGATTTCCGTCACGCTGAGCGCTGGGTACTGGGCCAGGCCCATGTTGCGCGCCGTGTCGCGCTCCAGGACAACCTCGCAGCCCTGTTGGTCGAGAAACTGTGCTACGGTTTCCACAGCAGCGCGTGCGCTCACAGTGCCCTGTGTTGAGGACTGGTGCTGGTATTTCCCGATCAGGGCGACATGCCGGAATTTCGACTTCATTCCCAAATTACATCACTAAAATCAAAAAATGCTTGATGACCGGGCCAAGTTATTGATGAAGTCGCTGGTTGAACGCTACATTGCGGACGGCCAGCCTGTGGGCTCTCGAACCCTGTCCAAAGCTTCTGGGCTGGATCTGTCGCCGGCCACCATCCGTAATGTGATGTCGGACCTTGAGTCCTTAGGCCTGATTGCCAGCCCCCACACATCATCAGGGCGAATTCCGACCGCACGGGGTTATCGCTTGTTTGTAGACACCATGTTGACGGTTCGGCGCGAGGAAATTCGGGCTGAGCGCTTGGCGCCCGATCAGCCGCAAAAAGTTATCTCCAACGCCGCCAACCTGCTGTCGAGCATGTCGCAATTTGTGGGGGTGGTGATGGCGCCTAAGCGGACCTCGTTGTTTCGGCATATTGAATTTTTGCGTCTGTCGGAGCGACGCCTGCTGGTCATTCTGGTGTCCCCAGAGGGCGACGTTCAGAACCGGGTGATCTTTACCGAGCTTGATTACACCGCTGAGCAGCTGATCGAGGCCAGCAATTTTTTAAATAAGAACTATGTGGGCTTGAGTATTGACCAGGTCCGGGAACGCTTGAAGAGTGAGGTCGACGCCCTTCGTGGGGAAATTGCTAGCCTCATGAAAACGGCGGTTGCGCTTAACTCCGAGGCCGTGAGCCAGTCCAGTGACGATGTGGTGATTGCTGGCGAGCGCAATTTGCTGTCGGTCAGCGACTTTTCGCACGACATGAATCACCTGCGGCGCGCTTTCGACCTTTTTGAGCAAAAGGCGCAGTTGATGCGCTTGCTGGACGTGACGGGTCGGGCCGCTGGCGTGCGCATTTTTATCGGCGGTGAAAGCCAAATCGTGCCTTTTGAAGACTTGTCGATCGTGAGCGCGCCTTACGAGGTTGACGGACAGGTAGTTGGCACCTTAGGCGTTGTGGGTCCGACGCGCATGCCCTACGACCGCATGATCCAGATCGTGGATATCACGGCCAAATTGGTCAGCAACGCCTTGAGTCACACCAGATGACCCAACACGCCGGGGAGCGATGAATTCATGAAAGTTGTTCAATTTGATGTAGCGAGCTGGACCTCCGAGCTAAAAAGCAGTGGTTTACTGGAGGGTGTCGATTTGGCAGCCGTTCGGTCGGCGCTTGATAAATGCCAGCTGCGAGAAATGACAGTTGGCGAGGTTTTGCTAGACCCGCGCAAGTCCAACGACCAGATTCATGTTGTGATGTCTGGCGAGCTCTGGGTTTGTCTTTAAGCCGATGGGACTGACCCGTTGTTGCGAATTGGGCCAGGTCAGTGCGCCGGTGAGTTGTCGATCATGGATGCTGCGCCGCCGTCGGCATACGTGTTTGCCTCCCAGCCATCCAAGGTTGTTTCCATGTCGCAGACATTGCTTTGGAGCATGATCGATCAGCAGCAAAAGGTGGCAGTCAATCTTTTGAGGATCATTGCGCAGCGGGTGCGCGACAGCAACCATGTCATTACTGAAAGTCTGGCGTTGCAACGACAGTACCGCAGTAAAGCCGAGACAGATCAATTGACTGGGCTTCACAACCGAGCTTGGTTTGAAGACGTCTTTCCGAAACAGCTGCATTTGTGTGAGCGGACGCAGCAGGCGGTGTCGCTCCTGATGCTGGATATCGATCATTTCAAAAAAGTTAACGACACCTATGGTCACACCTGTGGTGACGATGCCTTGCGCCATGTCGCCAAGGTTTTGGTCGACAACGTGCGTTCAACAGACCTGAGCGCGCGCTACGGCGGAGAGGAAATTGTGGTGCTGATGCCGGGAACCCCAGCGTTACAGGCGCATGAGGTGTCGGACCGGCTTCGTGAGGTGCTTGCAGCAACGCCGATGCCATTGGCGGGCGGCGGCATGCTGGATTTGCGCCTCTCGGGCGGGATAGCCCAATGGCGCAGGGGTATGTTGTTGCAAGATTTGATCAGTGAGGCTGATCAGGCCCTCTATGGGGCCAAGCAAGCTGGGCGTAACCGGATCATGCTGAGCCCATTAGCATCGTCGCCTCTGGCTTAAACGCGGCACCTTGGCGAGGTGCCATTTGCCGCAATGCGTCCGCTCAGCCTTCGCCGTTATCCATAAAAAACATCCCGTGCCGGTCGCCAGAGCGTGCGCGGCTGGTGATTCATTTGCGTGGTGACCCCTGGGCGAGAAGGCGTTCAAAACGTAGGCGCTGACGGCTTCGCTTGCGTCCCGATGCGAAAGCCCCGACATACAATTTCGAGCTGGTCGGGGCGTTAGCTCAGTTGGTTAGAGCAGAGGACTCATAATCCTTTGGTCGTTGGTTCAAGTCCAACACGCCCTACCATCTAATTCAGGGGTACAAGCTGAAGACATTGTTGACAGTTTGTACCGATCACATCGTTAACAAGCTCGGTCCGACGGGATTGGGTCTGGTTTAAATACGACCCGTATCCTCACTATGCCGACGTCGGCGCCAGGTCTCGCTTGACGCCCTGACATCATCTCCGTTTTTTTTACAGCAGCTTTGGCCAATTCAGTCTTGGCCTGAAGCTTCGCAGAAATGACGCGCCCTCTGGTTTTTGAGCAGCTGTTGAATGCGCTTGACATGTATCAATGTCACCTTCGCCGCGGCGGTTTTAAATCCCGGCAGTCGAACAGAACTGATGTGCCAATGAGTGTTTTAGGTTGTGTTATTCGGGTCCGCTCTGAAAGGGTGTCGCAGGTTTGCGCTGCACTGGAGTCAACCGAGGGTGTGGAGATCGGCATCAATTCAGGTGATGGACGCCTGATTCTGGTTATCGAAGACACCTGCCACACAAGCGCCGCGCAGACCTTTGCCGCCATTTCGCTGTTTGATGACGTCGTCAGCTCTTCTCTGGTCTACGAGTACTCTGGGCCCGACGTCGAGCATTTTTCCCCGGGGAGGGATGACGTTCGTTACCAGTCCTGGCGAACAACCTTGGCCGAGTTAGCCAAAGACCATCCCTTAACCCTCGTCAAGTCCGACTGATGCTCAGGAGCGCACGCATATGTCTCAAAGCCGTCGAGAATTTTTGAAGTCGCAAGCTCTCGCGGCTGGTGCAGCAGCCTCTGGTATTCCTGCCAGTGGGCTTGCTGCATCCGCTGCAGACGCAACTCGTGCATCGATACGGTGGGACAAAGCGCCGTGCCGCTTTTGCGGAACCGGTTGCTCTGTGCTCGTTGGCGTTCAGGGCGGGCGTTTGGTGGCCACGCAGGGTGACCCGGAGTCACCAGTCAACCGCGGTCTTAATTGCATCAAGGGCTATTTCCTGTCGAAGGTGATGTACGGACAGGACCGTCTCACCACGCCCTTGCTGCGAAAGAAGGATGGAAAGTACGCCAAAGATGGCGACTTTGTGCCGGTGTCCTGGGACGAAGCTTTTGATCTGATGGCATCTAAATGGAAAGCCACACTTAAGACAGATGGGCCGGGTGGTGTTGGCATGTTTGGCTCGGGCCAATGGACCATATGGGAAGGTTACGCTGCGGCCAAGCTGTGGAAGGCGGGGTTTCGCTCAAACAATATCGATCCCAACGCTCGGCATTGCATGGCCAGCGCGGTCGCTGGCTTTATGCGGACCTTTGGCATTGACGAGCCCATGGGTTGCTATGACGACATCGAAAACGCCGATGTCTTTGTGCTCTGGGGCTCCAACATGGCCGAGATGCATCCGGTACTGTGGAGCCGGGTGACAGACCGACGCCTATCGCATCCGCATGTCAAGGTAGCTGTTTTGTCCACCTTCGAGCATCGCAGTTTTGACTTGGCTGACCAGGGCTTGGTGTTCAAGCCGCAAACCGACCTGGCGATTCTGAACTTTATTGCGCACTACATCATCAGCAATAACAAGGTTAACCACGACTTCGTTAAGAAAAATCTGAATTTCAAAAGCGGGGTCACAGATATCGGCTTCGGGTTGCGGCCGAACCATGCGTTGGAAAAAGATGCCCAGGCCAATGGCTACCCGGGTGTCGACGGCAAGGCTAAGGGCAACCCCAATGCGGCCAGCGCCATCACTTTCGAGCAATACGCCAAATTTGTCAGTGAGTACACCGCCGAAAAGGTCAGCGCCATCTCAGGCGTTCCGGTCAAACAACTGGAAGACCTTGCCCGGCTCTACGCGGACCCCAAGCTCAAAGTCACATCCTTCTGGACCATGGGCTTTAACCAGCATACCCGTGGCACCTGGGCCAATAACCTGATCTACAACATCCATCTGCTGACGGGCAAGATCAGCGAGCCTGGCAACAGCCCGTTTTCGCTAACGGGACAACCCAGTGCCTGCGGAACCGCCCGCGAGGTCGGCACATTTGCACACCGCCTTCCGGCCGATATGGTGGTGACCAATCCAGAGCACCGCAAGCACACCGAGGAAATCTGGCAACTGCCAGGCGGCACGTTGCCAGACAAGGTGGGCCTTCACGCAGTGGCGCAGAGCCGCGCGCTGAAAGATGGCAAGCTCAAGTGCTACTGGGTGACCACCAACAACAATATGCAGGCGGGTCCCAATTTCAACGACGAAACTTACCCGGGCTGGCGAAACCCAGCGGCGTTTGTGGTGGTCAGCGATGCGTACCCGACCGTGTCTGCCGTTGCGGCGGACTTGATTCTGCCGACAGCGATGTGGGTCGAAAAAGAAGGCGCATTTGGCAACGCAGAGCGCCGCACGCAGGCGTGGCGCCAGCAAGTCAACGCGCCAGGTCAGGCCAAGTCAGACCTCTGGCAGTTTATGGAGTTCAGCAAGCGTTTCAAGGTCGAAGAGGTCTGGCCTGCTGAGCTGCTCAAGGCAAAACCACAGTTGCGCGGCAAGACGCTTTTTGATGTTTTGTTTGCCAACGGCAAAGTCAATAAGTACCCGCTGGCTGAACTGAGCAAAGTCAACAGCAAATACATCCCCAACTACGTGAATGACGAATCCAAACACTATGGCTTTTATGTTCAGAAAGGCCTGTTTGAGGAGTACGCCGAATTCGGGCGCGGGCACAAGCACGATTTGGCGGCGTTTGACACCTATCACCAGGTGCGGGGCCTGCGTTGGCCTGTTGTGGATGGAAAGGAAACCTTGTGGCGTTTTCGCGAGGGCTACGACCCCTATGTGAAAAAAGGCGAGGGCATTCGCTTTTACGGACATAAGGATGGCCGTGCCGTCGTTTACGCCTTGCCGTATCAAGCGCCGCCCGAGGCACCCGACAAAGAGTATGACCTCTGGCTTTCAACGGGGCGAGTTTTAGAGCATTGGCACAGTGGCTCCATGACGCGCCGTGTGCCGGAGCTGCACAAGGCTGTGCCTGAGGCAGTCGTCTTTATGCATGTGGATGACGCAGCCGAACGTGGCATTCAACGTGGCATGCAGGTCAAGGTGATTTCCCGGCGCGGCGAGATCATGCTGGCGGTCGAGACCAAGGGCCGTAACAAAGTTCCAAGGGGCCTGGTGTTTATTCCCTTCTTTGATGAGGGCCGTCTGGTGAACAAGCTCACGCTTGATGCCACCTGCCCGATCTCCAAAGAGACCGATTTCAAGAAGTGCGCGGTCAAGGTGGTGCGAGCCTGATGGCTGTCCTTTTTCACTTTTGTCTTGCTCAACTCATTCGCAAAAGGACCTGATGATGTACAGGCTATTGAAGACCTCTTTCAGGCTGCTTGGTATTGGTGTTCTGACGGTACTGATGTTGCCGGTGTTCGTTGCCGCATCGGATTCGCCGCCAGTCAAAGTTCAGGGCCTGCGTGGCCTGACGCCGATTGACCAGACGAACCCACCGGGCCGGTACCGTCAAGAGAGAGACCACGGACCGGCTGACCGTGACTTTGTGCAGCAGCCGCCCCTGATACCGCACTCCATACAGGGTTATCAGGTCACCAGCAATTTCAACAAATGCATGGACTGCCACGCCTGGCAAAAGTCCAAAGCCAGTGGTGCCACCAAAGTAAGCGTGACGCATTACCGGACGCGCGAAGGGCAGGAACTCGACAGCATCTCGCCAAGACGCTATTTCTGCAATCAGTGTCATGTGCCCCAAACTGACGCCAAGCCCATTGTTGAAAACACCTACGAGCGCGCTCGAGGTATGCAGTAGTTGGGGATTCACAAGATGTCGACGACAGATCACGAACAGTCAAAGCGGCCCGGTGTTTGGCAGCGAACAAAAATTTTTATCAAGACCACCACGTTCTTGGTTTTGGTTGGCGGATTTTTCGGCGGCATTATTTTTTGGGGTGGCTTTCATACGGTGCTGGAATGGACCAATCAAGAGTCTTTTTGTATTTCATGTCACGAGATGAAAGACAACGTTTACGTGGAATACCGCAACACGGTGCACTATCAAAACCGAACTGGCGTGCGGGCAACCTGCCCTGACTGCCATGTGCCCAAAGAGTGGGGTCCAAAAATGGTTCGCAAGATCCAGGCGAGCAACGAGTTATTGCACAAGGCTTTGGGAACGATAGACACGCCGGAGAAGTTTGAGGCTAAACGCTCTCAGATGGCGCAGCACGAGTGGGCCCGCATGAAGCGCAACGATAGCCAGGAGTGCCGCAACTGCCACAACTTCACCTACATGGACTATTTTGAGCAGAACAAGCGCGCTGCCGCGGCACATCAATCGGCGTTCAACCAAGGGCAAACCTGTATCGACTGCCACAAAGGGATTGCGCACAGATTGCCTCAGATTGAGCAAAACATCGGAGCGGCGAAAGCGAGTCCGGCAAAAATGCCTTGAACGTTGGTTGCCAGTGTCTCAGCGCGTTGGTATCAAATGGGCATCCTGCAAACTGATGCTTGCGGCGGGGCAGCGGGGCAGGCAGTGCCCACACCCGGTACAAAGATCTGCGTTGGGCTCGGGCTTCGCGACGCCGCCAATTCGCGGCGTGAACCGGATCACCTGGTGGGGGCAATGTTCCTGGCAGATTCGGCATTCCACCTCACGCATGGCCAGGCAGTTCTCATCCATGTGAATCACAGACATCCAGGGCACCTGCTGCGTGGCTTGTTGACTGATCGCGCCAGGCTCGCAAGCCCCAATGCACTTGCCGCATTCGTCGCAGCCATTGTGCTCAAACGACGCCTCAGGAAAGCCTCCTGAGCCCGGCATCAAAATGCCGGTAGGACAGACCTTAATGCAGTGACCGCAACGCGTGCAGTGGCTTGTGAATAGTTCGTCGGGCAAGCGCGCCCAGGGCGGCCGCCGAGGTGGCTTGTGAGACTTCGGCTGAAGAAAAAAGCGTCTTGATCGATCCATCGTTTCGCGGCTGACGCCACCTTGCTGCAAAGGGCAGGTCACTTCATTATCACGCGCTCGATGTGAGCCCTCGGGGTCTAGAATTTGATCGCGACCGAAGGGTGTGGCCACTTTTATTTGACTGGTTCAGATCCGCCGAGGTCGGCTAAATGCGAACCCCGATCACTGTCCGCCGCATTCAACCCATTGAGAGAGCCACCGACATGCCGAAATTCGCTGCCAATCTTTCCTTTTTGTACCAGGACTTGCCCTTTTTGGATCGTTTCGCCGCGGCGGCCCAGGACGGATTCAAGGCCGTCGAATATCTCTTCCCGTATGAGTGGCCGGCTGAGCAACTGGCCGAACTTCTGGGAGCGCATCGCCTAGAGCAGGCTTTGTTTAATGCGCCGCCTGGTCACTGGGATCGTGGCGAGAAAGGGCTGGCAGCGTTGCCAGGGCGCGAGCAGGAATTCCAGCAGGGTTTTGCAAAGGCCCTTTCGTACGCCCAAGCCCTTAAATGCCCTCGTATTCATGTGATGGCCGGGCTGGTGCCTTCTGATCTGTCCCGGCCAGCCATGCAGACGACTTACATTGGCAATCTGAAATGGGCGGCGCAGCAAGCGCAGACATCTGGTGTGGATGTCTTGATTGAACCCATCAATACGCGGGACATACCTGGTTATTTTTTGAACCGCCAGGATCACGCTCACGAGATTGTGGCTTTGGTCGGAGCGCCAAATTTGAAAGTTCAGATGGACCTTTACCACTGCCAGATCGTGGAGGGTGACGTGGCGATGAAGTTGCGCCACTACCTGCCAACCGGTCGCGTCGGGCACATTCAGATTGCCAGCGTGCCGGAGCGTCATGAACCCGACGGTGGCGAATTGAACTACGCCTACCTGTTCGATGTGATTGATGAACTGGGCTTCGGTGGCTGGCTGGGCTGTGAGTACCGACCCAAGGCGGGCGCGGTTCCCGGTGCAACGCGTCGTGGTTTGGGCTGGTTCAAGCAGCGGGCCTAAACGCAGCGCGCACCGTCGACTTCGAGGCAGACGCCTGAGATGAACGCGGCCTCATCGCTGGCCAAATACCAAACCGCATTCGCAACATCCGAGGCGCTGGAAAAGCGCCCCAGCGGTATTGTTGTCAGGAATTTTTGTCGCCGGGCCTCGTCCAGTGGCCCGCCCGCGAAGTCAGCTGAAAGACCGGTGTCCGGGTTGAAGACGGGATTGACGCAATTGACGCGGATGTTCATCGGGCCCAACTCGGCGGCGAGCGACTTCGACGCGGTGATCACCGCGCCTTTGGATGCGTTGTACCAACTGAGTCCCGGGCGCGGCCGTATGCCCGCGGTGGACGCAATATTGATGAAGCTGCCGCCCCCAAAGCGCTGAAATACAGGCACTGCGTGACGGGTGGACAGAAAGATGCTGCGCACATTGATGTCAAAGCATTTTTCGTATTCTTCCTCAGTGATCTCCAGCACCGGCTTGTTGCGATGCGTCCAGCCAGCGTTGTTGACCATGACATCGAGGCGGCCGTATTTTTCAACCGCAAAGGCCAGCAGGGCGGCAACCTCTTTTGATTGAGAGACATCAGCCTGGCAGAAAAGTGCAGTCCCGCCACTGTGTCCGATCTGGTCTGCGACAGCCTGACCCCGGGACGCATCGATGTCGCTCACGACAACTTTTGCACCGTGACGGGCCAAAACCTGTGCGATGCCTTCGCCGATGCCTCTGCCAGCCCCGGTCACGATGATGACTTTGTCCTGAATATTCATGCTTGCTCCTCAAAATTTCAAATCTCTGGGCTGTCCGGCCCCAGGGTCGGGATGGCCAGCAGTCTTAGTCGTGCTTGATCGATATGGTTTTCAAAATGGTAAAGCCATACAAGGCCTCGAAGCCTTTTTCGCGGCCGTGTCCGCTGGCCTTCACGCCGCCAAAAGGTAGTTCCACCCCTCCGCCAGCACCATAGTTATTGATGAAGACCTGGCCGCAGCGCATCTGTCTCGCCAGGCGCATTTGACGGGCGCCATCACGCGTCCAGATGCTCGCAACCAAGCCGTAGTCAGTGCCGTTGGCCATGGAAACCGCTTCGTCATCGGTATCGAAAGGCATCGCCGCGATCACGGGGCCGAAGACCTCTTCTCGCGCCAGTTGATGGCTGGTAGGGACGTCGCGCACCAGTGTGGGCACCTGATAGAAACCGCCAGCAGGTGCTTGCGCCACGAGCTCGCCCGTGCCCGCTGTTCTTAGTCCGTCGTGCTGGGCTTGCTGCAAAAAATCCTTTACGCGGTTGAGCTGGCTTTGCCGGATGAGGGGGCCGCAGTCGAGGTCCATGGCCGCGGGCCCCACCTTGAGGTGCCTGAACGCCTGGCCCAGCCGTTCAAGCACTTCCTCGTAGGCGCTGCGTTGCACCAGCAGGCGACTACCAGCCGAACAGGTTTGTCCAGCGTTTTGCACGATGGCGTTGACGACCACAGGCAGCATGGCGGTCATGTCGGCATCGGCAAACACAATCTGTGGCGACTTGCCGCCAAGCTCCAGGGTCACTGGCGTGTGGTTGTCTGCTGCGGCCTTGGCAACTGCTTTGCCGGTCAGCGGCGAGCCTGTGAAAGAGATGTGATCAATCCCGGGGTGCCTGGCCAGGGCCTCACCCGCCTGCTGGCCCAGGCCGGTCACGATGTTTAATGCGCCGCTGGGCAGGCCAGCCTCGGCCGCCAGCTCAGCCAGGCGCAGGATGGACAGGCAGGCATCTTCTGCTGGCTTGACGACGCAGGCATTGCCTGCTGCCAGTGCCGCGCCGACGCTGCGTCCGAAAATCTGCAAAGGATAGTTCCAGGGAATGATGTGGCCCGTCACGCCGTGGGGTTCACGTAGGGCCAAAACCGTGTAGCCGTTTTGGTAGGGGATGGTGTAGCCATGAAGCTTGTCAGCCGCGCCCGCGTAGTACTCGAAATAGCGGCCAACCGCCAAGGCATCTGCCCGGGCCTGTTTCAGCGGTTTGCCGCAATCGCGCGCTTCGATCTGGGCCAATTGCTCCTGGTGATCCCCAATCAGCATGGCCAGCTTTTGCAGGATACGCCCGCGCTCCACAGCGGTGCATCGTCCCCAGGGGCCATTGAAGGCGGCCCGCGCGGCCTGAACTGCTAAGTCAATGTCTCGTGCGTTGCCGCTGGCAATCTGTGCGAAACGCATGCCATCGGACGGATCGATAACGTCGATGTACTGCCCCGACGCTGGCAGCACCGCTTGATGGTTGATGAAATGTTGATGCATGGCGTTGTCCTTTGCGCGGATGCTCGAAGATCTTTTTTCGCAGCCGAGCAAGCGGCATGATAGTCGGCTTAAATGGTCCCGGCAGAGCGCCGGAGGCATCGGATGAGGCCAGTTTTGAGGCCGCTCTGTAGGCAATTGCTGCTAGAATTTCGGGCGGAGCGGCTGTAGCTCAGCTGGATAGAGTACTTGGCTACGAACCAAGGGGTCGTGGGTTCGATTCCTGCCAGCCGCGCCAAATTGAATAAGCCTCGAGGGATCGAGGCTTTTTTCATGCTCAAGGGGGTAAAACTGTCAGGTCGCGCTGGGTGGCGGTCTTGCGCACAGGCTCTTTTGAGCCTGATCTGGCCATCTGTTGACGCGAATCCGGCATGCCGTGCGGAACTGGGTTCGAGAGTTCGCCCGCGCTAAACTGGTTTAGCCCAGACGAGTTCGCCTTGGATGCGTCGATTTCACAGCTTCAAGACTGCATCGAGCGCCGACGTGTTGATGTCGTACCCTTGGTCTGGCTTTTTATGAGGGCACAACAGCAGGAGTGAGCAGGGTTGCCATGAACAAGGCCTTTGTGCGAGACACTGACGAGCAAGAAGACGATGACGCGCCCGAATTGGCAGCGTTACCGGCGTCGATCAAAAATTACATGACGCGCGCAGGCTACGACGCATTGCGGGCCGAATTCATGACGTTGTTGGACGACGAGCGGCCCAAACTGGTCGAGTTGGTGCATTGGGCTGCGAGCAATGGCGACCGGTCCGAGAACGGTGACTATTTGTATGGCAAACGGCGCCTGCGCGAAATCGACCGGCGCCTGCGCTTTTTAACCAAGCGACTCGAAATCGCGGAGGTTGTGGACCCGTCGGTCCATCTCGGATCGGACCAGGTTTTTTTTGGGGCGACTGTGACTTATCTGGAAGACGGTCAGACAGAACGTTCGGTGTCGATCCTGGGTATCGACGAGGCCAATAGCGCCCAGCAGGAGGTGAGTTGGATTTCGCCGATCGCGCGGGTCTTGTTGAAAAGCAGGGTGGGTGATGAATTAAGCCTGAAGACGCCCTCTGGCGTGATCAGCATTGAGGTGCTGGCGGTCAGCTATTCGCGCTTTTAGCCGCTCCAGGTCGGCTGGCGTCCTTGGAGCGCACCGCGCGTAACACAACCGGGTTATGGCGCAGGGTCTTCAAGACCGTACTCAGGTGGCGTCGGTGGCGCACCTCAATTAAAAAACGCAGGTCGATGGGCCCGCGCGAGGCGATGTCGGGCATGTTGATGTGCGTGATGTCGACTTCCCCCGAGGCCAGAACGCCCGCGACCTTGGCCAACACACCTTTGCCGTTGTTGACCGTCACCACAATGCCGGGCTCAAACGTGCGTGCGGGCTCCTCAGACCAACCCACGCCGATAAAACGCTCCTGGCTTCTGCGTTGCAGTTTCTTGGCCACAGCGCAATCAGCGGTGTGGATGGTCAGGCCCTCCCCATGTCCAAGATAGCCAACAATCGTATCCTCGGGAACGGGGCGGCAACATTCCCCGAATTGAACAGAGCTGCCTTCGCTGCCGTCAACAAAAATTGTCGACGGCCCCACAGGCTCTTCTTCGCCGAAGCGCGCTTGTGACAGCAAAATGGCATCAGGCCGGACACCGGACTCGGCCATCAGTTGCACCAGGCGTTTGGCCACGATACCGGCCATGCGCTTGCCCAGACCGATGTCGACCAGCAGTTCCCCGCGGTCTCGGTTGCCGGTGAACTGCAGCAGTTTGTCCCAGACTTGCGAAGAAGCCTGATCGTCGCCGGGTAGATTGCGAATCCCTTCGGCGCGTAGCGCGGTCGTCAACATCCGAATACCCATGGCCTGCGACTCGGAATGAGCCAAGGTCTTCAGGTGTTGGCGGATCTTCGAGCGCGCTCTGGCGGTCTTCGCAAACCCCAGCCAAGCGGGCTTGGGATGCGATTTGGGATCGGTGCTGATCTCAACCACGTCACCGTTGTGAAGCTCGGTGCGCAGTGCAGACTCCTCGTTGTTGATCCTGACGGAGATGGTGTGATCACCCACGCTGCTGTGAATCGCATAAGCAAAGTCAATAGCGGTGGCGCCGCGGGGCAGGGACAAGATCTGGCTCTTAGGCGTGAACACGTATACCGCGTCGGGATAGAGGTCAACCTTGACATGGTCCCAGAACTCGGCAGCGTCCCTGGTTTCGTTTTGAATGTCGAGAAGAGACTGCATCCAGGTTGCATTGGTGCGCTCGGCAGGGTCGCCGCCGTCCAGAGCGGCTTCCTTATAGAGCCAGTGCGCTGCGACCCCGGTTTCTGCTACCAGGTGCATCGGTTGGGTGCGCAATTGAAATTCGATGTTGATGCCCGAGGGGCCAACAAGCGTGGTGTGCAGTGACTGATAGCCGTTGACTTTGCTGATAGCGATATGGTCTTTGAAGCGACCGGGAACCGGCTTATAGAGCTGGTGCAAAAGTCCCATGGCCGTGTAGCAATCAATCAGACGCGGAACAATGATG
The DNA here is from genome assembly GCA_038145425.1 of Comamonadaceae bacterium. GTDB lineage: Bacteria > Pseudomonadota > Gammaproteobacteria > Burkholderiales > Burkholderiaceae_C > Rhodoferax. Next base: position 69,942 of record JAYQPP010000008.1, on the reverse strand, counting down.
CGAAAACCATAGATATCGTTCACCTGGGCAAAGCTCAGGCTTTTTTCGGTCATTTTTCGATAAATGGAATAAACCGTCTTCTCGCGTCCGCTGATATCCACTTTCAGGTGATGCTCGGCGAACAGGGCTTCCAGGTCTGCCTTGACCTTTTGAATCAGATCGCGCCGCCGGCCCCGCGCTTTGCCAACAGCTTTTTCCAGGGTGGCGTAACGCCAGGGTCTTAAGTGTTTGAACGCATGGTCCTGCAGCTCGTGGTAGACCACATTCAAACCGAGCCGATGCGCGATCGGTGCGTAGATTTCCAGCGTCTCGTTGGCAATGCGCGCCCATTTGTTAGACGGCGATTCCGACAGGGTACGCATATTGTGTGTTCGGTCGGCCAGCTTGATGAGGATCACCCGAACATCTCTTGACATCGCCAGCAGCATCTTGCGAAAGGATTCGGCCTGGTTTTCCTCGCGCGTTGTGAAGTGCAGCTTGTCAAGCTTGGTCAGGCCATCGACCAGTTCAGCCACAGAGGGTCCGAATCGCTCGATCAAATCGATTTTGGTGATGCCGCAGTCTTCCATGGCATCGTGCAGCAGGGCGGCCATTAAGCCCTGGGCATCCAGCCGCCATTCGGCACATTGGGCGGCAACGGCGATGGGGTGGGTGATGTACGGTTCACCACTGTTGCGCAGCTGCCCGAGATGTGCTTCGTCTGCGAATCGGTAGGCTTCCCGCACCAGGGCAACGTCCGCTGGCGACAAGTAATCCAGTTTTTGCAGCAAGCGGTCAAAGCTGGCGGCCGCAGCGTTGGCCTGCGCACGCCTGGACGATGCGCGCCTGGCAACTGGGGCCGCACTGGACTTGGTTTTTTTGCTTTCTGTTGACACGCGCATGTCTCAAATATAGCGCGTGAGTCCCCGCCTTATGCCCCGGGTATAAAAAAAGCACCGCCAGCGGTGCTTTTCATAGACAGTTGTGCCGCCTCAGACGGGGACTTTTTTGAGCATTTCCAGGCCGATTTTTCCAGCTGCGATTTCGCGCAGGGCCGTGACGCCCGGTTTGTTTTTGCTGTCCACCTTGGGGGCATGACCCTGGCTGAGCATACGGGCGCGGTAAGCCGCAGCCAGCACCAGCTGGAAACGATTGGGGACCTGACTCAGGCAGTCTTCAACAGTTATTCGGGCCATGTTTACTCCGCAGATGTGTTGGCGAGCACTAGTCGATGTCCAGTGCCGAGAAGGTTGTTGCTTTGGCGCGGCGCTGCGCCAGGTACTTCAAGCGCTGCGAGTGAACGATGGTTTTGAGGTCAAACAACGCCCGCTCGAACGATTCATTAATTATAACGAAGTCGAAGTTTGTAGACTGTTTGACTTCCCGCGCCGCATTGGCTAAGCGGGTCTCAATCACCCCTGCACTGTCTTCGCCCCGGCGCTCCAGGCGCAGCCTGAGTTCTTCCCAGCTCGGCGGCAGGATGAAGACGGTAACCGCATTGGCGAAGATCTGTTTGATTTGTAGCGCGCCCTGGTAGTCAATTTCAAGGATCACGTCTGCGCCGACAGCCATGCGCTCTTCGATGACTTTTTTGGATGTGCCATAACGGTGGTTGTGTACATGAGCCCATTCGACAAAGGCGTCGGCCTTAACCAGTTGGTCGAATTCGGGTTCCGACACAAAAAAGTAGTCGCGCCCGTGTTTTTCCTGCCCTCGCGGTGCACGGGTCGTGTGCGAGACCGACAACTGAATATGGGAGTCAAGCTCCAACAAGGCCTTGACCAAGCTGGATTTGCCAGCCCCGCTAGGGGCGGCGACCACAAAGAGATTGCCAGGGTAGTCCATTCGAAGAGGTCACAACGAGCCTCTATTCTATGTTTTGAACCTGCTCTCTGAGTTGCTCTATCAGAACTTTCATGTCCAGGGCAATCTGGGTCATCTCCAGGGCAGTCGACTTGGAGCCCAGCGTGTTGGCTTCTCGGTGAAGCTCCTGAATCAAAAATTCCAGGCGCTTGCCAATTTCGCCACCGCGTTGAAGCAGTCGAGTCGATTCGTCCAGGTGTGCCTGCAGGCGGGCGAGTTCCTCGTCCACATCGATTCGGATCGCATAGGCAGTCAGTTCTGCCAGGCCGCGCTCTGGGAGGTCGTTGCCAGACTCTGGCGTACCGGTCTGCGCCAAGGCTTCGCGCCATCGCTCTAAAAAACGTTGCCTTTGCTGTTCGATGACCTGCGGGATCATGGGCTGCGCTTTTTGGCCCAGTGCGCGCAGCTGCTCAATTTTTTCAATCATCACGCTCGCAAGGCTGGCGCCTTCGCGCTGGCGCGCGCTCAAGAACTGTTTGAGCGTGGCCTGAGCCAGTGCGCGTAATTCGTCGCTCCGGTCGGTTGGACCCGGCTGATGAGATGTACCCAGACGAAGAATATCCGCCGTCGTCAGCGGTGAGGCTTCGGGTAGCCATCCGGCCACCTGCGCTTGCAAGGTGCCTAGTTTTTGTAACAGTGCAGGCGAGGGGGCTTGCAGGAGCTGCTCCTGGTCCCGGTGAATTTGCGCACGCACCTCGACCTTGCCACGGCGGATGTTTTTTCGAAGCAAATCGCGCAGCCAGGGCTCATGGGCACGCAGCTCGTCGGGCAGGCGAAAAGTCAGGTCCAGGAAGCGGCTGTTAACCGAGCGAATTTCGAGCTCGATGCGCCCTGAGACTTCACCCGATGCTGCGGACTGATCGTCGCCTTGGGTGGTACTAGATTGACGGCTTGCATAGCCGGTCATGCTGTAAACTGCCATAGAGCCTTTCTGAACCTGTGTTGGGTTCAAGAATAACGCGGTTACAGACGCTGTGGAGCGCGCGCCCTTCGGAGCATGGCCAAAAACAAGCCCTCACCCTTGCCCGCCGGCACCATGATCGGTGGCTATCGCATCGTCGAGAAGGTGGCCTCTGGCGGGTTTGGTGTTGTCTACAAGGCTGTGGGTGCTAATGAAGAACTGGTTGCCATCAAGGAATACATTCCTGCGTCCCTGGCAACCCGCGAGGCTGGTTCGCTTTTGCCGCAGGTTCCCCCTGAAAAGTTGTCGCTGTACCGTCTTGGCCTGAAGAGTTTTTTTGAGGAAGGCCGATCGCTGGCCCAGATTTCTCACCCCTCGGTCGTCGCTGTTCTGAATTTTTTGCGAGAAAACGAGACGGTGTACATGGTGATGAACTACCTGGAAGGCGCGAGCCTGCAGGACTTCATCATCGTGGCGCGTGAGCAGAAAGCTGAAAAAATTCTCCGGGAATCCACGATTCGCTCGCTCTTCGATGAAATTTTGCGGGGCCTGCGTATCGTGCACCAGCACAAGATGCTGCACCTTGATATCAAACCCGCCAATATCTTCATCACGGATGACAACCGCTCGGTGCTGATTGATTTTGGTGCGGCCCGAGAGGTGCTGAGCAAAGAGGGAAATTTCGTGCGGCCGATGTACACCCCTGGTTTTGCAGCGCCGGAAATGTATCGCCGTGACGGCATGATGGGGCCCTGGACCGACATTTACGCCATTGGCGCTTGTATGTATGCCTGCATGCAGGGTTACCCGCCCAATGAGGCTACACAGCGCTCAGACAATGACCGCATGTCCGTTTCCCTTAAGCGGATGCGAGGAACTTATTCCGACAATCTCATTGAGATCGTTCAGTGGTGCATGGCACTGGAGCCGTCCAAAAGACCGCAGTCCGTCTTTGTTTTGCAAAAGGAACTCAGCGCTGTTCAGGAACTGCGCTACACCAAGCTGAGCCTGGGCGACAAGATGCGGCTGCAACTGGACAATGTGGTTAATGAGACCAAAAAGGTTGCGTTGCGGGTGACGCAGTTTGGCAAGCAGCATTCATGAGGTACTCGGTCGCCCAGGACAGTCAGATCGGTGGTCGCCGGGTCAATGAGGACAGCGTCGCCCATGTCCACTCTGATGCCGCCGTGCTGCTGCTCCTGGCTGATGGCATGGGTGGCCATCCCAAGGGGGAAGTCGCCTCGCGGCTGGCGATCAATGTGATGGTTGATCTCTTTGAGGCCAGTGCCCGGCCACGGTTGCCGGATGTAGCCCTCTTTTTGCAAAATGGTTTGCTTGAAGCCAATGAGCAGTTGGTGCGTTTTGCGCGTACTGAGAACCTGCCTGACTCGCCACGTACCACCCTGGTTGCCGCGGTGGTTCAAGACGGGCAGATCACCTGGATCCACTGTGGGGATTCGCGGCTGTACCTTTTCCGACAGCGCGCGGTGTATGCACGCACGCTGGACCATTCGCTTTTGGAGCGCGATCGGCAACTGGGGCGTGAGCCCGCGAGCTCATTGCCTGCCTACCGCAATGCCTTGTTCACCTGCATTGGCTCAGACAGCCGGCCCACCTTCAATGTTGCCGGACCGGTTGGGCTTCGACCCGGCGATCAGATCATGTTGTGTTCAGACGGGGTTTGGTCTGTCATTGAAGAAGCGAGTTTGATCAGTTCTCTGCAGAGCAAGCCAGTCGATGAGGCGGTTCCCCTGCTGGTTGAGCAAGCGGTTCGCAGGGGTGGCCCTAGCGGTGACAACGCAAGCTGTATCGTGCTGGCCTGGCCCGAGCAAGATGATTTTCTGCCTACGAGCCGACAAAATATGTCACTTGTCTCGCCCTAGTGGGCGCTGGGCGAGTTTCCGCTGGGCTGGCGTGATCGTGCACCTGGCCACCACCGCAACTTAAGAGGTTTCAGACCAATGTCATCACTCAGTCGATCAGAAGGCCGCGCGGCCGATTCGCTTCGGACGATACGCGTTACCCGTCAATTCACCATGCACGCCGAGGGTTCGGTGCTGATTGAATTCGGCCAAACCCGGGTTTTGTGCACCGCTTCGGTTGAGGAGAAAGTGCCGCCACATCAGCGGGGCCGTGCAGAGGGCTGGGTAACGGCCGAATACGGTATGTTGCCCCGAGCGACGCATACGCGCAGCGACCGCGAGGCCGCGCGGGGAAAGCAGTCGGGTCGTACGCAGGAAATCCAAAGATTAATTGGCCGGTCCTTGCGAGCGGTCTTTGATCTGAAGGCGCTTGGTGAGCGCACGATCCATCTGGACTGCGATGTGCTCCAAGCCGATGGCGGCACACGTACGGCGTCGATCACGGGCGCGTTCATTGCAGCGCATGATGCTGTGAGCTGGTTGCTGCAGCAGGGCGTGTTGTCAGCCTCTCCCATTCGCGAGGCAGTGGCGGCTGTGTCGGTCGGCATGCTGGGCAGCACGCCTGTGCTGGACCTGGACTATGCCGAGGATGTGCGCTGCGACACGGATATGAACGTCGTCATGACTGCTTCGGGTCATTTTGTCGAAGTGCAGGGGACCGCGGAGGGCTTGGCCTTTAGCCGACGCGAGCTCGATGAATTGCTGACGTTGGCTGAGAAAGGCATCGCGCAGTTGGTACGTCACCAACATGCTGCCCTGAGCGCGTGATGCCGGCGCAAAGGCTTGATGAACGCGCGATGAAGCTGGTACTGGCTTCTGGCAACCCGGGTAAGCTCGCTGAGTTGCAGGCGATGTTTGCACCGCTGGGCCTAACTTTGTTGAATCAGGCGGCACTCGGCATCACCGAAGCAGACGAGCCCTTTCACACCTTTGTTGAGAATGCACTGGTCAAAGCGCGCCATGCCGCTGCATTGAGCGGACTGCCTGCGATGGCTGATGACGCGGGCTTGTGCGTTGATGCCTTCGGTGGTCAGCCGGGCGTGCAGACCGCGTTTTATGCCACCCAGTTCGGCTATCCCAAGGGAGATGCCAACAATGTCAAGGCACTTCTCGAGCAGATGCGAGGCATTTCAAACCGGCGTGCGTCAATGGTGAGCACACTGGTCGCGCTGCGCAGTGCAGATGACCCGCAGCCGCTGGTGGCTGTGGGCCGCGTCGTGGGTGAGATTGCGCAAAAGCCTGTGGGTACGCACGGATTCGGCTTTGACCCGGTGATGTTTATTGCGGAACTTGGCCAGACCTTTGCCCAAATGGCGCCGGAGCTCAAATACGCGTACAGCCACCGTGGTCGGGCGGCTCAGGCCATGGTTGCGATGATGCGCGAGGCCTGGTCACTGACAGCTACGACATCGTCATGAACTCGGTGCAGCTGTTGGGCGTCGGTTCGCCCGCCCAAGGTTTAGCGCCATCTGAGCTGAGGCACTACAACCGATCGGGCACGCTGCAGCTCTTGGCACCACCGCCATTGGCCTTGTATGTGCACTTCCCATGGTGTGTGCGCAAATGCCCCTACTGCGATTTCAATTCGCATGCGGCCCAAGGCAGCAGCGTGCCGGAGCAGGCCTATGTGGACGCGCTGATTGCGGACCTAGACCTCTCGCTGCCCCTGGTCTGGGGGCGTTCTGTACAAAGTATCTTCATGGGTGGCGGCACGCCCAGCCTGTTTTCGCCCCAGGCCATTGACCAGCTGCTTGGCGCCGTACGTGCCAGGCTGCCCTTGGTGGGGGACTGCGAAATCACGCTGGAAGCAAACCCGGGCACCTTCGAGGCAGATCGTTTCAAGGCCTTTCGTCAAGCAGGCGTGAACCGACTGTCGCTGGGCGTTCAAAGTTTTAGTGATACCCAGCTCAGATCCCTGGGCAGAGTCCACGACAGCGCACAGGCGCGCGCGGCTGCGCAAGAGGCGCAGCAGGTGTTTGATACCTTTAATCTTGATCTGATGTACGGCCTGCCTGGGCAATCCCTGGACGACTTGGCCACTGATGTGCAGACAGCGCTGTCCTTCCAGCCGCCGCATCTTTCGGTCTACCACCTGACCATCGAGCCCAACACCTACTTCGCCAAATATCCACCCATCTTGCCCGACGACGACAGCTGCGCACAGATGCTCGACCTGATCACCGACATCACGCTGGGCCAGGGTTATAGCCGTTACGAAGTCTCGGCTTACAGTCTGCGCGGGCATCGGTCCCGGCACAACCAAAACTACTGGCAATTTGGTGATTATTTGGGCATCGGCGCGGGCGCGCACAGCAAACTCAGTTTTGCCCATCGGGTGGTCAGACAGGTTCGCCTGCGGGACCCGCAGGCCTACCTGCGGGGCGCATCGGCCAAGACGCCCATCGCCTCAGAGCAAGACGTAACCCGCAAGGATTTGCCTTTTGAGTTCATGCTCAATGCTCTGCGACTGGCAGACGGCATTGATCTGGATCTGTTCAAGCAGCGCACCGGTTTGCCGCTGAGCGCGATCGAGGCTGCCCTTGCCAAAGCGGCTGGGCTGGGGCTTCTGGAGCGATCCGGCGGTCGAATCCAGCCCACAGCAAAAGGCTTTGATTTTTTGAACGATTTGCAGGCCTTGTTTTTACCGAACCCGGCTTGATGTTTGCCTTGGTCTGGCGGGCCGTTTGGCGACGGCTTAGCGAAGCGCGGTGCAAGCGGTGCCCGCTGCACATTTGTCGTGCCGACTGGACCCGAAAAACTCCCACCAAGGTTTGTGGCGCCCGCGCAGGGCTTTTTCTTTTTTGGCTCGAATGGAGATGGCTTGAAGCTGAAGTCCAAAGAAAAAAAGTGATGCGCGGCTGAACGAAAGTGGGTTTGTATAATGGTTTGAGATCGGTTTGGCCATGCGCTATTCCGCACCAAAAGTTCCTTATTCGATAACCAGGAGACAACAATGAAGCGATTCTTTCAATCTGTTAGTTTGGCGGCTCTCGTTGCCGTTTCTGCCCCCGTGGTGGCGCAGGACAAAATCAATCTTTCGATCGGCACCGGTGGTACCGGTGGGGTCTACTACCCCATGGGCGGTGGCATTGCAGCAGCCCTGTCCAAGCATGTTGCGGGCATGGAGGCCACGGCCGAAGTGACCGGTGGCTCGGTCGACAACCTCAAATTGGTCGGTAGTGGCAAGCCTTACATTGGTTTGTCCATGGTGGACGCCAGCCTGGATGCCTTCAACGGCCAGGGCAAGTTTGCCGGCAACAAGATCCCCGTGCGCACGCTGATGATTTTGTATCCGAACCGCATGCATGTGGTGTCGGTCGAGGGCCGTGGTGTGAACAAGATTGGCGACCTCAAAGGCAAGCGCGTGTCTACCGGCTCGCCGGGCAGCGCGACCGAAGTGATGGCGTTTCGCGTCATTGAGGCGGCGGGCTTGGACAAAGACAAAGACATGAAGCGTGAGCGCCTGGGCGCTTCGGAGTCGGTCAATGCCATTAAGGACGGCAAGATCGACGCGTTCTTCTGGGTGGGTGGTTTGCCCACCGCTGCTGTGACCGATTTGGCCAATACGCCCGGCACCAAAATCCGCATGGTTGATCACACCGAGCTGGTTCCCGCTATGAACAAGAAGTACGGCAACCTTTATGTCGAAGACAGCATTCCGAAAGCCACCTACAGTGGCATGGCTGCTGATAACAAGCAGGCAACGGTGATGAATATTTTGGTGGCCAACGCCAGCATGGATGACAAGACGGCCTACAACATTGTCAAGACCATTTTTGACAAGCGTGACGACCTGATCGCGGTCCACAAAGAGGCGCGTAACTTCCTGCTCGAGAACCAGAAGGCGGCTGCATCGCCTATTCCGTTCCACCCGGGTGCTGTGAAGTATTTCGCGGAGCGCGGCGTCAAGATCAACTAAGACGCTGACCTGAAACAACCCCGCTGCCCAGCGGGGTTTTTTTCATTTGCTTGGGGCTTGCAGGCCCCGGCCCTGATGGCATTGCATTCATGACAGAAAACAGAAAATCGGATTCAGACCAAGACGCTGTGATCAGCGAAGAGGCTCTGAAAAAAGCCGAGGAATTTATCGAAGAGGAAGAGGGCGCGGCCAATAAGCTCAGCGGCGTGCTCTCCGCGTTCATCACGTTCGCTGCCGTGGCGATGTCCGCTTTCCATCTGTACACGGCTTACGGCATTGTTCCGACGCAAACCTTGCGTCCCCTGCATGTGGCAATGGTGCTGTTCATCGCATTCCTGGTTTTTCCCGTGGCGCAGCGTTACAGGCACCGAATCATGTGGTGGGACTGGGGGCTGGCCTTGCTCTCGGTCGCGGTGGCTGCCTATCTGATTCAGGGCGGTGACGATTTCACCGACCGCAATACCATGCCCAACGACTGGGATATCTTTTTCGGTATTGCCTTGATGGCCATGGTGATGGAGGTGATGCGCCGAACGAACGGCTGGATCATGCCGGTGATCACCTTCGCCTTCGTTCTTTACGCGCTGTTTGGGGCTTATTTGCCAGCGCCCTGGACCCATAAGGGCTACGAGGTGGGACGTCTGGTTGGGCACATGTACATGACGCTCGAGGGCATATACGGTGTGGCTGTTGACGTATCGTCCTCGCTGATTATTCTGTTCACTATTTTTGGCGCTTTCTTGCAGTACTCCGGCGCGGGAAAGTTTTACATTGATTTTTCGTTCGCGGCCATGGGTGGCAAACCAACTGGCGCGGGCCGCACGGTGGTCTTGGCCTCTTTCCTGTTGGGTGGGCCCTCAGGCTCAGGCGTTGCCACGACAGTGACGCTGGGTGCCGTGGCGTACCCGATGCTGTCCAAAGCGGGTTATGAGCGCAATGCCGCCGGCGGCTTGCTCTCTGCGGGCGGACTGGGTGCCATCATCTCGCCGCCTGTGTTGGGTGCGGCGGCTTTTCTGATCGCCGAGTTCCTCAAGATCTCCTATCTTGATGTTCTGTTGATGGCCTGCATCCCGACGCTGCTGTTTTATCTGGCGCTGTTCCTGATGGTTGAGATTGATGCCCGCAAGTACCACATGGGCAACCTCGACATTGGGAAGGTCGACACTGTTTGGAATTTGACGCGGCATTACTGGTACCACTTCCTGTCGCTGATCTCGATCATTGCGTTCATGCTGATGGGCTTCTCGCCCGTGCTGTCTGTGTTTTGGGCCACGGTCGTTTCCTTCGTCACCAGCTTTTTGCGCAGCGACACATCACTGTTTTCCTACGACCTGTTCCGTGGCAAGGGACCCTTGATCCCATTGATTTTCAAGTCGCCCTTCATCAAGGCGATGGAGGCGGGATCGATCGGCATGATCAACGTGGCAGCTACCTGTGCCGGCGCGGGGATCATCGTTGGGGTTGTGACCCTGACCGGCCTGGGGCTGAAGTTCAGTTCGATCGTGATTGATTACGCCGGCGGCTCCTTGCTCCTGACGGCGATCTACACCTCTTTGGTGGTTTGGATTGTTGGCTTGGCAGTGCCGGTGACGGCGTCGTACATTATTTGTGCCGTGATTGCGGCGCCCGCTTTAATCAAGCTGGGTGTGCCTGACTTTGCAGCCCATATGTTCATCTTCTACTACGCGGTGCTCTCAGAGGTGTCTCCGCCAACGGCTTTGTCTCCCTTCGCCGCAGCAGCCATTACCGGTGGGGACCCGTACAAAACCACGATGCAATGCTGGAAGTACACCGTTCCAGCCTTCCTGGTGCCGTTTATGTTCGTGCTGGATCCATCGGGTCAGGGCTTGTTGTTGATGGGCTCGACCAAGGCCTTGGCTGGTGCCGACTGGCTGTCCATCGCAGAGGTGACGTTTACAGCCGCAGTCGGTATTGCGGCTTTGGCGGCTGGCTTTCAAGGCTGGGCGATTCTCAAGACCAACCTGCTTGAACGTTGGATGTTGATCATCGCGGGATTTACCCTGGTGTACCCCTCACTGGCCTCAGACATCATCGGCTTTGGTTTTGTGGCCTTGGCCATAGGGATGCAGTTGGTCAGGCGACTACGCAGCCCGAGTACTGCCTAGTTGCCTTCTTGCTGATGCGCCGCAGACCCTGGTGCACCGGGCGTTGATGATGCGGGGTGGACGCACTCTTACTGATGATTCCGCGGCTGATGCTGCGATGGGCGTTTGGCGCCAGTGCCAAGGCTTTTGGCGGTATCGCGCTGGTGCTTTGTCAGCGTTAAAGAATGTGGCCTGGCGGCCAAATCTGGGCTTCATCCAGGGGCGCGGATCATCTGTGCATCGCTCCAAGTTGCATCCATCTAGGCCCCAAGTCCACTGGAAATAAGATACGCTCTGGCGGCGTCACCACCCGCTTTTGAGTCCCTTTCAGAGAGCATTCCCATGGCAGACCTCAACCGAGTCTTGACGCTGCAAAGACAAGCCTTCCTGGAGCAGCCAGCGCCGGGTTTGATGCAACGGCGCCAAAACCTCCACAAGCTTCGGCGTTTTGTGGTGACCCATCAGAATGCCATCTGTGAGGCGATCGCCAAAGACTTTGGCCACCGCTCACGCCATGAAACGCTGATGAGCGACATCATGCCCACACTCCTGGGCCTGGACCATGCGATCGGAAACCTGAGGCGCTGGATGCGGCCACAGAGACGGCGTGTCGATTGGCGACTGTTTCCGCTGGCGCGAAACAGGGTTTTGCCGCAGCCCCTGGGCGTGGTGGGCATCATCGTTCCGTGGAACTTTCCACTGTTTTTGAGCTTTGGCCCGCTCACCTCGGCTCTGGCAGCAGGCAACCGGGCGATGGTGAAGATGAGCGAGCATTCACCGCATCTGTGCGAACTGTTGCGCACCCGACTGCCGCAGTACTTCGAGCCAGACCTGATCCAGTTTTTTGCAGAGTCGGGCGACGTCGGGGCGCAGTTCGCTCGCCTGAAGTTTGACCATTTGTTTTTCACGGGGTCAAGTCGGGTGGGTCGCTTGGTCATGCGCGCCGCGGCAGAAAACCTGTGCCCTGTGACCTTGGAGCTTGGTGGCAGGACGCCGGCAATTGTTTGCCCGGATTTTCCGGTTGATGTGGCTGCTCGGCGCATCATGTTTGTAAAGCTGCTCAATGCAGGACAGGTTTGTGTCTCGGTCAATCATGTCTGGCTTGCCCGCAGTGCGGTAGACCTATTTGTCGCGGAGGCAAGCAATTTTGTTCGTCGCCGGTACGGTGCGCTGAATTCGCCGGACTACACCGCCATCATCACAGGCCATGCGTTTGACCGCCTGGTGCATGCGCTGGAGGAGGCCCGCTTGGCCGGTGCCACTGTGATCCCGTTGCTAGATGGCCCGGCCACGGATGTGCCCAGTAAAAAAATGGTACCGCACCTGGTCTTGAATGCGCCCGACCATTGCACGCTGATGCGCGAGGAAATTTTCGGGCCTATCCTGCCGATCAGAACCTATTCAGATTTGCAGGAGGTGGTTGACGACATTAACTCGGGCGAGCGCCCACTGGCCATGTATCCCTTTAGTCATGACAAGCAAACCGTGCAAGACTTGCTGGATCGCGTGAGGTCTGGTGGCGTGTCGGTGAACAATGCCTTGTTCCACGTGGCACAAAACGATCTTCCGTTTGGTGGTGTCGGCGCATCAGGCATGGGTCAGGCGCAGGGCTTCGCAGGCTTTTCGACGTTTTCCCAGATGCGCCCGGTTTTTTATCAGTCACCTGTGGATACGACGCGACTGTTCTGGCCGCCGTATGGGCGGCTGATTGAGCGCTTGCTCAAGCTTTTTGTGCGCTAGACGCCCAGCGTATCGGCTGGAGCACGTTCTGCGACCGGTTGTGAGCACAGGCGGCGTAGCCCGCGAAGGCTCAGGCCGTGGATTCCCTGCGTAGCGCCGGAAACAAGATCACATCGCGGATGCTGGGGCTATCTGTCAGCAGCATCATCAGGCGGTCAATGCCGACGCCGCAGCCACCCGTGGGGGGCATGCCGTATTCCAGCGCACGCACAAAGTCATGATCAAAGTACATGGCTTCGTCGTCGCCACCATCTTTGGCTGTGACTTGCGCCTGGAATCGTGCCGCCTGCTCCTCGGCATCGTTGAGCTCGCTAAAGCCGTTGCCAAATTCGCGCCCGGTAACGTAGAGCTCGAAGCGCTCGGTGACGCCCGGTCGGCGGTCGCTTTCGCGCGCCAGCGGTGATATTTCGACCGGGTGCTCACAAATAAAGGTGGGTTGCCACAGCTTTTCTTCGACCGTTTCTTCAAAGTACAGGACCTGCAGGGCGGCCAGTGATCGTTTGGAGAGCTGGTGTTTGGCTTCTGTCAGCCCGAGTTTGCGCAAGGCGTTGGTCAGCCAGGCGGCATCGTCTACCTTGAGGCGATCGCTGCCCTCCAGCGCTTGACCCGCTTCCGAGTATTTGCAAATCGCTTCGTGAATCGTGAGCCGCTGAAAGGGCGCAGCCAGGTCAACGGCCTGACCTGCGTAGGTGAGCTGCAAGGAGCCAGCCGTTTTCAGCGCCGCATCCCGGACCAAAGCCTCGGTGAAGGTCATCAGGTCCTGGTAGTCCCAGTAGGCCGCGTAAAACTCCATCATCGTGAATTCTGGGTTGTGCCTGACGCTGATGCCCTCGTTGCGGAAATTGCGGTTGATTTCAAACACGCGGTCAAAGCCGCCCACGACCAGGCGCTTGAGATAGAGCTCCGGCGCAATGCGTAAAAACATTTCCTGATCGAGCGCATTGTGGTGCGTCATGAACGGGCGGGCATTGGCGCCACCCGGAATCGGCTGGAGCATGGGCGTTTCGACCTCAAGAAACTGATGCGACACCATGAATTCCCTGATCGCCGAAATCGCTTTGCTGCGCGCCACAAAACGCGATCTGGCTTTCTCGTCGGTCATCAGGTCAACATAGCGCTGGCGATATTTCAGTTCCTGATCGGCCATGCCGTGGAATTTGTCGGGCATCGGGCGAAGGCTTTTGGTCAGCAGCCGAATTTGGCTGGCGTGGATCGACAGTTCCCCGGTTTTGGTTTTGAACAGCACGCCTTCGGCGCCAACAATGTCGCCCAGGTCCCAATGCTTGAAGCTGGCGTAGACCTCTTCGCCGACGTCTTCGCCCTTGATGTAGATTTGAATGCGGCCCGTGCTGTCTTGAAGCGTGGCAAAGCTGGCTTTGCCCATGACCCGCTTGAGCATCATTCGCCCAGCCACGCGTGCTGCGGCGCCTTGCTCGCGCAGGCCCTCTGGGGTCTGACCGGCATGGGCGTCAAACAGGGCCGCGGCCTGGTCTGCGGGCTTGAAATCATTCGGAAAGGCCACGCCTTTGCCATCGGCCTGTGCTTGACGCAGGGCTTTGAGCTTCTCGCGACGCTCAGCAATCAACTGATTCTCGTCGTGCAAAGGTGTAGGTGTTTCAGCGATTGACATGCGGTTCAATGGTTTGGTTTAGACAGGCAAGCCCACTATTTTAGAAGGGACGCTGGACTATGATTGGGCTGATTCTGGCTTGAGGTGGAGCGATGATTTACCAGATTTTCTCGTTGTTACTGGATCTGGTCGCCGGCTTTGTGGGCGGCGCCTGTTTGCTGCGTTTGTATATGCAATGGGTGCGCATGCCCTTGTACGCCCGCTCGGGCAACCCGCTGGGTCCCTTCGTGATGGCTTTGACCGACTGGCTGGTCCTGCCACTTCGGCGCATCTTTCCCCCTGTGGGAGTTCTTGATACAGCTAGTCTGGTCGCAGCCTACGCTTTGCAACTGCTGGCTTTCGTACTGTTGTGGCTGCTGGCGGGCCGCGCCGCGGGGTTTGCGGTTCTACCCATACTGGCTTTGTTCGGCCTGGCGCGGCTGCTTGTCACCGGCATGACGATTCTGGTCGTTGTGTATGCCGTGCTGTCCTGGGTTCAAACCCATTCGGTCCTGTCGAACCTGCTCGACCGTTTGGTTAGCCCCTGGCTCAGGCCATTGCGTCGCTGGGTTCCCCTGATCGGCGGTGTGGACCTTTCGGCCTTGGTGCTGCTTGTAATGTTGCAGGTCGCTGCCATCGTGATCGGCCACCTGCAGGCCAGCGTGCTAGGCGCTTTCTAGGGCTTGCGCCCGGCCCCGTATCTGGGCCCAACCCTGATGCCATCAGGTCAGCGCATCTTCACTTTGGTGTGTGAGCATGGCCAGCAGCCGGGCGATGGTCGGGCGCAGATTTTTCCGATCACAAATGAGATCGACCGCCCCCTTGGTTTGTAAGAACTCGGAGCGTTGAAAGCCTTCGGGCAACTTCACCCGTACCGTGGATTCAATCACGCGCGGACCTGCAAAGCCGACCAAAGCCTTGGGCTCGGCGATGACCACATCGCCCAAAAACGCGAAGCTGGCGCTCACGCCACCCATGGTCGGATCGGTCAACACGCTAATGTAGGGCAGGCCTTTTCCGGCCAGACGTGTTAGGGCGGCATTGGTTTTGGCCATTTGCATCAGGCTGAGCAAGCCCTCCTGCATGCGCGCACCCCCGGTGGCGGTGAAGCAGACAAAGGGAACCCGCTGCTCAATGGCGGTATGCACCCCTCGAACAAAGCGCTCGCCAACCACCGAGCCCATGCTGCCGCCCATGAATTCAAACTCGAAGCAAGCGGCCACCAGGCTGATGCCCATCACGGAGCCGCCCATCACGATCAAGGCGTCGGTCTCATTGGTGTTTTCAAGCGCCTCCTTCAGGCGCTCTGGATATTTGCGACTGTCCTTGAATTTCAGCGCGTCGACCGGGAGCACTTCCTGGCCAATTTCGTAACGGCCTTCGCCGTCCAGAAAAGCATTCAGCCGGGCGCGGGCGCCGATGCGGTGATGGTGTCCGCAGCCCGGACAAACATTCTGGTTCTGCTCGAGATCCGATGTGTAGAGCACGGTTTCGCAGGCCGGGCACTTGATCCACAAGCCTTCGGGCACACTACGCCGCTTGTCAGGGCTGGTGTGTTGAATCTTGGGCGGCAATAATTTTTCAAGCCAACTCATCGTGCAAGTCCTTCAAGTCACGTCCTCGGTGCGGCAGATGTTGCGCCCATTATGCGTCCAGTGCCGACCGGATTTCGGTCAGAAACTGGCGCGCGGTGCTACCCACTGCGTCCCGGCTTTGTGTGCCGATCAGCTGAATGATGCGACTGCCGATCACCACGGCGTCTGCTACGCGGCCAATGGTCTGTGCGGTCTGAGCGTCTCGAATGCCAAAACCAACGCCGACAGGCACCGAGACATGGCGACGGATTCGTGGCAGCACCGCTTCGACCGATGCCACATCGAGCGCGCCCGAGCCGGTCACGCCTTTGAGCGACACGTAGTAGACATAGCCGCTGGCCAGATCCCCAACTTGCTTCATGCGCTCGTCGGTCGATGTCGGGGCCAGCAGGAAGATCAGGTCGAGACCATGGCTTTTGAGATCGGCCGCAAAAGCTTCACATTCCTCGGGTGGATAGTCAACAATCAGCACGCCGTCCACGCCGGCGGCGGCGGCATCGCGCGCGAAGACCTGGCCTTTGTGTTTGTGGTTATAGGCTTCGACCGGATTGGCGTAACCCATCAAGACGACCGGGGTGCGGGCGTCTTTCGTTCGAAAGATGCTGACCATGTCGAGAACCTGCTGCAAGCCGACACCGCTGGCCAAGGCACGGTCCCCGGCCTGCTGGATCACCGGTCCGTCGGCGCTCGGGTCTGAGAAGGGAACACCGAGCTCGATCACGTCGGCACCGCCTTCAACCATCGCGTGCATGAGCTCGGGCGTGACATTGGGGTAGGGAAAGCCGGCCGTGACAAAGGGAATGAGCGCCTTGCGGTTTTTAGCCTGCAGCTGCTGGAAGGTCTGTGCAATCCTGCTCATTTCACCAACCTCACAGTCTGGGCTTGGCCTGCGCCGCCCTTAACCGCCTGGCCCTGGCAACTTGGCCGGCAGAAGAAGTCGGCCTGGGACAGGTCTGCAACCGTGCCGATGTCTTTGTCGCCGCGGCCAGACAGGTTGATCAGGATGGACTGCTTTGGTGACATGCTGCGAGCGAGCTGCATGCCATAAGCCACGGCATGGCTGGACTCCAGCGCCGGGATGATGCCCTCAGCGCGGCACAGGTAGTGGAAGGCCTCGAGGGCCTGCTGGTCGGTGATGCCAACATATTCCGCACGACCAATGTCGTTGAGGTAGGCGTGCTCAGGCCCCACGCCAGGATAGTCCAGGCCCGCGCTGATGCTGTGGGTTTCAGTGACCTGGCCGTCGTCATTTTGCAGGACATACGTTCTGTTGCCATGCAGGACCCCAGGGGTGCCACGCTGGATACTGGCAGAGTGACGCCCGGTATCGATGCCGGCACCTGCGGCTTCCACGCCAATCAGTCGGGTGCCAGTTTGCTGGATGTAAGGGTAAAAAATGCCCATGGCATTGGAGCCGCCGCCCACGCAGGCGATCACCGCATCCGGCTGGGTGCTGGTGCAACCTGCCCGTTGCAGCATGTCGGGCATTTGCATCAACGATTCACGGCCGATCACGCTTTGGAAGTCACGCACCATCATGGGGTAGGGGTGCGGTCCGGCCACTGTGCCGATGATGTAAAAAGTGTTGTCCACGTTGGCAACCCAATCGCGCATGGCCTCGTTCAAGGCATCTTTGAGTGTTTTGCTGCCCGATTCAACCGGTACCACGGTGGCGCCGAGCAGTTTCATGCGGTACACGTTGGGGCTCTGCCGTTTGACGTCCTCACTGCCCATGTAGACCACGCATTCAAGGCCGTAGCGGGCACAAATCGTGGCGGTAGCCACGCCATGCTGTCCGGCACCGGTTTCTGCAATGACACGCGGTTTACCCATGCGACGCGCCAGCATCGCCTGGCCGATGGTGTTGTTGATTTTGTGGGCGCCCGTATGGTTGAGGTCTTCACGCTTGAGGAAGATTTGGGCACCGCCTTGTTCGCGGCTCATGCGAGCAGCGTGGTAGATCGGCGAGGGCCGACCGACGAAATGCGCCAGTTCGTCTTCAAACTCAGCGATAAATTGCGGGTCGTTCTGATACCGGGCGTACGCCGTTCTCAGCTCATTGATGGCATGCGTCAGCGTCTCGGAGACAAAACTGCCTCCGTAGATGCCGAAATGGCCACGCAGGTCAGGTTGCTGGTAGGGAGTCATAGTGGTCAATGCAAAAACAGTTCGGTCGATTGAGATTGGGGCAGCCGATGTGAGGCTGCGCCCCATGTTGAATGCTGGGCAAGCGCTTCGGGCTTAAATTCAGAGGTCGGCTGCGCGAACAGCTCGGACGAATTCAGCAATCTTGGCCGGGTCTTTGATGCCTTTTTGATGAGCCACTTCGACGCCAGAGCTGACGTCAACAGCCAAAGACTTACCGCGCGCTCTAAGCTGCTGAATGCCGTCTGTGACGTTGGCAGCGTTGAGCCCACCACTCAAGACGAGGTGAGCGTTGACGTTTGGTGGCAGCTGTGACCATTCGAATGTTTGTCCTGCGCCGCCAAATCCCTCGACATGGGCGTCGAGCAAAATGGCCTGTGCTGAAGAAAAATCTTGCACATATTTTAAAAGATCGAAAGCGCTGGCCCCCGGCCCAATCGGAATTCGTGCGGCGCGCACAAACGGGATCCGGCCTTGGCCGCTGGACTGCCAGCATTGATCAGGTGTTTCGTCGCCATGAAACTGGATCATGCAGCCAGGTATCTTGGCGCACTGGTCGATGACGGCTTGTGGAGCTTCATTTACGAAGAGCAAAACAGGCGTCACGAAGGGTGGCAAGCGTCGGGCCAGCTCGGCAGCGCGCTCAATGGGAATATGACGAGCGCTTTTCGGATACATCACAAAACCAAGGGCATCCACGCCCGCCTGCACGGCAGCGTCCACGTCTGCAGCTCGGGTGAGTCCGCAAATCTTGATCCGTGTTCTGGCCGAATGCGTCATGGTGAGGTCTGATGGGGCTCGCGCGGCGTTGCGATGCCTAAACAGCCGACCAGGGCGAGCCCGGCAGGCTGTCAAACAGCGCCGTTTTGTCAGGTAAACCCCATTGTGCGTCATAGCGGGGCCCGAGAAAGTAGAGCCCGTCGGCGCTGAAGGTTGGCGCGGCGGCATCCCGATCGCGCGCAGCCAACACAGACTCAATCCATCCGGGCTCTCGCCGGCCGTCTCCGATCATGATGAGGCAGCCCATGATGTTGCGGATCATGTGATGCAAAAACGCATTGGCTTCAAAGTCAAAGCGCCAATAGGCGCCGTGTTGGCTCATGCCGATGTGCATCAGGTTTTTCACGGGTGAATGCGCCTGACAGGCGCTGGCGCGAAACGAGGTGAAATCGTGCTCGCCTTTGAGTAACTCGGCAGCCTGACGCATGCGCGTCATGTCCAGGTGTGCGTACGCCCAGCCGACCCGCCCGGTGTCCAAACTCGGCCGTACGGGCGATTCCAGTACCAGGTAGGCATAACGACGGGAGGTGGCGCTGGATCGGCAGTGAAAAGCCTGCGGTACGACGCGGGCCCAGTGGACCGCGATGTCCTTGGGCAAAAAAGCATTGGTGCCGCGAACCCAGGCGTGTTCAGGGCGCTCTGCAGCCGTATCGAAGTGAACGACCTGCATCAGGCCGTGAACACCAGCGTCGGTTCGTCCGGCGCACAGGGTTGACACCTTGCGATCGGCAAAGCGTGACAAGGCCGCCTCGAGCTGATCCTGGACCGTCTGGTGGGAGGGCTGGCTTTGCCAACCCTGATAGTTCAGCCCGTTGTAGCTGACACCTAAAGCGAGCCTGGGCATGTCAAAGCCTGCGCAGTGCGAGCGCCACGCTCACATTTTGTCCAGCGTATCTTTGGCTTTGGTCTTGACGTCACCTGAGGCATTGGCGATGACTTCCTGGATCAAGGCGCGCGCGCCCTCGTGGTCACCCTGGGCCTCGAGCGCCTCGGCTTGAGCCAGCTTGGCTTCCAGTGCGTCCGCCTCAGGTGAGGCTTGGGCAGGTGTATCCAGATCAAGCGACAGGTCGCCTAAGTCAAACTCGACCAGATTGTTGTCGGCGCTGGCGGGCTTGGCGGGGGCCTCTTCGGCATTTCCCTTCGCAGGCCCATCCGGGGCTTCGTCCATGTCTAGAGGGAAATCCAGATCAAGGGATTGTGGCGCTGACTCGGGCTCGCTGGGCTCTTGGGGCGCTTCGGTGGGTGCGTCGTCCGGCGCCTGAGCTTCTTCATCGAGGGCGGGTACGTCGCGCATCTCGAATTCTGGCAGTGCGGCTGGGGCCTCTGGCGTACTGGGTGCAGCCAAGTCCAAATCGAAATCAACAGGTTGCGGCGATGCAGGCCTCTTCTCGCTTGCGACCCCTACGTCACGGCTGCTTGGGGCTGGCTGCGCGACGGGTGGCACTGAAGTGCCCGTCGTGTACAGGCTGTTATCGGGTTGCAGCGTTGCACCAATCTTGGCAATGGCCGCCCAGTCATCGCCCTTGCCTTGTGAGAGCGCCTTGGCCATGACGGCGATTTTTTCGAACGAGGCCGCGTCCTGCCGCCGGGCATACAGCTCCAAGAGCTTGCGATGGATACCAATGCGCTGAGGGTTGTCGCGCAAGGCTTCCTGGAGGATTTCTTCAGCCTGTTGATCACGGCCATAGGCCATGTAAACCGCTGCCTCTTCGGTCGGGTCACCTTCCTCGCTGGTCGTGATCTGGCTGGCCGAATAAAACATCGATGAACCCGTTTCAGGGCCATCGCGTGTGTCAGGTGGCTTGACGCCGCTGGCCTGGAAAAACGAGTCATCGTCGAGTTTGACGTCGGCCAGAACACTGTCCATCTCGTAGGTGGACTTGCGCTGACGGGACCGGTAGACGCCCCACAGCGCCAGCAAGACCAGCAGCCCGGCCCCACCAGCAGGGACCATTGGGTTGGCCGATAGGGCGTCGAGCAATTCGTCCGTCAGGCTGGTCTCAGTGGGTGCCGCGGGCGCTTTGGGCGCTGCGGCCATGGGAATGGCCGTACCGGTTGGCGCAGAGCCCTGGCTCTGAGCGGGGGGCGCCGCCTGCCCTGTTTGTGCGCCCGCAGTGGCCGCGAGTTTTCCCAGATCGTTCACGTTCTGGGTGAGGGCCTGCGCCTTGTCGGCAGCCTGCTGCTGATTGCCTGCCTGGGCGACTTGCTCCTCGCTGCGTTTGCCCTGAACGGTTGCCTGCGTCAGAGTCAATTTATCTGGCGCGGCAGTGGCAGGTGTCTTTTCTTCCACCGAGGCTTTGAGCGTACCTTCGGCACTGCGTTGAGCGGTGTCCAAAGGTGTTGCCGGGGCATTGCTGGCAAGTGTTTGTCTGTAAGCGTTGAAGTCTTTGCTCTGCGCGCGGATCAGTCGGCGTGCGTCTGCTGTCGAGGTCTTTTGCGCCTCTGCTGCGCTGGGTAGCTTGACCAGGGCGCCAGCCTTGAGCAGGTTGATATTGCCATCAATAAAGGCATCTGGGTTGGCGCGCAGCATGGCCAGCAGCATTTGCTCTAGCGATACATTGGCAGCTTTGCCCCGCATGGCAATTTTCCCTGCCGTGTCACCACGTTGAACCCGAACCTCGCTGGTGCTTGGCTTGGCTGGCAGGCCAGGCGCCGCTGCGTTGGCGCTGGCCGCAGGGCCGGCAGGTGCTTTTGCCGCGGCCGGTCTACCAGCAAGCGCAGGCGCTGTCGGGGGCGCTGCGGCTGCCGCTGGCGCAGGGGCTATCTGAACATCTGCTGGCGCGGGCATGGCTGGCGGGGCCACAGGGGTGGTGGAAGCCGCCCTCAGTTTGGGCGGATCAAAAAGCAGCGTGTAATCGCGAAGGATGCGCCCGGAGGACCACTTTGCTTCTAAAACCAGATCCAGAAAAGGCTCTCTCACCGCCTGGCGCCCGCTGAGGCGAATGAAGGCCCGGCCATCCGATCGCCGCCCCAGGGCCACCTGAATGTCAGACATCGTGGCGTTGTAGTCTAGGCCGGATAGGCGAAACGCCTCTGGGTCAGCGATCTTCGTGGTCAGGGTGTTGGTCTCACCCGGAGTGATGTCCAGAATATCGATCTCAGCCTTTAGCGGTTCGCCCAGCGCAGAAAGAACCTGGGCTCGGCCCAGTGACAAAGCCATGACTTTGGTCGAACTGAAGCCAAGGAGTAGGGCAATGGCCAACGTCGACAGCGGCCAACGGTAAGACTTTGCTTTCAAATTGCTTTCCCCCTGGAATAAGTTAATCCGTCCGCCATCGTTGCCAGGCTGGCTTTACAGCGTCGAGCTTAGAGGATTTTGCAAGCGCGATTGCTGCAATCGTGTCAGCAATGTGCCAACAGCGGGCAAGAGCGCCAAGTCTAGCCTGAGTTGACCGGCGTCGGTGCACTGGACTTTATACCCGCCCCCATCAGTCGTCGGCGTTCGCCTGAACGCCGAAGCAGCGACGATGGCCGGCCTCAGTGTTCCAGGACGATTCGCAGCATCCGGCGAAGGGGTTCGGCAGCGCCCCAGAGCAACTGGTCGCCAATGGTGAAAGCCCCGACATAGTCGTTGCCCATGGCCAATTTGCGAACGCGTCCGACCGGAATGGTCATGGTGCCGGTGACAGCGACGGGTGTCAGGTCTTTGAGCGTGGCCTCTTTGGTGTTCGGAACCAGTTTCACCCAGGGGTTGTCGTTGGCGATCATCTGCTCGATGTCAGCCATTGGAACATCTTTTTTGAGTTTGAAGGTTAAAGCCTGGCTGTGGCAGCGCATGGCGCCGACGCGAACGCAAAAGCCATCCACAGGGACAGCTGGCGAACCAAAACCTTCGCCAATGCCCAAAATCTTGTTGGTCTCGGCCATGCCCTTCCATTCCTCTTTGGACATGCCATTGCCCAGATCTTTGTCGATCCAGGGGATGAGCGAGCCGCCGAGCGGGACACCGAAATTGCTGGTCTCGTGCGCGCTCAGGCTGCGCTGTCGCGCAAGCACCTGGCGATCAATTTCCAAAATCGCACTTTTAGGGTCGTCCAACAGCGCTTTGACCTCGGCATTGAGCGCACCGTATTGCGTGAGCAACTCGCGCATATGCTGCGCACCGCCGCCCGAGGCGGCCTGATAGGTCTGGGTGCTCATCCATTCAACCAAGCCGGCCTTGTAGAGGGCGCCAACGCCCATGAGCATGCACGAGACGGTGCAGTTGCCGCCGATCCAATTTTTGCCACCCTTGTCGAGTGCCGAACGAATCACGGGCATGTTCACCGGGTCGAGGATGATGACCGCGTCTGAGTTCATGCGCAGCGTGCTGGCCGCGTCGATCCAATGGCCGCTCCAGCCACTGGCCCTGAGCTTGGGAAAAACATCGGTGGTGTAGTCGCCGCCCTGGCAGGTGATGATGATGTCGCAGCGCTTGAGGGCGTCGACATCGTGCGCGTCGAGCAGTCGCGTTTCATTCTTGGCCATCGACGGCGCGCGACCGCCAGCGTCAGAGGTGGAAAAGAACAAGGGTTCGATCAGGTCGAAATCCCGCTCCTGAGACATGCGCTCCATCAGAACCGAGCCGACCATGCCACGCCAGCCGACCAAGCCTACCAATTTGCTCATTTCAATGCCTTTTTAAAGTTACTCAGGGCACAACCTGACTGCTTGCTTACCCGGCTCGCCTGGCCGGGTAGGGCGCACGACGAGCCAGGTGCGATCAGCCCTTGGTGGTCGTGGTTTTTGTTGAGATTGCGCGTACGCCAGCCGCCACCAGAGGGGTGACAGCAAACTTCATTGGGAAGGGGTGGGCGACACACATGCTGCGGATTTTACCGGAAGGCAGGCATGCCGCCCCGTTATTGACCCCGTCGCGACGGGGTCAATCGTGGCCTTTCTTCGACGACGGGGCAGATTGCTCGTTCGTTGAGTCGACCGACTAGCCCAGGGACTTGACGACCGCATCGCCCATCTGTGCAGTGCCCACTTTGGTGGTCCCCGCGCTGTAGATGTCAGGCGTGCGCAGGCCCTGGGCCAGCACTTTCTTTACAGCGGTTTCAATCCGGTCAGCGGCTTCCGGCTGGTTCAGGCTAAAGCGCAGCATCATGGCCGCTGACAGGATGGTGGCCAGTGGATTGGCTACGCCTTTGCCCGCGATATCCGGTGCGCTGCCGTGGCTGGGCTCGTACAGGCCTTGGTTTTTGGTGTTAAGGCTGGCCGATGGCAGCATGCCGATCGAGCCTGTGAGCATCGATGCTTCGTCGGAGAGTATGTCGCCGAACATATTGCCAGTCACCACCACGTCAAAAGCCTTGGGCGCTTTGACCAGTTGCATGGCGGCGTTGTCCACGTACATGTGCTCCAGCGCCACGTCGGGGTACTGGGCGTGTACTTCGGTGACCACGTCCTTCCAGAACTGGAAGGTTTCGAGCACGTTGGCTTTATCCACGCTGGTGACCTTTTTGTTGCGCTTGCGAGCCGCCTGAAAGGCCACGTGCGCGATGCGCTCGATCTCTGGCTTGCTGTAGCGCATGGTGTCAAACGCTTCTTCGGCGCCTGGAAAGTGACCGTCGGTGGCCACACGGCGGCCGCGTGGCTGACCAAAATAAATATCGCCCGTCAGCTCGCGGATGATCAGGATATCGAGGCCAGCGATCAGCTCTGGCTTCAGGCTGGAGGCGGCGACGAGTTGCTCATAACAAATGGCAGGCCGGAAGTTTGCGAAAAGACCCATGTTCTTGCGCAAGCCCAGAATCGCCTGCTCAGGGCGGAACTGACGCTCGAGCTTGTCGTATTTCCAGTCGCCCACAGCGCCAAAGAGCACAGCGTCCGAGGCTTTGGCCAGCTGCAGCGTCGCCTCGGGCAGCGGATGGCCATGCGCCTCGTAGGCAGCGCCACCAACCAGCGCAGTCTCCATCTCAAAGGTCACATCCAGGCACTTCAGGACCTTGAGCGCTTCTGCGACGATTTCGGTTCCGATGCCATCTCCGGGCAACACTGCAATTTTCATGGGGGACTTTCAATGCGAAGCCCATGGAGCCAATAGCCCCAGGGCTGGGAAACAATCAGGACAACATGGAGCGCGCCAGCCAGGGTTTGCTGGCCAGGCGCTGGGCTTCGTAGGCTTTAATCTCGTCGGCGTGACGCAGCGTCAGGCCAATATCGTCCAGGCCGTTGAGCAGGCAGTACTTGCGAAAAGGCTGGATCTCAAAGGGCAGGCTCTCGCCGTCGGCCTTGACGACCACCTGCGCCTCCAGGTCAACGGTGAGGGCGTAGCCTGGGAACGCAGCCACCTCGTCGAACAGGCGCGCCACTTGCGCTTCAGGCAGCACGATGGGCAGCAGGCCGTTTTTAAAACTGTTGTTAAAAAAGATGTCGGCAAAACTTGGCGCAATCAAGGCGCGAAAGCCGAACTGATCGAGCGCCCAGGGCGCGTGCTCCCGGGATGAGCCGCAACCGAAATTCTTGCGGGCCAGCAGGATGCTGGCACCCTGGTAGCGCGGTTGGTTGAGCACGAAATCCGGGTTGGGCTTGCGACGACTGGGGTCCTGGCCAGGAAATCCGGCGTCCAGATAGCGCCATTCGTCGAAAAGATTGGGGCCGAAGCCCGTTTTATGAATCGACTTCAGGAATTGCTTGGGGATGATGGCGTCGGTGTCGACGTTCTCGCGATCCAGCGGAGCCACCAGCCCCTTGAGCAGGTCAAATTTTTTCATCAATGCCTACTTCTTCGCAGCGCTTTCGATGTTCGAGCCGGCTTTTTGCAAGTCCTGGCCCAGCCCTTTGACGGTGTTGCAGCCGGCTACGGCCAGCAGGCTCAGAGCTGCGAGGCAAGCAATCAATGTCTTCATGATGGACTCCTAGGCGTGGTTAACTGAATTGTCGGACATCGACGAAATGCCCATGAATGGCAGCGGCCGCTGCCATGGCTGGGCTGACCAGATGGGTGCGCCCGCCAGCGCCCTGGCGGCCTTCGAAATTGCGGTTGCTGGTTGACGCACAGCGCTCGCCAGGCTCCAGGCGGTCTGCATTCATGGCCAGGCACATGGAACAACCGGGCTCGCGCCATTCAAAGCCCGCACCTTTGAAGATCAGGTGTAGCCCTTCTTGCTCGGCTTGCTCTTTGACCAGGCCAGAGCCGGGCACCACCATGGCCAGACGCACGTTGGATGCGACCTTGCGGCCGAGCTTTTTGACCACGGCGGCGGCTTCGCGCATGTCTTCGATGCGGCTGTTAGTGCATGAGCCGATGAACACTTTGTCAACATGCACGTCACTGAGCGGCTTGCCGGGTTCGAGCCCCATGTAGCTCAGTGCGCGCTCGATTGCTGCGCGCTTGTTGGCATCTTTTTCTCGGTCTGGATCGGGCACGCGTTTGTCGACACCGAGCACCATTTCCGGCGACGTTCCCCATGTGACCTGTGGCACCAGTTGCGAGGCATCAATATCGACCACCGCGTCGAAATGCGCGCCGGCATCCGAATGCAGGGTCTTCCAGTAAGCGCTTGCCTGCTCCCATTCCACCGACGAACGGTCGGAATTGGAGGCTGTGCGTCCCGGCGCAAGGGGCCGGCCCTTGATGTATTGGATGGTTTTGTCGTCGACTGCGACCAGGCCGGCGCGTGCACCCGCCTCAATGGCCATATTGCAGACCGTCATACGACCTTCCATGCTGAGCGCACGGATGGCGCTGCCTGCAAATTCGATGGTGTAGCCGGTGCCCCCGGCCGTGCCGATTTTTCCAATGATGGCCAAAACAATGTCCTTGCCGCTACAGCCTCTGGGTAGTTGGCCTTCCACGCGCACCAGCATGTTTTTGGCTTTTTTCGCCAGCAGAGTCTGTGTGGCCAGCACATGCTCGACCTCCGAGGTCCCGATGCCATGGGCGAGCGCGCCAAACGCGCCGTGGGTGGATGTGTGCGAGTCGCCGCAGACGACTGTCATGCCGGGCAGGGTGGCGCCGTTCTCCGGGCCGATCACATGCACAATGCCCTGGCGCTTGGACATGAAGGGAAAGTAAGCCGCCGCGCCAAAGGCCTTGATGTTGGCATCCAGCGTCAGGACCTGTTCTTTGCTGGTGGGGTCTGTGATGCCGTCGTAGCCAAGCTCCCAGCCTGTGGTCGGTGTGTTGTGGTCCGCCGTGGCGACCACCGAGCTGGTGCGCCAGACCGGTCGCCCTGCCTGACGCAGGCCTTCATAAGCCTGTGGGCTGGTGACCTCATGAACCAGATGGCGGTCGATATAGAGCAGGGCAGTACCGTCCTCTTCCGTACGAACCACATGGTCGTCCCAGAGTTTGTCGTAAAGCGTTCTTGCGTGCGATGCAGATTGTTGTTGAGCCATAAACCTGTCCAAAAGCGATCCAAGATTTTAAGCGCGGCTGCCTGTTCGAGGGGTCTGTGCCAGGCCAGAGAGAAAAAACCCGCCAGAGCAAAGCTCGTGGCGGGTGCGTTCAGGTTTGCCTGGGTTTCTGGCTTCAGCGCTCTTCCAGCGGGGGAACATCACGGCGCACAGGGCCGTTGAAGAGCTGGCGAGGACGCCCGATGCGGTATTCGGGGTCGGCAATCATTTCGTTGAGTTGCGCGATCCAGCCAACCGTGCGCGCCAGCGCGAAGACGCCGGTAAACATATTGACCGGAATGCCGATAGCTCTTTGCACAATGCCTGAGTAAAAGTCCACATTCGGGTAGAGTTTGCGCGATACGAAATAGTCGTCTTCGAGGGCGATTTTTTCGACCGCCTTGGCCAGTTTGAACAGCGGGTCGTTTTCCAGGCCCAACTCGGCCAGGACCTCGTTGCAGGTCTCCTGCATCAGTTTGGCACGAGGGTCGTAGTTTTTGTACACGCGGTGACCAAAGCCCATCAGGCGAACGCCAGAGGACTTGTCCTTGACCTGCTCCATAAACTCGCCGACTTTGGCCACGCCGCCCTGGCGCTGTAGGTCTTCGAGCATGTTGAGGCAGGCTTCGTTGGCGCCGCCGTGTGCCGGTCCCCAAAGGCAGGCCACGCCAGCTGCGATTGCGGCAAAGGGGTTGGTGCCCGAGGAGCCACACAGCCGCACCGTCGAGGTCGAGGCGTTTTGCTCGTGGTCGGCGTGCAGAATAAAAATGCGATCCAGTGCGCGCTCCAGCACGGGGTTGACCTCGTACTCCTCGCAGGGCGTGCCAAACATCATGCGCAGGAAATTGCCGGCGTAGCTCAGCGAGTTCTTGGGATACATGTAGGGCGCACCGATGCCATATTTGTAGGACATGGCCACAAGGGTTGGCATCTTGGCAATCAGACGAATCGCCGAAATTTCGCGGTGCTTGGGATTGTTGATGTCGGTGCTGTCGTGATAGAAGGCGGACATACCGCCAACGAGTCCTGTCAACACCGCCATCGGGTGCGCGTCACGCCTGAAGCCACGCAGGAAAAATTGCATCTGCTCGTTGATCATCGTGTGAGAGGTGACGAGCTTGTCGAATTTTTCGCTTTGATCCTTGTTGGGCAGATCACCATGCAGCAGCAGGTAGCAGGTATCCAGATAGTCGCACTGCACGGCGAGCTGCTCAATGGGGTAACCGCGGTAGAGGAGTTCACCTTTGTCGCCATCGATATAGGTGATCGAGGACTGGCAGGACGCCGTCGACATGAAGCCCGGGTCGTATGTGAACATGCCAGTATCACCGTAAAGCTTGCGGATGTCGATCACGTCGGGCCCGATGTTGCCGCTGTAAATCGGCAGGTCGATGCTGGGCTTTCCGGAGGAAAAGGAAAGAATGGCTTTTTGGTCTATCGCTTTCATAACTACCTCTTAGTGATTTCTTCGTAACATGGTCAGGACCCGCCCGATATCGGCGGTGTCGAGAGATGGGTCAACCTCAGCGATACCTTTGCGACCCAGGTGAAGGTCAAGCAAATCGTTGTCGCTCAAGTCCATCAGGCGGTTCAGGGCCTGCGCCTGACTGATCGTCAGGCTGTCCTGGTATCGGGAAAAAAAACGCTCAATGAACAAATCGTTTTCGAGCAAACCGCGACGACAGCGCCATTTGAGCTTGCTCAAGGCGCGTTGGTCGACCAGAAGGTCAGGCGCAGTGCCGACGTTGGGGCTCATGGCTGCCGATCAGATGGCTCGGCGAACCATCAGCTCCTTGATTTTTCCGATGGCTGCTGTCGGGTTCAGGCCTTTGGGGCAGACATCCACGCAGTTCATGATGGTCGTGCAGCGGAACAGGCGATAGGGGTCTTCCAGGTTGTCCAAGCGCTCATTGGTGGCCTGGTCACGGCTGTCCGCGATAAAGCGGTAGGCCTGAAGCAGGCCAGCCGGACCCACAAATTTGTCCGGGTTCCACCAGAACACAGGGCACGCCGTCGAGCAACTGGCGCAGAGAATGCATTCATACAGGCCGTTGAGCTCCTCACGTTCCTGTGGACTCTGAATTCTTTCTTTTTCCGGGGGCCGCGTGTCATTGACCAAGTAGGGCTTGATCGAGTGGTACTGTTTGAAAAACTGGGTCATGTCCACAATCAGGTCGCGCACCACGGGCAGACCCGGCAAGGGCTTGAGGATGATGGTTTCTGGCAGCGTTTTGAGGTTGACCAGGCAGGCCAGCCCGTTTTTGCCGTTGATGTTCATGGCATCGGAGCCGCAAATCCCCTCTCGGCAAGATCGACGGTAGGACAGGCTGGGGTCCAGCGCCTTGAGCTTAACCAGGGCATCGAGCAGCATGCGGTCACCGTCATGCAGATCGATCTCAATGGTCTGCATGTAGGGCTTGTTGTCGGTGTCGGGGTTGTAGCGGTAAATCTTGAAGGTACGTTTTGCCATGTTGTGGGTCCTGATCGTGACAAGGCCGAATAGGCGTTTCTACGGGTTCTGAATACGATGCGTCATGACGATGGAGTCGATTAGAAGGTTCGCACCTTCGGCGGGATCGAGTCCACCGTCAGCGGCTTGAGGTTCACCGGTTTGTAGCTCAGCGTGTTGCTTGCGCTATGCCACAGTGTGTGTTTCATCCAGTTCGCGTCGTCACGGCCAAGCGGGCAACTGGGGTCATCGGCGGGGCGGTCGTAATCGAGCACGGTGTGCGCGCCGCGGCACTCTTTACGTGCAGCAGCCGACTCCATGGTGGACTGCGCTGCCTCAATCATGTTGTGGACTTCCAGCGCTTCGATGCGCGCGGTATTGAAGATCTTGGATTTGTCCTGCAGGACGATGTTTTGCACCCGTTCGCGCAACTGGGCGACTTTGTCGACGCCTTCGTTCATGCTGGCCTGCGTGCGAAATACGCTGGCGTGGGTTTGCATCGTGGCGCGGATGGCATCGGCGACGGTTTGCGCGTATTCGCCCGAGGTACTCTTGTCCAGGCGATCGAGTCGCTCCAGCGAGCGGTCGGCGCCATCTGCTGGCAGGTCTTTGTGTTCCGATTGGCTTTGGTTGAATGCCACGATGTGCTTGCCGGCAGTGCGCCCGAACACCACGATGTCTAGCAGCGAATTGGTTCCCAGGCGGTTCGCGCCGTGCACGCTGACGCAGGCACATTCGCCCACAGCGTAGAGTCCGTTAACGATAGCTTGTGGGTTGTCCCCTTTGGGTGCGAGCACCTGTCCATGAATGTTGGTAGGGATGCCGCCCATCTGATAGTGGATGGTTGGAATCACCGGGATCGGGTCTTTGGTGATATCGACATTGGCAAAGTTGTGGCCAATTTCAAAAACGCTGGGCAGTCGCAACTGGATGGTGTCAGAGCCCAGGTGTGTCATGTCCAGGTTGATGTAGTCCTTGTTGGGCCCGCAACCGCGGCCCTCTTTAATTTCCTGGTCCATGCAGCGTGACACAAAGTCACGCGGGGCCAAGTCTTTCATGGTGGGTGCGTAGCGCTCCATGAAGCGTTCGCCATTGCTGTTGCGCAGGATCGCACCCTCCCCGCGGCAGCCTTCGGTCAGCAAGACGCCAGCTCCAGCCACACCCGTGGGGTGGAATTGCCAGAACTCCATGTCTTGCAGAGGGATGCCCGCGCGCGCCGCCATGCCCAGTCCATCACCTGTGTTGATGAAGGCATTGGTGGATGCGGCGAAGATGCGGCCTGCCCCACCGGTGGCCAGCATCACGCTCTTGGCGCGCAGGATGTGCACATCACCCGTTTCCATTTCAAGAGCTGCGACGCCGACCACGTCGCCTTCGCTGTCGCGAATCAGGTCGAGCGCCATCCACTCCACGAAGAAATTGGTGCGCGCCTTGACGTTTTGCTGGTACAGGGTGTGCAACATGGCGTGGCCCGTGCGGTCAGCTGCTGCGCAGGCGCGCTGAACGGGTTTTTCACCGTAGTTGCTGGAGTGGCCGCCAAACGGCCGTTGGTAAATGGTGCCGTCCGGGTTGCGGTCGAAAGGCATGCCGAAGTGTTCGAGTTCGTAAACCACCTTAGGTGCTTCACGGCACATGAATTCAATCGCATCCTGGTCACCGAGCCAGTCCGAGCCTTTGATGGTGTCGTAAAAGTGGTAGTGCCAGTTGTCTTCTGCCATATTGCCCAGGCTCGCTCCAATGCCGCCTTGCGCAGCGACCGTATGTGAGCGGGTCGGGAAGACCTTGGAGAGGACGGCAACATTGAGCCCTGCATTGGCCAGTTGCAGCGATGCGCTCATGCCAGCGCCACCGGCGCCGACGATCACAACATCAAATTTTCGGGTAGGTAATTTGGAGCTTGCTGTCATGATGGGATCGTAGGGAAGAGTCTTCGGGTTTTGGTCCCGTCGTCATCAGGGTTGAGTTCTGTGCCTAAAGTTCGATCAGAGCCGCCACAGGACCTGTATCGCCCAGCCACCACAAGCGATCAGCCAGGCCATGGCCAGGCTGTGCAGGACCAGGCGCACGGCGTAAGGCTTGACGTAATCCATAAAAATGTTTCGCATGCCAACCCAGACGTGGTAGAGCATGGCGATGATCACGGTAAAGGTCAGGACTTTCATCCACTGCGTCGCGAAAATACCAGACCACAGGACATACGTCACGGGCCCTTTGCTGAAAACGAGGTGACCGATCACGATCAGGGTAAACAGCAGCATCAGGGTGGCGGTGATACGTTGGGCCAGCCAATCACGCATGCCATAGTGCGCACCAACGACCAGGCGATGAGAACCAAAATTAACGGGCATCTTTAACCTCTTCGTATCAGTACAGGCCAAACAACTTGGCACCCAGCACAACTGTCAGGCTCAAGGTTGCGATCAGCACGGCTGCGGCGGAGCGTCGTCCGAACTGCTTGGTCACCGAGGCGTGGTGGGTGTCCATCCACAGGTGGCGTAGTCCGGCGATCAGGTGGTGAAGGCTCGCCCAGACGATGCCCAGCGCCAGCAGTTTCCACAGAAAGCCTGGTGCCCCCCACATGCCCTGGTTGAAGGTTGCGGTGAGCTTGGCATACGAGATTTCAGATGAAATCGACGTGTCAAACATCCAGATGATGAAAGGCATCATCAAAAACAAAAATGCGCCACTGACGCGGTGCATGCCTGAGGCCAGCGAGGCCAGTGGCCAGCGCAGGGTTCGCAGGTTTGCAAATTCGATGTTCCTGAATTGAGGCTGTTCTTTTTTGCGGCTGATGTCGGGTTCGGACATGTGTTCTCTTTCTTGACTTTCAAAATCCAGAAGAAGGCATGCGTTTCGTATGAAACAAAACCTGCCAAATTTTATGGCACGGGCGATGTCCCTGAATCGCTGCGGGTTCAAGCGGGATGCTGGTCGCAAGGCTGAGCCGCTCGGTGCCAGCGTGTTCAACAATGTGAAAAAAATGATGGGTTTTCATGCGTCGCTCAACCCAGGGTGTTGTGGTAGTGATGCGCGTCCGTGCGGTAGAAGCCGCGTCTGAGCTCCATCGGCTGATCCCGGTAGGTGAAGGCGACGCGTTCGACAAACAGCAAAGGGCTTCCAAGGCCAACATTCAAGAGCGCCTGCTGGGCCTCGTTGGCGGACACTGCCCGAATTTTCTCGTCCGCACGGACCATGCGGATGTTGAACTCGGTCTCAAAGAGGGCGTACATCGGGCCTGCGTGGTTTGACAGGCGCTCTGCGCTCAGGCCTTTGAATTGGGCCGCAGGCAGCCAGATGTCTTCCAGCACAACGGGTACGCCGCCAAAGCTCAGTACCCGTTTGGCCAGCAAAACCGATGCGCCAGGCTGCAAGGCCAGCGCGCGGGCCACATCGGGCGGTGCGCGCATGCTTTTGCAGTCCACAATGCGACGCGTGGCGGGTCCTTCGCTGCCGCGCTCTCCGTGATCGGGTACAAGCTTCAGGAACCGAAAGCGTACTTTCTGTTCGGCATGGGTTGCAACGAAAGTTCCCTTGCCCTGACGACGCAGTAACAGATTCTCTGTGGCCAGTTCGTCGATCGCTTTGCGAACCGTGCCCTGGCTAACCTGGTACCGGCTGGCGAGTTCCATTTCGCTTGGAATCGGCTCACCTGGGCGCCATTCCCCCGCGTGCATGCCGTTGACGATCAAGGCTTTGATCTGCTTGTAGAGCGGGCTGAAGGCCACCGGGGTCTGCGCTGGCACCGCCCGTTCGGTGTCGGGCACCGGTGGGTTGGGAGAAACAGGGGTGGTCTGGGCAGGCATGAAAACAACGGCTTAGATCGTGAAATCCACCCCGGATCATATCTTATGTAAGACACAAGAATAATTGACTTGGGGGCAGGGAGGACGTACACTCCTGCCCTTTTGCAGGCGCCACCGGACAGGGGGTGCTGACTACCCCTTTTTTTATCCCCTTGGAGTCTTCACATGAGCAAGAAACCCGTGCGCGTTGCTGTCACCGGAGCGGCAGGTCAGATCGGTTATGCCATCCTGTTTCGTATAGCCTCCGGTGAAATGTTGGGCAAGGACCAGCCCGTGATCCTGCATCTGCTGGAAGTCCCGGTTGAGAAAGCACAACAGGCCTTGCAGGGTGTCATGATGGAATTGCAGGACTGCGCGTTCCCGCTGCTGGCCGGCATGCAGGCTTTCAGCGACCCGATGGAGGCCTTTAAGGACGTGGAATACGCCTTGTTGATTGGCTCGCGCCCGCGCGGCCCGGGCATGGAGCGTGCAGAGTTGTTGGCGGTTAACGGCGAAATCTTTATTGCTCAGGGCAAGGCATTGAACGCGGTGGCCCATCGCAACGTTAAAGTTTTGGTGGTTGGCAACCCGGCTAACACCAATGCATTCATTGCCATGAACAGCGCACCGGACCTGCCGCGCAAGAACTTCACAGCCATGCTCAGACTTGATCACAACCGGGCTCTGAGCCAGGTTGCCAGCAAGGCCGGTAAGGCCGTGGCGGATATCGAAAAAATGACGGTCTGGGGCAATCATTCGCCCACCATGTACGCTGACTATCGCTTTGCCACCGTCAAGGGGGAAAGTGTCAAGGACATGATCAACGACCAAGACTGGAACGCGAACGTTTTTCTGCCCACGGTGGGCAAGCGCGGCGCGGCCATCATCGCGGCACGTGGCGTGTCCTCTGCCGCATCAGCAGCCAATGCGGCGATTGATCACATGCGGGATTGGGCGCTGGGAACGCAGGGTCGCTGGGTCACCATGGGCGTGGCTTCGAACGGCGAATACGGCATTCCCAAGGGCATCATGTTCGGCTTCCCGGTCACCTGCGAAGGCGGCGACTACAGGATCGTCGAAGGGTTGCCGATTGACGCTTTCAGTCAAGAACGCATCAACAAAACCCTGGCGGAGCTGGAGGAAGAGCGCGCTGGCGTTACCCATTTGCTTTGAGCCTTTTTGCAGGGCCTGTTGTGACACCTCATCCCGGCGACGTACTGGCCGACGCTTCGACAGCAGCGTCGATTCCGGCGTGTGATCACTACTGCGGTGTTCACGCCCGCATGGTGAAGAGCCTGGCGCTGCAAAAAGAGCTTTCTGAGGAGTTTGGTGCCTGCGTCTTTGATGTCACGCTTGACCTTGAAGATGGGGCACCTGTT
Source organism: Comamonadaceae bacterium (assembly GCA_038145425.1). Lineage (GTDB taxonomy): Bacteria > Pseudomonadota > Gammaproteobacteria > Burkholderiales > Burkholderiaceae_C > Rhodoferax. The sequence goes on along the minus strand of JAYQPP010000008.1, from coordinate 35,452 downwards.
GGTGGCGAGCGAGACCACGCCCAGATGGTTGCCGCCTTGGCCAAGGACTCTGGCGGTGGTGTGAGAGGGTCAAGCCGGGTCGCGGTGCGGCTTCACCCGTCAGACCACCCCAGTTTTTCCCAGGATGTCGAGATTGTGTTGGGTCAGGCCGCCGCGTCGTTGAGCCACGTGATGTTGCCCAAGGTGGAGTCGGTCACGCAACTCGACGAAGCACTCGCGGCGATGGATCCGTTTCTGCGGCAAGGCGGGGCGCCTGCGCTGCCGGTTCACATTTTGGTGGAGTCGGCGCATGCGATCAGCCAGGTGCCCAGGCTGGCCGCGCATCCGAGGGTTGAGTCGATTAGTTTCGGTCTGATGGACTTTGTGTCATCGCATGGGGGTGCAATACCTGCCAGTGCCATGACCTGTTCAACAGAGGCCTCTGAAAGCTTTCTTGATCAGTTCACGCACCCGGTTGTGGTGCGCGCGAAGTTGGAGATTTCAGCGGCCTGCCACGCCAGCGCCAAGGTGCCCGCTCATGGCGTGGTGACGGAATTCAAACAGCCGCAGGCTGTCGAGTCGGCTGCCAGGCAGGCTTCCAGGCATTTGGGTTTTACCCGGATGTGGAGCATTCACCCGGACCAAATTCGACCGATTCTGGCCGGTATGAGCCCCGACAGTGAAGAGGTGCAGATCGCCGGCGACATTGTGTGCGCAGCTTACGAGGCGCAGTGGGCGCCCATTGCGTTTCAGGGTCGACTGCAGGACCGCGCCAGCTATCGGTATTACTGGCAACTGTTGCAACGTGCGCACCGGACGGGGCGCTTGCCCCGCTCGGCGGCAGCGCACGTGTTTTTTCAGTAAAACCGCGTGAGCACCGCCATGGCAAGCGCGCCTCACCCCGGCCCTAGCCAGATGACCTCTGTCGGTTTGAGCCCTTTGCGAGACCACTCTGGATTTCGGGCTTTGCTTGTGACTGCGCTGACAATGATCGCGGCCGGTGGCGGCATGGCCCAGGCCCCTGTCCGGCCGCAAGCCCAGGCTCAGCCGCAAGCGCGTACGCAGACGCCTGTTCGTGTGCAGGCTGGAAAAAACTACGAAAAGCAAGCGTGTCGACCGTCGAAGTATTCCAGTCGCCCGGTCTGTCCGGTGGTGGTTGCGCCCCACGCAGGCGGTGCGCCCTCAGCGACTGTCGATCTGGCGGACGAGGGCAAGGGGCTGACGCCGCTGGGCAGCGAGTTCCTGCAAATTGCCGCCAGGGTGGAGCAGGGCCGCATGACCTGTGAACTGGGCCATATCGTGACGGTGCGGCAATTGGCGGGTGCGCCGGGTTACTTTAAGGTGAGTACCCGTCAACTTGAATTTTTGATGGCGCCGGTGATCTCAGTGAGCGGCGCCATTCGAATTGAAGATCAAAAGGCTGGTGCATTCTGGTTGCAACTTGGGCATAAGTCCATGCTGATGAGCCAGAAGCTGGGCACGCGCTTGGCCGATGAATGTGTATCGCCGCAGCAGGCGCAGGCGGCTCCTGGCTTGGCTGCCCGCGATGCCAGCGATTTGCTTGACGGGCTGGTCCACAAGGGCGCGCCAGACGGCAGCGGCATCATCCTGAAAGTAACGGTGCCCCACGTGGCCAAACCCCAATAGGCAAGTCCCGAATTTTTTGTGATGTTTTTGATCTGAACTTTTGTTGATAAGGAGTCTTTATGTTGCAAGCGTACCGAAAACATGTCGCCGAGCGCGCTGAGCTGGGTATTGCGCCGCTGCCGTTGTCGGCTGAGCAGACGGCCGCGCTGGTCGAGCTGCTGAAAAATCCACCCAGCGGTGAATCGGACACCTTGTTGGACCTGATCACGAATCGTGTGCCGGCCGGTGTTGACGATGCGGCCAAGGTCAAAGCGAGCTACCTCGCGGCCGTTGCGCATGGCAGCGAGGCCTGCCCCCTGATCAGCCGGGAGAAGGCGACTGAGTTGCTTGGCACCATGCTCGGTGGCTACAACCTCAGTGCGCTGATTGATCTGCTTGATGACGCGGACCAAGCTGTGGCTCAGGCGGCAGCGCAAGGCCTCAAAGGCACTTTGTTGATGTTTGACCAGTTCCACGATGTTCGGGAGAAGGCTGACAAAGGCCATGCCCTGGCCAAGTCGGTTCTCCAAAGCTGGGCCGATGCGGAATGGTTTTTGGGCCGCCCTGAGCTGCCAGCGTCCATTCAATTGACCGTATTCAAAGTGTCTGGCGAAATCAACACCGACGACCTCTCGCCGGCGCCGGACGCCTGGAGTCGCCCAGACATTCCCCTGCACGCTCTGGCGATGCATAAAAACGCGCGCCCCGGCATCACACCGGAAATTGATGGCAAGCGTGGCCCGGTGAAATTTATCGAAAGCCTGAAGGCTAAGGGCAATTTGGTGGCCTATGTGGGCGACGTGGTGGGTACCGGCTCCTCGCGCAAGTCCGCAACCAACTCCGTGTTGTGGTGGACAGGGCAGGACATTCCCTTTGTTCCCAACAAGCGCTTTGGTGGCGTTTGCCTGGGCGGAAAGATTGCGCCGATTTTTTACAACACCATGGAAGATTCTGGCGCCTTGCCGATCGAGCTGGATGTGAGCCAGATGAACATGGGTGATGTGATTGAGCTGCGTCCCTACGAGGGCAAGGCATTGAAAGATGGAAAGATCATCGCCGAGTTTCAGATCAAGAGTGAAGTCTTGTTCGACGAGGTTCGCGCTGGCGGCCGTATTCCGCTCATCATCGGGCGCGGCTTGACAGCCAAAGCGCGTGAGGCATTGGGTCTGCCAGCCTCGGATGTGTTTCGCCTGCCGCAAAGCCCTGCCGACAGCGGCAAAGGCTACACACTGGCGCAGAAGATCGTCGGTCGTGCCTGCGGTATGCCTGAGGGCAAAGGCGTTCGCCCCGGCACTTACTGCGAACCACGCATGAGCAGTGTTGGCAGTCAGGACACCACGGGCACCATGACGCGCGACGAACTCAAAGACCTGGCGTGCCTGGGCTTTAGCGCCGATCTGGTGATGCAGTCGTTCTGTCATACCGCGGCATACCCCAAGCCGGTGGACGTGAAGATGCATCACGAGCTGCCGGAGTTCATGCGCACCCGCGGCGGTATTTCGCTGCGCCCGGGTGACGGCATCATTCACAGCTGGCTTAACCGGATGTTGCTGCCCGACACGGTAGGCACTGGCGGCGATAGTCACACTCGTTTTCCGATCGGTATCAGCTTTCCGGCCGGCTCGGGCCTGGTGGCCTTCGGTGCTGCCACCGGCGTGATGCCGCTAGACATGCCCGAGAGCGTCCTGGTACGCTTCAAAGGGCAGATGCAGTCCGGTGTCACACTGCGCGATCTGGTCAATGCCATTCCGCTGTACGCCATCAAGGCTGGATTGCTCACGGTTGCCAAACAGGGCAAGAAGAATGTGTTTTCGGGGCGAATCCTGGAGATTGAAGGCTTGCCAGACCTCAAGGTGGAGCAGGCCTTCGAGCTGAGCGATGCCTCGGCGGAACGCTCAGCGGGCGGTTGTACGGTGCAGCTAAACAAAGAGCCGATCATCGAGTACATCAACAGCAATGTGACCATGCTCAAGTGGATGATCGCTTCGGGTTATGGTGACGAGCGCAGCATCCGCCGCCGTATCAAGTCCATGGAGGACTGGCTGGCCAACCCGCAGCTGCTGAAAGCCGATGCGGATGCGCAGTACGCCGCGGTCATTGAGATTGACCTTGCCGACATCAAAGAGCCGATCGTGGCCTGCCCCAACGATCCTGACGACGTCAAGACGCTCTCCGAGGTGGCTGGTGCCAAGATCGACGAGGTGTTTATCGGCTCTTGCATGACCAACATCGGGCACTTCCGGGCGGCGGCGCGCTTATTGGAAAACAAGCGCGACATCCCGGTTAAGCTCTGGATGGCGCCACCTACCAAGATGGACGCGCGCCAGCTCAGCGAAGAAGGGCATTACAGCGTCTTGGGTGCGGCGGGCGCGCGTATGGAAATGCCTGGATGCAGCTTGTGCATGGGTAACCAAGCGCAGGTCAAGGAAGGGGCAACCGTGATGTCGACTTCGACACGCAACTTCCCGAACCGGCTTGGCCGAAACACCAATGTGTATCTGGGCAGCGCCGAACTGGCCGCCGTCTGTTCCAAGCTCGGGCGAATTCCCAACAAGGACGAGTACATGGCGGACATGGGCGTGCTGACGCAATCGAAGTCAGAGATCTACAAGTACCTTAATTTCGATCAGGTCGCCGATTACACCGAGGCTGCGGCTAAGGTCTGAGTCAGCTGAGTTTGCCGCCCGCGCGCCAGGCTTGGTGAGCGAGGCGGCAAAATTGGAGGACTTGAATCACTGAGGAGTGAGCGTGTTTTTCAGTAAATTTTTACCCCGTGATACCCAGTTCTTTGATTTGCTCAAGGAGCACGCGGAGCACATCGTCACGGCTGCCCACGCTTTTTCCAATCTGGTACAGAACTATTCAGATCGCGACTTACGCGAGAAGTACCACCAGGATGTGAATCAGGCGGAGGCCGATGCTGACCGTGTGACGCTGGCTGTCAACCATGCGATTCACAAGACCTTCATCACGCCGATTGACAGAGAGCAAATCCATCGCCTGATCAATACCATGGACGACGTGGCCGACCTGATTCAGGACACCGCGGAGACCATGTCTCTCTACGACGTTCGTCACATGACCGATGAGATCCTGGTGCTGACCAATCTGAGCGTGCGTTGCTGTGAGCGCGTGCGCAACGCGGTGAGCTTGCTCGGGCAGGCGGGTGATCCGGCCTCTGCCGAGGCGGCTCTGAAGACATGTGAGGAAATTGACAAGCTCGAGGGTGACGCTGACCGGGTCATGCGCAAGGCTATGAGCGTGCTGTTTCGTCAGGAGCCTGACGTGCGCGAAGTGATCAAGCTCAAAACCATGTACGAGCTGCTCGAAAACATCACAGACCGCTGTGAAGACGTGGCCAACCTGGTCGAGGGCGTGATTCTGGACATGTCCTGATAGGCCGACATGGACGCTGGGCAAACCGTTCTTTCCGCCGTTATCGTGCTGGTGCTGCTGGCACTGGTGTTCGACTTCATGAACGGCTTTCATGACGCGGCCAACTCAATCGCCACGATTGTGTCTACCGGCGTGCTCAAGCCCGGGCAGGCCGTAGCCTTCGCGGCGTTTTTCAATGTCGCTGCGATATTTGTCTTCCACTTAAGCGTTGCCGCAACAGTGGGTAAAGGCATTGTTTTGCCTGGCCTGGTCGATACCTATGTCGTTTTTGGTGCTCTATTCGGCGCGATTTTCTGGAACTGGGTGACCTGGTATTACGGCATTCCCAGCAGCTCATCGCATGCGCTCATCGGAGGCATCGTCGGCGCCACCATGGCCAAAGCGGGTCCTGGTGCGCTGGTGATGAAAGGCGTCTTGAAGACCCTGGTGTTTATTGTGGTCTCACCGGTTCTGGGCTTTTTGCTGGGCTCCTTGATCCTGGTGTTGGTGGCCTGGCTGTTTCGGCGCACGCGCCCGGCCAAGGTGGATAAGTGGTTTCGTCGCCTGCAGCTTGTATCCGCTGGTGCGTATAGCCTGGGTCATGGGGGCAACGACTCTCAAAAGACAATTGGGATCATCTGGATGTTGCTCATTGCCACAGGCTATCAACAGGCTGGCGCTGCTTCACCACCCGTTTGGGTCATCGTGGCCTGTTACCTGACCATTGGCCTGGGCACCCTCATGGGGGGCTGGCGTATCGTCAAGACCATGGGTATGAAAATCACCAAACTCAAGCCCGTGGGCGGTTTTTGTGCCGAAACCGGCGGTGCTATCACCTTGTTTCTGGCAACGGGTCTGGGCATTCCCGTGTCGACCACACACACGATCACCGGCTCGATCGTCGGCGTGGGGTCCGTGGAGCGCGCCAGTGCCGTGCGCTGGGGTGTGGCGGGCAATATCGTCTGGGCCTGGGTTTTGACGATTCCGGCGACGGCCTTGGTGGCCGCTGTGGTCTACACCCTGGTGCGACTGGCTTTTTAAGCCCGGTCTGACTTGGGCGGGCTGGCGATGCCCGCGCCCAGAGCCCGCTCCATCAGCACCACGTCAAGCCAGCGCTCAAATTTCCAGCCACACCCGTGCAGGGTGCCAACAGGCGTGAATCCCAGCCGATGATGCAGGCGAACCGATCCCAGATTGCCCGAATCACCGATGACGGCGATCAGGGTACGGATGCCGGCACCTTCGGCGCGCGCGCACAGTTCGCTCAGCAGGGCAGTCCCCAGGCCCTGGCCAAGTGCGCCCGGGGCGATGTAGATGGAGTCTTCGGCGCTGTAGCGGTAAGCGGGTCTTGGCTTGAACCAGTTGCAATAGGCAAATCCCAAAACCTTGTCGCCTTCACTGAGGACCAGATAGGGCAAGCCTTTGCTCAGTACATCTTGCCGCCGTTGTGCCATTTCATGGACTTCGGGTGGCGTGATTTCGAAGGTGCCGCTACCGTGGCGGACATGGTGGGCATAGATGGCGGCGATCTCCGGCAGGTCGCTCTCAAGGCTGGGGCGGACGATGGGCATGGTTGACGGGTGGGTATAATGGCGGGCTGTCTGGCGTGTCGCTGACCGGGTGGTCATGTCGCGTGTCTCAAACGTTAGACCTGGTAATTTCGTGGCAAGTTTGCCACCACCCAAAGGATAAATCATGGTCGTCATTCGACTCGCACGCGGCGGAGCCAAAGCCCGTCCTTTTTTCAATATTGTTGTGGCGGACAAACGCGCTCGTCGCGACGGACGTTTCATCGAGCGCATCGGCTTTTACAACCCGATTGCCACCGCGAACGAAGAATCGATTCGCATCGCGATGGATCGTCTAACCTACTGGAAGGGCGTTGGCGCTCAAGCCTCGCCCACGGTCGAGCGTCTGCTCGGCCAGGCGGCCCAAAAAGCGGCTTGATCCGTGTAACCCATGCTTGCCGGCCTTGATCCGGCCGACTTGCCGGCCGATGCGGTCGAGGTAGGACGCATCGCTGAGGCATGGGGCATCCAGGGCTGGTTCAAGGTCATGGCGTTTAACGCCGATCCCCAGGCCCTGTTTTCTTCTAAGCGCTGGTTTTTGCAGCCGCCCGAAAAAGGGCCACGGTCCTTTGAGGGAACGGGTTGTCTTCGTATTCGCCAAGCGAAGCACCATGGCGCAACCATCGTGGCGCACGCGGCCGACTGCATGGACCGGGATGGCGCCGAGCGATTGCGTGGCGCCCGTATCTTCATTTCACGGTCGAGTTTTCCAACCACACCAGATGACGAGTACTACTGGGTTGATCTGATCGGCCTTCAGGTCGTCAATCGCGAGGGACTGGCCTTGGGTGTGGTGCAGGATCTACTGGCCACTGGTGTGCAGACCGTGCTCGTGATTGCCGGGCAAGAGCAGGGCAAACCCGTGGAGCGCCTGATTCCCTTTGTGTCGGCTTACGTTGAGCGCGTCGATCGTGCATCGGGTCAAATCCTGGTGGATTGGCAGCCCGATTATTGAGGGTGAGTTTGTGCGTTTTGATGTGGTCACGCTGTTCCCGGAGATGTTTTCTGCTTTTTTCAAAGTGGGCGTGACGCGCCGCGCTTTTGAGTCGGGGCAGATTGACGTTCGCTTGCGCAATCCGCGCGACTTTGCCAAGGGCCCCTACCGACGCATCGATGACCGGCCCTTCGGGGGTGGTCCGGGCATGGTGATGATGCCAGAGCCACTGTATGACTGCGTCACATCCGCCTTGTCAGACAGGCCGCAGGGCACGCCAGTGGTTCTGTTTTCACCAGTGGGCCAAAAGCTGGATCATTCACAGGTCACTCGGTGGGCGCAAAGCGAGGGCGCTGTCTTGATTTGTGGCCGCTATGAAGGTATCGATCAGCGCTTTATCGACGAAGTGGTCACCCATCAGATTAGCCTAGGGGACTTTGTGCTCTCTGGTGGCGAGTTGGCGGCTATGGTGTTGCTTGATGCGGCGGCACGCTTGCAAAGCGGTGTGTTGCACGACGAGGACAGTAGCGTGATGGATAGCTTTCACGAGGGGCTTGATGGCCTGCTGGATTGCCCCCACTTCACGCGACCAGAGCTTTGGCGCGAGCGCGCAGTGCCTGAGGTCTTGCTGTCTGGGCATCATGAACGCATTGAACACTGGCGACGCCAACAACGTTTGCAGCAGACGGCGCGCCTGAGGCCGGAGCTGATCGCCTCGGCGCGTGCACGTGGCTTGCTCTCGGCCGAGGATGAGGCTTTCCTCTCTCAGCTATAATCTTTGGCTTTCCGATCCTCTACAGGGCCGCGCGGGTGCTTTATGCGCCCGGCGCATATCGCAATCGTGCGACTGGCGCCTGCAAGATCATATTAGGTGAAACCATGAATTTGATTCAAACTCTTGAGCAAGAAGAGATGGCTCGACTGAATAAGTCGATCCCCGATTTCAGCCCCGGCGATACGGTGGTGGTTAGTGTGAAGGTTGTCGAAGGCACGCGTAAGCGCCTCCAGGCCTATGAAGGTGTGGTGATTGCCAAGCGCAACCGCGGCATTAACAGCGCTTTCACGGTGCGCAAAATTTCCAGCGGCGAAGGTGTTGAGCGTACCTTTCAGACCTATAGCCCGTTGATCGCCAGCATTGAGGTCAAGCGCCGTGGTGACGTCCGCCGTGCCAAGCTGTACTACCTGCGTGAGCGCAGCGGTAAGTCGGCGCGTATCAAGGAAAAACTGCCGTCTCGTAAGGCGGAAGTCGCCGCTTGAAGCGAATGGCCATGGCCAGCCCGAAGCCGCGTCCTGCAGGGTGCGGCTTTTTTTTGCCCGGCGCAGGGCAGACCAGATGCGGGCATGCATGTTTAAGAGGCATTGGTGAGCGCGATTTCGATTGATCCGCGACAGGCGCCTGTGGTTCGCATCGATAGCGACTTGGCGCCGGTGGACGCTGCCAGGCTAAGTCCCCAAAGTCTGAGGCAGCGCTTCCTGGCGCCGCCCCATTGGACACCAGACAGGCTGGTTGAAAAGCTGTTTGTTGTGCGCGAACCGGTGGCTGCCGCTGTCCTGATTGCCATCGTCGAGCGTGCGCAGCCAACCGTCTTGCTCACGCAGCGGACGTCGCATCTGCCCACTCATGCAGGTCAAATCGCATTTCCCGGCGGCAAGGTGGATGAGCAAGACGGTGGTGCTCGCCCCGCCGCGCTGCGCGAGGCCCATGAGGAAGTTGGACTGGAGGCGCGGTGGGTCGATGTGATCGGCGAATTGCCGGTTTACACCACGGGATCGGCATTTTTGGTAACACCTGTCGTGGCCCTGGTTCGGCCAGGCTTCACCTTGCGACCTAACCCAGCGGAGGTGGCCGATGTGTTTGAAGTTCCGCTCGCTCACCTGATGAACCCCGCTAACCATCAGCACCATGAGGGCGTACGTGAAGGACAGCGGCGTCAGTGGCTCTCGATGCCTTATCAGGACGGCGATCGGGAGCGTTTCATCTGGGGTGCCACGGCCGGCATGTTGCGCAACCTCTACCGCCTCCTCGCAGCCTGATGGATGCAGCCGCTATCATGCCTGCATGAGTTTCTTCTCGGTTTTGTTGGCCTTGCTGATCGAGCAGGCGCAGCCGCTGTCGCGGGGCAACCCCGTGCATGTCGCGGCGCAGGCGTGGGTCGCCTGGTGTGCACGCAATCTCGATGGCGGGCGCGGCTTTGCGCCGTGGCTGGCGCTGGGCGTGGCTGTGTGCGTGCCGGCTCTGCTGACGGTGCTTGGCTTTTGGCTTGCCAGCGAGCTGGGGGGCTGGTTTCTGGCCCTGGTGTGGTCTGTGGCGGTGTTGTATCTTTGCCTGGGCTTTCGGCAGTTCAGTTTCAATTTTTCGCACATCCGTGAAGCCTTGATGCTCGGCAAGATGGATGAGGCGAGGTCCGCTTTTGCCAGTTGGCAGAAAACGCAGGACAAACCTGAGTCGGAACAAGACCTGGTGGGTCGCTTGATTGAAGCGTCAGTGCTGGCCGCGCACCGGCACGTGTTCGGTGTCTTGACGTGGTTTGCTATTGGCGCAGCCCTTGGTCTGGGACCCAGCGGCGCGGTGTTTTACAGGGTCGCCGAAATGTTAGGCCGCTATTGGCATTGGGCGCCAGAGGGTCAAATGGAGCCAGGCGTTAGCGAGGCATTGGGTCTGGCCACGCAGCGCATGTGGCAGTTGATGGACTGGTTGCCCTCTCGGGTGACTGCGGTGGGCTTTGCCGTCGTCGGTAATTTCGAGGACGCGCTTGAAGGTTGGCGAGCCTGGTTGAAGACGGCCTTAGCGGACCATGACGGGCTGATCCTGTCTGCCGCTGGTGGGGCCCTGGGCCTGGCTCTGCCGCGCGTGCTTGCCCAAGGAGACGAGGCCCTGAGCGCCTCGGGCTTCAAGACGCCTCAGGCTGAGAACCTTGCAGCTGTGGTGGGCCTGGTCTGGCGCACGGTCGTGGTCTGGATGGTTCTGGTGGCGCTCTTGACTTTGGCCCGTCTTCTGGGCTAGGCCCTCAGACCTGTTTCTGCGCCAAGGAAATTTCCTCGTGCAGGCTGACATAAATGGCGTAGCGCTGCGGATCGAGGCCGGATGCCCCCTGATCACGTGACGCAGCGAGCACGCCGCAGCCGGGTTCGTGCAAATGCGTGCAGTTGTAAAAGCGGCAGTTGTCGGCGTGGCGGCCAATGTCGGGCATATAGGCCGCCAAGCGGGCCGGGTCGATGTGGTTGAGCCCAAATTCCTGAAAGCCGGGCGAGTCGATCAAGGCGGTGCTTTGCGCCTGATTCACCCAGTACCAACTGGTGCGCGTGGTGGTGTGACGCCCTGTGTTGAGCGCTTGTGACAAAGCTCCGGTTTGCGCGTTGGCGTTGGGAATCAGTTTATTGATCAGGGTGCTCTTGCCCGCGCCGGAAGGCCCCAGCACCAGTGTCGTTCGGTTCAGCAAGTGGGCGCGCAGTTCGTCGAGTTGCGCCGGGGTATCGTCTGTCGCGGATAAGCCCAGCACGTCATAGCCGAGGGACCGGTAAGGGCTGAGTCGATGCCAGGCGCGCTCGAAGGGCGATGCGAGATCGCGCTTGTTCAGCACAATCAAGACAGCGATGTGCTGCGCCTGTGCCGCAATCAAGGCTCGCGCCAGTTGCATGTTTGAAAACTCGGGCTCTGCCGCCAGCAGGATGAGCACTTGGTCCAGGTTGGCTGCAAAGGATTTTGTGCGGGTTTCGTCCTTTCGGAACAGCAGATTGCGGCGTTCCAGAACTGTTTCGATCGTTCCTTCGTCCTGTGAGGCCAGCCATTTCACCCGATCACCGACCACTCCTCGGCTTTTTTTTCCGCGGGAGTGGCAGATGACACGTGATCGGTCACTGGCCTCGACCAGGAAATGTCGGCCGTAGTTTGCGACGATTAAGCCGTCCTGCAAACCTTGCGCTGCGCCGGATTTTTTTGGGCGTGTCATGCCGACCTGTGTTGCATCAAGTCCTTGCTGCCAGGTCTTCAACTTGCCGGGCAGCGGCAAAGTCAAGGTGCGAGATGCCTTGGACATCGTGCGTCTGGTAGCGTACAGCGCAACGGTTAAAGCCAACCACCAGTTCTGGGTGATGATTCATGGATTTCGCCACCGCGGCCACAGCATTCACAAAGGCCATGGTTGCATCGTAGTCAGCAAAGTGAAAAGTCTTTTCGATACAGGCCTTGCTGTGTTCGCCAAGCTGTTGCCATCCGGCCAAGTCCGAGAGATGGCGCCACACATCGGCCTGTGAAAGTGCTTCGAGGGGTTGCGCGCGCGCCACGGCAAAATACCTCAACCCGCTTGCAAGGCAATGTGCGACAGCCTCTGGGCCGCATCTGGATGCGAATAGTAAAACCTGGCATAAAGCGGGTCGGGCGTCAGGGTTGAGGCATTGTCCTCATAGAGTTTAAGCAAGGCGCTGGACAGGTCTTTGCCGCTGGTTTGGCGTACAGCGAAAGCGTCGGCTTCGAATTCATGTTGGCGCGACATGAGGGACATCAAGGGCGAAATGAAAAAACTGACCAAGGGCAGCGTCAGGCTGAAAAGAACCAGCGCGAGAGCCTCGCGCGGCGCGCCTGGCGCACTGCTGACACCCAGGCCCTGGTAAAACCAGGATTGCTGGCTGAGGTATCCCAGGACGGCCAAGCTAAGCAGGGTCAGCGTGAACATTGAAACCAGCCGTTTGAGAATATGTTTGTGTCGAAAGTGCCCGAGTTCATGCGCGAGCACGGCATCAACTTCAGGTGGGCTGAGCTGCTTGAGCAAGGTGTCAAAAAAAACCACACGCTTTGACGAGCCGAAACCCGTGAAGTACGCGTTGGCATGAGCGCTTCTTCGGCTGCCATCCATCACGTACAGGCCTTTGGCAGAGAAACCACAGCGTTGCATCAAGGCCTCAACCCGCTGTTTTATGGAAGCATCTTCCAGGGGTGTGAAGGTGTTGAACAGCGGCGCGATCCAGGTCGGGTAGATCACCATCATCATCAGGTTGAAGCCCGTCAGGATCAGCCAGGCCCAAAGCCACCACCACGGCCCGGCGGCCTGCATCAGCCACAGCACAGTGGCCACCAAGGGAAGGCCAATCGCCAGACCAATCAACAGTGATTTGACGGCGTCGCTAAGCCAGAGCTGCCAGGTGGTCTTGTTAAAACCAAAGCGGTCCTCCAGCACAAAGGTTTGATAAAGACTCAAGGGCAGGTCGATCACCGCGCCGATCGCGCCAAAACTCAGGAGCAGAGCGATTTGCTGGATAAATCCGCCACCCAAAAAGTGGGTCAAGCTTTGATCCAGCCAGGATAAGCCGCCAAAAAGCGTCCAGGCCAGCAGCACCAGGGCAGACAGGCTGATATCCACCACGCCGAGTCGTCCTTTGGCCTGCGTGTAGTCCGCTGCCTTCTGGTGAGCAGCCAAGCCAATGGTTTGCGCGAACTGCGTGGGCACTTGCGCTCGATGCAGCTGCACATGGCGTATCTGGCGGGCCGTAAGCCAGGTTTTGATCGCGGTGTTCAGGGTGATTAGCGCGACCAGCATCAGGCCAAGCGCTTGGGCGGACTGGGTTTCGGACATGGCGAACAAGTGTAGGCCATGAGAGACAATAGGCGTTCATGAGCACGACGACAAACCCTGCAGGCGATAGCGCACTGACCAAGTCCGATTTCAATTTGGTGTGGCTGGATTGCGAAATGTCGGGACTCGATCCTGAGCGTGAGCGCATTCTGGAAATTGCGGTGCTGGTCACCTCGCCCGATCTGAGCGTTCGCGTTGAGGGTCCCGTGCTGGTGATTCACCAGGAGCAGGCTGTCCTCGATGGTATGGACGACTGGAACCAGGGCACGCATGGCCGCAGCGGCTTGATCGACAAAGTGAAGGCCTCGGTGATGAATGAAGCCCAGGCGCAGGCGCAGATCATTGACTTTTTGACAGCCTACGTGGGCGCGGGCGTGGCGCCGATGTGCGGTAATTCAATTGGGCAAGATCGGCGGTTTTTGACGCGTTATATGCCGGAGCTGGAGTCGTATTTTCATTACCGCAACATTGACGTGAGCACGCTCAAAGAGCTGGCGAAGCGCTGGTCGCCGGCAATCACTAAGGGCTTTCAGAAGAAGCAGCGACACACAGCGCTGGCTGACGTTCATGAGTCGGTCGATGAACTGGCTTACTACCGTCAGCATTTCCTGCGCGTGGGCTAGGCGCAACATTGGGCGGCTCTTCCATGCGGGCAGAGCCTCTGTACAGTATGTTGGAGATCGCTTCGTGAGATAATTTGGGCCGTCTGCGCTTCTGCCAGACCTCGCGTACATCTCCCAACATCCATAGGGCTTGCTGATTCGGTGGCTTCACCAGCAGCGCAAGAACGCCCGGCATGTCGATACAAGCACTACGAGCTTGTCGCTGTTTTTGTGTGGTGGTTGATGTTTTTAACCACCAGAGACGGCTGCCTTACAGGCCCCTCTTGAAAGATTGACATGACTGATGCTTTTGATGCAGTCAGCGACGCTGTGCGTATGCCTGACACAACTTTAATGGACGCTAGCTTTGACCAGCAGGTGTCGACTCACAACATGGCGGCCAAAGAAAACGGCTTTGCGCCGTTTGGCTTGGCCTCGCCCTTGCTGCGCGCGGTAGAGGACCTGGGCTATGTACAGCCGACCCCGGTGCAGGCCAAGACCATCCCAATGGCTTTGCCTGTGGCCGCTGGTTCGGATCAGCCCCTTGGTTTTCTGGACCTGATGGTGTCGAGTCAGACGGGCAGTGGCAAGACTGCGGCATTCCTGTTGCCCGTGCTACACACTCTGTTGGTGCAGCAAGAGACGCAGGCACGCGAGGCGCAGTTGGAATTCGAACGGCTAAGTGCCGAAGCACTTGCCAAGGGGCAGGCTGCACCCAAGCGCCCGAAACGCAAGGATCCAACGAACCCACGGCATTTCATCGCACCATCGCCAGGCGCATTGATTCTGTGCCCCACGCGTGAGTTGGCTCAGCAGGTCGCGCACGATGCCATCGATCTGGTGCAGCACTGCCGCGGGCTTCGGGTCGCATCGATTGTGGGGGGTATGCCTTATCAAATGCAGATCGCCAAGCTGCAGAACGCGAACCTGGTGGTTGCCACGCCAGGCCGACTGCTTGATTTGCAGCGATCGCAGCAGATCAAGCTCGAGCGTGTACAGTTTCTGGTGGTCGATGAGGCCGATCGCATGCTTGACCTGGGCTTCGCCGATGATCTGGCTGAGGTCAATCAGCTCACCAGCGCGCGTCAGCAGACCATGATGTTCAGCGCGACGTTTGCGCCTAGGATTCAGCAATTGGCTGCCAGGGTGATGCGCACGCCCAAGCGCATCACTGTGGACAATCCGCAGGAAAAGCACGCCAACATCCGTCAGGTGATGTTCTGGGCAGACAACCCGGAGCACAAGCGCAAATTGCTTGATCACTGGCTGCGCGACTCCGCCATCAACCAGGCTATCGTTTTTGCAAGCACGCAAATTGAGTGTGACGGTCTGGCCCATGATCTGCAGCAAGATGGTTTTGATGCCGTAGCGCTGCATGGCGCCTTGAGTCAGGGTCTTCGTAACCGTCGCCTAATGGCCTTGCGCCAGGGTCGGGTTCAGATTCTGGTTGCCACCGATGTGGCGGCCCGAGGCATTGATGTGCCGACGATCACCCATGTTTTCAATTTCGGCTTGCCGATGAAGCCCGAGGACTACACCCACCGCATTGGGCGCACAGGACGGGCGGGGCGTGACGGCTTGGCTGTGACCTTTGCTGAATTTCGCGATCGGC
Source organism: Comamonadaceae bacterium (assembly GCA_038145425.1). Taxonomy (GTDB): domain Bacteria; phylum Pseudomonadota; class Gammaproteobacteria; order Burkholderiales; family Burkholderiaceae_C; genus Rhodoferax. Next base: position 20,186 of record JAYQPP010000008.1, on the reverse strand, counting down.
GCAGGGTTTGCGACATTGAGGCCTTTACGCGCCAGTCTTTCAAGGTCGAGATGATCCCTGGCATGGAGCCGCGCCAACGCATGCCCGTTCAGCGCCCGTCGGGGTTTCGCGATCGGCCGGCTCGCGCTCGTTTCGATGCGCCTTCGAGGTCGCCATCTGCCAGGGGCGAACGCCCGGGGCCGGCCGCAGACCCGCGCTTTGCGACGCACGAGCGTCGGCATTCGCGCCAGGATCCCTTTGCGCGCGGTCCTCGCGTTGTGGGTGAGGGGTTTGCGCCCGCACCCGTTCAGCGCCCAGCCGGCGCCCGCCATCATGCCGATCGCGCTCAGCAAGAGGCCCGGCGTGGCAGAGCGCCGCTACCAACGTCTCGTGGCAAGCCGGGCAAGACCAGGCCCGCCCAAGGTGAGGGCTTTGTCGCCGTGAAAGAGCGCGCCAAGCGTCAGACCCGACGGGATTTCTGATGCCTGATGGCTATGGCCTGCGTGGGCGGCGTCCGGTATTCGTCGCGGTGTGTCCATGACAGTGCGCATGAACCCTGGCACGCTGGTTCTGGGGGTTGAATCGTCCTGTGATGAAACCGGCGTGGCATTGGTGCGTTTTTTCGACCAGGAGCGCCCGGCGCTACTGGCGCACGCATTGCACAGTCAAATCGTGATGCACCAGCCCTACGGGGGTGTTGTTCCTGAGTTGGCCAGTCGTGACCATATTCGTCGTGTGCTTCCTTTGATCGAGCAAGTGTTGCTCGAGTCAGGATCGACCTTGGCGCAGATTGATGTGGTCGGCTACACCAAGGGGCCAGGCCTGGCCGGGGCTTTGCTGGTGGGCTCCGGTGTCGCCTGCGCGCTGGCCGCGTCATTGCACAAGGCGGTGCTGGGCGTGCATCATTTGGAAGGGCATCTGCTGTCGCCGTTTCTCAGTCGGGAGCCGCCAGCGTTTCCGTTTTTAGCCTTGCTGGTGTCAGGCGGACATACCCAGTTGATGCAGGTCGAAGGTGTCGGCCGCTACGAGCTGCTCGGGGAAACCATCGACGATGCGGCAGGGGAGGCTTTTGATAAATCCGCCAAGCTGCTCGGCTTGCCCTACCCAGGTGGGCGGCTGATGTCCGATCTGGCGCGCTCAGGTGATGCCAATGCGTTCAAGTTTCCGCGCCCTTTGCTGCACGCTGACAGCCTTGATTTTTCTTTTGCGGGCTTGAAGACCGCCGTGTTGGTCCAGGTCCAAAAGTGTGCGCAGACCCAAGCTGGCGACGTCAGTCAATGGCCGCATCAACTTCTCGCTGATCTGGCGGCATCCGCGCAAGCTGCGATTATTGAGGTTCTGGTAAAAAAATCACGTAAGGCTCTCGCGCAAACCGGTCTGAAGCGTCTGGTTGTAGCGGGTGGTGTTGGCGCCAATCACCTGCTGCGCGAACAGTTGGGGCCTGTTGCTGCTGAGCTGGGCGTGCGCGTCCATTACCCGGAACTGGCGCTGTGCACCGACAACGGCGCCATGATTGCCATGGCTGCAGCCATGCGCATGCAGGCCGGGCAGCAGCCGGCGCATGACTATGCTTTTGATGTCAAGCCGCGCTGGCCGCTGGAGCAACTGGCGCAGGCCTGAGTCGCCGTTTGTGCAGCATCTGCGCGGCTGGCTTCTGGTGCGCGGCGATGGCATGGCTCGGTGAGAGACTGAAAAGTTAAAATTTTCGAGTGCGCTCGCGATGGCCGCGTGGCCTTTTTGGCGTCACATCAGCTGCTTTAAGCGATATGTTTACTTCTCTTCGAACCGCTCTGTGGGCTTGTGCTTTGTTCATGGGCTCTTCGCTCGCGGCCTTGGCTCAGACGGGCCCTGCGCCCATCACGGTTGCCATGATCGAGGGCTTGAGCGGGCCGTTTGCGAACACGGGCGAAGCTGCCTTTAGAAATCTGGTTTGGGCCGTTGAGCGGGTCAATCAGGCTGGCGGCGTGCGATTGCCGGCCAAGGACGGTGGTGCGCGCCCGCTGGCCCTGAAGCGCTTCGACAGCAAAGGTAATAACGAGGCCGCGTTGACGGCTTTGCGCGCAGCCATTGACGCCGGCGCCCGCATCGTGATGCAAGGAAACTCTTCGGCGACGGCCGCAGCGCTTATTGAAGCAATCAACAAACACAACGACAGGCAGCCCGATCAGCGCGTTTTGTTTTTGAATTACGCCGCAGTTGATCCCATACTGACCAATGAGAAGTGCAGTTTTTGGCACTTCCGCTTTGACGCGGATGCTGACATGCGCATGCGCGCGCTGATGTCGGTTTTGCGCGCAGACCAGGAGGTCAAAAAGCTCTACATCATTGGACAGGATTACAGCTTTGGTCAGGCTGTGGCCAGTCAGGCGAAAAAGCAGTTGGCTGTTGTCAGACCTGATATTCAACTGGTTGGTGACGAGCTGCACCCGGTTGGGCGCATCAAGGACTTCATGCCTTACGCCAGCAAGATATTGACGAGCGGCGCACAGGCCGTGATCACGGGCAACTGGGGCAATGACCTTACGCTGCTGGTGAAAGCGGCCAAAGAGGTTGGGTACAAGGGAAAGTTCTACACCTTTTACGGCAATGCCCTGGGTGCGCCGGCCGCGATTGGCGATGCGGGACTGGGCAATGTGCTGGCTGTCGCGGAGTGGATGCCCAACGTGGGCGATGCGCAGAGCACGCAGGCCTACCAGGCTTTCCGGGCTCGCTTTCCCGACCCGACGCAGGACTATCTGCACATGCGCATGCAGCTGATGGTGCGCGCGCTGGCGCAGGCGATCGAATTGGCTGCATCGACTGAGGCTGCAGCCGTCGCGCGCAAACTGGAGTCCTTGCCGGTCAGCTTGCTCGGCCGGCAAGGCTATATGCGCGCGGAGGATCATCAGTTCCAGCAGGATTTGGTGGTCGGCCTGATGGCGCGTCGCGGTGAGCCGGGCGTGATGTTCGATGTCGAGGGCTCGGGCTACGGGTTTCGGGTTATTCGCACTCTGAAAGCGGCTGACGTGACCCTGGCTACGAGCTGCAAGATGCGCCGACCGGCTGGCTAGAGCACCCATCCCCGAAGCGAAAATGCGCTGACCGCGCTACAATATCGGGCTTCGCCAATCGGCGGAGGCACGCCAGATGCAGTTCCAGCGCCTGGCGCAAGTTAACAACTCAAGGAAAACCATGATCGCATCGACTATCAAAGCCGAGGTTGTGAAAGACAACGCTCGCCACGGTGGTGACACCGGCAGCCCGGAAGTTCAGGTCGCGTTGCTGACCGCTCGCATCAATGAACTGACGCCTCATTTCCAGACGCACGCCAAAGACCATCACGGTCGCCGTGGCCTGCTGCGCATGGTGAGCCGTCGTCGTAAATTGCTGGACTACCTCAAAAGCAAGGATGCCGATCGTTATCTGGCGTTGATTGCGAAATTGGGTCTGCGTAAGTAAGCGGCCAGACGTACGAGATGCGCCTGAGTTGGTGAACTGGCTCAGGCGTTTTTCACTTCGGAGACGACAAAAACGGAGCGAAGCTGTGTCATTCCAAGGTGCTGACTGCCTCTTCAGGCAGGGGTTCGCTGGAATGGCATCGTGTTCTGTGCGGTTGGATCCGGGCAATGGCAGGGTGGCCTACAACCCTGCCGCTATCTGATATCAACAGGAGATTCACATGACGATGTTCAACAAGGTCAGCAAGACCTTTCAATGGGGCCAGCACACGGTCACGATGGAAACGGGCGAAATTGCCCGTCAGGCCACCGGTGCCGTTTTGCTTGACATGGATGGCACGGTGGTTCTGGCCACCGTGGTCGCCAAGACCGAAGGTAAGCCCGGCCAGGATTTTTTCCCCCTGACCGTTGATTACCTCGAGAAGTCTTACGCCGCAGGCAAGATTCCTGGCAGCTTTTTCAAGCGCGAAGGCCGCCCCAGCGAGTATGAAACCCTTACCAGCCGCTTGATTGACCGGCCCATCCGCCCGCTGTTTCCGGACGGCTTTTTCAACGAAGTGCACGTGGTGGTCCACACCGTATCGCTGAACCCGGAAGTGGACGCTGACATTGCATCCATGATTGCGGTGAGCGCAGCGTTGTCTATCAGTGGTGTGCCCTTTAACGGTCCCATCGGTGCAGCCCGCGTTGGTTATATCAACGGCGAATACGTGCTCAATCCAGGCCAGAGCGCGCGCGCCAACAGCCAGATGGACTTGGTGGTGGCTGGCACTGAGAGTGCGGTTCTGATGGTGGAGTCCGAGGCATTGCAGCTCTCGGAGGACGTGATGCTTGGCGCTGTCGTTTTTGGCCATGAGCAAGGCGTGGTGGCGATCAACGCCATTCATGAGCTCGTGCGCGAGGCAGGCAAGCCGGTTTGGAGCTGGCAGCCGCCTGCAAAAGACGAGGCTTTGATCGCTGCAGTAGGCGCTCTGGCCAATGACAAGCTGGCCGCTGCTTACCAAATTCGCAACAAGCAGGCCCGAACCCAGGCTTGCCGAGAGGCCTACGGCGCCGTCATGGCCGGCCTCAAAGAACAGGCGATCGAGTTTGATTCGGTCAAGGTCGAAGGCATGTTGTTCGACATCGAAGCACGTCTGGTGCGCAGCCAGATCCTGGCCGGTGACCCGCGTATCGACGGGCGCGACACGCGCACCGTGCGCCCGATTGAAATTCGCAACAGCGTTTTGCCACGCACGCACGGCTCGGCCCTGTTCACCCGCGGCGAGACACAGGCCTTGGTGGTCACCACTTTGGGCACTGAGCGTGACGCGCAGCGTATTGATGCCTTGAGCGGTGACTACGAAGACCGTTTCATGTTGCACTACAACATGCCGCCCTTTGCCACAGGTGAAACCGGTCGTGTGGGCAGCCCCAAGCGTCGGGAAATCGGCCACGGCCGTTTGGCCAAGCGCGCGTTGGTGGCTGTGCTGCCCGAAAAAGATGATTTCCCCTACACCATGCGTGTTGTCTCCGAAGTGACCGAGTCCAATGGCTCGTCGTCGATGGCGTCGGTGTGCGGCGGCTGCCTGAGCCTGATGGACGCCGGCGTCCCGCTCAAGGCGCACGTGGCAGGTATTGCCATGGGCCTGATCAAGGAAGAAAACCGTTTTGCGGTGTTGACCGACATCCTGGGCGACGAGGACCATTTGGGCGACATGGATTTCAAGGTGGCTGGTACCACCAACGGCATCACCGCCCTGCAGATGGACATCAAGATCCAGGGCATTACCAAAGAAATCATGCAGGTTGCGCTGGCGCAGGCCAAAGAAGCCCGCATGCACATTCTTGGCAAGATGACGGAGGCCATGGCAGGTGCGAAGGCCGAGGTGTCGAGTTTCGCGCCCCGTCTGTACACCATGAAGATCAACCCCGAAAAGATCCGCGACGTGATCGGCAAGGGCGGTGCGGTGATCCGTGCGCTGACAGAGGAAACCGGTACACAGATCAATATCGAGGAAGATGGCACGATCACCATTGCCTCGACCGAGAGCAGCAAGGCTGAAGAGGCCAAGCGTCGGATCGAACAGCTGACGGCTGAGGTTGAGGTGGGCAAGGTCTATGAAGGCCCGATCACCAAGATCCTGGAGTTTGGTGCCCTGGTCAACCTGTTGCCGGGCAAGGACGGCTTGTTGCACATCAGCCAGATTGCTCATGAGCGCGTCGAGAAGGTGACGGACTACCTGTCCGAAGGCCAGGTCGTCAAGGTCAAGGTGTTGGAGACCGACGAAAAGGGTCGCGTCAAGCTCTCCATGAAGGCGTTGCTTGAGCGCCCGGCGCCTGCAGCCAGCGCTGCAGAGTCGTCGCCAGAGTAAGGCACCGTTCGCTTGGGACAGCAGCAGTGGCCTTAGGTATGTCTGAAATGCGAATGAAAGTTGTCGATTGCAATGGCTTTGGCAAGCCCGAGGTTTTGCAGATCGGCGAGCGCGAGCGCCCACAGGCTGGCGCCGGCGAGGTTCTGATTCGCGTCAGTGCCAGCGGCGTGAACCGGCCCGATGTGCTGCAGCGCAAAGGCCACTATCCGCCGCCGCCAGGCGCACCGGACACACTCGGGCTCGAAGTTGCGGGGACGATTGTGGCGGGCGATGAGGCAGCCATGCGTGCCGCTGGTCTGCGCGAGGGTGAGCGCGTCTGTGCGCTGATCTCAGGGGGTGGCTACGCTGAATTTTGCTTGGCGCCAGCGGCGCAATGTCTGCCGGTTCCTAAGGGTTGGACGGATGTTGAGGCAGCCAGTTTGCCCGAGACCTTGTTCACGGTGTGGAGCAATCTGGTTGATCGCGGTCGCATGCAGGCGGGGGAGACGCTGCTGATTCAAGGCGGCTCCAGTGGCATTGGGGTGACGGCTATCCAGCTCGCCAAGGCCCTGGGTGTTCGGGTCATTGTTACCGCGGGCAGCGACGCCAAGTGTCAGGCCTGTCTGGACCTGGGCGCGGACCTGGCGATCAATTACAAAACGCATGACTTCCAGGCGGAAGTGATGCGCCTGACCGAAGATCAGGGTGTCGATCTGATTCTGGATATGGTGGCTGGCGACTACGTGGCCAAGGAAACGGCTTGTTTAAGCGAAGACGGCCGGTTGGTGATCATTGCGGTGCAGGGCGGCGTTCAGAGTGGCTTTAACGCTAGTTTGGTGCTGCGCAAGCGCCTGACCATCACCGGTTCGACCTTGCGGGTGCGCCCGGTTGCTTTCAAAGCGGCGATCGCGCAGGCCTGTTGGCAGACAGTTTGGCCCTTGCTCGAGCGGCGCCAGGTCAAACCCGTCATCCACCGAACCTTTGACGCTGCGGATGCGTCGCAGGCCCATGCCCTGATGGAGTCCAATGCCCACATCGGAAAGATCATTTTGACCTGGGGTGCGCATGCGTCGTAAATTGATCGCCGGCAACTGGAAGATGAATGGCAGCCTGGCTGCTAATGACAACTTGCTGCAGGCCGTTCTGGCAGGTTTTGGTGAGCCGGGCGCGGACGTGGCCGTGTGCGTGCCGGCGGTTTACCTGGCTCAGTGCCGTGCTTTGCTGGGCCAGGGTGCGATTCAATTGGGTGCGCAGGATGTCTCTGCGCACGCGGCTGGCGCCTTCACGGGCGAAATCTCGGCGCAGATGCTGCGCGATTTTGGTGTTCGTTACGCCATCGTTGGCCATTCGGAGCGCCGTCAGTACCACCAGGAATCCGACCAGCTGGTATCCCTCAAGGCGAAGGCGGCGCTGGCCTGTGGCATTACGCCGATTGTGTGTGTCGGTGAAACCCTGCAGGAGCGAGAAGCTGGTCAGACCGAGTCGGTGGTGAAGCGCCAACTGGCGGCTGTCATTCATGACAACGGCCATTGCATCAGCGAGATTGTTGTGGCCTACGAACCAGTCTGGGCGATTGGCACGGGCAAAACCGCCACGCCGGATCAGGCGCAGGCGGTGCATGCCGTGTTGCGCGCGCAACTGATGGCGGCTTCTGCGCACGCAGATCGGATTGCGATTCTTTATGGCGGGAGCATGAATGCCGGCAATGCCAAGGCTTTGCTGGCGCAGCCTGATATCGACGGCGGCCTGATCGGCGGCGCGTCGCTCAAACCTGCAGATTTTTTAAGTATTGTTGCGGCTTGCCCGTGAGGGCTGGCTTGCTTAACCTGGAACTGGAGCAGACATGGACATGGTGATCACACTTATTTTGGCCGTACAGATGATTTCGGCGTTGGTGATGGTGGGCCTGATCCTGATTCAGCATGGCAAGGGTGCTGACATGGGTGCAGCTTTTGGCAGTGGCAGCTCAGGCAGCCTGTTTGGTGCCAGCGGAAGCGCTAATTTCCTCTCGCGCACCACGGCAGTGTTGGCGACTGTTTTTTTCGTCAGCACCTTGATGCTGGCCTATTTCGGTACCGCCCGCACGGCACCTGCTTCGGGCAGCGTGCTCGAAAACGCCACCCTGCCAGCACCGGCTGCACCAGCTACCAGCCCTGCACCAAGTGGTGCGGACCAGATCCCGTCGAAATAGAAGACTAAATCAGAAACGGCCAGACGACTGCAGCAGCCAAATCGGGCTAAAATTACTGGCTTTGGAAGGCGTGCCGCAGCCCCTGTGCATGGTGCGTTTTCTGGGTCGATCTCAGCCGTCGTGGTGGAATTGGTAGACACGCTATCTTGAGGTGGTAGTGGCGAAAGCTGTGCGAGTTCGAGTCTCGCCGACGGCACCAGAGCTTGACAGATCCGGGCGTATGGTCGTGACGGGTCCCCAGCCGAAAGACGTTACAGCATGAACATTGAACAGTACCTGCCCATCCTGCTCTTCATCCTGGTGGGCATTGGGGTCGGTGTCGCGCCGCAGATCATTGGCTACATCCTGGGGCCGAACCGCCCGGATCCTGCCAAAAACTCTCCCTACGAGTGTGGTTTCGAGGCTTTTGGCGACGCGCGCATGAAATTCGATGTGCGCTACTACCTGATTGCCATTCTTTTCATCTTGTTTGACCTGGAAACAGCTTTGCTGTTCCCTTGGGCTGTCACCCTTAAGGAGTTGGGCTTGTACGGCTTCTTGATGGGTCTTGAGATCGTGTTGATCCTGACGATTGGCTTTGTTTACATGTGGATCAAGGGTGCCCTCGAGTGGGAGTGATTCGATGATTGAAGGCGTTTTCAAAGAGGGCTTCGTCACCACCAGCGTGGACGCGGTCATGAACTGGGCCAAAACCGGCTCGGTCTGGCCCATGACATTTGGCCTGGCCTGCTGCGCCGTGGAAATGATGCACGCCGCGGCTGCCCGATACGACCTGGCGCGTTTTGGCGCTGAAGTGTTTCGTCCGAGCCCGCGCCAGTCAGACCTGATCATCGTGGCTGGAACGCTTACCAACAAAATGGCGCCAGCTTTTCGCAAGGTGTACGACCAGATGGCCGAGCCGCGTTGGGTGATCAGCATGGGCTCCTGTGCCAACGGTGGTGGTTATTACCACTACAGCTATTCGGTGGTGCGTGGCTGCGACCGTATTGTTCCAGTCGATATTTATGTGCCGGGTTGCCCGCCGACTGCAGAAGCGCTGATTTATGGCATCTTGCAGTTGCAGCAGAAGATCCGCCGCACCCAAACCATTGCACGTGTCTGAGGACGGCAAGATGACGCGCTATTGTGTTACTCCCGAGGAGACCTTGCAGGCTGTCTCGAACGCGCTGGGCAAGCGGGTACGTCATATCGGCGTCAGCCTCGGTGAGGTGACGCTGACTGTCGGGCATCAAGATTACCTGGAGGTCGCCCAGATCCTGCGCGATGACCCGGCTTGCAAGTTCGAGCAGCTCATGGACCTGTGTGGTGTCGATTACTCGAACTATTTGGCTGCCTCGCCGGATGGCTTGCGCTTTGGCGTCGTGCTGCACCTTCTGTCGGTGAGCCTGAACCAGCGCCTGCGACTCAAAGTTTTTGCCGCTGACGACGAACTGCCGCTTCTGCCCAGCCTGATCGGTGTTTGGAGCTCAGCAAACTGGTTTGAGCGTGAAGCGTTTGACCTGTTTGGCATTGTTTTTGACGGACACGACGACCTGCGCCGAATCCTCACGGACTACGGTTTCATTGGGCATCCCTTCCGCAAGGACTTTCCCTTGTCCGGACATGTGGAAATGCGCTACGACACCGAGCAGCGCCGTGTGGTCTACCAGCCTGTGACCATCGAGCCGCGCGAGATCACGCCCCGCGTCATTCGCGAAGAGAACTACGGGGGGCTGCGCAACGCAGGCTAATCGATGGCGGAAATCAAGAATTACACCCTCAACTTTGGTCCGCAGCACCCGGCTGCGCACGGCGTCTTGCGCCTGGTGCTTGAGCTCGACGGCGAGGTGATCCAGCGGGCCGACCCGCATATTGGTTTGCTGCACCGGGCGACCGAGAAGCTTGCTGAGAACAAAACCTATTTGCAAAGCCTGCCATACATGGATCGGCTCGATTACATGTCGATGATGTGTAACGAACAGGCCTATTGCCTCACCATTGAAAAGATGCTCGGTCTGGAGGTGCCACTTCGCGCCCAGTACATCCGGGTGATGTTTGCTGAGATCACACGTGTGCTCAACCATTTGCTATGGGTCGGCGCGCATGCGATCGATTGCGGCGCGATGACGGTGATGCTGTACGCCTTCCGGGAGCGTGAAGACTTGATGGATGTGTACGAGGCCGTGTCTGGCGCGCGCATGCATGCCGCCTACATCCGACCTGGTGGGGTTTACCGAGATCTGCCAGAAGTCATGCCGCAGCACCAGAGCAGCAAGGTTCGTAGTGTCAAGTCAACAGCGCGGCTCAATGAAAACCGTCAGGGTAGCCTGCTGGACTTCATCGAGGACTTCACCCAGCGGTTTCCAACTTATCTCGACGAGTACCACACGTTGCTGACAGACAACCGGATCTGGAAACAGCGCACCGTGGGCATTGGCGTGGTCACGCCCGAGCGGGCGTTGAATCTGGGTTTTTCAGGTGCCATGTTGCGTGGTTCAGGCGTGGCCTGGGATTTGCGCAAAACGCAGCCCTACGAGGTCTATGACCGCCTGGATTTTGACGTTCCGGTCGGCAAGACGGGTGACACCTATGACCGCTACCTGGTCCGCATGGAAGAGATGCGTCAGTCCAACCGGATCATCAAGCAGTGTGTGGACTGGTTGCGTGCGAATCCCGGCCCGGTGATCACCGACAACCGAAAGATTGCGCCGCCGGACCGCGAATCCATGAAGTCCAACATGGAAGACCTGATCCACCACTTCAAGCTGTTCACCGAAGGCTTTTGCGTGCCTGCCGGCGAGGCCTACTGTGCCATCGAGCATCCGAAAGGCGAGTTCGGCGTTTACATCGTCAGCGACGGCGCCAACAAGCCCTACCGCATGAAGATACGTCCACCGGCTTTTGTTCACCTGGCAGCACTCGATGAGATGGGTAAGGGACACATGATTGCCGACGCGGTGGCAATCATTGGCACGATGGACATTGTGTTTGGGGAAGTGGACCGATGATCTCCGAAGAAACCAAAGCGCGTTTTGCGCGCGAAGTGGCCAAGTACCCGCCCGAGCAAAAGCAGTCGGCGGTGATGGCTTGCCTGAGCATTGTTCAGCAAGTGGATGGCTACGTCAGTCAAGGCGCAGAGCAGGCGATTGCGGAGTATCTGGAGATGCCAGCTATGGCTGTGCACGAGGTGACCACGTTCTACAACATGTACAACCAAAAGCCAGTGGGTGCCTACAAGCTCAATGTTTGTACCAACCTGCCGTGCCAATTGCGTGAAGGTCAGAGTACCTTGCAGTACCTCGAGAAAAAGCTCGGCATTGCCATGGGTGAGACCACGACTGACGGGCTGTTCACGCTGCAACAAAGCGAATGTCTTGGCGCTTGTGCAGATTCGCCTGTGATGCTGGTCAACGACCGCAGCATGTGCAGTTTCATGTCCGAGAGCCGCATTGATCAATTGATTGACGGCTTGCGCGCTGCAAAGGATGCCTCATGAACGCGCAGGCCGTGCTTTCTCAATTCATGTCGGATGGACGCCAGAGCTGTTTTCATGGCCGGCACATCAAGCCGCAAATTTACGCAGACCTCAATGGAAGCAATTGGCGTTTGAGCGACTACGTTGAACGTGGTGGTTACCAGGCCTTGCGCAAAATTCTGGGTCAGGACGGCGGTGAAGGCATGACGCCAGAGCAGGTGGTTGCCTGCGTGAAAGACTCGGGCCTGCGTGGCCGCGGTGGCGCGGGGTTCCCGACTGGCCTCAAATGGAGTTTCATGCCCAAGCAGTTTCAGGGTCAGAAATACCTGGTCTGCAATTCGGACGAGGGTGAGCCCGGAACCTGCAAAGATCGGGACATCCTGCAGTACAACCCGCACATCGTGATCGAAGGTATGGCGATTGCGGCGTACGCCATGGGTACGTCTGTGGGCTACAACTACATCCACGGCGAAATTTTTTCGGCCTACGAGCGCTTCGAAGCCGCCTTGGACGAAGCCCGTGCGGCAGGTTATCTGGGCGACAACATTCTGGGTAGCAGCTTCAGTTTTCAACTGCACGCAGCGCATGGTTTTGGTGCGTATATCTGCGGCGAGGAGACTGGCCTTCTGGAGTCGCTCGAGGGTAAGAAAGGCCAGCCGCGCTTTAAGCCACCGTTTCCGGCGAGTTTTGGCTTGTATGGCAAGCCCACGACCATCAACAACACCGAGACCTTTGCGGCAGTACCCTGGATTATTCGCAATGGGGGTCCGGCCTATCTGGAATGCGGCAAGCCCAACAATGGCGGCACCAAGATTTTTTCGGTGAGCGGTGACGTTGAGCGCCCCGGCAATTTCGAGGTTCCAATGGGCACCTCTTTTGCACAACTGCTGGAACTTGCAGGCGGCGTGCGCAGCGGGCGCCAGCTCAAAGCTGTAATCCCAGGCGGCTCGTCGTCGCCTATCTTGCCAGCGTCGATCATGATGGATCTGACCATGGATTACGACGCCATCTCCAAGGCGGGCTCGATGTTGGGTTCGGGTGCGGTGATTGTGCTCGACGACAGCCGTTGCATGGTCAAAAGCCTGCAGCGACTGAGCTACTTCTATATGCATGAGTCCTGTGGCCAGTGCACACCATGCCGGGAGGGTACAGGCTGGTTGTGGCGCGTGGTCGATCGTATTGAGAACGGGCAGGGAAAGCCCGCGGACCTTGACCTGCTCGATGGCGTGGCCACCGACATCATGGGTCGCACGATTTGCGCCCTGGGTGATGCAGCGGCCATGCCGGTGCGCGCCATGATGAAACATTACCGCGCTGAATTCGAGTATCACGTCGCGCACAAGACCTGCATGGTCCCTGCCTACGTTTGAGCGAGCCCCAAGATGATTGAAATCGAACTTGATGGCAAAAAGGTAGAGGTTGCGCCCGGCAGCATGATCATGCAGGCTGCTGACCAGACCGGTGCCTACATTCCTCATTTCTGCTACCACAAGAAGCTGAGCATTGCAGCGAACTGCCGCATGTGCCTGGTGGACGTTGAAAAAATGCCCAAGCCGATGCCTGCATGCGCCACACCGGTGTCGGCAGGCATGGTGGTTCGCACCAAGAGCGACAAGGCGCTGGCCGCCCAGAAATCGGTGATGGAATTCTTGCTGATCAATCACCCTCTGGATTGCCCAATTTGCGATCAGGGCGGCGAGTGTCAGCTGCAAGATCTCGCGGTGGGCTACGGTGGCACCAAGTCGCGCTATCAGGAAGAAAAGCGCGTGGTCTTTCACAAGGATGTCGGCCCGCTGATTTCCATGGAGGAAATGAGCCGCTGTATTCATTGCACCCGTTGTGTGCGCTTTGGGCAAGAAGTCGCTGGGGTGATGGAGCTTGGAATGGCCCACCGGGGCGAGCACTACGAGATTGAGACTTTTCTGGGGCAGTCGATTGACTCGGAGCTCTCGGGCAACATGATCGACATCTGCCCGGTGGGCGCTTTGACGAGTAAGCCGTTTCGCTACAACGCCCGCACCTGGGAGTTGTCCCGCCGCAAGTCGGTCAGCCCGCATGACGGCACGGGCGCCAATTTGGTGGTGCAAGTGAAGAACGACAAGGTCATGCGTGTGGTTCCGCTGGAAAACGAGGCCGTCAATGAATGCTGGATCGCTGACCGCGACCGTTTTTCCTATGAGGCGCTCAACAGCGAGGAGCGCCTGACATCGCCCATGATCAAACAGGACGGCGTGTGGAACACAGTCGACTGGGCCACGGCCTTGTCGTACGTTAGCAGTGGGCTTGGTGACATCCGTTCGCGCCATGGCGCGGCGTCGATTGGTGCATTGGTCAGCCCGCACAGCACGCTTGAAGAACTGTTCCTGGCTGGCCAGTTGGTGCGTGGCCTGGGCAGCCAGAACATTGATTACCGCTTGCGTCATGCCGCCTTTGAGCGCGGCCAACCTGGTGCGCGCCATCTGGGTATGCCTATTGCCGGTTTGTCGCAGCTTGAGGCGGCGCTGGTGGTGGGCTCCAGCCTGCGAAAAGACCACCCCTTGTTTGCGCAGCGTATTCGCCAGGCTATTCGCAAGGGTGCCAAGCTCTGCACGATCCGTGCAGCGGCCGAAGACTGGGCCATGCCAATCGCGCATCAGATGCTGGCGCCGGCTTCGCAATGGACCGGTGCGCTTGCAGCCGTCGCAGCCGCCGTGGCCGCGTCGAAAAATGTCGAATCGCCCGTCGCAGGGCCGGTGACGCCCGAAGCCCGTGCGATCGCTGAACAACTGTTGACATGCGAACGCAAGGCAATCTTGCTTGGTAACGCAGCCGCGCATCACGCGCAGGCCAGCGAGCTCCTTAGCCTGGCGCGGTGGATTGGCGAGCACACCAGTGCTGCGGTGGGTTACTTGACCGAAGCTGCCAATACGGTGGGTGCGCAACTGGTGGGCGCGCTGCCTGGCGAGGGTGGCCTCGATGCTGCCCAGATGCTCGGCGGCGGCCTCAAGGCAGCTTTGCTGTTGAACACCGAGCCTGCGTTCGACTCCGCAGCGGGTGCAGATGCGGTGAAAGGCTTGCAGGCCTGCGACATGGTGGTGAGCTTGAGCCCTTTCAAGGCCAATATGGATGTCAGCGACGTGCTCTTGCCCATTGCGCCGTTTACCGAGACGCCAGGCAGCTTTGTCAATGCTGAAGGGCGTTTGCAAAGTTTTTATGCGGTGGTTAAACCTTTGGGTGAGGCCCGCCCGGGCTGGAAAGTGCTGCGGGCGATTGGCGACACCTTGTCGCTTGCCGGCATGGCATTCGATTCGGCGCAGGCGGTGCGTGCACACCTGGCCCTGGCCGCTGATGATGCCTCAGGCGCTCTGGTGGATGCCGCGCGTTTAAGCAATTCGCCTGCGGCTTCTGTGCAAGTGCGCAGGCCGGATGCACAGCCTTGTGTGGCCAGCATTTATCAGCTCGATTCCCTGGTGCGCCGGGCCAGCTCCTTGCAGCTCACCCGTGACGCGCGTGAGACGCGGGCGACGGAGGCCCTCGCATGATCGATCAATTTTTCGAGGCGGGAAGCCTCCTGCTTGGTCAGGCTTGGTGGCGTGACATGGCCTGGCCGGTGATCTGGTCGCTGATCAAGATTCTTGCGGTGGTAGGCCTGGTCGCCGGTGCCGTCACCTACGCCACACTGTGGGAGCGCAAGTTGCTGGGTTGGGCGCAAATTCGCATGGGCCCGAACCGTGTGGGCCCATGGGGTCTGCTGCAGCCGATTGCCGATGCACTCAAGCTCATGAGCAAGGAAATTGTTCGGCCGAGCCAAGCGGACAAGTCGCTGTTTTATCTGGGCCCTGTGCTGACGGTTGCGCCAGCACTGGCTGCCTGGGCGGTGATCCCCTTCGGGCCGGATGTGGCTGTGGCCAATCTGAATGCGGGCCTCCTGTTTCTGATGGCCATTGCCTCGTTAGAGGTCTACGGCGTGATCATTGCGGGTTGGTCATCTAATTCCAAGTACGCTTTTTTGGGCGCACTGCGTGCATCGGCACAGATGGTGAGCTATGAGATCGCCATGGGCTTTTGCCTGCTGGTGGTGCTGATGGTCTCGGCCAGCCTGAACATGACTGATATCGTGGTCGGGCAGTCCACTGGCTACTTTGCCCACATGGGCTTGAATTTCCTGTCCTGGAACTGGCTGCCACTGCTGCCGATCATGGTGGTGTTTTTTGTGTCGGGTCTGGCAGAGACCAACCGCACGCCCTTTGACGTGATCGAGGGTGAGTCTGAGATCGTCGCCGGGCATATGGTCGAGTACTCCGGTATGTCGTGGGCCATGTTCCAGATGGGCGAGTACGCCAGCATCTGGCTGATCTCGGTGCTGACGACGATTCTGTTTTTGGGTGGATGGATCGCGCCGATCGACAGTGCGGTGTTCAACGCGATTCCCGCGTGGATCTGGCTCGGGCTGAAAACCTTTGCCGTCATGACGGTCTTCATTTGGGTGCGGGTGACATTCCCGCGCTTTCGCTATGACCAGATCATGCGCCTGGGCTGGAAAGTTTTCATTCCAGTCACGCTGGTCTGGCTGATGGTCGTGGCCGTCTGGATCTACTCGCCCTGGAATATTTGGAATTGAGGCCTGTCGCTGATGTCTAGCATGTCCAACACCTACGCGAAGTCCGAAGCCGGTGGCTTTTCCCTGAAAGACTTTCTGTCGAGCTTTTTGCTCAAGGAATTGTTTAAGGGCCTGATGCTGACTGGTAAATACGCGCTGAGCAGCAAGATCACGCTGCAGTACCCGGAAGAGAAGACGCCGCAGTCGCCGCGATTCAGGGGCCTGCATGCTTTGCGTCGCTACGAAAACGGCGAAGAGCGTTGCATTGCCTGCAAACTGTGCGAAGCGGTGTGCCCCGCCATGGCTATCACCATTGAGTCGCAGCAGCGCGAAGATGGCAGCCGGCGCACGACCCGTTACGACATCGACCTGACCAAGTGCATTTTTTGCGGCTTCTGTGAAGAGAGCTGCCCGGTGGATTCGATTGTGGAGACTCACATCCTCGAGTACCACGGCGAGAAGCGTGGTGACCTGTATTTCACCAAAGAGATGCTGCTGGCCGTTGGTGATCAGTACGAGCCCCAGATCGCAGCGGCCAAAACGGCGGATGCCAAATACCGCTGATCGGCAGAGCGAAAGATTTCAATCATGAGCGCGACCACTGCACTTTTTTATCTGTTTTCCGCGATCCTTTTGCTCTCGGCTTTCCGCGTGATCACGGCTCGCAACCCGGTGCATGCAGTGCTGTTTTTGGTGCTGACCTTTTTCCAGGCCTCGATGATCTGGATGCTGCTGAAGGCAGAGTTTCTTTCCCTCACGCTGGTGTTGGTGTACGTCGGCGCGGTGATGGTCTTGTTCCTGTTCGTGGTGATGATGATTGATTTCAACACCGAAGTCGCGCGCGCCAGTTTCTGGAAGCATTTCCCGCTGGCCGCGCTGGTTGGTCTTGTGATTGTGGCCGAGATGGCTGCCGTGCTGCTGGGTGCATTCAATGTGGTGGACGCACCGGGCCTTGTGCCGGCGCTGGGCGAACCGGCTGTGGAGGTCTCCAACACCAAGGTGTTGGGCAAACTCCTGTACACCGAGTACCTGTATCCGCTCGAGGTTGCCACCGCCATCCTGCTGGTGGCCATGATTGCGGCGATTGCACTCACCCTGCGTGACCGCAAGGACAGCAAGCGTTTGGATCCAGGCCGTCAGGTTCGTGTCAAGGCCAGCGATCGCCTGGAGGTTCTGAAAATGGAGCCGACCCGCGCGGCGCCTGCCAGCAGCACGCCTGAAGAGGGCAAGGAGGCTCAACCATGACGCTCTCTCTGGGGCATTTCCTCACGCTTGGCGCCATCTTGTTCACCCTGTCGGTGATTGGCATCTTTCTCAACCGAAAAAATTTGATCGTCCTGATGATGGCCATCGAGCTGATGCTGCTTGCGGTCAATACCAATTTCGTGGCGTTCTCGCACTACCTGGGCGACATTCACGGCCAGATTTTTGTCTTCTTCATATTGACCGTGGCTGCAGCCGAGGCGGCTATCGGACTGGCGATTCTGGTGTTGTTGTTCCGTAACAAGTCGGGCATCAATGTGGAATCACTCAACACACTAAAAGGCTAGCAAGATGGCGGCAACCTTGTCATCGTCGATGCTGTTGGCCGTGCCCCTGGCGCCCCTGCTGGGCGCGTTGGGCGCAGGGCTGTTCGGCACCAAGTTTGGCGGCGACCTGTTGGGTCGGCGCGTCTGCCACTCGCTCACGATTCTGGGGGTCCTGGTCTCTTTTGTGCTGTCGGCACTCAGCTTGCAAAGCGTGGTGGTCGATGGTGCGCGCTTTAACGAGACCATTTACACCTGGATGGTGGTGGGTGGTCTGAAGATGGAGGTGGGCTTTCTGGTTGACGGCCTGACCGCCATGATGATGTGTGTGGTCACTTTTGTGTCGCTCATGGTGCACATCTACACCATCGGCTACATGGAAGAGGACGAGGGCTACAACCGTTTCTTTGCCTACATCTCGCTGTTCACCTTTTCCATGCTGATGCTGGTCATGAGCAACAACCTGCTCCAGCTTTTCTTTGGCTGGGAGGCGGTTGGCCTGGTGTCCTATCTCTTGATCGGTTTCTGGTTTAACAAGCCCACGGCGATTTTTGCCAACATGAAGGCGTTTCTGGTCAACAGGGTTGGTGACTTCGGCTTCATTTTGGGTATTGGTGTCCTGGTGGCTTACAGCGGCACGCTCAATTACACCGAACTCTTTGCCAAAGGTCAGGCGCTCGCAGTGCTGAGCTTGCCAGGTACAGAGTGGTCGCTTGTCACCGTGGCCTGTATCGGCTTGTTCATTGGTGCCATGGGCAAGTCGGCGCAGTTCCCGCTGCATGTCTGGTTGCCCGACTCCATGGAAGGCCCGACGCCCATTTCTGCTCTGATTCATGCGGCCACCATGGTCACAGCTGGCATCTTCATGGTGGCGCGCATGTCGCCGCTGTTTGAGCTCAGCGATGTGGCCTTGAACTTTATTCTGGTGGTTGGTGCCATCACGGCTTTGTTCATGGGCTTTCTGGGCATCATCCAGAACGACATCAAACGTGTGGTTGCCTATTCCACTTTGTCGCAGCTGGGCTACATGACGGTTGCGCTGGGTGCGTCGGCGTATTCGGTGGCGGTGTTTCACCTGATGACGCACGCCTTTTTCAAGGCCTTGTTGTTCCTGGCCGCCGGCTCGGTGATCATCGGGCTGCACCACAACCAAGACATTCGCTGGATGGGTGGCTTGCGTAAGTACATGCCGATCACCTGGCTGACCTCGCTGCTGGGCACGCTGGCCCTGATCGGCACACCCTTCTTCTCGGGTTTTTATTCCAAGGATGAAATCATCATGGCGGTGCAGGCCAGCAGCTTGCCAGCTGCAGGATTTGCGTCCTTTGCCGTTCTGGCTGGCGTCTTCGTGACTTCTTTCTATTCCTTCCGCTTGTACTTCCTGGTCTTTCACGGCTCAGAGCGCTACGACCAGAACCCGGAGGCGCACCATGACCACGACCACGGCCATGACCATGGGCATGAAAAGCCACATGAGACACCCTGGGTTGTCACCTTGCCTTTGGTGCTGTTGGCAGTGCCCTCGGTACTCATCGGCTTTTTGACGATCACGCCCATGCTCTTTGGAGATTTTTTCAAGGACGCGATCTATGTGAACACCGCCTTGCATGGCGCGATGCAGGCGATAGCGCAGCAGTACCACGGGCCCATTGACTTGGCATTGCATGGCCTCATGGCTTTGCCGTTTTGGCTGGCTTTGGGTGGTGCGCTGAGCGCGTATTACCTGTACATGATCAATCCCAGCCTGCCAGCAGCGATTCAGCAGCGCGCCCTGTTGGTCATGCGTGTGCTGGAGAACAAGTACTACATGGACTGGTTCAATGAGAACGTGATTGCGCCTGCTGTTCGCAGCCTGGGCCACGTGTTCTGGAAAGTCGGCGATCAAACCTTGATCGATGGCGCTGTGGTGAATGGGTCCTGGCGCGTGGTGGCCTGGGTGTCCGGCGTGGCCCGGCGCTTACAGACAGGCTATTTGTATGACTATGCCTTGGTGATGATTCTGGGCGTGGTGATCCTGATGACGTATTTCGTCTGGCTCAAATAGGAGAACACAGAGCATGGGTTTGTTGAGCCTGGCCATCTGGACGCCAATTCTGTTCGGTGTGGTGTTGCTCGCCCTTGGGCGTGAGGACCAAGCGGTGCTGGTGCGCTGGCTGGCGCTGGTGGGTGCGCTCATCAGCCTGCTGGTGGCGTTGCCCCTGTACACCCAGTTCGATGTCAGCACGGCGAATATGCAGTTTGAAGAGCTAGCGAGTTGGATCGCGCTGTTCAACATCAACTATCACCTCGGTATTGATGGTATTTCGCTGTGGTTTGTGCTGCTCACGGCCTTTATCACGGTCATTGTGGTCATTGCCGGATGGGAGGTGATCACCACCCGCGTGAACCAGTACATGGGTGCCTTCCTGATCCTGAGCGGCCTGATGATTGGCGTATTTAGCGCGATCGACGCGATGCTGTTCTACGTCTTCTTCGAGGCCACGCTTATCCCCATGTACTTGATCATTGGTATCTGGGGCGGGCCCAACAAGATCTACGCTGCGTTCAAGTTTTTCCTGTACACGCTGCTGGGCTCGCTGTTGATGCTGGTGGCGCTGATCTATCTCTACACCGCTTCGGAGGGTAGTTTCGAGTTGCTCGACTGGCACCAGCTGCCCTTGTCGGGTACAGCGCAGACGCTGCTGTTT
>JAYQPP010000007.1:0-112850 GCA_038145425.1 Comamonadaceae bacterium | reverse complement strand
GATTCGAACTCACGAACGTCGTAAAACGTTGCCGGTTTTCAAGACCGGTGCAATCGACCACTCTGCCACGCTTCCTGTGCCGCAAATTTTATCTGCTCGAGGCGCCTGCGGGCTGTTGGGCACGCTGTTTGCGATGATGGCCGGGCCATAATATTTCAGCTTTTGTTCGAGCTTAGCTCCTGTGGCCTTGGAACTCTCCGTGTCGACCATCTTGCTCTCTGCCAATTCGACCTGTCGCTGTGGGTCGGGCAATACCTACGGGGTTTGTTGCGGTTTGTGGCACGCAGGCCGGCGCACTGGCCGCTTTGCGCCAACGCCTGTGGCATTGATGCGCTCGCGTTACTGCGCCTATGTGTTGCATCTGGAAGACTATCTTCTGGCCACCTGGCACCCATCTACAGCACCCAGGAACATCGATTTCGGAACCATCCAGTGGCAATCGCTGACGATTCGCGGCGCCGAGTCAGACGGTCCTTCTGGTTGGGTGGATTTTGTTGCGGCTTACAAGCACAATGGGCGCTTCAAGCGCTTGCACGAGATCAGTCACTTTGTGTTTGAGCACGGCCGCTGGTTCTACGTGCGCGGCGACATCGAGGCGTGAATTCGGCTTGCACTTAGCCTGATCTGTGCACATGGTCATGATGCCGCGGCCCCAAATCGTGCTCAGCACACTCAACGCGCGTTTCATTCATGCATCGCTTGGGCTGCGCTATCTGAAAGCCAATCTCGACCGTCATGGCCGCGCCGGCCTGCAAAACTTGTGCCTTATTCGCGAATACACGATCAAACGCCCGCCTGAGGATATCGCAGCAGATCTTCTTGAAGCCCTCGGTCGCACTGAGGCGGGGTACAAACAAATTCTGGGCCTGGGTGTTTACATCTGGAACGTGGCACAGACTGAAAAACTGATTCGGCTGCTGAAACACCAGCGCCCCGGCCTGATCATTGTGCTAGGCGGGCCCGAGGTAAGTCATGAGCTATCAGAACAAAGCATCGTGGCGCTGGCAGATTACGTGATCACCGGCTGGGGTGATGTCAGCTTTGCCAAGCTGTGCCGCAACTTGCTCGATGGGCCACCCCCGCTGATGAAGGTTTTGCCAGGCGAACAGCCGCCGATCAATGATATCGAGCTGCCCTATTCGCTTTTCAGCGAGGCCGATTTGCGTCATCGGGTTTTGTATGTGGAGGCCTCCAGGGGTTGCCCGTTCAAATGCGCTTTTTGCCTGAGCGCGCTGGACAAGACAGCCTGGGCTTTCGAGCTCGATCGGTTTTTGGCTGCTCTGGAAGATTTGTATCGCCGCGGTGCTAGGCAATTCAAGTTTGTTGATCGAACCTTCAACCTGAAAATTGATCATTCCGCACGCATCCTGACTTTTTTTCTGGACAAATTGGCACAACAGGCGTCATCGGGTGAGCCCTTTAATTTGGCTTTGCACTTTGAGGTCATCCCTGACCACCTGCCCGATCGACTCAAGGCGCTTTTGATTCAATTTCCGCCGGGGGTGCTGCAATTTGAGTTGGGCATCCAGACCCTCAATACCGTTGTTCAGTCCACCGTGTCACGCAGGCAAAACAATGCGGAGGCCCTCTCCAACCTGGCTTGGCTCAAAACCCATACCAAAGCCCACCTGCACGTGGATCTGATTTTTGGCCTGCCTGGCGAGGACCTGGAAAGTTTTGCAAACGGATTTGATCGTCTGCTGGCTGTTGGCCCGCATGAAATCCAGCTTGGCGTTCTTAAACGTTTGCGCGGCGCGCCCATTGCCCGGCACACCGTCGCGCACCAGATGGTTTATGCGTCGCAAGCGCCCTACGCCGTTGTGCAAACCGGCTCCGCCAGCGCGCTTGATATCCAACAGTTTCAGCGTGTGGCGCGGTATTGGGATTTGATTGCCAACTCGGGGCGATTCAAGCGCAGCTTAGGTCTGGTCTTGGGTCTTGATCCAGCCGGTTCAGGCTTTAGGCGCTTCTGGGCATTGTCCCAATCCCTGTGGGCTCGGCTTGGGCGAACCGACAAACTCACACCAGAAGCTTTAATCGATGCGTTATTTGATTATTTGAGTGCCCACGGGCTCTCGGTTGACGTGGTGCGCCAGGCGCTCCTGGATGACTATCTTGTCAGCGGCGCCAACAACCAGCCTGCATGCCTGGCTGGGCATCTTGTTCGACGGTCTTTACAAAATCCACCTGTCACGGACGCCCTGAATAAACGCCAACAGCAACACGCCAGGCATGTTTTAGGATGATTGCGCGCTTGCGTCGTTTGTTTTAATTGTCTGTTGCGCGTTTCTTTTCGAAATACGCATCGTCCAGCGACAGCTCTTTTTCTGGCGAGGTGCGCCGATCCATCAAGGGCGGCGGTTTGTTTTCACTTTGGTATACCGCGCGTTGCAGCGGTTGCCCCGCTTCACCAGCAACGAATTCCTCGACCTGTTCAATGAACTGCTTGGCCACCATCACAATATGTTGCTTGCTGCTTTTTTCGTTGAACGCATACAAGGGCAAAAAGTTCCGACCATCATTCATGATGTCCTGAAGCCGTTCATCTGGGCCGAACATAGAAGTTGCCCAAAATTCGTGTCCCGTCGTGCATCTTGACGTAGACCTTCAGACTCTTTTTTCCACATCATGTTCGCTCACAATGACCTCTTTGGTTGACAAGTTGTTGGGCAGTTATACAGTTTTATCCACAAGTTGCCAACGTGTTTTCCATTTTTTGTGGTGCGCGCAACAGCCGGCCTTAAAGAACAACGGTGTACCCTTCGTGCTCAATAGCTTCAACCAGTTGCTTTTTGTCGCGACTTGATTCAACTTCAACCTTTTCATCATCCAAACTCACTTGAACCAAGGCTTGCTCGTCAAGTTTTTTTAGGGCTTTGATCACCGTTTGTTCGCAGTGGCCACAACTCATGCCTGTCACCTTGAAAATATGCTTCATCTCTTTGCTCCAACTAATGGGCATTGACACCCTAGTCTATGGAATATCCTTGGCCGTATCACCAAACAAACCAAGGCGATGAAAGATTCTAAATCTGCAAACCAAGTTGACCTGGGCATCCGGGGTATGACCTGTGCCACGTGTGTGGGCCGTGTTGAGCGTGCCTTGCGGCAGGTTAACGGGGTGACATCAGTGTCTGTCAATTTGGCCACCGAATCGGCGCGCATTTTTACAGATCAAGCCTTGGATGTAGACGCCCCACTTCGCCGTGCGATTCGAGAAGCTGGTTACGAGCCTGTCGCCGCAAACCATGCCACAGACGCCTTAGGCCCCTCTTTATGGCTTGCTTTTATTCCCGTTGCCATCGGTCTTTTGTTGTCTTTGCCGCTTGTAGCGCCCATGGTTTTGATGCCATTCGGTGTAACGGTTCATGTGCCGCTTTGGCTGCAGGCGCTGCTTGCAACGCCTGTTCAATTTGTATTGGGCGCGCGGTTTTACAAGTCGGGCTGGCACGCCGTGCGAGCCTTAAGCGGCAATATGGATTTATTGGTTGCTCTAGGCACCAGCGCGGCCTGGTTTTTATCCATGTGGTTATGGCTGACGGCTGATCACGCCGCACAAACCCATGTTTATTTCGAAGCCTCCGCGGTTGTAATCACCCTTGTCTTACTGGGCAAATGGTTGGAGGCACGTGCCAAACACCAAACCAGCTCAGCAATTCGTGCCCTGCACCAGCTACGGCCCGATGTCGCACATGTGCTGGTGCAAAGCGAAGAACAAGATTTGCCTGCAGATGAAGTCATGCTTGGCGACACTGTCGTCGTTCGCGCTGGTGAGCGCTTTCCAGTGGACGGCTTGGTGATTGAAGGCACAAGCCATGTTGACGAATCGATGCTGACTGGCGAGCCATTGCCTGTTTTTAAAACCGTCAACGATAAAGTGACTGGGGGAACCATCAACGGCAACGGTCGTCTTTTGCTACGCGTTCAAGCGGTTGGCGTCCACACCGTCTTGGCCAACATCATTCGTTTGGTTGAAGACGCTCAAGCCAACAAGGCACCAATTCAAAAACTGGTTGACAAAGTTAGCGCTGTTTTTGTCCCTGTCGTGATGCTTATTGCAGCGCTAACACTCGCTTTGGGTTTGCTGTGGGGGCTTGAGCTTGAAACAGCCTTGATTCGTTGTGTAACCGTGCTTGTGATCGCTTGCCCATGTGCACTCGGGTTGGCCACCCCCGCAGCAATTTTGACGGGCACGGGTGTCGCAGCCCGGCATGGCATTCTTATCAAAGATGCACAAGCCCTAGAAGTCGCCCACCTCACCAAAGTCATTGTGTTTGATAAAACCGGTACGCTCAGCCAAGGACAAGTCGAGCTAAAAGATTTTGTTGTCATCGGTGAGCATGTGCGCAACAAGCTTCTTCAGGAAGCGGCTTCCTTGCAACAAGCCAGCGAACACACACTAGGCCGTGCAGTGGTCAAGCAGGCCAAACAGGAATCTTTATCGCTGACAGCTGCCACAGAGGTTCACACCGTACCCGGCAAAGGACTCTTCGGGGTTGTCCAAAGTCAGAAGCTGGCTATCGGTAACCTGCGCTGGATGAAAGAGTTAGGCATTGATACGGCTGATCAGCTGCCAGACATCCATCAATATCAGAGGAAGGGCTTTACCGTGGCCTTGATGGCACATGAAACGCATCCTAACAAATGGCTGGCTTGCGCAATCATGGTTTTTTCAGATTCAGCCAAGCCTGAGGCCAAAGAAGCAATCGCTGAATTAATGGAAAAAAATTACGACCTTTGGATGCTGACCGGCGACCAAAGACCAGCAGCCCAGTACTTGGCTTCCTCTATTGGTTTGCCGTCTGAGCACATCATCAGTGATGTGCTTCCAGGAGAAAAAGCTGAGCAGATCAAACAACGAAAAGCGGGCCATCAAATCGTGATGATGGTCGGTGACGGTATCAACGATGCCCCGGCCCTGGCCAGTGCCGATATCGGTGTTGCCATGGCCAATGTACATAACGGGACGGACGTTGCCATGCACGCCGCCGGCATTACCTTGATGCGCGCTGATCTTCGCCTGGTCAACGCAGCACTTGAAATCTCAGCAAGGACCGTCGCCAAGATCAAACAAAATCTTTTTTGGGCATTTGTTTACAACGTGGCTGGCATTCCCTTGGCCGCGCTAGGTTACATCAACCCCATGTTGGCTGGTGCGGCCATGGCACTCAGCTCAGTCAGTGTCATGGGTAACGCACTGCTGCTCAAACGCTGGAAGCCATCAAGCGCCACGAGTGGCTGATTTTTGTTTTAACAATTCAAAACAAATTTGAATATTTAAAGTAGTGGTAGTAGTAGAGGTCCACTTTTTTTGGGAATAAGTTTTAAAAAGTGTTTTTTTTCAATCATTTAGGCGAAGCCGATCATTGTGGATCGCTGCTAGGACTTGTGCGGGTTTCAAAAGAACAAGCTGGGGGTTTACGGTTTGCCTGTTGACAACTGGCGAGAAACAAATTGCTTCTTCACATGTTTATCAACACGATGTGCTCAGGGTTTTTGAAGTTCTTTCCTGGCTGTGGCGAGTTCAGTTTGTACTAGCTTGTAATCTGGTGATGTGGCTGGCAGGATCGTTAGCACCGCTTCCCAATGCTCAATGGCCTCGGCCAAAGCGCCAACCTGGTAAGCAGCCTGCGCGCTCATCATCAACGCATGGGGATGCTTCGGGTTGATTTTGAGCGCTTTTTTCAACAACTCCATGGGCTTACCCTGTAGGGATTGCGCGTTTGTCGCCAAGGTGTCTGCATACTGGCTCAGCAGGTCAGCATCGTTGTCCATGAGAACACCCGTTTTTTCATAGGCTTTGATGGCTTCATTCAAACGCCCCTGGACTTTATAAGCGCGCGCGAGTCGGGCCCAACCTTGCAAATCATCAGGGTTAGTCTCCAGGCGTTTGGCCAATCTTTCGACCATTTGATTGATCATGTCTTCGTTCACTGCGCCCGCAGCAGAAGCGGGCACTGGTGGCAAGGCATTAGACGGCGTTGTAGCTGCTTGATTGCTAGCCTGTAAGCCACCTTGACTGCGCGCTGAAGCAATGTTTTCTTCAATTTGGCGGGCATCGCCAGAGCCTGGTTCAAGCATCGTCAGCAAGGTTTCCCACTGTTGAACGGCCAACGTAAAGTCGGCGCGACGATAGGCCGCTACGCCAGACATCATCAAACCCATGGGGTGACGCGGATTCAGGCTCAGGGCCTTGTTGACCAACATTAAAGGCTTGCCTTCAATTTGGTTATCTGCCAAAACCGCTAACACATCGGCATAGTCAACCAGTAACTCAGGGTCTGAGTCCAACATGACCCCGACGCGTTCAAAAGCCTGACTTGATTCCTCAAAGCGCCCCATGACTTTGTACGACTTGGCCAACATAGCCCAACCCTTTGGATTGTCTGGATTTGCTTGTAGTCGGGCCGCCAGTGTGTCGACCATTTGGCGAACTTGTTTGTCTGTGATTTGTGCTTCTGCAACCGGGTCAATGGCTGCCGGTGTGCCCAGGCGCAAGTAAATAGGGATGGCCAAAACAGGCAAGCACAGCGCAATGAGAACAGCCGTTTTACGCGGCGACCAAAAAGAAGCTGTTTGTTGGGCTAAAGGGGCTTTGTAGCTCTCAGTATCGTCAAGCAGCCGCATTTGCAATTCATCGACCGAGCTCTCAAAGTCTTCCTTGCTGATCAAGCCTTTATCCAGATCAGATTGCAGTGCCGTCAGTTGGTCGCGATGAACCGCGGTGTTGAGTTGTGACGCCGACACGCTGGCAGACGCTTTGTGACGTAACAGTGGCCACACCAACCAAAGAATAAGTGCCAGTGTTAATAAGCTGGCGGAAGCAAGAAAAGCAATCATGGTTGATCGGTTGAATCGTTAAGCAGCGCTTGCGCCCGTGCTTTGCGCGCGGGGTTGATGACCGTTTCATCGGGTGTGCGACGGGCGCGGCGAATGACGACGAACAATATTCCCAAGGCGGCGATTAATAAAACGACAGGACCAAACCAAAGAAGCCATGTCAGCGGTTTAAACGGCGGGCGATAGAGGACAAAGTCGCCATACCGATCGACCAGGTATTTTTTAATATCGTCATCGGACTTGCCGCCTTTGATCAAAGAACGAACCTCACGGCGCAAGTCGTTGGCCAGATCCGCGCGCGAGCCGGCCAGAGACTCGTTCTGACACACCAGACAGCGTAGCTCCTGTGCAATGTGAATCAACCGTTGTTCGACGACCGGGTCCTGCGCGAGATCGGTTGCTGTTTGGGCAAGCGCCAGCAAAGGAAAGAGAGAAATCGACAGCCAGACAAAAAACTTTTTCATCGCTGAAGCTCACGAATCAAGGGTAGTAATTTGTTTTGAATGTCGCTCGGCGTGAACGGGCCTATCTGTTTGAAGCGAATCACCCCCTGCTTATCGATAAGAAAGCTTTCGGGCACGCCGTACACACCAAAGTTAATGCCGATGCGGCCATCCGAGTCGGTCACCGTGAGCGCATAAGGGTTGCCAAAGCGGGCAAGCCACTTCAAACCTTCCGGGTCTTTGTCTTTGTAGTCCAGCCCGATGATGGGAAGCACCTTGGCGCGCGCAAGATCCAACAACAAGGGGTGCTCCTCGCGACAGGCGGCACACCATGATGCCCATACATTCAAGAGCCACACCTGGCCCAACATGTCTTTGTCAGACATTTGCATGCTGGCATTGCCCAGAACCGGTGCGTTAAAAGCAGGCGCGGGCTTGTTGATCAGTGGTGATGGAATCTCATGCGGCTTGCGGGTCAAACCAATGGCCAAAAAGACGACCAGCACCAGAAAGATGCCCAAAGGAATCAGCGTTTTTTTCATGCGCGCACGGGTTCGCTGGCCTGGGGGGTATCGGCAGCAGGTGCTGCGCTGCGTTGGCTGCGTGCGGCCAGTTTTTTGCGATAGCGACGATCAAGAGCGGCCATGCCCCCGCCAAGCGCCATGATCACGCAGCCCCCCCAGATCCAGGCCACAAACGGCTTGTGATAAACCCGAACCGCCCAGGCTGGCGGCGGGCCATCGGCCAGTTTTTCTCCTAGCGATACATAAATATCACGCGCGATATTGCTGTTGATCGCAGCCTCCGTCATGGGCATGGTGCTGGAGAAATAGTTGCGCTTTTCGGGGTACAGGGTCGTGATGGGCTCGGCGTTGCGGCTTACCTCGACTTTGCCGCGGGTCGCGCTGTAGTTGGGTCCGGGCACATCAGCAATGTCAACCAGCCGGAAGGTATAGCCTCCAACCGCGACGCTGTCACCCAGCGACATGCGAACGTCTTTCTCGGTCTCAAAGCCGTTGACCATGGTGATGCCAACCACGCAGACGGCAACACCCATGTGTGCGATGTGCATGCCCCAGTAAGCCAGCGGCGTACTTTGGCCCGGCCCTTTGGCCCGCATGTAACGCCAGATATGCAGCGCAGCACCCAGCACGATCCAGACGGCCAGCGTCAGCCCGAGCGCTACGACGAAGGACCAGGAGCCCGCGAGCAGTGGCAGCAAACAACCCAGAACCAGAGAGACGATTGCAACCCCGCGCAATTTCTGCCACAGGTCGCTGATGCTGTCGTTCTTCCAGCGTGCGTAGGCGCCGACCATCATGAACAGCAGCACTGGCACCATCAATGGGCCAAACACCGCGTTGAAATAGGGCGGGCCGACCGAAAGCTTGCCCAGGTTTAAAGCATCGATGAGCAGGGGATAGAGCGTGCCCAGCAATACGCTGGCCGCTGCGGTGGTGAGTAACACATTGTTGATGAGCAAAAAGGTTTCACGCGACAGCAAGGAGAAGGCCCCGCCCGAGCGGATTTTGTGCGCGCGCAGGGCGTAGAGCATGAGCGAGCCACCCACCACGGTGACCAAAAATAAGAGGATGAACACACCGCGCGCGGGGTCGGTGGCAAAGGCGTGAACCGAGGTTAGAACGCCCGAGCGAACCAGAAAAGTGCCCAGAAGACTCAGCGAGAACGCGACGACGGCGAGCATGATGGTCCAGTTGCGAAACAGGCCGCGTTTTTCGGTGACCGCCAGTGAGTGAATCAGCGCGGATGCGACCAGCCAGGGCATGAAGGACGCGTTTTCAACCGGATCCCAGAACCACCAGCCTCCCCAGCCCAGTTCGTAATAAGCCCACCAGGAGCCCAGGGCAATGCCCAGCGTCAGGCAGATCCAGGCCGCGATGGCCCACGGGCGCGACCAGCGTGCCCAGGCTGCATCCAGACGGCCGTTGAGCAGCGCGGCAATCGCAAATGCAAAAGGCACGGCCAGGCCAACATAGCCCATGTAGAGCATGGGCGGGTGAAACACCAGCCCCGGGTCTTGCAGCAGCGGATTGAGGTCGCGGCCATCGGGTGGCGGTGAGGCCAGGCGCTCAAAAGGGTTGGAGGTGATGAGCATGAAGAGCAGAAAACCCATGGCCACCCAGGCCATGATGCCGATCACGCGCGAGACCATGGCGTCGGGCAGTTGGCGCGAGAACACCGAGACCGCCATCATCCAGGACGCCAGCATGGTGAGCCAGAGCAGCAAGGAGCCCTCGTGCCCGCCCCAGACCGCGGCGATGCGGTACATGTCGGGCAGCTTGGTGTTGGAGTGCTGGCTGACATACAGCACCGAAAAGTCATTGGTGTAAGACGCATAGGTCAGGCAGGCGAAGGCCAGCACCGTGAGCAACCACAAGGCCTGCGCGCCGGGTCGCGCGATCGCTTGCCAGTGCTCGCGCCCGAGCTGTGCGCCGACAAGTGTGAAAAAGCCAAGACCAACAGAGAGGACGAGCGCCAATGTCAATGCAAAGTGACCGAGTTCAGGAATCATGTGCTCTCCTATTTCAGCGTGGCCTGCGCTTTTTTGGCCTGGTCCAGGGCGTGTTGTGCCTCTGGCGGCATGTAGTTTTCGTCGTGCTTGGCCAGAACCTCGGTGGCAGCGAACAGCCCGCCGGCATCAAGCTTGCCCTGAGCCACCACGCCTTTGCCCTCTTTGAACAAGTCGGGCAGGATGCCGGTGTAGCGCACCGAAATGTCTTTGGCGGTGTCGGTCACGACAAAGGTGGTGGTCATGTTGTCGCGGGAGACGCTGCCCATTTTGACCATGCCACCAATGCGAAAGGCGCGCTCTTGGGGCGCCTCGCCGGCCATGACCTGACTGGGCGAAAAGAAAAAAACCAAATTGCTTTGAAACGCATTCAGGACAAAAAAAGCAGCCAGCGCAATAGCCGCCACGCCACCGCCAATCAAAAGACTTCTTCGATGGCGCGGCTTCATGATTGGGCCCCACCGCTTGTTGTGCTGATGGCGAACTCGTCGCGCAGGCTTTGCTCGAGCACTCGGCGGCGCTGGCGCAGCAGCCAGAGCTCGATGCCCATGCACACCGCGGTGGCGCCAAAACTGCCCCAGACATAGAAGGCGTAACCACCCATGTCGAGGAACTCCGCAAGACTATTCCATTGCATGTTTAACCCACTCCGTATGACGTTCGCGCTCGAGAATAATGGCCCTCACCCGCAGCAAGGCCGTTGCAATCGCGTACATCCAGAACGCCACCACCATGACCAGCATGCCAACCAGCATGGGCGTGGCCATGGAGGCCCCTTTCAAGCTGACCGATGCCCCCTGGTGCAGCGTGTTCCACCAGTACACCGAGAAATAAATGATTGGCACGTTCACGGCGCCAACCAGGGCCAGGATGGCGCTGGCTTTGTCGGCACGGCGCGGGTCGTCGATGCTGGCCTGCAAGGCCAGAAAGCCCAGGTACAGAAAGAAGAGAATCAGCTCCGAGGTCAGGCGCGCGTCCCAGACCCACCAGGTGCCCCACATGGGCTTACCCCACAGAGAGCCCGTGACCAAAGACAAAAACGCAAAAATGGCACCCGTTGGGGCCAGCGCAGCGGCCATCATGAAAGACAGCCGGGTTTTGAACGCAAGCCCCCAGGCCGCCCAGCCAGCCATGACCAGATAAATCAGCATCGACATTTGTGAGGTTGGTACATGCACAAAAATGATGCGGTAGCCCTGACCCTGTTGCGCATCAACGGGTGCCACGAAAAAACCGATCCA
Organism: Comamonadaceae bacterium; assembly: GCA_038145425.1. Classification (GTDB taxonomy): domain Bacteria; phylum Pseudomonadota; class Gammaproteobacteria; order Burkholderiales; family Burkholderiaceae_C; genus Rhodoferax. The sequence continues at coordinate 101,796 of JAYQPP010000007.1, read as the reverse complement.
CAGGCCCACCAATGTGAGCACGGCGGCCAGCACTGCAAACACCGGCCACAGGCGACCGGCCAGTTGGTAGAACTGCGGCGGTGAAGCAAACTTAAACCAATGGACGTCTTGCGAACTCATTCGATGGCAATCCTCAGGGCTGCGGCTGTGGCCAGGGGCGCAAAGAAAACAGACAGGACCAGCATGGCCGCGAGCAAAGACAAATGCGCGCCAATGCCCATGCCCGATGCATCGGCCTCAACCGCACCGGCGCCGAAAATCAGAACCGGAATGTACAACGGCAAGATCAAGAGCGAGAGTAATACGCCCGAGCCCCGAACGCCCAGCGTCAGCGCCGCGCCGATGCTGCCAATTAAGCTAAGCGTGGGCACGCCCAGCAACAGGCTTAGCAGCAACACACCCAGCGACTGTGCGTCCAGGCCGTATTGAAGTCCCAGCACAGGGGCAATCAGCACCAATGGCAGGCCCGAGACCAGAAAGTGCGCCCAGGCCTTGGCCAGCACCATCAAGCCCAGCGGCGTGGCCGACAGCGTCATCTGTTCGAGCGAGCCGTCAGCATAGTCGCTGGCGAACATGCGCTGTAGCGACAGCATCGCCGCGAGCAATGCGCCCACCCACAAGACGCCCGGCGCCATGCGCATCAACAGCGGGCCATCGGAGCCAACGCCCAGCGGGAACAGACTACTGACGACGGCAAAAAACATCAGCGGCGTCAGCACTTCGCCCTTTTGGCGCATGGCCAGCGCGATTTCCCGCTGCGCGACAGCGCGCATCACACCGCCGACTCCAACAGGATGCTTTGCGGTGCTCATGCGGCGCTTAAGTCCAGAACGCGCGGCCGTCGCTGGCCCACGGCCACGCGTTGGTGGCTGGTGATCACAGCCATGCCGCCCGTGGCCAGATGGGCGTCGATCAGATCGGCCAGCACCGCAATCCCTTGCTCATCCATGGCCACGTAGGGCTCGTCAAGAATCCATAGCCGCGCCGAGGTCAGCGCCAGGCGCGCGAGCGCCACGCGGCGCTTCTGGCCCTGCGACAAGTAGCGCACCGTTTGCGAGGCCCTGCCCGCAAGCCCCAGGCGCGCCAGGGCGTGCCGAAAAGCGGTATCGTCGATTTGCTGCCCAGCCAGGGCCAGCGCGAACACCAGGTTTTCGCGGACCGTGAGCGATTCCTGCAAGGCGTTGTGATGGCCCAGGTAACACAGGTCCTGTTGGTACTGTTCCTTTTGGGTCGCAATGGGCGTGTTGTTGAAAAGGACCTCGCCGCTGTCAGCCGGCGTCAGGCCGCACAGGATGCGAAGCAAGCTGGTTTTTCCGGCGCCATTGACGCCACTGACATACAGCCACTCGCCCGCAGCCAATTCGCAGCTGACGTGCTCGAAAAGCAGTCGTCCGCCGCGGCTGGCGCTGAGTTGCGACAAAGTAAAGGTGAGCGCAGAGTCCAATACGTTATTACCCGGGAAGGGGCCAAATTATCCCGGCAGCACTCGAGGGCTGGCTTTTGTTTACAAAAATTAACCCGCACTTAACGGGAGATGACCACCTTTTGGTACAAGCCACCGAAAAAAGTCTGCTGTGCGCTGATGCGCCCGCGCGCAGCCTCAGGCAGCCAAGTGGCCAGATCGCAGCGCCACAGGTCCAGGGCAAATGGCTCGAGCCACTTCAACACCAGCGCCATCGGATAGCGCAGCGGGTTGCTGAGAGGCGGGCGGTGGTAATCCACGATGACCAGTCGGCCCCCAGGCTTGAGCACGCGCCAGGCCTCGGCCAAAGCCTGGCGGCGAACGACCTCCGGCATTTCGTGCAGCAGGAAAAACATCAACACCTGGTCGTAGCAGGCCGCATCAAAGCAAAGGCTGACGGCATTTTGCTGGGAGATACCCAGTTGATGCGCCCCACTTACCTTCTTGCGCAGGTTTTCCACCTGGGCTGGCGCGACGTCGACCACGTCAAGCCGTGCACCTGGCCGCAATCGAGACAAGAATTTTTGAGTTAAATCACCATAAACGCACGCTATCTGTAGCGTTTTGCCGCCAAGTTGTCGCCCCAAGGTGTCGAGCGCAGCATCCCGTAAGCGGCGGTAGTTGCCCCAGAGGATGCAGTTCACCAGCCACTGGCGCTCGAAAACCCAGACTGCTTTAGGGTGGGTGTAGGCCCACCAATAGACTTTTTCCAGGTAGTCGGGCACCTCGATGCGGGCGCCGGATGCAGAGCTGCCTTCGGCCTCGGATGCCTCGCGGCGAAACACGGGCCTCGTTTTGCTGGTCATCTGTTCTTACCGTTTGTGGTGTCGCCGTGGGCGAGAGCGCCATCGCTTGCCCGCGTCGGTACGCGTGCCTCGACCCGGCTTTGCCCTGTGCCGCCATCGCCGTTGTTGTAGCGAGGGCAGGATAAGTCAGGGATGTAGGACTTTTGTCACGGGGTTGTGACGAAGCCGAAAGGCGTCTGGCATGCCCGAGCCCAGCAGGGGGCGCAGGTACATGCGAAAAGCATCGGTCACCCCGGTGCCATCGGCGTCGATGAAGGCGTCTTCCATCACCCGAGTTTTGCCCGCGACGGTTTCCAGCGGAACCAGCTCATAGTCCACCGAGTAAAAACCGGTTCGCTTGATGGTGACGGAGCCGTTTTGTTGGCCCCACATGGCGAACTGCACCGCCTTTTCGCCCACCTCGCGCGCTTCGCGCTGGTCAACGTCGGACACGCAACCAATGAACGAGCGCTGTAGGTAGCCAAAGGTGTCGCCCCGAACCCGCTTGATCTTGAGCTTGGACTTGATTTCTTCGCACAGCAAATCGGCCAATGCACCTGTGCCAGAGAGCTGCACATTGCCGTGTGCGTCGTGCTCCAGCTCCTTGGCCAGCAAGCTGGCAATAGGCTGGCCGGAGGCGTCATGGATACCTTCTGAGACCGCAATCACGCAGCGGCCATAGCGCTCATAGGTGGCTTTCACATCGCCGAGGAACTTGTCCAGACTAAATGTTCGCTCGGGCAGGTAAATCAGGTGCGGGCCGTCGTCCGGAAATTTTTTGCCCAGCGCAGAGGCTGCCGTCAGAAAGCCGGCATGGCGCCCCATGACGACGCCAACGTAAATCCCGGGAAGTGCGGCGTTGTCCAGGTTGGCGCCAGCAAAGGCCTGCGCCACAAAGCGCGCGGCCGACGGAAAGCCCGGGGTGTGGTCGTTGCTGACCAGGTCGTTGTCAATGGTTTTGGGGATGTGCATGCAGCGCAGCGGGTAGCCCGCCAGTCGGGCTTCTTGGCTGACGATGCGCACCGTGTCGCTGGAGTCGTTGCCGCCGATATAAAAAAAATGGCTGATTTGGTGCGCTTGCAGCACCTTGAAAATTTCGCGGCAGTAGGCTTCATCGGGCTTGTCCCGGGTGGAGCCCAACGCCGACGACGGCGTGTTGGCGACCAACTCCAGGTTATGGCTGGTCTCTTGCGTCAGATCGACCAGGTCCTCGTCAACGATGCCGCGCACCCCATGATGGGCGCCGTAAATGTGTTGAATCTGTCCGAAACGTCGCGCCTCCAGCGCCACGCCCACAAGCGACTGATTGATGACTGCGGTCGGGCCACCGCCCTGTGCGACCAGTATTTTTCCGCCAGGCATGAGAACTCCTTGTTGCTTGCCTGTTGCTATTGTGCATGGCTTGCTTGTGCGGGCTTGGCCTGTGCGGGGGCGCTTTATTAAAATTGTGGGCTCGCCGCCGCTGGGCGGCGCTTGCGGTTGTACCGCCACAAGGCCTCGCGCATTACACCATGCTTTACCCCCAACACTTCGACGTGATCGTCATCGGTGGCGGCCATGCCGGCACAGAAGCCGCACTGGCTTCAGCGCGCATGGGCTGCAAGACACTGTTGCTAACACACAACATCGAGACCCTTGGTCAGATGAGTTGCAACCCGTCAATCGGCGGCATTGGCAAAGGGCACTTGGTCAAAGAGGTCGACGCACTGGGCGGCGCCATGGCCCTGGCCACAGACGAGGCGGGTATCCAGTTCCGGATTCTGAATGCCAGCAAGGGGCCGGCTGTGCGGGCCACCCGTGCGCAAGCGGACCGGGTGTTGTACAAGGCTGCGATCCGGCGCCGCCTGGAAAACCAGCCCAATCTCTGGCTGTTCCAGCAGGCTGTCGACGACCTGACCGTTCAGGGCGACCGCGTCACTGGCGCTGTTACGCAACTGGGCCTGCGTTTTTCGGGCACCTGTGTGGTGTTGACCGCCGGCACTTTTCTGGACGGAAAGATTCATGTGGGCCTAAGCCATTACGCCGCGGGGCGTGCCGGCGATCCGCCAGCGGCCTCGCTGAGCGCGCGGCTCAAAGAGCTCAAGTTGCCGCAGGCGCGCTTGAAAACTGGCACGCCGCCGCGGCTGGACGGGCGCAGCATCGACTTTGCCCGCCTTCAGGAGCAGCCGGGCGATGGCATGCCTGGCGGCGCCAGCGCCGAGATGCCCGTCTTCAGTTTCATGGGTAGCGAGCGCATGCACCCGGTGCAAATGCCGTGCTGGGTTACACACACGAACGAGCGCACGCACGAGATTATTCGCAGCGGCTTCGATCGCAGCCCTATGTTTACTGGCAAGATCGAAGGTGTCGGGCCGCGCTACTGTCCCAGCGTCGAAGACAAGATCAACCGTTTTGCCGATAAGCAGAGCCACCAGATTTTTCTGGAGCCTGAGGGCCTGAACACCCACGAGTACTACCCCAATGGCATCAGCACCAGCCTGCCTTTTGATATTCAGTACGCGCTGGTGCGATCGATGGCTGGCCTGGAAAATGCGCACATTCTGCGCCCCGGCTATGCGATTGAGTACGACTACTTCAACCCGCAGCAGTTGCAGCGAAGCTTCGAGACGCGGGCCATCCGCGGCCTGTTTTTTGCCGGGCAAATCAACGGCACCACCGGCTACGAAGAGGCCGCAGCTCAGGGCTTGTTTGCCGGCGTGAATGCGGCCTTGCAGGCCGGCGCCAAGACGGCGTGGCAGCAAGACAGCTGGGTGCCCGCGCGCGATCAGGCCTACCTGGGTGTTTTGGTCGACGACCTGATCACCCAGGGCGTGAGCGAGCCTTACCGCATGTTCACTAGCCGGGCCGAATTTCGCCTGCAATTGCGCGAAGACAACGCTGATGCGCGGCTGACGGAATTCGGGCGTCAACTGGGCTTGGTTGACGATGCGCGATGGGATTGTTTCTGCCGAAAAAAAGACGCTGTTTCACGTGAAACAGAACGGCTTCGCTCGGTGTGGATTGCGCCGAACATGCTGGCAGCATCGGAGGAAGAACGTGTTTTGGGTAAGCGACTCGAGCACGAGCACAACCTGGAAGCCCTGTTGCGCCGCCCGACACTGCGCTATGCGCAACTGACATCTCTGGCTGACGGCCGATTTGCCAATGAGGCGCTGGCAACCGAGGGCGCCAGCGAGGACGAACAGGCCTTTCGCAAAGCCGTGGTCGAGCAAGTCGAGATCGCCATCAAATATGCCGGCTATATCGACCGCCAGAAGGACGAAGTGTTGCGGGCAGCGCAATACGAGCACATGAAGCTGCCGCAGGATCTGGACTACATGCAGGTCTCCGCGCTGAGCATCGAGGCGCGCCAAAAGCTTAATCGCCACAAACCAGAGACGTTGGGCATGGCCTCGCGCATCTCGGGCATCACGCCGGCGAGCATCTCCTTGCTCTTGATTCACCTGAAAAAGACCAAGTTCAAGGGGTTCGCCCGAACCCCCGAGGAAGCTGCGTCTTGAGCACGGCGCCTGACGCGGGCAGCCTGCCCGCAGGGCTAGCTAATGGCCTGGAGGCCCTGGGGCTTACGCTGTCTGCGGTGCAGCAAACCCAGCTGCTGGCGTACCTGGCGCTGCTGAGCCGCTGGTCGAAGGTTTACAACCTGACGGCGGTGCGTGAGCCCGAGGCCATGCTGAGCCACCATGTTCTGGACTGCCTGGCGATCGTGCGACCGCTATGCGCGACACTTGATCAGCGCTGGCCCCTGTGGCGCGAATCACAGGAGAGCACCCGCCTGCGTCTGCTCGATGTGGGCGCCGGCGCCGGCCTGCCCGGCGTGGTGCTGGCGGTGGCCTGCCCGTGGTTGCGGGTTGACTGCGTGGATGCGGTGGCCAAGAAGGCTGCGTTTGTGCAGCAAGTAGCAGCCCAGCTCAAGCTGCCCAATCTGCGAGGCCTGCACGCGCGCTGCGAGACGCTGCCCGCGCAATACCAGGTGGTGACCTCGCGCGCCTTCGCCGCGTTGGCCGATTTTGTGACCTGGACCGACCAAGCCCTGCTCGAGGGCGGCATCTGGCTGGCGATGAAAGGGCAGCACCCGGCCCAGGAGCTGAGTGCGTTGCCAAAAACCGTGACGGTGTTTCACGTGGAACCCATCGATGTTCCCGGCCTCGATGCAGACCGTTGCCTGGTTTGGATGCAACGCGCCGCTGAAGCCGTGCTCTGAGGCCGTTGATTCGCGGCCCCTTAAGCCGGGGCCGGGCACGCTATGCGCGGGCCCGGTAGATACGCCCTGCCCCTTTGAGCGTAAGGCCCGACGCGCGGGCCAGGTGTGCGCCAGAGGCGGCAAAGTGACGCGCCTGCCGACCAGCGGACCCCCGAAAAAGAGCGGCAACGGTTCTAACGTACACTGCGCGCCTTGGCTGCTGGCCGGCCTATCGTTTTAACCCCATCATGTTTGGCATTACCGATTACGGCGCGTTCGTCGTGACCGTTCTGATTTTTCTGCTGATTCCGGGCCCGGGCAACCTGGCGTTGGCGCTGTCGACGGCCAAAGGAGGCTTGGGCGGCGGGCTGGCAGCGACCTTCGGTGTGATCCTTGGCGACCAAGTGCTGATGTGGTCGGCCTTGGCCGGACTAGCCGCCCTCTTGCATGCCTACCCCAGTGCGTTTTCAGCTTTGCAGTGGCTGGGCGCGGCTTATCTGGCCTGGTTGGGTGCGCGCATGTTGCTGGCGCGCTCGGGCCGCGCGCCGGTGATCGACATCCGCCCGCGCCACTACCTTCGGCAGGCGCTGGTGATCACGCTACTTAACCCCAAGGCGGTTTTGTTTTACATGGCGTTTTTCCCCCTGTTCGTTGACCCGGTTCATCAGCAGGGCATGTGGACCTACGGCGCCATGGCTTTGACGATTGCCGTGCTGACGCTTTTGTATGGCCTGGCGGCCATCTCGTTAACACATTTTTTGGCCGACCGGTTTCGGCACACCCCTTCCCTGGGTCGCGGGCTTGAAAAACTGGCCGGCCTGGCCTTGCTGGGTTTCGGCGTCAAACTGGTGCTGGGGCGATAAGAACGTTCCACGTGAAACAGGCGAACACGACTTTTGCTATTTGTGAAATGCATTGATCATGACAAAAATATTTTGTGTTGCAAATCAAAAAGGCGGGGTCGGAAAAACCACAACCACGGTGAACCTAGCCGCCGGCCTGGCCCGCATCGGCCAGCGCGTGCTGATGGTGGACCTTGATCCGCAAGGCAATGCCACTATGGGCTCGGGCGTTGACAAACGGCAGTTGGCCCACTCGGTCTATGACGTGTTGTTGGGCGCAGCAAGCGTGGCCGAGGCGCGGGTTCAAAGTGACAAGCTGCGCGATGCCGGTTGTGCTTACGACGTGCTCGGCGCTAACCGCGACCTGGCGGGCGCTGAGCTGGAAATGGTGGGCATGGACCAAAGAGAGCGGCGGCTGAAGCAGGCGCTGGCCACGATTGAATCTGACTATGACTTTGTGCTAATCGATTGCCCGCCGAGCTTGTCGCTTCTGACGCTGAATGGACTGTGCTGCGCGCAGGGCGTGATTGTGCCCATGCAGTGCGAGTATTTCGCGCTCGAAGGCCTGGCTGACCTGGTCAACACGATTCGGCAAGTGCACGCCAACCTCAACCGTGATCTGTCGCTGATCGGGCTTTTGCGAGTGATGTTTGATCCGCGCATTACCTTGCAGCAGCAGGTGAGTGAGCAACTGAAGGCCCGGTTTGGCGACAAGGTGTTTAACACCCTGATTCCACGAAATGTGCGCCTCGCGGAGGCGCCCAGCTACGGCTTGCCTGGCGTGGTGTTTGACCCGGCGAGTCGCGGGGCGCAGGCTTTTGTGGCTTTTGCGCAGGAAATGGTCGACCGACTGGGCGCGCCCAAGAAAGAGGCCGCAGGTGTCTGATACCGTGGTTTTAATGCTGCCGGGCTGGCAAAACTCCGGCCCTGACCATTGGCAAAGCCTGTGGGAGGCCAGCCCGGGTTATCGGCGGGTTGAACAGCATGACTGGATGCGTCCTTTGCGTGGCGACTGGATTGCGCGGCTGGAAGAGGTGGTGCAGGACGCGCCGGGGCACATCGTGATGTGCGCGCACAGCCTGGGCTGTCAGCTGGTGGCCGCCTGGGCGAGTTTGTCCATTAGTGTGAACAAGGTGAAGGGCGCCTTGCTGGTGGCCCCTGGCGATACCCAGCAGGCGCCATTGAGCGAATGCCTGGCCAGCTGGCGAGAGCCAGTGCTGCAAGCGTTGCCGTTTCCCAGCACGCTGGTGGCCAGCACCAACGATCCGTATTGCCGCTTCGAGCGCGCAGGCTTGTTTGCCAGCGCCTGGGGTTCCAGCTTTTTGAGCCTGGGCGCATGCGGACACATTAACGCGGCATCTGGTCTGGGGGCCTGGCCGCAGGGGCAGGAACTTTTAAGCGCATTGCGCGAGCTTTAGGGAAGGCACAGGAATGGCGACGAAGAAATTAAAAGGCTTGGGTCGAGGGCTGGAGGCCTTGCTAGGGCCGGCGGTGGAAGACGAAATGCGGCTCGATGGCGCCGACATGCGCGTGCAGGGCGAAACACAGCCGTCGGTGCTGGCGCTGGCTGACATGGTTGCCGGGCAATACCAGCCACGCACCCATATGGACGAGGGCGCTTTGTATGAACTGGCCGAATCGATTAAGGCGCAGGGCATCATGCAGCCGATTTTGGTGCGCCGCCTGAGCGACGCGGATGCCAAGGCCAAGCGCGCAGCGCAGGGCGAAGGCGTGGCGGCCACGAGCCGGCCCCTGTATGAAATCATCGCAGGCGAGCGGCGCTTTCGCGCGGCCCGGCTTGCCGGATTGGACAAAGTGCCGGTGTTGGTTCGTGATGTACCCAACGAAGCCGCTGCAGCGATGTCGTTGATTGAGAACATTCAGCGCGAAGACCTGAACCCGCTGGAAGAAGCGCAAGGGCTGCAGCGCTTGATTCGTGAGTTTGGCCTGACGCATGAAAGCGCAGCCCAGGCGGTGGGGCGCTCGCGCAGTGCGGCCAGCAACCTGTTGCGCTTGCTGAACCTGGCTGAGCCGGTGCAGATCATGCTGATGGCGGGCGACCTGGACATGGGGCACGCGCGTGCCTTGCTGGCGCTAGACCGCGCGACCCAAATCAGTGCGGCCAATCAGATCGCAGCCAAAAAACTTTCTGTGCGTGAAGCCGAACGCTTGGTGCGTAAGCTGGGTGCCGAGTTCTCGCTCAAAGCGGTTAAGCCCAAAAAGGAAAAATCCCGTGACGTGCGGCGCGTTGAGGAAGAGTTGTCAGACCTGCTCACCGCTGAGGTGCAGGTGCGCATCAAAAAACGCGTCAAGCGCGCGGGTCGTCTGGAAGAAACAGGCGAGCTCAGCATTGAGTTTGGCTCGCTCGACGAGCTCAACGGCCTGATCGAGCGACTGCGCCGCACCCCGGCGCGCTAGTTCGCCGCCGCTTCGCCTAGCGAACCATCGCCGGGCGCTTGGGGTCAAACGACCAGTTCGGGATCAGGGCCTGCATGGCCAGGGCATCGTCGCGCGCGCCCAGGCCGTGTTGCTGGTAGAGCTGGTGAGCGGCCATCACCGCGTCCATGTCGAGCTCAATGCCCAGTCCGGGTTTGCTTGGCACTTGCACATAGCCGTTTTCAATGCGCAGTGGCTCTTTAGTCAGGTGCTGCCCGTCTTGCCAGATCCAGTGTGTGTCAATCGCCGTCACGCGCCCGGGCGCGGCCGCGCCGCAGTGCGTGAACATGGCCAGCGACACATCAAAGTGGTTGTTCGAATGCGAGCCCCAGGTCAGGTCGTACATGGCGCACAGCTGGGCCACGCGCACCGAACCTTGCAGGGTCCAGAAATGCGGGTCTGCCAGGGGGATGTCCACCGATTGCAACTGGATGCTGTGGGCCATTTCGCGCCAGTCGGTGGCGATCATATTGGTCGCGGTGGGCAAGCCGGTGGCACGGCGAAATTCGGCCATGACTTCGCGCCCGGAGAAGCGGCCTTCGGCGCCGCAGGGGTCTTCGGCGTAGGCCACCACCCCATGCATGTTGCGCATCAGACGCACGGCATCTTTGAGCAGCCAGCCGCCATTGGGGTCCAGCGTGATACGCGCTTCGGGGAAACGCTCGTGCAGGGCCACGATGGCCTCGACCTCGGCGTCCCCCTTGAGCACCCCGCCTTTGAGCTTGAAGTCCTGAAAGCCGTAACGCGCTTGTGTGGCCTCGGCCAGCCGCACGATGGCCTCGGGCGTGAGCGCCTCTTCATGGCGCAAGCACAGCCAGTCGTCGCTGGCATCGGATTCTGAGCGATAAGGCAAATCGGTTTTGCGGCGATCGCCCACATAAAACAGGTAGCCCAGCATCTGCACCTGGGCACGTTGCTGACCTTCGCCCAGCAAAGCGGCCACGGGCACGCCCAGAAACTGACCCAGCAGGTCGAGCAGGGCGCTCTCGACGGCGGTGACGGCGTGGATGGTGGTGCGCAGGTCAAAGGTCTGTTGGCCGCGACCGCCCGCATCACGGTCGGCAAAAGTCTTGCGCATGGCTTGCAGGACCTGGTTGAAGTTGCCGATCTTTTGGCCTTCGACCAGCGGGCGTGCTTCTTCCAGTACCTGCCGGATTTTTTCGCCGCCGGGCACCTCGCCCACGCCGGTGCGCCCGCTGCTGTCCGTGATGATGACCAGATTGCGCGTGAAGAATGGGGCGTGCGCCCCGCTGAGGTTGAGCAGCATGCTGTCATGTCCCGCCACCGGGATGACCTGCAGTTGCTGAATCGTCGGCGTGTCGCTGGGCGTTGAGGTACTCATCATCGTCTGGTTTGTTAAAGGTGCTGAGAAGTGTTTCTGGTGTGGAGCGTTCAGCCTGGTGTGCGCTCAGTGGTCATGGGGCGCCATCTTGACGAAGGCGCCGCCCTGGAAAATCGCTGCCGGGTCTGAGGCGTCAATATGGGGCTGGCGGGCCTCGGTCTCGGCGCGGAAAACATCCGAACTGTCCTGCGGTACAAAGCCCAGGTGACGCGCGTGGCGGTTGTCCCACCAGGCGCCCTGGTTGTTGGACATGCCGTACACAATGGTGTGGCCAATCTGTGCGGCGCTCAAGGACGCCATCACGAGGCGCTCCAGGTCATCAAAGCTGAGCCAGGTCGCCAGCATGCGCCGATCCTTTGGCGCCTCATACGAGGACCCAATGCGCAAACTGGCGGTCTCAATGCCCCAACGGTCCCAATACATCTGGGCGACGTCTTCGCCAAAGGCTTTGGACAAGCCATAAAAACCGTCGGGCCGCGGCGCAACGCGCGTGTCGATGCTCTCGCCTTGCCGGTAAAAACCAGTGACGTGGTTGGAGCTGGCGTACACGATGCGTTTGACCTGGTGTCGGCGTGCGGCCTCGTAAAGATTAATCATGCCCATGATGTTGGCTGACAGAATCGGTGCCCAGGGTTGCTCGGTGGAAACCCCGCCGAGGTGAACCACTGCGTCGACATCCTGCAGTAAGTCAAACACGGCTTGCGCGTCCTCGAGCGGCGCGCCAATCACTTCTTCCCCCGGCCCGGCTGGCGCCATGGCGGCATGGTCGCTCAGGCGCAGGGTCTGGCAATAGGCTTTCAGGCGCGGGCGCAAGATTTGCCCGAGGTGGCCTGCCGCTCCGGTGAGCAGCAGTCGATTGAAGCGCAAGGCGGTGGCAGGTTTGTTCAGCATGGCAGGTCGGGTGGCTGGTTTGAGGTGATGTATTCAGGATGGTGGGCGGCCCTAGCGCACGAGCAGCGAGACTTTGCGCATGCGGCTCACTATCGACTGGCGCCGGCGCAGTCGATCGCGGCTGTTGGACAGATGGGTGCGCATGGCGGCGCGGGCGGCTTCCGGGTCTTGCGCCTCGATGGCGTTGTAGATGGCTTCGTGCTCTTGTTGCACGCGTTGCAGGTAGGCGCTGCGACCAGCTTTCAAGGGGTCGTCCTTGCCGAGGCGATGGCGCGGCACGCCACGGCTGCCAATGGCCTCCAGCAGGTCGGCAAAATGGCTGTTGCCGCTGGCTTGCGCCAGGCAGCGGTGAAAGGCGAGGTCAGCGTCAACCGCATCGCGTCCTTCTTTCAGGGCCAGCACAAAAGCGTCCAGGGCGTTGCGGATCTTGCCCAGGTCGGCGAAGGTTCGCCGCTGGGCGGCCAGCGCCGCACTTTCAGTCTCGAGCCCGATGCGGACCTCCAGCAGCGAAATCACGTCAGTCAGGATGCCAAGCTGCTCGCGCTCAATGCGAAAAGGGAGCGCGTCTTGCGGGCTCAGCACGAAAGAGCCAACGCCGTGGCGGGTTTCGACACGGCCACCGGCTTGCAGGCTGGAAATTGCTTCGCGCACCACTGTGCGACTGACGCCGAACTCGTGCATCAGGTCAGCCTCACGCGGCAATTTGTCGCCTGCGGCATAGTGCCCGTCGACGATGCGGGTGCTCAGTCGATGCGCCAGCTCGCCGGCCAGTGTGCGTGGCTTGCTTTCAGTCGTTGAAGACATATCCGGGAAAACCCTTGCGTGTGTGCGGGTGGCCGGCTGATACAGTAGTTGTACGACATCTGACCACTCAAGGGTCCGCACTCTAGCAGACTTTGCCCGTGTCGATGTTCGGAAATTTTTTTAACCATCGGCGCCTCGGCGCAAAGGATTGATCACCATGATGAAACGTAAGAGCCTTCTGCAGTGGGCTATTGGCACCGTCTGCTTGAGCGTGGCGGGCTTGGCCCAGGCGCAAAACATCGTGCTCAAGTCGCACGACACCCATCCGGCCGGCTACCCCACAGTGGCGGCGGTTGAGAGCATGGGTAAAAAACTTGATGCCCAGACCAATGGCCGCATCAAGGTCCAGATGTTCCCTGGCGCTGTGCTCGGCCAGGAAAAAGAGGCAGTCGAGCAGGTGCAGCTTGGCGCCATCCAGATGGCTCGTATCAGCTTGGGTGTGATCGGCCCGGTGGTGCCCGATGTCAACGTTTTCAACATGCCCTTTGTGTTCCGTGACGTGGGCCACATGCGCAAGGTGATTGACGGCGCGATTGGCCAGGAATTGCTCGACAAAGTCAGCAACAGCCCGGCTCGCCTGATTGGCCTGGGCTGGATGGACGGCGGCTCGCGCAGCCTGTACACCAAGAAACCCGTGCGCAACCCTGACGACCTTAAAGGCCTGAAGATCCGCATGATGGGCAATCCCTTGTTTGTCGACACCATGAACGCTATGGGTGGCAACGGCATCGCCATGGCTTACGGCGAGGTGTTCACCTCGCTGCAAACCGGCGTGATTGATGGCGCAGAGAACAATCCGCCGAGCTATTTCACGGCCAATCACTACAACACACCAGCTAAGTTCTACAGCCAGACCAATCACCTGATCATTCCTGAGATTCTGGTGATGTCTAAAGCCACATGGGGCAAGCTCAGCGCGGCTGATCAGGCGTTGGTGAAAAAGCTGGCGCGTGAGGCGCAAATGGAGCAACGCGCTTTGTGGGACAAGAGCGTGGCCGACTACAGCGCCAAGCTCAAGGCTGCCGGCGTGGAATTCATCAACACCGACAACAAGCCGTTTTATGACGCCACGGCTGCGGTGCGCGCCAAATATGGTGCCGACTACAAAGACCTGATGCAGCGCATTTCCGCCGTCAAATAAGCGGCTGGCATTGGGGGGTCTGGCGTGGTGTCTGCCTCGACACGCCAGACCTTTTGAATTTTGAGGGTGGCTTGCGCGCGATACCAGATGGCAGATTCCTTTCACCGCCTTTGTGATGCCTTGTACCTGGCCTGTGTCTGGGTGGCGGGCGCTTGTATTTTTCTGATGTCAGTGTTCATCCCCTGGGGCATCTACGCCCGTTACGTGATGGGCACGGGCTCGCAGTGGCCGGAGCCGATCTCGATTTTGCTGATGGTGGTGTTCAGCTTTCTGGGCGCGGCAGTGGGTTACCGCGCCAGCGGCCATATAGCTGTGTCGATGCTGACGGAGCGCCTGCCCACTGGTCTACAGGGCTTATGTCGCGTGCTGGTGAATGTCTTGATGCTGGCGGTCAGTGTTTTCATGGTCATGTACGGGACCCAGCTGTGCATAGGCACCTGGGGCCAGAGCACACCAGAGCTGCCCTGGTTGCGCGTGGGCCTAACGTATTTGCCAGTGCCGCTGGGCGGCGCTGTGACGGCACTGTTCGTTCTGGAGACGATTCTGTTTGGCGCCCAAGCGCATCGCGCTGTGGTGCAGTTTGACAAAGAGCCCGAGTTGGCGCCACCGCAGGAGGCACTCTGATGGAGGCGCTCGTTTTGCTGGGCAGCTTTTTTGCGCTGATTTTGCTCGGGGTGCCCGTGGCCTATGCCATGGGCCTGGCGGCGCTGGCTGGTGCATGGTGGATCGACATCCCGCTTGACGCGGTGATGATCGCCATCGGCAATGGCGTGAACAAGTTCTCACTGCTGGCCATTCCTTTTTTCGTGCTGGCAGGAGCCATCATGGCTGAGGGCGGCATGGCGCGCCGCCTGGTTGCATTTGCCAACGTCTTGGTTGGCTTTATTCGCGGCGGCCTTTCTTTGGTGAACATTTTGGCCTCAACCTTTTTTGGGGCGATTTCCGGCTCATCGATGGCCGATACGGCCTCAGTGGGTTCGGTGCTGATTCCTGAGATGGCGCGCAAGGGCTATCCCAAAGCCTTTGCCACAGCTGTGACCGTGAGTGGCTCGGTGCAGGCCATTCTGATTCCGCCGAGCCACAACGCCGTGATTTACTCGCTGGCAGCCGGTGGCACGGTGTCGATTGCGGCCTTGTTTGTGGCCGGGGTCCTGCCGGGCCTGTTGCTTGGCGGCACCTTGGCTGCGTTGTGCCTGTGGACGGCGCACAAAAAAAACTATCCGCGCGGCGAGGCAGTGCCGCTCAGACAGGCTTTGAAGATCTGTCTGGACGCCTTGTGGGGCCTGATGACGATGTTCATCATCCTGGGCGGCATCTTGAGTGGCGTTTTCACGCCTACGGAGTCGGCCTCGATTGCGGTCTTGTGGGCCTTTTTTGTGACCATGTTCATTTACCGCGATTACAAGTGGCACGAGCTGCCCAAGCTGGTGCACCGCACGGTCAAAACGCTGGCCATCGTCATGATTCTGATCGCATTTGCGGCCAGCTTTGGCTATGTGATGACCTTGATGCAGATCCCGCTCAAAGTCACCATGGCCTTGACGGCTTTGTCGGACGACCGCTATGTGATTTTGCTGCTGATCAACGTCCTGCTTCTGGTGCTGGGCACCCTGATGGACATGGCCCCGCTTATTTTGATTCTCACGCCGATTTTGCTGCCGGTGGTCAAAAGCATTGGCGTTGATCCGGTGCATTTTGGGATGATCATGATGGTCAACCTGGGCATTGGCCTGATCACGCCCCCCGTGGGGGGTGTACTTTTTGTGGGCAGCGCCATCGCCAAATTGAAAATCGGGGTGGTGACCCAGGCGTTGATCCCGTTTTTCGTGGCCTTGTTCATCGTGCTGATGATGGTGACTTATTTGCCCGCCCTGTCCCTGTGGCTGCCGCGCTTGATGGGCCTGTAACATGCGCCGCAAACCTGCCGGGCGACGCTCGCCTTGACGCTTCATCGAACACACATCGCCATGAAACTCCACCATGAACCAGTTGACCTGGTTGCCGACCACCTGATGATTCAGCCCACGCCCTTGAGCGCGCGCTACCCCGACCCGTTGGTTGAGGTGCTCGACGAGCGCTTTCGCAGCGTGCGCCTGTACAGCGCCAGCGTGGAGCGTCTGGCCAGCGGCCTGCGCTGGGCGGAAGGGCCGGTCTGGTTCGGCGACGGCCGCTACCTGCTGCTCAGCGACATCCCGAACAACCGCATGCTGCGCTGGGACGAGAGCACCGGTTGCACCAGCGTGTACCGGGCGCCGGCCAACAATGCCAATGGTCACGCGCGCGACCAGCAGGGGCGCTTGATTTCATGCGAGCATTTGGGCCGGCGCATCACCCGCACCGAATACGACGGGCAAATCACGGTGCTGGCCGATCGCTTTGAGGGCAAGCGCCTGAACTCGCCCAACGACATTGTTTGCGCGCGCGATGGCAGCATCTGGTTTACCGACCCAAGCTTTGGTATTGACAGTGACTGGGAGGGCGATCGCGCACCCTCGGAGCTGACGCATGCGGTGTACTGCATCTTGCCCGACGGTAAGCTCACGCAGGTGCTTGACGGACTCAAGGCGCCCAATGGGCTGGCTTTCACGCCCGATGAGTCGCATCTTTACGTGGTGGAAAGCCGTGCCGAGCCCTACCGTCGCCTGTGGCGCTACCAGGTCAGTGCACACAAACTGTCCAATGCGCAGCTGCTCAATGAGGCCACCGACTCGGGCGCATTTGACGGCATCAAGGTCGATGTGGACGGGCGCATCTGGTGCGGCTATGGCAGCACCGGAACAGCCCCATCACAAGGGCTTGACGGTGTGCGCGTGCTCAGTGCCGACGGCCAGGCGCTGGCGCACATTCACCTGCCTGAGCGCTGCGCCAATCTGTGCTTTGGCGGCGCCAAGAACAACCGCTTGTTCATGGCGGCCAGCCACAGCCTGTACGCGCTGTATGTCAACACCCGTGGTGCGGTGTAGCTGATGCTCACCGCAGCGAAGCCGCACCTGGTGCGCATGCATGCGCAAGACAACGTGGCCATTGTGGGCAACGATGGCGGGCTCATGCCCGGCGCCGTGCTGGACAACGGGGTTACGGTGGTGGACCGCGTCCCGCAAGCGCACAAGGTGGCCTTGTCTGACCTGGCCGCGGGCGACGCGGTGAAGCGTTACGGCATGGTGATTGGCACCGCCAAGCGTGCGCTGCCGGCGGGCTCCTGGGTTCATGAAGCGGTGCTCGACATGCCGGCGCCTCGTGCACTCACCGATCTGCCCCTGTCGGGGTCTGCACAGAGCACCCTGCCGATCGAGCCACTGGTGGGCCACACCTTCGAGGGCTATCGCAATGCCGACGGCTCGGTTGGTACGCGTAACCTGCTGGCGATCACGACCACGGTGCAGTGCGTGGCTGGGGTGCTCGACATCGCGGTGCAGCGCATCCGCAGCGAACTGCTGCCGCACTATCCGAATGTCGATGGCGTGGTCGGACTGGAGCACAGCTATGGCTGCGGCGTGGCGATTGACGCGCCCGATGCGCCGATTCCGATCCGCACCTTGCGCCACATCAGCCAGAACCCCAATTTCGGCGGCGAAGCCATGGTGCTAAGCCTGGGCTGCGAAAAACTGCAGCCCGAGCGGCTGCTGCCGCCGGGCAGCGTGCCGCTGATCAGCCAGGTGCGTTTGCAAGACGCGCAGCATGTGGGCTTTATGGCCATGATCGACCAGATCCTGCTGACTGCCAAGCAACATTTGGAGCGCCTGAATCAGCGACAGCGCGTCACCGTGCCAGCCAGCGAGCTGGTGGTGGGCGTGCAGTGCGGTGGCAGCGACGCCTTTAGCGGTGCCACGGCCAATCCGGCGGTGGGCTACTGCACCGACTTGTTGGTTCGCGCAGGCGCAACCGTCATGTTCAGTGAAACCACCGAGGTGCGCGATGCCATCGAGCACATGACCGCGCGTGCGGCCTCGCCCGAGGTGGCTCGGCAAATGGTCGAGGAGATGGCCTGGTACGACGCCTATCTTGCGCGTGGCGGGGTGGACCGCAGTGCCAACACGACGCCGGGTAACAAGGCAGGCGGCTTGTCCAATATTGTTGAGAAAGCCATGGGCTCAATCATCAAAAGTGGCAGCATGCCGATTGCTGGCGTGCTTCGCCCGGGTGAAAAAGCGCAACAGCGAGGCCTTCTCTATGCCGCCACACCGGCCAGCGACTTTATTTGCGGCACCTTGCAGCTGGCTGCGGGTATGAACCTGCATGTGTTCACCACCGGCCGCGGTACGCCCTACGGTCTGGAGGCTTGCCCGGTGGTTAAGGTGGCCACACGCACCGAGCTGGCACGACGCTGGCACGACCTGATGGACCTGAACGCAGGCCAGATCGCCGACGGCAGCGCAACGGTCGCCGAGGTGGGCTGGCAGTTGTTTGAGCTGCTGCTGGCCACGGCCAGCGGGCGCAAGACCTGGGCTGAGCACTGGAAGCTGCACAACAGCCTGGTTCTGTTCAACCCGGCTCCGATCACTTAATTCACCTGAACCCTTTCTGTTTTTAAAAGGTTTTCCATGAGCAATCACAAAGCATTTAATCCTTTTCCGAACCAGTTCCGTCTGGACCTGCTGGCGGGCAAGCCCCTGTATGGTTGCTGGTCTTCACTGGCCAGCCACATCAGCACCGAGGTCATTGGTGTGGCTGGCTTTGATTGGATCTTGCTCGACGGCGAGCATGCGCCCAACGACATAGCGACCTTCGTGCCGCAGATGATGGCGCTGAAAAACAGTGCCAGCGCGGTGGTGGTGCGCCCGAGCTGGAACAACACGGTGGAAATCAAGCGTCTGCTCGACTCGGGCTTTTTTAACTTTCTGATTCCCTTTGTTGAAAGCGCTGACGAAGCCCGTGTCGCGGTCGAGGCCACGCGCTACCCGCCGCAGGGCGTTCGTGGTGTGTCGGTGTCAACCCGTAGCAATGGCTTTGGTTCGGTGAGCGACTATTTCAAGCAGATCAACGACAACATTTGCCTCATGGTGCAGATCGAGAGCCGCAAAGGTGTTGAAGCAGCTGCAGAGATTGCCGCCATCGACGGTGTTGATTCCCTGTTTGTGGGGCCCTCTGACCTGGCTGCAGCCTATGGCCACTTGGGCAACCCTGGCCATGCCGACGTGCAGGCGGCGATTGCCAAGGTATTTGCAGCAGCCAAGTCCAAGGGCAAGCCCAGCGGCATCCTGGCACCCGTTGAGGCAGACGCCAGGCGTTACGCGCAGATGGGTGCCACGTTTATCGGGGTGGGCAGTGACCTGGGCTTGCTGCGTGCATCGTCTCAGGCTTTGCGCGACAAGTATCTGGGTTGAACGTGATGTGGTCCGCCGGTGCGTGCGCGCACCATGGGTCACTGAACTGCCAGGGAGCATGAATGTCTGTCACTGAGCCGCGCGTCCTGTTGCGCCACATGTTTGATGCAGCTGTGGCTGCCGCGCAGCCTGCGCTGTGCCTGGCGCAGCACCTGCCAGCGCCACCGAAAGGGCGAACCGTGGCGATTGGTGCCGGTAAGGCATCGGCGGCCATGGCGCGCGCGCTGGAAGACAACTGGCCGGGGCCTTTGCAGGGCCTGGTGGTGACGCGCTATGGCTACGAGGTGGCCTGCGAGCGCATCGAGATCATGCAGGCCGCGCATCCGGTGCCCGACGCAGCCAGCCAGCAGGCAGCAGTTCGCATGCGCCAGATGGTTCAGGATCTGACGGAAGACGACCTGGTGATCGCCCTGATCTCTGGCGGTGGCTCGTCCTTGCTGGTCGAGCCCGCAGCGGGGCTGAGCCTGGCGGACAAGCAAGCGGTCAACGCCGCTTTGCTGGCCAGTGGCGCCAATATTTCTGAAATGAACACGGTGCGCCGGCATCTCTCGGGCATCAAAGGCGGGCGCCTGGCGGCGGCTTGTCATCCGGCGCGCCTGGTTACCTTGTTGATTTCAGATGTGCCTGGTGATGCGCCGCAGGACATTGCCTCTGGCCCAACCGTGGCCGATACCAGCACTTGCGCGGATGCCCTGGATATTTTGCGGCGCTACAACATTGCGCTTAACCAGCCCATGCGCGCCTGGCTGGCTTCTGCGCAGAGCGAGTCGCTCAAGCCGCAGGATACGCGTCTGGCGCGTGCCGAGGTGCGCATGATCACCGCGCCGCAAATCGCTTTGCAGGCGGCCGCCGAAGTGGCTGCGCGTGCAGGCCTGCCTGTGCACATCTTGAGCGACCGCATCGAGGGTGAGTCGCGCGACGTCGGCAAGGTGCTGGCAGCGCTGGCGCAGCAGGTGCGCACGCAAGGCCAGCCGTTTAGCAAGCCTTGTGTGTTGCTCAGTGGTGGCGAGACCACGGTCACCTTGCGCGGCAGCGGCCAGGGCGGACGCAATGTCGAGTTTCTGCTGGCGCTGGGCGTGGCGCTCGATGGCGCCGCGGGCGTGCATGCGCTGGCCGCGGACACCGACGGCGTCGACGGCGCCCAGGAAATCGCTGGCGCTTTCATCGGGCCCGACAGCTTGCACCGTGCCTGGGCGTTGGGCATGAACCCGCGCAGTTATCTTGACAACAACGACGCACACAGCTTTTTTCAGCGCCTGGGCGACTCGGTGATCACCGGCCCCACACTGACCAATGTGAACGACTTTCGGGCGATTTTGCTGACCTGAGGCCTAAGCCTCGAGCTCAGCGTGTGCAGCTTGTTGCCGTTGCAGCCAGCTGCGCAGCTTCGAGGGTGCAAACGGCTTTTTCAGAAAACCCAGATCCTGTGCACGGGCCTGCTGCATCAAAGAGGGCTCCGTATCGCCGGTAATCAGGCAGGCGGGCAGGCGCCTGCCAAGGCGCTCGCGAATCAGGCGCGCACAGTCCAGGCCGTTGGGGCCGCTTGGCAGCTGGAGGTCGGTGATCAAAATATCGGGCCTGGCGCCCTGTTCAAGCTGATCAAGCGCCTGTGACACATCGCGACAGGCGGTCACCTGATAGCCCCAGGCGTGCAATTGCTCAGACAGTGCCAAATTGGCTAATCCGTCATCCTCGACCACCAGCACACGCTGACCTGCGGCCAAATTGCTAGCAGGCTCGGGCTCGGGGCTATGCTGCCGAGCTGGCGGCGTTGGCACGCGCGCCAGGCGTAGCGAAAAGCAACTTCCCTTGTTCGGCGCAGAGCGCAGCTGCAGCGATAGCCCCAGTTTCTCGCAGGTCTCTCGAACCACGCTCAGCCCCAGGCCCAGCCCATCTGACGGATGCAACTGCTCAGAGGGCACTTGATAAAACGCCTGAAAAATCTTGTCCTGCTGATCCGGGGAAATGCCAACGCCGTTGTCGCGAACCTCGATGCGCACTTCATCAGGGGCCACGCTGCGGCGGCAGCACAGCAAAACAGTTCCGCCGGGGCTGTAGCGCAAGGCGTTGCTGACCAGATTGAGCAGGATGCGACGCAGCAGCAGGCCGTCAGCGGCCACCCAGACATCGCAAGCGCGCAAGCGAAGACGGGTTTGTTCCTGGCGGGCTTTTTCCTCGAACCAGGTTGACAGCTCATCGAATAACAAAGACACCGAGACCGCCTCGATCTGTGGCTTCAGGCTGCGCGCCAGCGCCCAGGAGTAATCAAAATAGGCATCGAGCATGGTCTGCAGTGCAGCTGCTGACTTTTGCGCGCGCGCCAGGACTTCTCTTTGGCCCGGCCCGAGACCTGCTGGCGCCAGGCTGCTGAGCAAAAGGCCTAGCGCGTGCGCAGGCTGGCGCAGGTCATGGCTGGCCGTCGACAGAATGCGTGAGATTTCCAGGTTGCGTGTCTCGAGGTCTGATCGCGCCTCCTCTAGCGCAGACTCTGCTGCCTTGCGGCGGGTGATCTCCGTAATCGCGGCCACAAAGCCCGACACATTGCCAAAGGGGTCGCGCTCGGGCTGGTACCTGACTAACAGGTAGCGCGTGCCACCGCTGGCCTGGCCGATCGCCAACTCATACTCGACGGTCTCGCCTGCCAGAGCCTTTTGCATGTGCGTCAGCGCATCCGCAAAAGCCTGTGGCCCCAAAACCTCGGCAATCGACTTGCCGATGAGCTCATCGGGCCGCTTTGCAAAAAGCGCGGCATAAGCCTTGTTGACAAATCGATAGCGCAGCTCTCGGCTGCAGTGCGCAATGAGCACGGGCGCCTGGTCGGTCACGAATTGAAAGTGCTCCTTGCTCGCAGCTGTGGCTTGGTTGGAAGCCGTTAGCGAGTTGTGGGCGGCTTGAAGCGCCCGGTTTGTGTCCTGCAAGGCCTGGTGTGCCGCGCGCAATTGCTGGTCTTGCCGGGACTGCGTCAGGTTGAACAAGGCGGCAACAGCGGTGTAAAAAACCAGAGCCATGAGGAACTGCACCTCGATCACCGGGCCATAGTTGTAGCCACCGATTAGCGGCAGAAGGCCACCGAAAAAATACACGCCACAAGCCAGAACAAAGACAAGCGAAATTCGCAGGCCCACTTTTTGGCCCTTGAGGAAAAAAGCCAGAAAGGGAATGACAAACGCCCACAGCAGACCGGTGCCCTGTACACCGCCTAAAACGGCAATCGAAAAAAAGACGATCACAGCGCCAGTCATCAACAGGTTTTCGGCCATGACCCTGGCGCCGCGCTGGAAGCTGAGGTAGATCGCCGGAAGAATGACCACCATCACGGAAGCCAGTTCGATTTGCCCCAGCAAGGCCTGGCCGGGGGTGAGCAGGTTGAAGACAGCAAAGACCAGCCCCGCGATGCCACCCACGATGGCGGCCACGCGAACGCGTTTGCTCAGCGGATCAGGCGTGGCAGGTGCGGCCGCTGGCTGGCTGGCGGTGCTTGGCTTGGGTGTGAGAGGCATGAAACAGGGCGCTTATGAGGAGCGCGCATCATAGAGCGACGCTGGCTTGCCGTTCAAGCGGGTTTACCCCAGAGGGCGCGCCCTGTGCCAACTGTGCCGGCGTGATATGCCTGTGGGTGCATTACAGTCGGCACCGGCCTGGCCTGCCCGGCGCGGTTTTGGCGCACGTGGGCTTGCGTGTGCGGGCTTGCGTGTGCGCTGCATGCCATGGCTGGTTGGCATCACCGTCGAGGCGCGTGGCTTGAGCTGTAGCGGCCCGGTCAACATGGCGCGCCGGTCCTGTGCGGTACAGTGCCGGCTCGATGCAAAGCCCGAGCCAGACGCCAACCATGAACAACAACCTGGTGTTGGCTATCACCCTGGCGGTGCAAGCCATGGTGTCCTGGGCTTTGCTGACCTTGCCCGTCATGGCGCCGGTGGTGGCCCAAGCACTTGCCGTTTCGCCAACCTATGTGGGGCTTTACGTGGCTGCAGCCTATGTGGGGGCGATGGTGGCCAGCCTGGGCTCGGGTGGCGTGATCGTGCGCTTTGGCGCTATCCGCGTCAGCCAGGCCGGCCTTCTGATCTGCGCCGCAGGCCTGGCGGTTTGTGCGTTGCCCCATGTCTTGGCTGTTGCAGCCGGCGCCTTGCTGATTGGCCTGGGCTACGGGCCGATCACGCCGGCAAGCTCCCACCTGCTGGCCTTGAGCACGCCGGCGCATCGCATGTCCTTGGTGTTTTCTGTGAAGCAGACCGGGGTTCCGCTTGGGGGCGTGCTCAGCGGGCTGCTGGTGCCCAGCCTCATGATCTGGGCCGGCTGGCAGCAAACCCTGTTGCTGGTCGCGTTGCTCTGTGTGTTGATTGCCGGCCTGACGCAGCCACTGCGCACCGCGCTGGATGCGGATCGCCAGGGCGGGCGCGCGATGGCCTGGGGGCACTGGCTCGAACCCTTGCAGCTGGTGCTGTCGCATCGGGTATTGGCCATGTTGGCTGCATGTTCTTTTGTGTTTTCCATCACGCAGATGTCTTTGGTGACCTATCTGGTGACGTTTTTGCATGAGTCGCTGGCCTGGACGCTGGTGGCTGCGGGCCTGGCCTTGTCGGTGGCGCAGACCGCCGGCGTCGGCGGTCGTGTTTTCTGGGGCCTGGTCGCCGACAAGTTTTTGGGCTCGCAGCGCATGCTGGCTGTGCTGGCTGCGCTGATGGCGCTGGCCAGTGCGGTCATGGCCACGCTCAGCCCGGGCAGTGCGCCAGCGCTTTTGTGGCTGGTCTTGATTGTGTTCGGTGGATCAGCCATTGGCTGGAACGGCGTCTATCTGGCCGAGGTCGCTCGGCAGGCACCGACGGGCAAGGCCAGTCTGGCCACCGGCGGGACGCTCACCTTCACTTTTTTGGGCGTGGTCATTGGCCCGCCCCTGTTTGGCGCCCTGGCCGGGGCCATGGAGAGCTACCGCGCAGGCTACTGGGCCTTGGTGGTGCCCACGGCGCTGTGCAGCATCATGCTGTTTCGGGCTCGGCGCTGGTCTTAGAGCGCTTGGCCGTGCGCTGGGGTTTTGCGTTGACAATGGTGCCGACAAGACAGCGGGCACAAGCCCTTGACCCAGCATGAAAGCAATTGTTTTATTCGGGCACGGTTCGCGTGATCCTTTGTGGCACAAGCCGATTCAGTCGGTTGCAGCGCGCATTGCCGAGGTCTCGCCGCAAACGCTGGTGCGTTGCGCTTACCTGGAGCTCACCGAGCCTGATTTGCCAAGCGCCGCGGCCGAGCTGTTTGCCCAGGGCGTTCGCCACATCACCGTGGTGCCGATGTTCCTGGGCGTGGGCCGCCACGCCCGAGAGGATCTGCCCAAAATCATTGACGACTTGAGCCAGGCGTACCCCGAGCTGAGGGTGGACTGCCAGCCTGCGGTGGGCGAGCAGCAGGTTTTGATTGAACTGCTGGCGCGCATGGCGCTCAACCCGCAGGCCTGAGGCCAGCGCGTATCCACAGCCGTGTTGCTTGTACACGGCACAAACCTTTGACGAGGACAAGACAATGAAAAAGCTGGTGTGGGGCGTATTGAGCACCGCCAGGATTGGCCTGGAAAAAGTGATTCCGGCGCTCCAGGGCAGCGCGCTCGGCGAGGTGCGCGCGATTGCATCGCGTTCCTTGCAGCGCAGCCAGGACGCTGCCGCACGCCTGGGTATTGCGAAAGCCTACGGGCGTTACGAAGACTTGCTGGCCGACCCCGAGATCGAGGCCGTTTACAACCCCCTACCCAACGATCAGCATGTGTCCTGGACGCTGGCGGCGGCGCGCGCCGGCAAGCATGTGCTGTGCGAAAAGCCGATGGCGCTGAACGCGCAAGAGCTGTCGCAACTGCGCGAGGTGGCGCAACAGGTGCACATCATGGAAGCCTTCATGGTGCGCTTTCACCCGCAGTGGGAGCGGGTGCGTGCGCTGGTGCGTAGCGGCGAGATTGGCGAGGTTCTGTCGATACAGGCTTTTTTCTCCTATACCAACACCGACCCGGCCAACATCCGCAACATACCTGCACACGGGGGCGGCGCGCTGTATGACATTGGCTGTTACCCCATCACCATCGGACGTTTTCTGTATGAGGCAGAGCCTGTGCGCGTGATGGCCCTGATCGATCGGGACCCGCAATTCGGCACCGACCGCCACACCAGCGCGCTGCTTGACTTTGGCCAGGGCCGACGGCTCGACTTCACGGTCTCAACGCAATGCACGCCCTACCAACGGGTTCAGGTGCTCGGCAGCAAACAGCGTATCGAGGTGCAAATACCCTTTAATGCGCCCTTGGGTGGCCCGACCCGTTTTTTTATTGATGACGGTCAGCACAAGGACGACAGCGCGCGCCAGACCCAGACCACCGAGGCGTGTGACATGTACGGCTTGCAGGGTGATGCGTTTGCGCGCGCAGTGCGCGGCCAGGCGCCGCTGGCTTACGGGCTGGACGATGCGCTGGCGCAGATGCGCGTGATTGACGCGCTGTTCCGATCCGAGTCGAGCGGTCACTGGGAGCGCCCGGCTGCAGCCTGACATTCAAAGGGGCGCCAGGCCTTCGTGTCGATGCAATGGCTTGCCCCTGAGCGCGGCGCTGGGCCAAACGTTTCGATGGGTCTGGCCGGGCGTGTGCTCGCCCTGTGGCCGCCTGCTGGCACGCCGTGAGAGGGCGGTCGTTAAAATTCCGTGACGACAGACAAGCCTGAACGAACCGCTTTCTCATGTCCTCATCCGCATCTTCTCTGCCGCCTGCCGTTGTGCTCTTCAGTGGCGGGCTTGACTCGACCACGGTGCTGGCCCTGGCCAAGGAGCAGGGCTTTGATGTACATGCCCTGAGCTTTCGCTACGGCCAGCGTCATGTGCATGAGCTGGCCGCTGCGCAAGAGTTGGCCCGGATCATGGGCGTGCGCAAACACGTGATCGCCAACATCGACTTGCGAGAGTTCGGCGGCTCAGCCCTGACGGCGGATATTGCCGTGCCCAAAGATCGCCTGGCGCAGGACATGGCCAAGGGCATTCCGATCACGTATGTGCCGGCACGTAACACCGTGTTTCTGAGTTTTGCGCTGGCCTGGGCCGAGACGTTGGGGGCCAGCGATGTTTTCATTGGCGTCAACGCGTTGGACTATTCGGGCTACCCTGACTGCCGGCCCGAGTACATCGAGGCGTTTGAGGCCATGGCCAATCTGGCCACCAAAGCTGGTGTCGAGGGCCGAGCGCGCCTGAAGATCCACACGCCTTTGATTCAGATGAGCAAGGCGCAAATTGTGCTCGAAGGCGTGCGTTTGGGCCTCGACTACGCACAGACCTGCAGCTGTTATGACCCCTCGGATATCGGCGCCCCATGTGGTCGTTGTGACGCTTGTTTGCTGCGCGCCAAAGGCTTTGCGCAAGCGGGCCTGCCAGACCCCTTGTATCGGCGCTTTGGCGTGGGGCGCGCGTGAGCCCTAGCCTGTTGTTTGCAGCCTCGGCGGGTTTCGAGGCGGCGCGGCAGGTGCAGGTTTTGCCGCCGGGCCATCGCTCGCGTCGTTTGCATGGCCACAGTTTTCTGGCACGCGTGCGCTGCGCGCTGCCAAGCGGCTGGGCTGATTTTCCCGGTGGCGAGGTGGACCGCCTGCGCCGCGAACTACAAGCGGCGGTATCAACACTGGACTACCAATACCTGAACGAACAACTCGCACAGCCGACCGATGAAAACCTGGCACGCTGGCTGCGTGAGCGGCTGCAACTGCCCGGCCTTGAGCAGGTGGGCATTCAGAGCACGGGGCATGAAGGCATCGAGCTGGACCTGTCAGGCCACGCGCATGTGTGGCGTCGCTACCAGTTTGAGTCGGCGCATCAGCTGCCGAATGTGCCAGCCGGCCACAAGTGCGGACGCATGCACGGGCACGGCTTTGAAGTCATCGTGCACGCCAACAAAAATCTGGGCGGGGCCGACCTGAGCATCGACTACGACCACCTCGACGCGCTCTGGGCGCCCTTGCACGAGATGGTTGACTACCGCTGCCTCAATGATCTGCCTGATATGGACAACCCCACCAGCGAGATGCTCTCGAGCTGGTTTTGGCAAAGGCTTTCCCCTGTCTTGCCTGAGCTGTCCTGGATCACGGTGTATGAAACTGCCTCGTGTGGCGCCAACTTTGACGGCAAGCACTACCGCATCTGGAAAGACTTCAGTCTCGACAGCGCCTTGCGCCTGAAAAACGCGCCCGAGCACAGCGCCTTGCGCCGCATTCATGGCCATACCTACACCTTGCGCTTGCATCTGTGTGCGCCGCTCGATACGGTGCGTGGCTGGACGCTTGACTTTGGCGATGTGAAGGCGCTGTTTGACCCGATTTTCAAGGCGCTCGATCACCACCCCTTGCATGAGCACGGCGAGTTGGCTGACTGCGACACCGCCACGCTGGCGCAATGGATATTGCAGACTGCGCGTGCGCAGCTGCCGGCTTTGGACCGGGTCGACTTGTACGAAACGCGCGGCTGCGGCGCCATTGCGCTGTCTGCGGAGCAAGGCCCTGCCCTGCCGCTCTGACGCCCATGACTTACAGCGTCAAAGAAGCCTTCTATACCTTGCAGGGCGAGGGCGCACAAAGCGGTCGAGCTGCCGTGTTTTGCCGCTTTGCTGGCTGCAATTTGTGGAGTGGCCGCGAGCAAGACCGCGCGGCAGCGGTGTGCTCGTTTTGCGACACCGAATTCGTGGGCACGGATGGCGAGGGCGGCGGCAAGTTTGACAGCGCAGCGCAACTTGCTGCACATGTGGCAGGCCTCTGGCCTGAGCGGCAGCTGGGTCGCCCGCTGGTGGTTTGCACCGGTGGCGAACCCTTGCTGCAACTCGACGACAAACTGGTCGACGCCTTTCACGCGCAAGGCTTCGAGATTGCCGTGGAGACCAACGGCACGCAAGCCGCGCCAGCAGGCCTGGATTGGGTCTGCGTCAGCCCCAAGGCCGATGCACCGCTGAGCATCACCAGCGGGCAAGAACTCAAGCTGGTCTATCCGCAGGCGCTGGCCATGCCCGAGCGCTTTGCGCAGCTCGATTTTGAGCACTTTTTCCTGCAACCCATGGACGGCCCGCTGCTGGCGCAAAACACAGCGCAGGCGATCCGCTACTGCATGGCGCATCCACAGTGGCGGCTGAGCACGCAAATGCACAAGGTCGTGGGTATCGCCTGAGGCGTGGCTCAAGCCGCTAGCAGCAGGTCCTGGCTGGCCACCACTTTTGCGAAGCTTCCCTGCAAGGCCGCCATGTAGGCTGCGTGCACTTGCTGCGCGTTCAACGCCTGGCCTTGAAAGGCCAGCGCTCGGGCGGCGCAGGCGTCATGCACAACGGTGCAGGCAAAGCCCAGATCGGCAGCGGCGCGCGTGGTGGTGTCGACGCACAACTGACTCATCATGCCGGCAATCACCAGCTCACGCGCGCCAAGCTCGCGCAGCCGATCGAGCAGGCCGGTTTCGCGAAAACAATTTGGGAAATGCTTTTGAATCACCGACTCGCCGGCCTGTGCCTGCACGCTGGCGTGAATCTCAGCACCTGCTGTGCCTGGCAGAAAAAACGTCGCACCTGCGCGCTTGGCGATGTGCTGCATGTGAATCACGCCTCGACCCTGTTTCCGCCAGAAGGCCAGCACAGCCGCGGCACGCTTGGCGGCTTCGGCGCTGTCGGGCAAAGCCATGGCACCGCCCTCGAAATAGTCATTCTGGATATCGATCAGCAGCAAGGTGGGGTCCATGGCAAGCGCCTTTGGTGTTGTGGGGCAAAACCATTGTAGGCAGGCGGGCTTGCGGCTTTCTTCTATGATTGTTGCGGCGCGCGCAGCGCTGGCGCCCAGGACATGCAGATGACCAACAAAGCTCATTGGGAACAGGTTTACCAGAACAAGCCCGCGGACACGGTGAGCTGGTACCAGCCGCATGCAGAGAAGTCGCTGGCCTTGATTCGCAGCATCGCCGGGCGCTCTGCTGTGGCCTTGATTGATGTGGGGGCCGGCGCATCAAGCCTGGTGGACGACGTGCTGGCCGAAGGCTTGGCACAGGTCACGGTGCTCGATATTTCTGCCACAGCCCTGGCGCAGGTTCAGCAACGCCTGGGCGAGCGCGCCCGTTTGGTGCGCTGGATGGAAGCTGATGTGACGCAGGCGAGCCTGCCGAGTGCGGCCTTTGATATCTGGCATGACCGCGCGGTGTTTCACTTTCTGACCGAGTTGGTTCAGCGCGAGGCCTATGTGGCGCAGGTGCGCCGTGCGCTCAAGCCCGGTGGCCATCTGCTGCTGGCGACTTTTGCCGCGCATGGGCCGCTCAAATGCAGTGGCTTGCCAGTGATGCGCTACACCGCGCAGGGCTTGCAAGAGGTCTTTGGCCCCTCGTTTGAACTGAGTGCGCACAGCAGCGAAGAGCACCGCACACCGGCCGGCGCGCTGCAGTCCTTTGTGTACGTCCATTTGCATCGGCTCGCAGGCCACTCTTGAGTGCACAGCGCGAGGCCTTGCCCCTAGGACCTGAAAATGAAATACACCGCAGCCAAGAGGCATAGCCCCGCCCACAGGTAATCGAGCTTGAGGGGCTGGTTCATGTAGAGCACGGCAAAGGGTACAAACACCGACAGGGTGATGACTTCCTGCAAGATTTTGAGCTGGCCCAGGCTCAAGCTTTCAAAGCCGATGCGATTGGCCGGCACTTGCAGCATGTACTCAAACAGCGCGATGCCCCAGCTCGCCAGGATCGCCAGCCACAGGGGCGCGCTGCCCAGGTGTTTGAGGTGGCCGTACCAGGCGAAGGTCATGAAGATGTTCGAGCCCAACAGTAGCAAGACAGTCCACATCAGGTTCATGGTGCTATGACTCCAACAAACAGGTTGATATGCCGCGGCCTTGACTGCCAAGGCGCGGCCGTCGCATTCTGGCACCGACGCTGAGTTGTCGTCGAGCAAAGTCGCTCATGGCGCTTACACTGCGCAGCCACACGCCAAACCCCACCAGGCCATTGGATTCCCATGCAACACAGTACCCGATCGCGCGACACGATTGACCGAATGCAGGCTTCACGTATCCGTGAGGTCGCTAACGCCGGCATGGGCGTCGAAGGCGTTCAGGCGTTCTGGTTTGGTGAGCCCGACACCGTCACGCCGCCCTTGCTGTGCGAGGCCGGCATGGCCAGCATTCGCGCCGGCGAGACTTTTTATGCCCAGAACCTGGGCATCCCACCCTTGCGCCAGGCACTGGCCGAGTACAGCAGCCGCTGGCATCAGCCGCGCAGACCTGAGCACATGGTGGTCACCAGCTCGGGTATGCACGCCATCGCCATGGTGCAACAGGCCTTGCTCGACCCAGGTGATCAGGTGGTGGTGGTCACGCCCGTCTGGCCCAATTTGACCGAAGGCCCGCGGATTCTGGGTGCGCAGGTGCGCACCGTGGCGCTGACTTTTGGCGCACAGGGCTGGCAGCTCGATGTGCAACAACTGCTCGATGCGATCGACACGCGCACCCGCTTGCTGATCGTCAACTCGCCCAACAACCCGACGGGCTGGACCATGTCGCGCCCCGAGCAGCAAGCGGTCTTGCAACATTGCCGGCGTCTGGGCGTCTGGATACTGGCTGATGACGCGTACGAGCGTCTGTATTTCGAGGGCGAGCCCGGCTTGGCCATTGCGCCGTGTTTTGCCGACATCGCGCATGAAGACGACCGCCTGGTCACGGTCAACACGTTCTCCAAGTCCTGGCAGATGACCGGCTGGCGCCTGGGCTGGATTTGTGCGCCGATCGGGCTGACCGAGGCGCTGGGCAAGCTCATTGAGTTCAACACCAGCAGCACGCCAGTGTTTGTGCAGCGTGCCGGCGTGGTCGCGCTCGGCCAGGGAGAAGACATCGTGCGCCAGTTCGTCACGCGGCTCAAGGACAGTCGCGACTATTTGCTGCAGCGCCTGTCGGCGTTGCCAGGCGTCACCGCCTTGGCCCCACCCGGCGCCATGTACGCGTTCTTCAGCGTGGAAGGCATGGACGACAGCCTGGCATTTTGCAAGACCCTGGTCAGTCAGCATGGGCTCGGTCTTGCGCCAGGCTCGGCCTTTGGCCCCGAGGGCGAAGGCTTTGTTCGCTGGTGTTTTGCCGCCAGCGCGGACAAGCTTGCGCTGGGGCTCGATCGCCTCTCAGCCGCCCTGGCCTAAGAGGCGCACCGCAGAGGCCAGCAGCATGGCCAGTCCAGCAAAGCTCAACAGCCACAAGACCAGGCGGCGAAACGCCAGGTCGCTCAGGCCCTTGTAAATACGCGAACCCCACAGGGCTGGTACCAGCAGCGCCACGGCCACCACCGGCAAGGCAGGCCACATGCTTTTGCTCAAGGTGCCGCTGTACAGATACACCGCCAGCGTGGTGCTCAGCGTGGCCAGGTTGAAGTTCTGTACCACGTCGCGCTGATGGTTTTTGTTCATGCCGCGCAGCGTGCACCACAGCGTGGGCGCCAGTCCGGTTACGCCGCCAATGCCGCCCATGACGCCACCGACCATGCCAGCCAGGCCGTCGGCCAGTCGGCCGCCGCCACGCACCACGGGCAGTGCATCGGACAGCAGCATCGCCGGACACCAGATGAGCAAAATGCAGCCAAAGATGAGCTTGTAGACGTCGGCATTGAGAAGCGGCAGCAAAGCTGTGCCCAGCGGAATGCCTACAGCGGCACCGGCAAGCAAGGGCCCGAGGTCGGCCATGTGCCAGGGCCTGCGAACGCGCGCGAGCGCCACCATCTGGCCGGCCCAGGAGCCAAACACCGCCATGGCGGCAGCCAGAGCCGGATCCAGTCCCCAGACCCAGATCGACATGGCCACGGTACTGAAGGCAAAGCCGGCAATGCCTTGCACCAGGCCGGCCAGCGCCGCACCACTGATCAGAAAAGCCAGTTCAAGGCCGGACATGGGCGCTCACAGTGTGCGCCAGAAGCGCCAGGGCAGCACAGGCGCTTCAGGAGGCCAGGATCTTGCCGGGGTTCATGATGTTGTGCGGATCAAGCGCTCGCTTGATGGTGCGCATCATGGCCACAGCCGGCGGGCCCGCTTCGGCGACCAGAAAGTCGATCTTGTGCAGGCCCACGCCGTGTTCACCGGTGCAGGTGCCGCCCAGGTCGAGTGCGCGCTGCACCAGTTGCCGGTTCAGCCGCTCAGCGGTTTCTACTTCTTCGGCATTGTTGGGGTCGATCAGGTAGCCGATATGAAAATTGCCGTCGCCAACATGGCCGACCAGAAAATAGGGAATGCCCGATTCCTGTGTTTCGCGCACGCAGTCGAGCATGGCGTCGGCCAGTTTGGAGATCGGCACGCAGGTGTCGGTCGAGATAGCGCGACAGCCCGGGCGCGACTGCAGGCCGGCGAAATAAGCGTTGTGCCGAGCGGTCCACAGGCGGGTGCGCTCCTCTGGCGTGTCGGCCCAGGCAAAAGCCTCGCCTTGATGATCGGCGCTGATCTCCTGCACCAGTTTGACCTGCTCCTGCACGCCAGCGGGTGAGCCGTGAAACTCCATCAGCAGCATGGCGCTTTCTTTCAGGCTTAAGTGCGCCTGCTTGTTGACGATGCGCACCGTGTTGGCGTCGAGCAATTCGCATCGCGCAATGGGCACGCCCATCTGGATGATCTGGATCGTGGTGTTGACCGCGTCGGCCACGCTGGGAAAAGCGCAGGTGGCAGCCATCACGGCCTCGGGCAGGGGGTAGAGCTTGAGCGTGACCTCGGTGATCACGCCCAGCGTGCCTTCCGAGCCGACCATCAGCCGCGTGAGGTCGTAGCCAGCGCTTGATTTTTTGGCGCGTGTGCCGGTGCGCAGCACCTGGCCGTGCGCGTTGACCACTTCGAGAGCAAGCACGTTTTCGCGCATGGTGCCGTAGCGCACCGCGTTGGTGCCGCTGGCGCGCGTGGCGCACATGCCGCCGATGCTGGCGTCCGCTCCAGGGTCAATCGGGAAAAACAGGCCGTGCGATTTGAGCGCCTCGTTGACTTGCTTGCGTGTCACGCCAGCCTGTACGGTCACGGTCAGATCCTCGGCGTTGATCGTGAGTACCTGGTTCATGCGCGAGACGTCGATGCTGATGCCGCCTTGCACCGCGAGCAGGTGCCCTTCGAGCGAGGAGCCCACGCCAAAGGGAATCACCGGCACGTGGTGTTGTGCACACAGGCTGACCGCGTCTGCAACGTCTTGCGTGCTGTGCGCAAACACCACCGCTGCGGGTGGCGCGGCCTTGTAAGCGGATTCGTCGCGGCCGTGTTGCTCGCGCACCGCCAGGGCCGCGGAGAACTGCGCGCCGAAGCGCTGCTGGAGCTGGTCCAAAAAACCATCGGGCAGCGCGCGGGCCTGCAGCTTGAGTGTCAGGTTGGGTGGGGCAATCGGTGCATTCATCAGGGACTCCTGGGGCGGGGACGTATTATCCGGGAAGGAGTCCTGACGGGCGATCTTGGATAATTTGTGCCCAGTGGCCACGCAAAAACAGGAGACCTGCCCATGGGCAAGCGGCTGACGCAAATCGCAACCCGCACCGGCGATGACGGCACCACCGGCCTGGGCGACAACACCCGCGTGGCCAAAGACAGCTTGCGCGTGCAGGCGATGGGCGACGTCGATGAGCTCAACTCGCACCTGGGCGTCTTGCTCTGCGAGGACATGCCCGATGCGGTGCGCGCCTTGCTCGTCGAGATTCAGCATCAGCTCTTTAACCTGGGCGGCGAGTTGTCGATTCCCGGCTTTGCCTTGCTTAAGTCCGAGGCGGTGCTCGACCTAGACGCCGCCTTGCAAACCTATAACGCCGAGTTGCCGGCCTTGCAGGAATTTATTCTTCCTGCAGGCACCCGCGCAGCGTCCTTGGCCCATGTGTGCCGCACGGTGGCGCGCCGGGCCGAGCGCGCGGTGGTGGCCTTAAGCCAGCGCGAGCCGCTGCGCGCCGAGCCCAAGCAGTACCTCAATCGCCTGAGTGACCTGATGTTTGTGTTGGCTCGGGTGCTCAACCGTCACCGCACGGACGGCCTGCCGGGTGACGACGTGTACTGGCGCAGCCAGCGCCTGGCCCAAGGGGGCGACTAGAAGCGGACCCGGGCCCTGCGCTGGGGCCTGTCGAGGCAGACGGTTGGGGAAACGCGCGCCGCGCTTATTGCCGCGCGCCGGCTTTCTGCAGCATGGCGTAGGCCTCGTCTTTCAAAGCCAGCTTGGATTTTTTCAGGTGCTCGACTTCAAGGGGTGACCCGGCCTCTTTGCCCTCGGCCATGCGCGTGAGCTTTTGATCAAGCGCCTCGTGGCGCTCGTAAACGCTGGCGAAATGGCCGTCGGTGGATTTAAGCTGGGCGATCAGCTCGCTGTGCTCTGAAAACATCTTCTCTCCTTTGCCTTGGCCGGCTCAGCCAGCCGTTTTGCCGGTTTCCTGCTTGGCAGGACTTGCAAGCCAATTATGGTCGAAACCGGCGCTTTGTCCAGGGGGCGGCTTTTTTGCCGCGACCGAGCTGAGCGCCCTCTCTCTAGGCCCGGTCTGCGACGGCCGCAACGCTTTGTATGGCCACCGTCAGTTTCTCCAGCGTCAGAGGCTTTGCAAGGCAGGCGTTGGCGCCGGCTTCGAGCATGCGCTCGCTTTCCTCGCCGATGGTTGCCGCGCTCACGCCGATGATGGTGCCGCTGTAGCCTGATTGCCTGAGCTGTCGGGACATGGCATAGCCGTCCAGCTGGGGCATCATGATGTCAGTCAGGATCAACCCAAAGCCATTGGTCTGGGCGTGCACCGCTTGCAGCGCTTCTTCTCCGTTGCTCACGCTGGTCACATGGACCCCGGCATTGCTTAGAAGCGCTTCGCTTACCTTGCGGATGACGGGGTTGTCTTCCACCAGCAGAACCGACAGGTTTGACAGCTGTATTGCAGGGGCCTCGCTTTGTGCGTTGCTGCTGGCTGATGCGTCGACTTCGGCTGTCAGGCGCAAGACAAAGCAGCTACCGCCGCCTGGCCGATCGGCGTGGCTGAGTTGCGCATCCATTTGCTCGGCCAGACTTTTGCATATAAAAAGCCCCAAGCCAGAGCCGTCGGCCTCGGTGTCACCACGCACATAGGGCTCAAACAAGGCGGTGGCGTTTTTAAGCCCGATGCCGTTGTCGCACACCTTGAGCTCAAAGCTAGGGTTAAGGTCGCCGAGCAGAAGGCGCACCTCGATCCAGATGGTGTCGCCTCGGCTGTGCACAATTGCGTTTTTGACCAAATTGGTCAGGATCTGACGCAACAACTGCACGCTTAGTTTGAGGGGCATGTCGGCGCCCTCATTGAGCCGCAATTTCCCTTCGAAACCATGTATCGCCATCATCGGTCTGAGCGACCCCATGACTTTTGTCGTTAGTGCGGACAGGGTCGTGGTGCCCATTGGCAGCGGCTCGGTTGAGTCCCTGGGCCGAACGATGTAACGCATTTCGTCAAGCACCGACACCAGATGGTCGGACTGGTCTTGCATCAGCCCAAGATCGTCGGCCGTGGGCTGCTCTTGCCTCGCGCGCGTGAGCAACATGGACAGTGCTGCTGCCGGCGTGCGCAACTCGTGGCCAATCACAGCAAACAGCCGGCGCTGGCGCTCCAGCGCAGCCCTGTTCTGGCGGTACAGATGGTCGACCGTCAGCAGAAGCGCGGACAAGATGATGAAGCTCCAGGCAAAAAAGCTCTCAATGGACACAATTGGCGGCACCATGAGCGACTCTGTGAATTGATAGCGCCTGTGCATCACAAAGGGCCGGCCCAGCACCAGA
The DNA here is from genome assembly GCA_038145425.1 of Comamonadaceae bacterium. Lineage (GTDB taxonomy): Bacteria > Pseudomonadota > Gammaproteobacteria > Burkholderiales > Burkholderiaceae_C > Rhodoferax. Next base: position 65,862 of record JAYQPP010000007.1, on the reverse strand, counting down.
AAAACGCTGTGCAGCCCGAACACCAGGCAGACCAAAAATTTCAGCGCGGGTCTTAAGGCCGGCATGTGCCACAGCACCAGCGCAGAAGCGGCGTAGGCAGCGCCCGCAAAGAGAGCCTGGAAAGTCAGGTGGACCGTGGGATGCACTTGCGTCAGCCGAAGAACGCCAATCACCAGCAGGCCAGCAGCGAGTGCGGGCAACAAAACCGTCTTGTTGATGGAGGCCTTGCCCGCGTAAGCCCTGCAGCCAGCGTGTATCAGCAGCGCCGTGCCCAAGACGGATGCGTTGGTGAGTATCACCACCCAAACAGAAGGCGCGTCGCCACGCGCTGAGCCAATCAGGAACACCACGGAAAATGCGCTCCAAGTGCTCAGCGTCCAGTAGCCAAGGCCAGGCAGGCCACGGAACAGGCGCCAGACCACGGTCAGACTGATGGCTGGAACCACCAGGCCGAGTCCTACCATCAACAGAATGCTGCGGGGATCAAGTTCAGTCATGATGCTGTTGTGATGATCTTGGCGCGCAAAACCCACTTATGCTAGGCGCATGGAGCCGCCAGCCCTGCGCGCCAGGCTCGCCCAGGGTCAGGCGGTGTAAGCACTGCCTAGCGAGTCCGAGTTGGCTCTGAGACACCTGCTTGATGTCTTAGTTTGTATCCGACGGCGGCGCAATTGATGCAGGAATGTGTCAGCCCTGTGTTGCGGGGGTCCGTCATTCTTTGTTGTGCCTGCCATCGCCGATGGCCTTTCAGCCCATGGCCGGTACTTGCGATGGCCGAGGCCTCAGGGCTTTGGGTGGCCGGTTCTTTTCAGTACAGCCATGGTCACACGCGCCACACAAACGAGTCGCTCGAGCCCGTCTTGAATTTCGACTTGCCAGACCTGCGTGCTGCGCCCCAGGTGTAGCGCACGCGCCGAGCCGACGACGTGGCCGCTGGCGACCGCCCGTAGATGATTGGCGTTGACGTCCAGGCCCACAACCTGCTCATCGTCGGCACAGCACAAATAGGCGCCCACGGAGGCCAGCGTTTCGGCCAGCACCACGTTTGCGCCGCCGTGCAACAGCCCTTGGGGCTGGCGGGTGCGCGCATCCACCGGCATGCGCGCAACCAACGTCGCTTCACCGATGTGCGTGAATTCAATGCCCAGGTGGCTGACGGCGGTGTTTTCGCTTAAGCCTTGCAAGTCACCGACGGTGGCCTGGCGTTTCCAAATGCTCATGGTGGGGCCTTTACCGAAAGGGGATGTGCGCGGCCAGTGTCGGCCACTCCTGCTCGCCGCGCAGCTGCGCGTAAACTTCATTCTCACATGATCGACCATTTAGACCATCTGGTGTTGACCACCGCCCATGAAGAAGCCTGTGTGGATTTTTATACCCGGGTGATGGGCATGCGACTGGAGCGCTTTGTGGCTGGCACCCCGCCCGTTGAGCGAATGGCCTTTGTGTTTGGGCGGCAAAAAATCAATCTGCACATCAAGGGGCGCGAATTTGAGCCCAAGGCGCACACCCCCTGCCCTGGTGCACTCGATCTGTGTTTCATCGCCGATTGGCCGCTAGACCAGGTGATGGCCCATTTGCAAGCCCAGAACTGGCCGGTGATCGAGGGGCCGGTTGGGCGCACCGGCGCCACCGGCCCGATCCGCTCGGTCTATGTGCGTGACCCCGACCTGAACCTGATTGAAATTTCGCAGCCGCTGAAGGCGTAAGCGCGATCGCGCGGTCAAGCCGCCTTGAACTGTTGCATCAATGCGCAGAAGCGGTCCAGGTCGACGTTGCCGCCGCTGAGGATCACGCCGACGCGCTGACCCTGCAGGGTTTTGGAGGCAGCCCGGGCCGCGGCAAAGCCCAGGCAACCGGTGGGCTCGACCAATAATTTCATGCGCTCGGCCAGGAAGTGCATGGCCGAAACCAGCTCGGCGTCGCTGACGGTGAGCACATCGCTGACATGGCGTGCAATGATTGGATAAGTGAGCTGGCCCAGGTGCTGTGTTTGCGCGCCATCGGCGATGGTTTGGGGCGTTTCGATGTGCACGATCTGGCCGCTGCGAAACGACTGCTGGCCGTCGTTGCCGGCCTCAGGCTCGACGCCGTAGACGCGGCAATTGGGCGCCAGAGCCTTTGCCGACAGGGCCGAGCCCGCCAACAGGCCGCCGCCGCCCAGGCACACAAACAGCGCATCGAGCTCGCCGGCTTCTTCAAACAGCTCGAGTGCAGCCGTGCCCTGGCCAGCGATCACGTCCGGGTGGTCGTAGGGCGCAATCAGCGTCAGCCCCTGCTCCTGCGCCAGGCGCGCGCTGATGGCCTCGCGGTTTTCGCTGTAGCGGTCGTAGCTGACGATGGTGGCGCCATAGCCTCTGGTTGCGGCGACTTTGATGGCTGGCGCGTCTTTGGGCATCACGATGGTGGCGGGCATGCCCAAAATCCGCGCAGACAAAGCCACGGCCTGCGCATGGTTGCCCGACGAGAAAGCCACCACCCCGGCGCGGCGCTGCGCCGGGCTCAGGCGGGCCAGGGCATTGAAGGCGCCTCGAAACTTGAACGCGCCGGCGCGCTGCAGGTTCTCGCACTTGAAAAACAGCTGGGCGCCGAGCAGCTCGTCTGCGCTGCGTGAGCGCAGCACAGGTGTTCGGTGGGCCTGGCCAGTCAGGCGCTGGGCAGCGGCCTGTACATCGGCAAACGTGGGCAGAGTCACAGAGGTCTGGGCTGGCTGACTGGTCATGCGAAATTCCTGCGAGGCATGGGGATGTGGATGCGGACCCCAAGGCCTGGGCTCGCGCGTTAGCAGGCCCGAAGTATGCCTTGTCCAGGCCTTGCGGCGGCGCCAGATTTTTGCGGCCAGCACGCATAATCGCGTCAGCCCGAGGCACTGGTTCGCAGCCAGATGCCTGCTGTTTTTTTGGTCCTTCACTGCAAGGCTGCACCCTCTTGTCTACACCGTCTATGCCGCCTGCACCGCCTGCGCACGTGCCGGCCTCACCGCGATCAGGCCCGTGGCTGATCGTCATGGGCGCAAGCTTGTGGGGAACAACGGGCACAGCCCAGGCGCTTGCCCCGGCTGCTGCCACGCCATTGACTGTGGGTGCCCTGCGCCAGCTCGTCGGCGCAGCCGGGCTGCTGGCCGTGGCGGCCTGGCGTGGCCAGCTCAGCACAGAGCGCCTGCGGCAATGGCCCTGGGGGCTGACCCTGGCCGCCGGCCTGTGCATGGCGATCTATCAGCTGTGCTTTTTCTCTGCCGTCTCCCGCACCGGTGTGGCTGTGGGAACGGTGGTGGGCATTGGCAGCGCGCCAGTAGCAGGCGGGCTGATTGGCTGGTTTTTTCGCGGCGAGCGGGTGCCCCGGGTTTGGTATTTATCAACGGCGCTGGCGGTGCTGGGCTGTGCTTTGTTGGCCTTTTCAGGACAGGGTGCATTGTTCAATCTGCTGGGCTTGCTGCTGGCCCTGGGCGCTGGCGCAAGTTACGCCTTGTATGCCCACTTCAGCAAGTCGATTCTGCTGTCGCATGCGCCGGATTTGGTGATGGCCATGGTGTTTGCCTGTGGCGCGCTGCTTTTGCTGCCTCTGCTGTGGGTGTACGACTGGCGCTGGGTCTGGCAAGGCTCGGGCCTGCTGGTGGTTTTGCACCTGGGCCTGGTCACCACCGCCCTGGCCTATGCCTTGTTTGCGCGCGGCCTGGGCCAGGTGCCGATCGCCACGGCCATGACACTGACGCTGGCTGAGCCCTTGACCGCGGCGATGCTGGGCCTGACGCTGCTGGGTGAGGCGCTCAGCGCACAAACCGCGCTGGGTATGGTCTGCGTGTTTTTAGGTTTGGCCCTCTTGACCATGCGGCCGCAGCGCACGCCTTAAGCGAGGCCGCTCGCCCAAGGCGCTTTAGCCCATGACCTTGCTGGGCAGCCAGGTGGCCAACTCAGGGAACACGCACAGGATCACGATCGCCACCACCATGCTCAGCATGAACGGCACGGCGCCCTTCAAAATGGTGGGCAAGCGTACATCGGGCGTGATGCCGTTGATGACGAAGAGGTTGAGTCCGACGGGCGGCGTGATCAGGCCGAGCTCCATGTTGATGGTGAGGATCACGCCAAACCAGATCGGGTCAAAGCCCGCGGCGGTGATCACCGGCATCAGAATCGGCGTGGTCATCAGGATGATGGCCGCCGGCGGCAAAAAGCAACCCGCCACCAGCAAGAGCAGGTTGATCGCTGCCAGCACCACCCAGCGGTTAACCTGCATGTCGGCAATGCTTTGCGCCACCGCTTGCGTGACCTGCAGCGAAGACATCATGTAGCCAAACAGGATCGAGGTGCCGATGATCATCAAAAGCATGCCCGACTCGCGCAAGGCGTCGCGCAGAATCGTCCACTGCGCGCGCCAGGACCAGAGGCGGTAAATCACAATCACCATCAGCAGGCACAGCATGGCGCCCACGCCAGCGGCCTCCGACGGTGTGGCAATGCCGCCGTAGAGCGCGTAGACCACGCCCACAATCACCGCGATCAGCGGCAACAGCTTGGGCATGAGCTCCCATTTTTCTTTCAGGCTGTAAATGCGGTCGCTGTCGATCAGCTTAGTGCCCCTCTTCCAGCTCAAAAAGAGCGCCCAGGCCATGAACAAAAACATCAGCAGCAGACCTGGAATGATGCCGGCAATGAACAGTCGGCCAATTGAGGTTTCCGATGCAATGCCGTACAGAATCATGGTGATGCTCGGCGGAATCAGAATGCCCAGCGTGCCACCCGCGGCAATCGCCCCGGTGGCGAGGTCGGCGTCATAGCCGCGGCGGCGCATCTCGGGGATACCCATCTTGCCGATGGCCGCGCAGGTCGCAGGCGAAGAGCCCGTCAGCGCCGCAAACAAGGCGCAGGCGCCGATATTGGAAATCACCAGCGAGCCCGGCACTTTGTGCAGCCAACGCGCCAACGCTTCGTACAAGTCGCTGCCGGCGCGCGACGATGCCACCGCCGCGCCCATCAGCACAAACATCGGCAGTGAGACCAGGGTGAAATCTTCCAGGCCGGCAAAAATTGTCTCGGGCACAAAGTTCACCGAATTCCAGCCGTCAAAGATCACCATAAAGGCCAGCGCCACAGCGCCCAGCCCGAAGGCGATCGGCAGGCCCACGGCCAGCAAGGCGGTGGTGACCACAAAAATCAATAAACCAATGAGCAGTGGACTCACAGGCCCTCCTCGGGTGAAAGTCCAAAAGGCAGCTGGCGCCGGCTGGCCACCAGAATCATGTCGGTGATCATTTGCAGGCACAGCAAAAACAGCCCGACGGGCACGGCCGCGTACGGGATCCACAGGCGCGCCTTCCAGATCGATGGCGTGGTCTGGCCGCTGTGCCAGGCCTCCAGCCACCAGGGTACCGAGGCGACCAGGTAAAAGCCAACAAAGGCTAGCGCCACCGCATAGCCCAGCAAAAACATCACGCGCCGGGTGTCATTGCGCACCATCAATGGCACCAGGTCCACCGCCACATGTCCGCCGGTAAGCAGAATGTAGGGCGAACCTAGAAAGGTTGCAGCAATCACCGAGAAGGTGACAAACTCGGTCTGCCAGATGGACGACGCGCCGAGCACGGCGCGCACAAAAACCATGTGGCAGATCACGAAGATCGACACCAGGATCAGCATCGCCGCAGCAACGCCGAAGACGCGTGAGATGGCGTGAACGCCCGCCGCCCAGGCGGGCAGGTTCTCAACCTTTTTACTTGACACTCAAAGCCTTTTCGATCAGCTCTTTGCCGCCGGGGACTTTCTCGCCAAAAGATTTGTAAGAGGTTTTCTGGGCCACTGCGCGCCAGGCGGCAGCTTCGGCCTCGCTCAGAGAGACGACTTGAACATTGTTTTTCTTGAAGGTCTCGACCATTTTGTCATCCAGTTTTTTCGATTCGGCCTCGAAATAGGCCTGCGCTTTGGCAGAAGCCGCTGTCAGCGCCTTTTTCTGCGCGTCGTTGAGCTTGTCCCAGCTGCGCTTGGAAATCAGCACCGGCTCGTACATGAACCACAAGGCGTTGGCGCCAGGCTCGGTCAGGCACTTGATCTGCTCGTACAGACGAAAGGACACGAAACTGCCGCTCGAGGTGTCGGTGCCCTGCGCCACACCTTGCTGCAAGGCGTTGTAGACCTCGCTTGATGGAATGGAGACGATCGATGCGCCCGCACCGCGCCACATTTCTGCGAAGGTGGCGCCTGCAGAGCGAATCTTCATGCCTTCAACGTCGGAGGGCGACTTGATACATTTGTCTTTGGCGCCGAAAGCTCCGGCAAGCCAGGCATCGGCCAGCACTTTCACGCCGCCCTGCTCAATAATGCCTTTGATGTCTTTCATGAAAGGCGACTCGTTGATGCGTCGGGCATGGTCGTGGTTCTTCACCAGGCCGGGCATCAGCGTGGCACCAAACTGGGGGTGGGAGCCCGAGGCATAGTCCAGCGGGAAGGATGTCATGTCGATCTGACCGCTGAGCATGGCTTTCCACTGCTCAACGGCTTTGACCAGGCTCGAGCCGGGAAACACTTTGATCTCCAGGTCGACATTGGCAGCTGCGACTTCACGCGCAATGATTTGCACCATCTCGTCGCGGGCGTCGCCTTTGCCGCCAGGGAACTGGTGCGAGGCTTTGAGCGTGATGGCTTGGGCGGCCATCGGTACAGCCAGGGCAGCGGCGACTGCCACAGCAGAAATGGTTTTCAGGGCACGCAGGCCAGGGGTGAAACAGGTTTTCATGGTCAATCTCCAGATAGTTGGAAGTTCTGTTGCAGCCGTTGTGGACGGCTACGCAGGGCACCGCAAGCGCGGTGCTTGCCCACTTGGGGACAAGACCCGGAGTATCTCACCGGCACTGCCCGCTTGGGGGCTGGGTTTTCCCTGAGCTTGTTGTCAGCGTGCGCTCTCAGGGGGTACGGGCAGTCTTTGCTTACGGGCTGAGCAGGTCGTGCATGCGCGGCCAGCTGGCGACCTGCCAGAGCGCTTGCACGGCTTGCTGCATCGCTTGGGCCGGCGCACCGCCACTGTAGGCCGCCAACTGCAGCGCCTTGGCGGTGATTTCCTCGCGCGACAGCGTGTTGCCGGGGTCGCCTTTGGGCTCGTCGACACGGCCATGCAGTGTGCGTCCGTCATGAGTGCTCACAGTGACCTTGCCGATCCAGCGAACGGGGTAGGCCGCATCGACCTCTTCATCCAGCGCCATCTCGACGCGGGCACACAGGTCCCGCGTTGGCCCGTCCTGAAAATGCTGGTCAAACTCGTTTAAGCCGGCGTGGCCGAAGCGCGCCGCCAGCGCCAGCACGGTGCCCATGGAAAATTTGCTCTGATGCACATTGCCGGGGTTGACCACTGGGCCGAGCACGTCGATGGCGCCTTGGTGCACATGCGCGACCACCCTTTGAATCTGCTCGGGCTGCAGCTGGTGCGTGCGCATCACTTGCACCAGCGCGTCTGCTGCCGGGTGCGTGTGTCGGCACGAGGCGTGGTATTTGAACGAGGTCTCGGCGCTGGCCCAGCGTGTGCCCAAGCCCATGGTCAGGCGCGCGGGGTCGGCGTCGCTGGACATGCCCGCAGCCATGCCTTGCGGGCCACAGAAGATATCGGCGGCGCCGGTAAAGCCGTCTTTGGCCAGGTATGCGGCCATCAGGCCAGCGCCGGCGGCGTGCGCGGTGTGCAGCTGCTTGCTGTTGGCGCCGGTGCGCAGGAACTCCCACAGACCGGCCGACTGGGTGCCCGCCGAGCCAAAGGCGTGCTGCATTTGCTGGGCATCAAGCCCGAGCAAATGGCCCACCGCCGCCGCCGCGGCCAGGGTGCCGGCGGTGCCGGTGGTATGAAACACCTTGTAGTGTGAGCGGCCCAGAAACTCACCCACCCGAATGCCCACCTCGTAGCCAGCCACCGCCGCGCACAGAAAAGCTTGGCCGCTGGCGCCAATGCTTTGCGCCACGGCCAAAGCCGCCGGAAAGACAACCGTGGCCGGGTGAAACACCGAACCATTGTGTACATCGTCCTGTTCGGCCATATGTGAGGCCGCGGCATTGGCCATGGCGGCTAGGTAGGCGCTGCTGTGGCCGCGCGCGGGCAAGAGCTCGGCGCTGCCCGCGGCCGAGCCCATGGCCTGGGCAAAGCGCGCCATGATTTCCACCGGCTGCGCGCCGTAACCGGCCACGGCTGAGCCGAACCAGTCGACCAGCAGGTCCTCGATCTTGCGCACCACCGGCGCCGGAATGTGTTCAAAACGCAGTGCGGCGGCGAAAGCGGCAAGTTCAGCGGCGGGTTGGCTCATGGCAACAAGGTTTGTTCAGGTTTCAGATGGCGTGCTGGCCACGCATGTCGGCGATCGCAGATGGCTTGAAGCCCAGCTCCTGGAGAATGGACTCGGTGTGCTCGCCCACCGCAGGCACTGCGTCCATGCGGTAGTCAAAGGCGTTGTTGCGCGCAGGGGGCAGTAGTGCATCGATAGCGCCAGCCTCACTGCCGACCTGGGTCCAGCGCTGGCGCGCCTTGAGCTGCGGATGCGCCCACAGACCGGTCATGTCGTTCATGCGTGCGTTGGCAATTTGCGCCTGGTCGAGCCGCTCCTGCACCTGGGCGGTTGACAGGTGCGAGAAGACCTCTTCAATCAGCGCGCGCAGCACCTCACGGTGTTCGCTGCGCAGGCTGTTGTTGCGAAAACGTGCGTCCTCGGCCAGCGCGGCATCGCCCAGAACTTGGTGGCAGAACGTGCGCCATTCGCGCTCGTTTTGCAGGCCCAGCATCACGGTGCCGCCGTCGCCCGCCTTGAAGGGACCGTAGGGGTAAATGCTGGCGTGCGAGGCGCCGGCACGCGCTGGCGGCGCAGCGCCGTCATAGGCGTAGTACATCGGAAAGCTCATCCACTCGCCCAGCGACTCCAGCATGGAGACATCAATCTGCGAACCCAGCCCTGTCTTGTCGCGCAGCAGCAAGGCGCTGAGCACGCTGCTGTAGGCGTACATGCCGGCGGCGATATCGGCCACCGAGTTGCCCGCCTTGCTCGGGTCCTGTGGCGTGCCGGTGACCGAGAGAAAACCCGCCTCGCTCTGGATCAGCAGGTCGTAGGCCTTCTTGTCGCGGTACGGTCCGTCCTGACCATAGCCTGAAATGTCGCAAACAATCAGGCGCGGGTGGCTGGCGTGTAGCGCATCGAAAGACAGGCCCATGCGCGCGGCCGCGCCAGGCGCGAGGTTTTGCACTAGCACATCTGCCTTGGCTAGCAACTTGTGCAGCGCGGCCATGGCTGGCGCCTGCTTGAGGTCGAGCGTGAGGCTCTCTTTGGATCGGTTGGTCCAGACAAAGTGCGAGGCCAGTCCTTTGACGCGGGTATCGTAGGCGCGTGCGAAGTCACCGCTGCCAGGGCGCTCGACCTTGATCACGCGCGCGCCCAGGTCGGCAAGTTGGCGTGTGCAAAATGGCGCAGCAATGGCGTGTTCCAGCGACACCACGGTGATGCCGTCTAAAGGTCTGGGTTGGGGGCTGGGGCTTGTCATGCGCAACGCTCGGCTAGAGGCCAGGCTTTAAAAACTGCGGGGCAGGCCCAGCAGGTGCTCGGCCACATAGCTGTAAATCAGGTTGGTTGAAATCGGCGCCACCTGGTAGAGCCGGGTTTCACGGAACTTGCGCTCGACGTCGTATTCGTTGGCGAAACCGAAGCCACCATGAAACTGGATGCAGGCGTTGGCCGCCTCCCAGCTGGCTTTGGCGGCCAGGTACTTGGCCATATTGGCTTGTGCGCCGCAGGGCTTGCCGGCGTCGAACAGCTCGCAGGCCTTAAAGCGCATCAAGTTGGCGGCTTCGACTTCAATATAGGCGTCGGCAATCGGGAACTGCACGCCCTGGTTTTGGCCAATCGGGCGGCCAAACACCACCCGCTCGCTCACGTACTTGGTGACGCGGTCGAGAAACCAGTAGCCGTCACCAATGCACTCGGCGGCAATCAGGGTGCGCTCGGCATTGAGGCCGTCGAGAATGTATTTAAAGCCCATGCCTTCCTGACCGATCAGGTTTTCGGCTGGGATCTCCAGGTTCTCAAAAAACAGCTCGTTGGTTTCATGGTTGACCATGTTGGCAATCGGGCGCACCGTCAAGCCCGACTGCTCGGCCTGGCGCAGATCGACCATGAAGATCGACATGCCTTCGCTTTTTTTCTTGACCTCGGCCAGCGGCGTGGTGCGCGCCAGCAGAATCATCCAGTCGGAGTGTTGCACGCGCGAGATCCAGACTTTCTGCCCGTTGATCACATAGCGGTCACCTTTTTTGACAGCCATGGTCTTGATCTTGGTGGTGTCGGTGCCGGTGGTCGGCTCGGTCACGCCCATGGACTGCAGGCGCCACTCGCCGCTGGCGATTTTGGGCAGGTAGAGCTGCTTTTGCTGCTCTGAGCCGTGGCGCAGCAAAGTGCCCATGTTGTACATCTGGCCGTGGCAGGCGCCCGAGTTGCCGCCACTGCGGTTGATCTCCTCCATGATGACCGAGGCCTCAGCCAGGCCCAGCCCGGAGCCGCCGTATTCAGCGGGAATCAGCGCGGCCAGCCAGCCCGCGCGCGTCAGGGCGTCGACAAAAGCTTCTGGGTAGCCGCGCTTTTCGTCGATCTGGCGGTGGTAGCTGTCGGGAAATTGGGCACACAGCGCACGCACCGCGTCGCGGATGTCCTGGTACTGGTCGGGTTCGGTCTTGATCATCTTGCTTAGGTCCATGTCACGGTGGTGCGGCCTCAGGCCAGTGTGGCCTGACCCTGCATGGTGAGCCAGCCTTCATGGTCCTGTGCCCACAGGTCGACGGTTTTGCCGTCAGCCTGCAAGGCGCCGTTGACGCGCAGGTGGTGCTGGTCGAAGGTGGGGCGAACCGCTTTGAAGCTAAAGGCAGCAACACGCGCTTGCGGCATTTGGCGGCGCAAGAGGTCAAGCAGCAAGGTGGCGATCAGCGGCCCGTGCACCACCAGGCCGGGATAGCCCTCTTCGGTGGTCACGTATTGACGGTCGTAGTGAATACGGTGACCGTTGAAGGTCAGCGCGGAGTAGCGAAACAGCAGCACATCGTCAGCGTACACCTCGCGCTGCCAAGGCGCCTTGGCTGGCGCGCTTTGCGGCGCAGCGCCAGCTTCGCCCGGCTGTGCGGCAGCCCGGTACACAATGTCGTGCTCTTCGCTCAGGCACGGCCCCTGCGCATTGGAGATCTCATGGCGCACCAGCACAAACACAAGTTCGCCGCTGCGCCCGGATTTGTGTTGCACTGAGGCGATGGTCGAGCGCCGTTGCACCACATCGCCGGCGCGCAAGGGGTTGTCGGCTTGCCATTGCAGGCGCCCACCCGCCCACATGCGCCTTGGCAGCGGCACCGGCGGCAAAAAACCACCCCGGCGCGCATGGCCGTCGCGCCCGATCTCGCTTTGACGATGTTGCGGCAAAAAATACAGCCAGTGCCAAAGCGGTGGCACGGCAGCGTCGGGTGTCAGCGGTGGGTCGTTGCGATCCAGTGTGGCGCTCAGGCCGCGCAAGGGCGCTGCGGTAATGACGTCCTCCAGGACCTCGGTCTTGCCAACCCAGGCTTGCAAGTCGCTCAGCGTTTGCGCCGACAGTGGCTGGTCTGGGTTGGGCGGCGTGGGCATGGTGTTGGTGCGTGGCGTTTTAAATGAGGCTTGTTGCAGCTGCGCGCACAGGGCACAGCCGAGCGGGCAACCCCAGGATTTTCGTGCAAAACCGGCACCGGCCTGAGCCGCTCAGATGGGCGAGCCCATTGGTGCAGGGTCAGAAAAAAGCCGGTGGGTAGCACCGGCTTTAGCGACAAGAGATCGATCAGGTTGCCGGCCCGAACAACAGGTTGGGCAGTGTCAGGGTGATGGCAGGGATGTAGGTAATGATGACCAGGAAAATCAACAGAACCGAGAGCCAGGGCAAAGCTGCCTTGGTCACCTGGATCAGGTTCATACCGGTGACGCCACTGGTGACAAACAGGTTCAGCCCCACCGGGGGCGTGACCATGCCGATTTCCATGTTCACCACCATGATGATGCCCAGGTGAATCGGGTCAATGCCCAATTGCTGCGAGATCGGGAACAGAATCGGGGCCAGAATCAGAATGATGCCGGTGGGCTCCATGAAATTGCCCGCAATCAGCAGCATGATGTTGACCACCAGCAGGAACATCCAAGGCTCCATGCCGACTGCCAAAATTTGCTCGGCGATGGTTTGGGGAATGCGCTCGCTGGTCAGCACGTGCGCAAACAGCAGCGCGTTGGCCACGATGAACATCAGCATCACCGTGGTTTTCGCCGACTCAAGAAACACCTCGGGCAGGTCCTTGAATTTCAAGTCGCGGTAGATGAAGACCGCCACAAATAAGGCGTACACCGCCGATACCGCGGCGGCTTCCGTGGGCGTGAAGACGCCGCCGTAAATACCGCCCATGATGATGACCAGCAAGGCCAGTCCCCACATGGATTCGCGAAAGGTGCGCAGCACCACGCGCCAACCGGCTTTGGGTGGCGGCTTGATCTGCAGTTTGCCCACCCGCAACCACACCGCGAACATCAGCATCAGGCCCAGCAGAATGCCTGGAATCACGCCAGCCATGAACATGCGCCCGACCGAGACCTGGGTGACGGCCGCGTAGACCACCATCACGATCGAGGGCGGGATCAAAATGCCCAGCGTGCCGGCATTACAAATCACGCCGGCGGCCATTTCTTTGGAGTAGCCGTTTTTGACCATGCCCGCGATCACGATCGATCCGATGGCCACCACCGTGGCTGGGCTTGAGCCCGAGACTGCAGCAAACAACATGCAAGCCAGCACCGAGGCGATGGCCAGGCCGCCACGGATATGGCCGACCGCTGCAATCGCAAAGTCGACCATGCGCCGCGCCACGCCACCCGTGGACATCAGGTTGCCCGCGAGCACGAAGAATGGAATGGCCATCAGGGTGTAATGCTCGCTGGTCTCAAACAGCTTGATTGACATTGACGCCAGTGAATCATTGGAGAAGAAGGTAATCGTGATCAGGCTGGCCAGCCCCAGGCTGATGGCAATCGGCATGCCGATCACCATAAAAGAAAACAGGCAAACAAAGAGAACCGCGGTGTTCATGATGCGCTCTCCTGCGGCTTGTGCTTCAGAGCTTCGGCTGCTTCGTCGGCCAGGCGCAAACCTTCGATCTGGCCGGTCGCGAGCTTGTAGAGGATTTGCAGAAAGCGAAAACCAATCAGGCAGTAGCCGATGGGCATGACGATGAGCACCTTCCAGCGCTCGATCGGCAGGTCGTCGAATTCAACGCCCACGTCCATCATCTTGCCCACATAAATGGAGGCGCCGTAGAGCACCAAGCCGACATACAGCAGCGAGAGCAAGACCGCCATCATCGAGACGATCCGGTGCGCTTTGGGCGGCAGTAGGTTGACCACCGCATCCACGCCAATGTGCGAGCCCACCCGTACGCCATAGGAGATGCCCACAAAAATCATGAAGGCGAACAGCACCATGGTCAGCTCGAGCGTCCAGGAGAAGCCGGTGTTAAAGACATAGCGCCGAACCACCTGCATAAAGGCCAGGCCGGTCATGCCCAGCAGCATGAGCGAGATGATCCACTCCTCCAGTCGGTCCAGAATTTTCATGGTGCTCTCCAAAAAAAGACCCCGGTCTAGCCGGGGTTCATTCTCGGCTTAAAGCCAGATTAGTTGTTGGCTTTTTGAGCCGCAGCAATCAGGTCCTTGCCGATCTCATCTTCAAACTTGCCCCACACCGGCTTCATCGCGGCGCGCCAGGCGGCCAGGTTTTCCTTGCTCAAGGGCAGCACTTTGGCTTTGTTGGCGCCGACCACCTTGGCTTTGTATGCCTCGCCTTCGTCAAAGGCGATCTTGTTGCCAGCGGCGATGGCTTCGCTCATGGCCTTGGACAGACCGGCTTTCACATCAGCGGGCAGGCCGTTCCACCACTTGGCATTGGTCACCACCATGTAATCGATCACGCCGTGGTTGCTCTCGACAATGGCTTTTTGGACTTCGTGGAACTTTTGGCTGTAGATGTTGGACCAGGTGTTTTCCTGGCCGTCCACCACGCCCGACTGCAGTGCCTGATACACCTCGGAGAAGGCCAGCTTTTGCGGGTTGGCGCCGACAGCGCGGAATTGGGCTTCGATCACGTCAGAGGGTTGAATGCGGAACTTCAGGCCCTTGGCATCAGCTGGTGTCATCAAAGGCTTGTTGGCAGACAGCTGTTTCATGTCGTTGTGCAAATAGCCCAGACCCACAATACCCTTGCTGGTCATGGAGGTCAGCAAGGACTGCCCCAGGGGAGTGGCCTGGAAGCGGTCAACGGCTTGGATGTTGTCGAACAGGAAGGGCAGGTCAAAAACCTGCAGCTTCTTGGTGTATTTGCTGAACTTGGACAGCGAGGGCGCAATGATCTGTACGTCGCCGAGCAGGAGGGCTTCCATTTCCTTGCCATCACCGAAGAGCTGGCTGTTGGGGAAGACTTGGACTTCAACCTTGCCGGGCAGGTACTTTTCAGCGAATTCCTTGAATTTCAGGGCCGATTGGCCTTTGGGCGTTTGGTCGGCCACCACGTGGCTGTACTTCACAACGATTGGGGCGGCTTGGGCGCTCAGGCCCAGCGCCAGCAAGGCGCTGGCGGCGATGAGTTTCAGATTCAATTTCATGGTTTCTCCTGCTTGATTGGAAAAGAGGCAAGCCGGCACAGCGGCAAGACCCTCAATGGTACCCTGCTTCGTGCTGAGCGCGCGCGCGCGTAGGCGAGCGATGTCCTAGGGATAACCCTGATGCGGATCCTTTGCTGGGGGCCTGGCCCTTGGGGTCTGGCACACTGCGTCTCAGGCGCTGTCTGTTTTGGCGAGCCATTGCCGCGCAGGGGCTTCTGCCGCCACTTGCCAGGCAGCGCCCATTGACTGTTGGAGGGTTCAAGCATGGTCAAACCCATTGGACGCATCGCAATTTGTACCGGTGGCGGGGACGCGCCCGGACTGAACGCCGTGATCCGTGGCACGGTGATGGCGGCCACGCGCCAGGGCTGGGTCTGCCTGGGTATTCGCGACGGCTTCAACGGTATTTTGTTTCCCGAGCGCTACCCTGAAGGCGGCGTGCAGACCCTGAGCCCTGCGCAGGTGCGCGCGATCAGCCATCTGGGCGGCACCATCCTGGGCAGCACCAACAAGGGCAATCCACTGCATTTTCCGGTGCCCCTGCCTGATGGCAGCGTGCGGGAGGTGGACCGCAGTGACGAGATCCTGGCTTACTTTGCGCGCCATGACATTGACGCTTTGGTCTCGGTCGGCGGTGACGGCTCGCTGACGATTGCCCATGCCTTGCAGCAAAAAGGGCTGCGCGTGGTGGGCGTGCCCAAGACCATAGACAACGACCTGGACAAAACCCTGACCACTTTTGGTTTTGACAGCGCGGTGGCGTTTGCCACCGAATGCATTGATCGGCTGCACAGCACCGCGCAAAGCCATCAGCGCATCATGGTGGTGGAGGTGATGGGGCGTTACGCGGGCTGGATAGCCTTGCACGCCGGCATTGCCGGCAATGCGCACGCAATTTTGCTGCCCGAAGTCGACTATGACCTGGGCTCGGTGCTGGCCATGATCCGTGAACGCGAGGCCCAGGGCCGATTGCATGCGATCGTGGTGGTGGCTGAGGGCGCCAAGCCCCAGGGGGGCGAGACGGAGCGCCTCGCGCCTGCTGGAGCCGGTCAGGCCGAGCGGCTCGGCGGCATTGGTGATCGCGTGGCGCAGGCGCTGGCCCGCCAGAGCGGTAAAGACGCGCGCTGCGTGGTGCTAGGCCATTTGCTGCGTGGCGGCAGTCCGACGGCTTTTGACCGCCTGGCCGCGCTGCGCTTTGGCGCGGCCGCGGTGCGGGCGCTGGCCAGGGGCGAGCACGGCATCATGGTCTCGCTCGGTCTTCACGGCGTGGATCATGTGCCTTTGCAGGACGTGGCCGGGCGCATGCGTTGTGTGCCGCTTGACGGTGACACCTTGCAGACCGGGCGCGATCTGGGCATTTGCTTCGGCGACTGAGTCCGCTGGCGCCGCTTGCGGCACGCTGCAGGCTGCGCTGCAGCTTTCAGCCCATTGCGTCGTTGACTTTTTCGTTGAACTCGGTGACGTTCAGCGCCGACTGGATTTCGCGCGGGATGGCGTCGCGAACCGAGAAAACGCCCAGAATCTGCTTGTCTTTGGCGATCACCACGGGCAGATGGCGAAAGCCTTTTTCGATCATGATCACCAGCGCGTCGACCACGCTGGTCTCGGGCTCGACACATATCGGCGCGTGTGTCATGACGGCGCCCACCTGCGTGGTGTTGGCATCAAGCCCTTTTGCCAGCACGCGGTTCATCAGATCGCGCTCGGTCAGGATGCCCACGAGTACGGTGCCGGACTCGACCACCAGAATGCTGCCGCAATTGGCAGCGGCCATCTGGCAGGCGGCCTCATGAATCGTGGCAGTGGGCGCCACGCTTAGCACGTGGCGGTGTGTCATCGACTTGAACACGGTACGGTCTGGCATGGTGTCCTCCTGTCTTCTGGTCTTTGTTTATCGCAGGGCGTCGTTGATCTTGGCCAGTGTGGCTGCCCCCGGGTTGAGTTGTTCGGCTGTCAAGGCATTGAGCGGCGTGATGCTGGTGTTCATGGCGGTGTGCAAGTCGTTGGCCAGCGGATCCAGAAACAGCAGACCGGTGACCACCTCGCCGCGTGCGGCATGCGCCTGCATGTAGCTCATGGCGGCATAGCGATCGCTGGGGTTGTAGTCGGTGTGCAGCTTGCGCAGGCGCAGCATGGAGCCATCGTGCTGCTGAACATCAAAGGCCTCGCCCGGCGCGTACTCGGTGGTGATCTCGCTGCCGGGGCTCATGAAGTCAATGCGGCTGACCGCCTCGTTGTGCTGGCGGATGTAGTCATAGCTTTTGGTGCTGCCGCCGTGGTTGTTGAAGGTCACGCAGGGGCTGATCACGTCAATGAAAGCTGCACCACCGTGTGCGATGGCGCCTTTGATCAGCGGCACGAGCTGCTCCTTGTCGCCCGAGAAGCTGCGCGCCACAAAGGTTGCGCCGAGCTGCAATGCAATGCCCACCAGGTCAACTGGGCTGTCGCTGTTGATCACGCCTTTCTTGCTTTTCGAGCCACGGTCGGCGGTAGCCGAAAACTGTCCCTTGGTCAGGCCGTAGACGCCGTTGTTCTCGACGATGTAAGTCATGTTCACGCCGCGGCGCATGGCGTTGGCGAACTGCCCCAGGCCAATCGACGCCGAGTCGCCGTCGCCAGAGACACCCAGGTAGAGCAAGTCGCGATTGGCCAGGTTGGCGCCTGTGAGCACCGAGGGCATGCGCCCATGCACCGTGTTAAAGCCATGAGATGCGCCCAGAAAGTAGTCCGGCGTCTTCGAGCTGCAGCCAATGCCTGAGAGCTTGGCCACACGATGCGGCTCAATGTCGAGCTCCCAGCAGGCCTGAATGATGGCCGCTGAAATCGAGTCATGTCCGCAGCCGGCGCACAGCGTCGAGACACGCCCTTCATAGTCGCGGCGCGTGTAGCCGACCTTGTTGGGCGTGAGTGTGGGGTGGTGCAGCCGGGGCTTGGTGATGTAGGTCATACGGACTCTTTCTGGCTCGCAAGGTGTTTGGAGATCGCTGATGCAATAAAGCGTGCGGTGATGGGCGTGCCGTCGTAGTGCAGCACGCGCTGCAACCGCGCCGGGTTGATATCGAGCTCGTTGACCAAGAGCGCGTGCATCTGCGCGTCGCGGTTTTGCTCCACCACGAAGACTTTGTCGTGGGCCGCAATAAAGTCGGGCACTGCTTGGGAAAACGGAAAGGCCCGTAGTCGCAGGCTGTCGATGTGAATGCCTTGGGCGCTGAGCACATCAAGCGCTTCGGCCATGGCTGGCGATGTGGAGCCGAAATACACCACGCCAATTGCTGTGGGCTTGGCCGCTGGCGTGATGACCGGCTGAGGCACCAGTTGCGCAGCGGTCTGGAATTTGCGCAGCAGGCGCTCCATGTTGTAGGTGTAGTCTGGGCCCCGCTCGGAATACTGGGCGTAGGCGTTTCGGGTGGTGCCGCGGGTAAAGAATGCGCCTTTGCTGGGGTGTGTTCCAGGTAGCGTGCGCCAGGGGATGCCGTCGCCGTCGACATCTTTGTAGCGACCGAAGTCGGCACCCGCTTCGAGCTGCTCGGCGCTCATGACCTTGCCACGGTCCAGGCGCCGCTCGGCGTCCCAGGCAAAGGGCTTGCACAGGCGCTGGTTCATGCCGATGTCCAGGTCAGTCATGACGAACACCGGTGTTTGCAGCCGATCGGCCAGGTCGAGCGCGCAGGCGGCGTGCTCAAAGCATTCGTGTGGGTCCTCAGGAAACAGCAGCACATGTTTGGTGTCGCCGTGCGAGGCATAGGCGCAGGCCAGAATGTCAGACTGCTGGGTGCGCGTGGGCATGCCGGTGCTGGGCCCGCCGCGCTGCACGTTGATGATGGTGACCGGAATCTCGGCGAAATACGCCAGGCCGATGAACTCGGTCATCAGGGAAATACCGGGCCCGGATGTTGCGGTGAAGGCGCGCGCGCCGTTCCAGCCGGCGCCGACCACCACGCCAATGGAAGCCAGCTCGTCTTCCGCCTGAATGATGGCGAAGTTATGCCGGCCGGTGTCGGGGTCGACGCGATATTTGTCGCAGTACTTCTGAAACGCCTCAGGCACCGAGGACGAGGGCGTGATCGGGTACCAGGCGGCCACGGTGGCGCCGCCGTACAGGCAGCCCAGCGCGGCCGCGCTGTTGCCGTCGGTAAAGATCTGGTCGCCGACCTGGTTGCTGCGCTTCACCCGCAAGCCGATGGGCGCCTCCATGTGCGCGATCACGTGGTCGCGCCCCAGCTGCAGCGCAGTCAGATTGGCGCTGAGCAGGCGCTCTTTGCCTTTGTACTGTTCGGCAAACAGGGTTTCGAACACGCTCACATCAAGATCAAGCAAGACCGAGAGCGCGCCGACATACACGATGTTTTTGAACAGCTGGCGCTGACGGGCGTCGCTGAATACCCGATTGGTGATTTCCGTCAGGGGCACGCCCAGCGTGTTCACGTCGCTGCGAAAGCGGCTGGCCGGCATGGGTCGCGTGCTGTCATAAAACAGGTAGCCGCCGGGCTCGATCTCGGCAATGTCGGCGTCCCAGGTTTGCGGGTTCATCGCCACCATCATGTCCACGCCACCTCTGCGGCCGTGATAGCCTTTTTCGCAGATGCGGGCCTCGTACCAAGTGGGCAAGCCCTGGATGTTGCTGGGAAAAATATTGCGCGGGCTGACCGGCACGCCCATACGCAGCACGGCCTTGGCAAACAACTCGTTGGCTGATGCCGAGCCCGAGCCGTTCACATTGGCGAACTTAATGACAAAGTCGTTGACCGCCTGGATCCGTGTCATGCCAGCTCCTTGGGTGCGGCTTGGTTGGCGGGCTTGGCCTGGTCGCGGCAGGCTGCGCCGGCCATGGTGGTGTTGAGTAAAAACTTTTGCATGTCCCAAGCGCCGGTGGGACAGCGCTCGGCACACAGGCCGCAATGCAGACAGACGTCTTCGTCCTTGACCATGACGCGTTTGCTCTTGAGCTCACCCGAGACGTACAGACTCTGATCGGGGTGCAAGGTGGGCGCTTTGAGCCGCTGGCGCAGGTCCTGCTCCTCACCATTGCTGGTGAAGGTGATGCAGTCCATCGGGCAGATATCGACACAGGCGTCACACTCAATGCACTGCCCTTGCTCGAAGACGGTTTGCACATCGCAGTTCAGGCAGCGGCTGGCCTCCTTGAAGGCGGTGGCCGCATCGAAGCCAAGCTCGACTTCGACGCGAATGCTGGCCAGCGCCTTTTCAGCCGCCGCCCAGGGCACCTTGAAGCGCGCGTCATTGGAGACATCGTTGTCGTAGCTCCACTCATGAATGCCCATCTTCTGCGACAGCAGCTCGGTGGCCGGGGCTGGGCGCTGGGCCGGATTCTGGCCGTGCAGAAAGCGGTCGATGGAGACGGCGGCCGCATGGCCGTGCGCTACCGCGGTGATGATGTTTTTTGGCCCCATAGCCGCATCGCCGCCAAAAAACACGTGTGGCAGAGATGACTGAAAGCTTTGGGCATGCAGTTTGGGCAGCCCCCATTTGTCGAACTTGATGCCGCAGTCGCGCTCGATCCAGGGAAAAGCGTTTTCCTGACCGATCGCCACCAAAACCGTGTCGCAGGGCAGAAAGACATCGGGCTCGCCGGTCGGCGCCAGTGTGCGCTTACCCTTGGCGTCGTAGACGGCCTCGACCCGCTCGAACCACATGCCTTTGATCTGACCCTTGTCATGCTCAACCGATTTGGGCACGTGGTAGTTCAGGATGGGGATGCCTTCATGCATTGCATCCTCCTTCTCCCAGGGCGACGCCTTCATCTCTTCAAAGCCGCTGCGCACCACCACCGTGACGTCCTGGCCACCCAGGCGTTTGGCCGAGCGGCAGCAGTCCATCGCGGTGTTGCCCCCGCCGAGCACCAGGACGCGCTGGCCCACGCTGCTGATATGCCCGAACGAGACCGAGGCCAGCCAGTCGATGCCGATATGAATATGCGCCTTGGCATCTGTGCGACCCGGCACGTCCAGGTCACGCCCGCGTGGCGCGCCGCAGCCCACGAACACCGCGTCATAGCCTTGGGCCAGCAAAGCCTTCATCGAGTCAATCCGGTGTGACTGTTTAAAGGTCACGCCCAGGCCAAGCACATAGCCGGTCTCTTCGTCAATCACTTCTTGGGGCAGTCGAAAGCGCGGGATTTGCGAGCGCATGAATCCGCCGGCCTGCGCTTCGCCGTCAAACACGGTGACCGCGTAGCCTTGCAGGGCCAGATCGCGCGCCACGGTCAGCGATGCAGGCCCGGCGCCAACGCAGGCCACCCGATGCGTATTGGGTGGCGCTGCCTTGGGCAGCATGGCAGAAAAGTCCTGCTTCTGGTCGGCAGCCACCCGTTTGAGGCGGCAAATGGCCACTGGCTCGGCTTTGGCGCCGTTGTTCTCCTCCACCCGTCCCCTTCGGCAGGCCGGCTCGCAAGGCCTGTCGCAGGTGCGCCCCAGAATGCCCGGAAACACATTGGACACCCAGTTCACCATGTAGGCATCGTTGTAGCGGCCTTGGCCAATGAGGCGGATGTAATGCGGCACTGGCGTGTGGGCCGGACAGGCCCACTGACAGTCAACCACTTTGTGGAAATAGCTGGGATCGGCGATATCGCTGGCTTGCAATGGGTGCTCCTTGCTTCGCAGTTGGGATAGGCTGGTTCGGTCCGCCCAACATCCTACGACGGAATTGGGCCTTGAACGCCGGCTTTGATGTATTTAAGGCCGCCCGGGTGGCCTCTTGCGCTTGTTGCATCCCTTGTTGGCGGCTTTGTGCTCTGGGTGGCACCTTGATCTGAGTCAATGCACCTTGGCAGGTCTTCCGCACAATGAACGCCAAACCCAAGGAGACGCAGCATGAATGCCCCGAAGCGAAACACCATGAAGGCGCTGGATCAGGACCACCAGCAGATTCAGGCGCACCTGGCCAAGCTCGAAACCCTGCTGGCGCAGCTGCGCGCTGGCGACGAGGGTATGGCGCTCCGCCAGGCCGCAGGCCAGATCGAGTCTTTTTTCTCAGGGACCTCGCGCCAGCATCATCTGGTGGAGGAAGCAGAGGTGTTTCCGCCCTTGCTGCAAAGTGACGACGCTGCGCTGGTGCAAGCGGTTCAGACCTTGCGCCAGGATCACAATTGGCTCGAGCTGAACTGGTCGGAGCTTGCGCCCATGCTGCGTGCCCTCGAGCAGGGCGAAGACTGGGTGGACCTGGAACACTTGCAGCACGCGATCGAGGTCTTTGCCAACCTGAGCGAGGACCACATAGAGCGCGAAGAGACGCTGATCTACCCGCAAGCGCGCCAATTGCAGGCGCAAGCGGCCAATCGGCCGTCCTGAGTGCTGGGGCCCTGGCTGGCCCGGTTCCGAAGCGGTTTACCAACCCCAGACCAGGGGCTTGTAGATCCAGCCTTGGGTGCCGCTTTGGCGCTGTACCCGCACCCAGGCCTTTTTCTTCTCAAGGGTGCGCAGGACCTCGCCGTATTGGACCTTGCCGCGGATTTGGCTGCGCGTGCTCGGTGCGCTGCGCACATTGGCCAGTTTGGCGCGCACGATCACATGCGCTTTTTTGCTGACCAGCGGCTGATAAACCCAGCCCAGGTCGCCCTCGAAGTCCTTGACCTTAAGCCATTGACCTTTTCTGTCCAGCACCTGCAGGGGAAAGCCCTGGGCCAATGCCCACAACACGGGCTTGTCGGTACCGGCGCCACTGCGCATGTTGAGAATGGGCCTGTCAACACTGACCATGGACTGCGCCAGCGCGGCGGCAGGCCCCAGACAGATCAACAGCAAAATCATCAGAGCATGGGGGCGAATGCTTGCGGGCATGGGTAAAGGTCTCCTGTTCGTCATGCAGCGCACGCACCGGGGCATGTGCGCTCAGGCCGCTTGAGGGGGATAGCCCTGGCAGTGACGGCCCACACGCTGCCAGGGCCGGCCGGATCGACGCGCGCCGATCCGTCGGGGCGAACTCAGCCCGCGTCGCTCACGCCCTGGCAGACCAGCACGGGCACGCCAGCGTGGGTGATCAAACCAGGGATGATGTTGCCGGTGATGAGTCGCATCACTGCGTTGCGGCGCTCGGACGCCACCACGATCAAGTCACAGTGGCGGATTCTGGCGGCGTCGGCCACGCAGTGTGCGTCATCCACGCCCGAACCCATGGCCCGGTGGCTGGTGATGCCCGCGGCTTCAGCCGCTGCGCTGGCCACATGCAGCACCTTGGAGGCGTTGTCGTTGGCTTCACGCTGAAACTCTTCGGGCGACTGCACGGTCACTGGCAGCGCGTCGACCATGGGCAACACATAGCGCGGCAGCACATAGAAAAACAGGACTTCCGCTTGGTGCGCCCTGGCCATGTCCACGCCCTGCTTAACGGCGACATCCGTGTTGGGCGTGTCATCCACAATGACCATGATTCTTTTGTACATGCTGGCTCCTTTATTCTGTTTATTTGTGAGACCTTACCACAAGGCGCTGGAATTTTCAGTGGGCAGCCGAGGTGTGCCTCTGTAGAAAGGCCGCCACCTCGTCGGCCGCCAGCACCGGGCCGATGGCGTAGCCCTGCAGGTGGTCGCAGCCTATTTTTGCCAATGTGGCTTTGAGCGACCCGGTCTCGACCGCCTCAGCGATCACCTTGAAGTTCATCACCTGCAAGAGCTCGACGAGCTTGTGGATCACGGGGAGCACTCCGGGGTTTCTTTCCAGCTCCTTGACCAGCACGACGTCGAGCTTGACATGACTGATCGGCAGGGTGCGCAAAAAAGTCAGCGACGAAGGGCCGGTGCCGAAGTCGTCCAGCACCAGTGAGACGCCCAGGTCCCGACAGGCCTCGATGTTTTTGAATAGGGCCGACTGGGGGTCGGGGTTGTCGACTTCCGAGATATCGAACATCAAGCTGTTGCTAGGCAGTGTCGGGTTGTCTTTTAACAGCGTGGTCAATTCGCTCGCAAAGTCGGGATGGGCTAGGTGGTAAGCGCTGATGTTGACATTGCAGGCCAGCTCCAGTCCATGGGCGCGCCAGACGGCGCATTGGCGCAGGGCCTGCTGCAAGACCCAGCGACCGACTTCGACGCTCAGCGGGTGTTTGTCAAAGCCCAGCAGGAAAACGCCAGGGCCCACCAGGCCGAGCTCGCCATGGCGCCATCGCAACAGGGCCTCCAGCGCGACAATTTCTCCGGATTGCGCGTCTGCCATCGGGCAGTACATCAGCTCGAACTCATTGGCGCGCAAGCCCGCAGAGACCTCGCTGCTGCTCATGGGGTTGCCAATCATCTCCAGCGGGGCCTGACCAAAAAACGCATACTGGTTTTTGCCAGCTTTCTTGGCCGAATACATGGCCTCATCGGCCTGCCCAATGATCTCGTTGACGTCGACATCGTCGCCCTGACCAGATCGTTGAAGCGACAAGACCAGGCGCACGCCAATACTGGCCGAGACCTTCAGCATGGACTCGCCATACTTCACCGGCAGGCCAAGCAGGACCAGCATACGGTCGAGCAAGGGCAGGCAGGCCGTCTCGTTCTCCAGGCTGTTGATGAGCACCACAAACTCGTCACCACCTAGGCGCGCTACCGTGTCGCCGTCTCGCACGCAGTCCTGTAGGCGCTGGCTGAGGTTGATTAGCAATTGGTCCCCTGCGGCGTGGCCATGCTCGTCATTGACCTGCTTGAATCCGTCCAGATCGATGAAAAGCACCGCCAGAGGCAGACGGGTTCGTCGGGCCTGTCGAACCGCGACCTTGAGATGTTCGTCAAGCGTTGTGCGGTTGGGCAGCTTGGTCAGCGGGTCGAGCCCGGTGAGCCGCTCAAGCGCCTGATTTTTGTTTTCGATGAGTTTGCGCAGCCGCTGCCCGTCGATGATGTTGCGCAGCCGTAGCTTGACCACCTCGATGCGAAGTGGCTTGTTGATGAAGTCCACGGCGCCCAGCATTAAGCCCTTGGCCTCGTTGGCTGGGTCCGACAACGCCGTGGAAAAGACGACTGGAATTTCTTTGAGGTCGGGATCGGACTTCAGGCGTCGGCACACCTCATGACCGTCCATGCCGGGCATGGAAATGTCGAGCAAGATGAGGTCGGGCTTGCTCGATGCGGCCAGCTTCAGGCCTTGCTGGCCAGAGGTGGCCATGATGATGTCGTACTCTTCAGACAGCGCTGCCAGCAAAACCTTGAGGTTGGCCGGCACGTCGTCAATGATCAAGATTTTGGGCGTGCCTGAGAGAAAGACGTCTTCAAAATCGTCCATTTTCACGAACTCTTTGCGGAAATTACCTCCATCATCTCCTCAAGCAGCTGTAAAACCTTTTCAAAAGCGTAACAATTGAGCCAATCTTGGGCCTCGATCAGCTCTTTGTTGAAGCCGCGGCCATCGAGCAGATCGAAAAGGTGTGAAAACGTGTTCATGGCGTAGTACTGCTGCGCTTCAAGCTGGGGCTTGAGCATGCCCCAGAGCCGTTTAACCTGAGCCACCTCTTTGTCGGTCAATGGACCCCGGTCGGCCTTTTCGGACGCCTGGGCGAGCGCCCGCGCCAGAAACTCGGACAAATCGGTCAGACTCACCGGTTTGATTAAAACTTCGTCCATCCCGGCGTCGAAGCATGCCTGTCGGTCTTGCGGCGCCTGGGCGGCCGTGACGGCGGCGATGAGGCGCGGCGCATGCCCAGATTTTTGCTCTTGCGCTCGGATCATTTCGGCGACCACCAGGCCACCCAAGCCCGCCATCTCAAGGTCCAGCAGGATGACGCGCGCTGTATCACCGGCGGTGATGGCGTCCAGGCCGTCCTGGGCGTTATCAAAAATGACGACGTCTGCGCCAAGGCTTGAGAGCATGCGATCGAGCAACTGGCGCATGATCAGGTGGTCTTCCATCAGTATGACGCGAAGGCCTTTGGCCATTGGCGTGTCGGCTTCGGGCTGCGCTAAATTTGGCGTCTGCGTATTCGCAGCGGCCTCACTGAGGGTGGCCGTCACAGTAAAAAAGAAACGAGCGCCTGCACCGGCAACGCTGTCGACCTCTGCATGGCCGCCCATGATCTCGGCCATGGCCCGCACAATGGACAGCCCCAAGCCTGCTGAGCCGGTGTTGCTGTTGGCCGCGTTTTCAAGCTGAGAAAAGGGCTGGAATAAGAGATGTCTTTGCGCTTCGGTCACGCCAGGGCCGGTGTCAATCACCGCGAACTCGAGCTCTGCGACTTGCCCGCTACGGCGCAGCTCCTTGGCCTCGATACGAACGCCCCCATTCTCTGTAAATTTGACCGCATTGCCGACCAGGTTGAACAGCATCTGCGACAGCCGGGTCTGGTCGAGGTCGTAGCGCACCTCTGGCCCTGCCCACTCGTACGTCAGCGTCAGCCCTTTGAGTTGCGCGTTGGACGCAAACAGCTCTGTTGCCGAGCGGCACAGCTGCGCGGGGTCAGTGGGCGCCAACTGGATTTCAATTTTGCCGGCTTCGATCTTGGAGAGGTCGAGTGCCTGGTTGAGCAAATGAAGCAGCACGTTGCCCGAGTCCAGAATGGTCTGAGCGTAGTCCAGGCGCTTTTCGCGGTCTATTGAGGGTCCGGCCAAGATCTGCGCCATACCCAGGATGCCATTGAGCGGGGTTCGAATTTCGTGACTCATGGCGGCCAGGAAGGTGCTTTTGGCTTCGCTCGATTTTTTGGACAGCTCCAAGGCCTCTTGCTCATTGGTGGCATCGCGCGCAAGGAGGACTGAAAAGCCGTTGGTGAGCTTGAATTCGATCTGTTCGACCCAGTTGTCGTCGTCGAGCGCCAGAACTTTTGCTGAGTAGCGCTCGCCGTGGGCCGCAAGGCGCTCTTGGAGCCAGTCCTCGTGGTTTTCGCGCCCGATGTTGTACCGCCCGGTGCGAAGCCCTTCGCGAAGAAATGCTTCGTAACTGATCCGCGACCCCCTTGCCGGCTGCGAGGCGCGGAAAAGCTGCGTAAAGACTTGGTTACAAAAGAAGAGCTCGTCTTCGGCATTGAAAATGGCGACGGCCTGCGGGTTGGATTTCAAGGCCATCAGGGCGACTGATTCAGTCGCCGCACGCTGGCGGGCCATAGCCAGTTCCTGCGAGCGGTCCTCGGCCACCAGCCAGTAAGCCCCTGCTTGGCCAGGAATATTTGACGCGAAAAGACGAACCGCCTGAAGGCTACCGTCATCACGGCGAAACTCGGTTTCCAGCGCGTGAATGGTGCCCTCTTGCTGCAAGTGCGCCTGAATGCTGGGCGTACCGGCCGCATCGGCCGGCAGGAGCGTTTGAATGTCCGGGCCGGCCGCACCCCCAGCCCCCCAGCCCAGGAGCTCGGCGGCTGCGGGGTTGTGGTAGCTCACCTGCCCGTTTTGCTCGACCCTGAAAAACGCCAGGGTCGAGCGCGAGAACATCGCTGCAAAGGCCTGTAGCTGCTCTTCTAAGCGCCGACGAGCCTTGTTGCTTTCCGTGACGTCTATGCTGGTGATGAGCAGCAGGGTTTGCATGTGCTCACTCGTGGCGCGCAAGATTTCAATGTGGTGCTTGATCATTCGCCCTCGCGCCTGCCCGTGCACTGTTCGCTCCAGCTGCAGGCTCTGGGGCACGCCCTGAAGTGCCAGGGCGGCGTGTTGCGTCAGGATGGGGCCAAGCAGGTCAGGCAGGCGAACGTCACGCAAGGGCGAAGCCTTGATTGAGTGCGCTTGCGCAAATGCGCGGTTGAATTTCAGGCAATGCAGGTCATCGGACCAAATACTGAGCTCGGACTGAGCGGCTTCAAAAGCGCCCATGACGGCAGACAATTCCAGATCGTTCCAAGGGCGTGCGCTTAAATCCTCGATCACGCCTACCCAGCAGGCATCATCGCCCGAGCGAATGCGGTTGACTGACAGGCTAACTTCGCGTGCCGTCTGGTCTGGCAGGCTCGCCATGGTGTTGGCAAAGCCGAACTTGTGCGTCTGGTCTTGCAGGCCCTCCAAGGCCTCGTGGGCGGAGCGCTCACCCAGGCCAAGCCACCACTGGCCAAGGCCCAAGGTGTTGATGGCGGTCCAGTCTCGGCCCAGAATAGCCAGAGCCTTGCCATCTGCTGCGATCAACAGGCCTTGCAGATCAAGCCGAAACACGCCCAGACCGCGCGCTTTGGTCGCAAGCTCCGACATGCTCGACTCGGCGCGCAGTCGTTGCTCGGCCCGTCGCATTGCAGCCTGCTGCAGGTTGGCCAGGTTTTGTCTGGAACGAAGGTACGCCAGCAGGAGCAGCGAAAAAATCAGCCCACCCACCAGGGTGGCCAGCGATGCACGATGTGCAGCGCTTGCGAGTGCAAAACTTTGTTTGCCGACCGACACATGCCAGTTAAGCCCTTGCGTAATCACCAGCCCGGGCGTCGGCGACCACAGCGTTGGCTGGCTGCCTGGCACCTGGTTGGCGACAATGTCTGCGGAGGCCGTCGAGCGCTCAGTGTCCGGGGTTGAAACCTTGATGTGGTACGCCTCACCAAGCGCTGTGAGGACCTGGTTCAGGTTGACCCGCGCGCCGAAATAACCTTGCAGGCGGCTGCCGAAGGCAATACCCCGGTCGACTTTCTCGTTGCGCAGCACCGGGGCCAACACCAGCAGGCTATTTGGCGGCTCGTTTGACGTGTCAGCGGGTATGGGGGTGGCGATCGCGGCGTTGCTCGTTAGGGTTCGTGCGAGCAAATGACGGGTCCAGCCGGCTTGGCCAACGTCAAGGTCTTGGGGCAGTTGCATCTGTCGAGCGCCCGCCCGCGCGCGAAGCGGAAAGGACGGTGGGACACCGACTTGGGCACTATTGACGCTGGGAAACCAGAACAGCGCTGCCGCCCGCGAGCGCGGCAACCGGGCCTCAGCATGGTCATAAAAGGCTGCAAGCGCGTCGCCAGTCGCTGCAGCGGGCCTGCTTTGACTGGCCTCGATTTCCCGGCTCAGGTCCCTGGCCAGTGCCAGCGTTTCCGCCTCCACCGCGCCAATGCGCTCAGAAATGATTTGGGCGGTCAGTCTGGCCTGCAGATCGAGACTGTCGAGCTCATATTGAACTTCATCGATGTATATCCCCCTGGAGGCCAAGCCCACGGCAGCGGCCATGAGTCCAGGGATTAGCCACCACATGTGTTGCTGGACTTTTTTGGGCAGTATGTGCCAGGCGCTCAACACAGACATGGTGCTTGCTGGGTTACCCTTTCAAAAAGGCATCGTCGGCGGTATGAGGTTTTGCAGCAAGGCGCTCAGATGCTACCAATGGCGTCGAGTGCCTTGCGCAGGTGCTCGACGCTGCGCGCGGGCTGGTGCATCTTGTCAAGCCCAAAGAGGCCAATGCGAAAGCTTGAAAAATCCGGCCCCTCGTCACATTGCAGGGGCACGCCGGCTGCGGTCTGAAGGCCGAGTTGTAAAAACTTTTTACTGTTTTGTACCTCGGCATTGCTGGTGTAGCTCACTACCACGCCTGGCGCATGAAAGCCTTTGGCTGCCACGCTGTGAATGCCGCGCTCAGCAAAGAGCTGGCGCACTGCATCGCCAAGCGCCTGTTGCTCCGCCTTGACTTTGGCAAAACCGTAAGCGCGGGTTTCTTGCATGGTGTCGCGCAAACGGGTGAGTGCATCCGTCGGCATGGTGGTGTGGTAGGCATGCCCGCCGTTTTCAAACGCCTGCATGATTTGCGCCCACTTTTTCAGGTCGGCGGCAAAACTGCTGCTGTTGGTGTTTTGCATGACCTCGTGCGCATTTTCGCTGAGCGCGATCATGGCGCAGCACGGCGAGCTGCTCCAGCCTTTTTGGGGTGCGCTGATGATCACGTCAACGCCAGTGGCTTTCATGTCCACCCATATGGCGCCCGAGGCGATGCAGTCCAGCACAAACAGCGCGCCCACGCTGTGCGCAGCGTCAGCCACAGCGCGCAGGTAAGCGTCCGGCAGGATCATGCCGGCCGATGTTTCGACATGGGGGGCAAAAACAACTGCGGGCTTTTCTGCCTTGATGCTTGCCACAACCTCGTCAATCGGGCAAGGTGCCCACGGGTCTTGCGCGCCCGTGCCTTGCTTGCGCGCTTTGAGCACTGTGGCCTTGCTGGGGATGGCGCCCGCATCAAAAATCTGGGTCCAGCGGTAGCTGAACCAGCCGTTGCGGAGCACCAGCACCGACTTACCCGTGGCAAATTGACGCGCGACCGCTTCCATGCCGAAGGTTCCGCTGCCGGGCACCAGTGCGGTGCTGTGTGCGTTGTAGACCTCTTTGAGCATGGTGCTGATGTCGTTCATCACGCCCTGAAAGCGTTTGGACATGTGGTTCAGGGCGCGATCGGTGTAGACCACCGAAAACTCAAGCAGGCCGTCGGGATCGACGTCGGGCAACAAGGCGGGCATAAAAGCTCCTGTTGGTCTTCAGACCAAACGATGGTTAGGTGAGGGATGAGCCCGCAAGGATCGATCAGGCGAGCACGACTAAGGGATGGACTTTACCCGTTTTACAAGCTGGTCTGCTCGGCGCCAACATTTGCCTGATGGCTGGGCCATCGCCATGGTGGCGCGCAAGGCCGTTGCGCGCCGCGCCCGCGTGATGTTCAAGCCGCTGGGCGCAGCCCGTCGAACACGCTGGCGACCAGAGACTGGACGATCGCCCCTTCACTGAGCCGCTGATCAGCTTTCAAACGCTTGAGCCCCGGGTGGCAGGCCTGTGCCAGCAGGCTGTAGAGCATCACTTCGGTTGGCAAATCTGAGCGCAGCAGGCCGCCCGTCTGGGCTTGGGCGATCCAGGCGCCCAGTTGCAAGCTGAGCTGGACTTGCCGGTCCAGCACCTGTGCGCTTACCCAGGGCGCGCTCGCCTGGCCATTGTCCTCGCTGAGCAGCGGTGTCCAGCGCTGTGCCAGCTGCGCCTGAATCAGCCACGTGGCCACATCTCGCAGGGCCCCCAGGGCTTGCTCGGCCTGAGCCATGCCGGGCTGGGCGCGTAGCCTGCGCGTCAGTGTGATCACCTCATCCAGGGTCTGCAAGGCCGCGGCCTCGGCCAGTTCCTCTTTCGATCGAAACAGCTTGTAAAGACTGGCCTTGGCCATGCCCGCTTTGGCGGCAACCTGATCGACCGACATCGGCGCATAGCCATGGGCGCTGAGCAGTTCCTCGGTCGCGCGCAGCGCCGCCTCTGCGCGCACACGGTGCAGGTTTTGCTTAAGCGCCGAGGCCTGTTTCATGCCGACGTGCAGGGACAACACAGCAATTCATACAACTAAGTATATAAAATAGACTTTATAGTTATTATATGAACTATAAAGTTTTTTACTTGGTTCAAGGGTTGAAATAGGCCATCTGGCTGGCTGATTGAGCCCGGATTTATGATGACGCCGTGATGAACACCCCCCGTCAGCCACATGCGCCGATCGAACGCCAGGGTTTAGCCGGTCGCAGGCGCGTGGCGGTGATTGGCTCTGGCGTGAGCGGGTTGGGTGCGTGCTGGCGGCTTAAGACCGAGGGCTTGCCCGTGCACCTGACCCTGCTGGAGGCGGGTGCCCACTTCGGCGGACACGCGCACACCCAGGACATGACGCTCGAGGGTCAGACTTTTCCGGTTGACACGGGTTTTCTGGTCTACAACGAGCGCACCTACCCGTCTCTGATTGAGCTGTTTGCGCGCTTGCAGGTGCCGGTGGCGCCATCGGACATGTCTTTTTCGGTGCAGTTGCGCACAGCAGTTGGCTCAGAGCTGGAGTGGAGCGGCAGTTCGCTCTGGAGCGTGTTTGCCCAGCGCAGTAATCTTTTCAGGCCTGGTTTTTGGGGCATGCTCTCAGACATTCTGCGCTTTAACCGGCTTGCCACCGCCCTGGCCCAGACCAGCCTGGACAGCCAGCAGCCGGTACAGCAGTTTCTTGACGAGCACCGGTTTGGCGCGAATTTCAGGGATCACTATCTCCTGCCGATGATTGGCTGTATCTGGTCCTGCCCCATCGACCAAATGTTGCAGTTTCCCATGGCCACGCTGCTTCGCTTCTGCCATAACCATGGTCTTTTGCAGGTCAGCCGCCGGCCGCAGTGGTACACCGTCAAAGGCGGCTCGCGTCAGTACGTGCAAAAGATCGTTGAACTCGTCGACGACGCCCGCCTGAACTGTCCGGTTCGCAGCGTGCAGAGAAGCCCGCAAGGGGTTCAAATCGACGCCGGGGGCGCCTTGGAGACCTTTGATGCCGTGGTCTTTGCCACACATCCGAATCAAACCCTGAAGATGCTCGCACAGGACGCCAGCGCGCTCGAGCGCGAGGTTCTGGGCAAGCTGTCGTATCAGGCTAATCGGGCGGTTTTGCATACCGATGCGCGCATGATGCCCACGCGCCGCTCGGCCTGGGCCGCCTGGAACTATGAGCGCAGCGCTTCACCTGCGCAGGCGCACGCGCCGGTTTGTCTGCATTACTGGATCAACCGCCTGCAGCCCCTGCCCTGGCGCACGCCCGTGATGGTGTCGCTCAACCCGATTCGGCCGATTGCCGCCACGCATGTGCAGGCCGAGATGTCGTACGAGCACCCGGTGTTTGATGGCCCGGCGATCCAGGCGCAGGCGCGTGTACCCGAGCTCCAGGGACATTTGCGCAGCTGGTTTTGTGGCGCATGGTGTGCCTACGGCTTTCATGAGGACGGGCTCAAGTCAGGGCTGCGTGCGGCGGACTTGCTGGCACGCGCGCTTGTGCCCGCTGGGCATGGCCATGCCTGAGGTGGGTGCGCCAAGCCAGAGCCAGACGGCGCCGGCAAGCGCTGCCGTGGCCACACCCCTGCTGGGCATCGGCCAGGTTTGGCATCAGAGGCTACGACCACGGGTCAATGCCTTTCATTACGGCAGCTATTTTTTGTTGCTGCCCATGCGCGCCTGGGCCACAGCCCAAGCGCAGCCGAGCGGCCCGGCTGGCGATCTGGCGCGCAATCGCTTTGGCCTGATCAGCTTTCATGACCGTGACCATGGGCTCGGTGGCGGCGATGCACTGGCCTGGCTCGACGATGTGCTGCGCAGCCAGGGCATTACAGACGCCCAAGGCGAGGTGTGGCTGCAGACACTGCCCAGGGTTTTGGGCTATGCCTTCAAGCCGGTGAGTTTCTGGTTTGCCCAGCGCACCGACGGCAGCCTGGCCGCGGTGCTGGTCGAGGTCAACAACACCTTTGGCGAGCGCCACTGTTATTTGCTCGAAGGCAGTCGCCTGGGCTGGGGCCGCGAAGCACAGGCCAGCAAGGTGTTTCACGTCTCGCCGTTTTGCAGCATCAGTGGCCATTACCGTTTTCGCTTTGAGCGCAGCCTGGACGAACAGGGTGAGTGGTCGCGACTGCTGGCGCGTATTGATTTGCACGATGAGCACGGCACCTTGATCCAAACCAGTGTGGGTGGGCGGCTGGGGGCTTGTACGGCTGCAGCCATGCGACAGGCCTTTTTTGGTTTACCCTTGATGACCTTGGGCGTCATTTTTCGCATTCACTGGCAGGCCTTGCGATTGGCGCTCAAGCGCGTGCCTTTTTTCAGGAAGCCCCCTGCACCAGAACATTTTGTGAGCCGATGAGTCAGAGCACCACGCTTTCACACAAGCCATCGATGAAGCTGCGCGCCGCGCCACGCGCAGCGCGGCAGGTCTTGGCGCTGCTTGAAAAAATGCCGCATGGCGTGCTCGATGTGCAGCTGCCCGATGGCCACACCCTGCACTTCAAAGGCAGCAAACACAGTGACGCCACGCCTTTGCACGCGCGCATCGAACTGAATAACTGGCGATTGTTTGAGCGCAGCCTGCACTCGGGCGACATTGGCATGGCCGAGAGTTACATCGACGGCGACTGGCACACGCCTGATCTGGCCGCACTGCTTTCTTTGTGCGTTGCCAACCGTACCCACATCGAGCGCGTGGTCTACGGCACCTGGTGGGGCTCCTTGCTGCATCGGATCAAGCACCGCAAGAACCGCAACTCGCGCCTGGGTAGCGAGAAAAACATCCATGCCCACTATGACCTGGGTAACAGTTTTTACGAGCTATGGCTCGACGGCACCATGAATTACAGCAGCGCCTGGTTCGAGCAGGCCAGTGACAAGAGCGCGGTGGCGCTGGCGCAAGCGCAAAAGGCCAAGGTACGTCGCGCGCTGGAGCAGGCGCGTGTTGGCGCGGGCAGCCGCGTGCTCGAAGTGGGCTGTGGCTGGGGCGCGCTGGCTGAGGTGGCCGCCGCTGAATACGGCGCGCATGTCACGGGCGTCACCTTGTCGCGCGAGCAGCTGGCCTGGGGCCAGGCCCGGCTGGCACGCGCGGGCCTGGCAGAGCGCACCGAGCTGCGCTACCAGGATTACCGCGACCTGCCCCGCACGAACGGCGCGCAGCCTTTTGATGCGGTGGTCTCGATCGAGATGTTCGAAGCGGTGGGCCGTGAATACTGGCCTGCCTATTTCGAGACGCTCAAGACCTGCCTGAAGCCGCATGGCTACGCCTGCATTCAGACCATCACGATCCATGACGATCTGTTTGAGCGCTATGTGCGCTCGACCGACTTCATCCAGCAATATATTTTTCCCGGCGGCGTTCTGCCCAGCCCGGCGCAGTTTGAGGCGCACGCCCAGGCAGCCGGGTTTGAGGTGGTGTCCCAGTTGGCTTTTGGCCACGACTACGCCGAAACCTTGCGACGCTGGCGCAAGGATTTCAAGGCGCGTGAGAGCGAAGTGCGCGCGCTGGGCTTTGACACCCGTTTTGTGCGCATCTGGGAGTTTTACCTGGCTTACTGCGAAGCGGCGTTTGAGCAGGGCAACACCAACGTGGTGCAGTACACCTTGCGCAGGGCCTGAGCGTGCCCTACCACGGCCGCATTGCCCCCCTGGCCCTGCCCGCCGAGTGCGGGGTGCAGGCCGCGCGCTGGCAGCTCATTGGTCAGGCGCCGTGGTCCTTGCTGGGTGTGCCGGTTTATCAGTTGCGGCTGTGGGCGGCTGCCGGTTTTGAGGCCAGCGAGTACACCAGCCGCCCTTTCGTGCTGGCCATCGACTTTGAGCGTGAACTCGACGGGCCTGGCCTGGCCGAACGCTTTGTGGCCGACATGCGCCGTATGGGGCGTTCCAGCGAGGCCCAGGCGCAGCAGTGGCTGATCCAGCTGGAAGCGGTGTTTGCGCAGGTGAAAGCGCAGGACCGTGTCAGCGCCGAGCACGACGGTCAGGGCGAGGTGCGTTTTTGCCACAACGGGGTCTTGCTGCGCACGCTGCATGACGCGGACTTTGCCCGGCTGTTTTTTGGCCTTTGGCTGTCTGCGCACGCTGCGCAGACAGCATGGCACGCACAACTGGCGCCGCAGGTGCCCGTCTGAGGCGCAAGATGTCGCTGAACCCCCCGATCGATCAATGGGCCGGCCGCGTGGTCTGGGTGTTGGGGGCCTCCAGCGGCATTGGCTGGGCCACGGCGCACCTGCTGCACAGCCTGGGTGCACGTGTGGCCGTCACGGCACGCCGCGCACAGGTGCTCGAGCAGTTTGCACAGGATCATCCGGGCAGCCTGGCCTTGCCGCTGGACGTTGACGATGTGCCCGCCTTGCGCCAGGCGGCCCAGCAGATCAGACAGCAATGGGGTGAGCTCGATCTGGTGATGTACTGCCCGGCGCACTACCACGCCAACCGTGCCACGCGCTATGACCTGGCTGACATGCTGCGCCACCAGCAAGTCAATTATGTTGGCGTGTTGCATCTGCTCGAGGCGGTGCTCGCGCCCATGCTGGCGGCGCGACGTGGCCATATCAGCCTGGTTGGCAGTGTCGCGGGGTATCGCGGGCTGCCCAAGTCCCTGGCCTACGGCCCCACCAAGGCCGCGCTGGCCAACCTGGCCGATTGCCTGTACCTGGACTTGCGTGACAGTGGCGTGGGCGTGTCTCTGGTCAACCCGGGATTTGTGCAGACGCCTCTGACCGCGCAGAACAAGTTTTATATGCCGGCTTTGATCAGCCCTGAGCAGGCCGCGCAGGCGATCGTCAAGGGCTGGGCCAAGGGGCGTTTTGAAATTCACTTCCCCTGGCGCTTTACCATCTGGCTGCGCTTGCTGCGCTTGTTGCCCGACCCGCTTTATTTTTGGTTGATCCGACGCATGCTGTCATGAAAAGCCTTGATGCCCGAACCCAGGCGCTGTGCCATTTTTTTGAAAACCTGCAAGCGCAGGATGTTGAAAGACTTGCTGAGCTCTACGATGACAACGCGCACTTTGTCGACCCGTTTAATGACCTGTGGGGCCTGGCCCATGTGCGCCGCGTCTTTGTGCACATGTTTGACGCGCTCGACGAGCCGCGCTTCACGGTGATCGAGGCGTTTACCGAGGGCGATCAGGCTATGCTGACATGGGACTTTCATTTCAGACGTCGCGGCGACAGCCGGCCTTGGCATATCCACGGCAGCACCCATGTGCGCTACGGCAGCGATGGGCGGGTGACGCTGCATCGCGACTACTGGGATGCAGCAGGCGAGCTCTATGCGAAGTTGCCCCTGCTCGGTGCGCTGATGCGATGGCTGCGCCGACAACTGGCCACGCCGCTGTAAGGTATCCTGCCCTCACCGATTCGCGTACGCGCTGCAGCGCTTTAGACCCCTTGACCTGACCGACGAGAACCCATGCCCAGAGCCGTACTTGATGAAGTCCAGATTCACCCGGCCGTTCGCCACAAGGTGGCCGCTTACCAGCAGGACATCGTTGCGGAGGTGCAGCGGGCGATCTTGGCCAATGCCGTGGTCGTGGTGGGCATGGGGCAGAACCCTTTTCCCAGAAAAGCATGCAAAGCGCTTGAGGCGGCTGGCCTGCCCTACGCTTACCTGAGCTATGGCAGTTATGTCAGCCAGTGGCGCAGGCGCAATGCCCTGAAGATGTGGACCGGATGGCCAACGTTTCCGATGGTGTTTGTCAAAGGTCAGCTGATTGGCGGGGCCAGTGACTTGCAGCGCCTGATCGACAACGGCGAGCTGCAAAAGCTGCTGGCCTAAGCGCTCAAGTCAGCGTGCCGGGCACGGCTCTCATGCATCAGTGTTGCGCTTGGCTGACCGGCGCTGCCGTTATTGCCGAGCCAGGTAGACGCCCCAGACCGCGACCACCAGCCCGACCATGGCCGAGAAGCTGAAGGTCTCGTCAAACAGCAGCCAGGCAAACAGCGCGGTCGCTGGCGGCACCAGATAAAACAGGCTGGCCACGTTGACCGCGGTGTTGTTGCGGATCAGCCAGTTCAAAAGACTCACTGCACCCAGCGAGAGCACCAGTACCAGCCAGCCGATGGCGACGAACAGCTCGGGCTCCCAGCGCACCTCGAAGTTTTCGGTGGCCAACGCGACCAGAAAAGTGGCCAGGGCTGCTGGGATGAACTGCGCCACGGCGCCGGTGCGCCAGTCAAAGCGTGGGCAAAAGCGCTTTTGGTACAACGTGCCCACCGTGATGCCCAGCAGTGCCAGCACGGCAGGGAAAACCGCCCACAGGTCAAACTCAGTGCCCAGTTTGCCCCACAGCACCAGGGTCACGCCGACAAAGCCCAGGACCAGCCCCAGCCATTGCCGCCTCACCACGCGGCTACCCATCCAGTAGCCGGCAATGGCCGCTGCCAGCAAGGGTTGCAGGCCCACCACCAGGCTGGCCACAGCCGCGGGCAGGCCCTTGGAGATCGCGGTGAACACGCCACCGAGATACAGGCCATGAACCAAAAGGCCTGTGATGCCGATGTGTAGCCAGGCCTCACGCGTGGCCGGCCAGGGCGCGCGCGCGAGCAGCGCGAGCAGCACCATGGCGGCAATTACCACGGCGTAGCGCACCAGCAAAAAAGTCAGCGGCTCGGCGTGCGGCATGCCCAGTCGCGCGCCGATAAACCCGGTTGACCAGAGCAGCACAAACAAAAGGGGAAAGGCGTTGGTCAGTGCTTTAGGCATGGATACAGGACTGCAGGCATCGCTTGGAGGGCCATAACAGCGCCGAGCCCATTGAATCGAAGGCTGCGGCACTGCCAGATAATTCGGGGCTGTATTGTCGGCCGCCTCGGATGCCCGAAACCCAATTTTTTCTGATTGCCTGTGTGGCTGCCGTTTTGGTTGGCCTGTCCAAAGGTGGTTTGCCAGTGATCGGCATGCTCGCCGTGCCTGTGCTGGCACTGGCGATCTCGCCAGTCAAGGCTGCCGCCTTGCTGCTGCCCATTTACATTCTGACTGACGTGGTCAGCATCTGGCTCTACCGACGACATTACAGTGCCGTCAACTTGCGTATTCTGATTCCGGCGGGCGTCGGTGGGGTGATGCTGGGCTGGTTGTTTGCGGCGCATCTGTCAGACCGTGCCGTGGGCGCTTTGATTGGCTCGGTGGGCTTGGCTTTTTGTCTGAACATGTGGCTGCGCGCTAAGGTTGATGCACCGCCCAAGCCGGCGCGTACCGGGCTGGGGCTGTTCTGGGGTGCGATGGCTGGCTTTACCAGTTTTGTTTCGCATGCCGGCTCGCCGCCATTTCAAATGTATGTGCTGCCACAGAAGCTGGAGAAGCTCGTTTTTGCGGGCACCTCGACCTTGCTGTTTGCCTGCATCAATTGGTCCAAAGTCATTCCCTACATGCAACTGCGGCCCTTTACGGCTGCAGACTGGCAGACCGTGGCCTGGCTGGTGCCGGCGGCACTGCTGGCCACTGGAGTGGGCGCGTGGCTGACACGCCGTCTGGCCGAGCGCTGGTTCTTTCGGTTGGTGCAATTGGCGTTGTTTGCGGTGTCTTTGCGCCTGATATACAAGGCGGTGTTCGCCTGAGCCGAGCCTTCTTAGACGCCTGAGCGGCTAACATTGCTTTTTTAGAAATTTGATTTGCGGAGACGCGTGATGCCCAAGGCCTCGTTCAATTGGCAAGACCCTTTTCTTTTAGAGCAGCAGCTCACAGACGACGAGCGCATGGTTAAGGACGCTGCAGCGGCCTACTGCCAGGACAAATTGCAGCCCCGGGTGATCCACGCGTTTCGCCACGAGCAAACCGACGCGTCGATTTTTCGCGAGATGGGCGAGCTCGGCCTGCTTGGCCCGACCATTCCCGAGGCCTATGGCGGCCCGGGCCTGAACTATGTGTCTTATGGGCTGATCGCCCGTGAAGTTGAACGGGTTGACAGCGGCTACCGCTCGATGATGAGCGTGCAGAGTTCGCTGGTGATGCTGCCGATTTTTGAATTCGGCAACGAGGCCACCAAACAAAAATACCTGCCCAAGCTGGCCACGGGCGAGTGGATCGGCTGCTTTGGCCTGACCGAGCCCAACCACGGCTCGGACCCGGCGAGCATGCTCAGTCGCGCCGTCAAGGTCGACGGCGGCTATCGTCTGAGTGGCAGCAAGATGTGGATCTCCAACAGCCCGATTGCTGACGTGTTTGTGGTCTGGGCCAAAGAAGTCACGCCCGATGGTGTGGTGGGCCCGATTCGCGGTTTTGTGCTGGACAAGGGGTCTGCCGGCTTGAGCGCACCGGCGATTCACGGCAAGGTGGGTTTGCGTGCATCCATCACCGGCGAGATCGTCATGGACAAGGTGTTCTGCCCGGAGGAAAACGCATTCCCCGAGGTGCAAGGCCTCAAAGGTCCCTTCACCTGCTTGAACAGTGCGCGCTACGGCATTGCCTGGGGTGCGTTGGGCGCGGCCGAAGATTGCTGGCTTCGTGCGCGCCAGTACGTGCTGGACCGTCAGCAGTTCGGGCGCCCGCTGGCGGCCAACCAGTTGATCCAGAAAAAACTCGCTGATATGCAGACCGAAATCGCGCTGGGCTTGCAAGGCTGCCTGCGGCTGGGCCGCATGAAAGACGAGGGCCCGGCAGCGGTGGAGATCACCTCGATTCTCAAGCGCAACAGCTGCGGCAAGGCCTTGGACATTGCTCGTACCGCGCGCGACATGATGGGCGGCAACGGCATCAGCGACGAGTTCGGGGTCGCCCGCCATTTGGTCAACCTGGAGGTGGTCAACACCTATGAGGGCACGCATGACATCCACGCCCTGATCCTGGGCCGCGCCCAAACCGGCATCTCGGCCTTTTAATGGGGGTCAGATTCCAATTTGTTCGCTTAATTGGGGTCAGATTCCAATTTTCCAGAATTCAATGGTCAGCGCCGCCGAGCATGGATCATGACGCTTTTTTTCCTCACCTTGCACGTACATGAGCACCGATAAAGCCGTGAACAGGGGTGCGTTGTCGCACATCAAGGTGCTTGATCTGTCGCGCGTGCTTGCAGGTCCCTGGAGCACGCAAATGCTGGCCGACCTGGGTGCTGATGTGATCAAGGTCGAGCGACCTGGCGCGGGGGATGACACGCGGACCTGGGGGCCGCCGTTTGTCAAGGATGCGCAGGGCCAGGACACGACCGAGGCGACCTATTTTCTGGCGTGCAATCGCAACAAGCGCGCGATCGCGTTGGACATGTCCAAGCCCGAAGGCCAGGCCATCATCCGGCAAATGGCCGCGCAAAGCGATGTGCTGGTTGAGAACTTCAAGGTCGGTGGCCTCAAGCAATACGGCCTGGACTACGAGAGCCTGAAGGCTGTGAACCCACGCCTGATTTATTGTTCCGTCACCGGCTTTGGCCAGACTGGTCCGCATGCCGAGCGCGCGGGCTATGACCTGATGGTTCAGGCGGGCAGTGGCCTGATGAGCGTGACGGGCCATCCCGACGGTGCACCGGGTGGTGGGCCGCTGCGCGTTGGGGTTGCGGTGATCGATGTGTTTACCGGCCTGTACGCCTGCAGCGCCATCCTGGCCGCGCTGGAGGCACGCCACCAAAGTGGCGAGGGTCAGCACATCGATATGGCTTTGCTCGACGTGGGCATGGCGGTGCTGGCCAACCAGGCCACCGGGTTTCTGAACTCGGGCAACGTGCCGCAGCGCCAGGGCAATTCACACCCGAGTCTGGCACCCTACCAAGACTTTGAGACCTTGGACGGCGCCATGCTGCTGGCCATTGGCAACGATGGGCAGTTCGCTCGTTTTTGCGAGGCAGCCGGCCACGGCGAGTGGGCCCAAGACGCGCGATTCGCCAGCAACACGCTGCGGGTGCGCCATCGCGAGGCCTTGATTCCCATGATGCAAGCGCTTACACGCACGCGCACCACGGCTGACTGGATTGCACTTTTGGAAAAACGCGCGGTGCCAGTGGGCCCCATCAACGACATCGGCCAGGCTTTTGATGATGCGCAAGTGAAAGCGCGTGGCCTGGCTGTGCGGCAGACGCATACGGCCGATCCGGCGCGCAGCGTGGGCACGGTTGCCAGCCCCATGCGCCTGCAGGCCAATCCGCCGGTGCTCAAACGCCCGCCGCCCCGTCTGGGTGAGCACACCGACGAGGTGCTGGCCGAACTGGGACTGGGCGCTGAAGCGATTGCCCGCCTGCGCGCCGAGGGCTTGATTCAGTAGCGTGAGACCGGTGTCGGCGGCGGATAGTACAGCGGCTTGCCTGGTGGCGCCTTCGCGGGGCTTGCTGCTTTGTACGTCGCCTGCGGCAACTGGTTACCTTTGGCGTACATGCACTGCGAATAGGCGATGTCGTAGCGGCGTTGCAAATCGTTGGCGGTTTGCATGCCCTGGCTGGCACCTGCTGTGGTGCCTGCCAGCACACCCACGCCTGCGCCAAAGGCCGTGTTGTCGTGCCGACCGCCAAGGGCCGAGCCCACGGCTGCCCCAATCAAACCGCCAACCACCGCCGATTTCGCCATGGCCTCGTCGCTGGCTTTGGCCGGGTCAGCGCCGATCGACTCCTGCGCATACTGTCGGCACTCGCGCTCTTCAAGGCGGAACTGCTCGAAGGGTTTTCCGGGGGCGGGCATCACGGTGACATGCGGCCCGAGCGGGCCGCGGCTCGCGCAGGCCGCCAACAACAGGACAGGTGCGCAGGTGAGTAAGCGGCGTGAAGAAAATCGGAAAGGTTTCATGGGCTCGACTCCACGGGCGTGGCGCTCACTTCGGTCCAGGGGACCTCGCAAGTGCTCACATACGGATAGTAGGTTTTGCTGGGCTCGCAGTAATACCAGTAAGGCGAGGTCTGCAAACCAGGCGGTATTGAACTTGGTGTGGTCGCTGTCTGTGGTGCAACCACCACCGGTGGATTGTCGCGAATGATGACCGTGGGCGCAGGGTGCACGATGACGCCTGGCGGCCGATACGGATCGGGATACGGATAGACCGGGCGTGCGTACAGGTACCAGCTCGCGCCTACCACCCACCACCAGCCCAGGTGGCCCCGGTGGCGGGTGTGAACCCAATGGCCGCCGCGCCAGTGCTGTCGGTCGTGTTTCTCAAAGTGACGGATGTCCCCGCGCCAGTTGTGCTGTGCCCAGGCGGCGGTGGAGGCCAGCATGGACACCGTGCAGGCCAGGCTGAGCAACAGAGCTTGAGCAAGACGCATGCGACCCCCTCTTTTTGAAATCCGATGGGCTCGATTGAAACGCAGGATTGCAAGCCGAGGGTTGAGCCTGTGCAAAGTTAAGCAAATCTGGCCCATGTCGAGCAGGCCTGCTGTGAGCGCGCAGATGTGCCTCAGGCTTTGGGCGCAGGCAGGGCCTGCACGGCCTGGACGAAAGCGTCCACGCGCGCCCAATCGGTGAACTCAACCACTGCGCGCGGGTCGGTTGGCCCTTTGGTGATGAGCATGATGAAGCGGATCATTTGCCGATCGAGCCAGCCGTAGCGTGGGTAATCGAGCTTGCCGGCGAAGACGTCGAGCAAGTCGGGTTTCCAGTGAATCTGTCGCAAAAATTTCAGCAAGTAGGGGTTGTTGTGCGGCTGATTTTTGTGCGGTTTGCGCGCCACGATGTTGACCGTGAAAAACGCGCTGGGCCGGCGCTTGAGCGTCTCTTCGTGCCGGGCAATGAACGCAGCGACCTGGGGCTGGTGCTTGCCGTAGCGGATGCTCGCACCGATCACGATGCGGTCAAAGCTGGCCGGATCAATCCCCTGGCTGTCGTCGATGCGAACCACCTGAACCTGGTGGCCTCGCGCGACCAGGCCTTTTTCAATGTGCTGACAGATGCGCAGCGTGTGGCCGTCGGTAGTTGAGTAAGCGATGAGGAACGAGTCGGACATGGCGCAAGTGCTGGCTGTGGTTGGGAGGCTTTATCAATGAGGTGTCCTGGGTCGCAGATGACAGCCCTACGCATCGCAGGCGCGCTATTCGTCGGCAACCTGGTGCAGAATTTTGCCTGAGCCTGGCGCTGCGCGTTTGGTCGACCAGGCCAGAGCTTGCGCGTTCAGGTGCTGCCCGTGCGGGGCCGCTGATTGACCAGCACGATGCCGATCAAGACCAACAGCAGGCACAACACCAACGTGATACCGACCGGTTCTTTGAGCCAGAGCGCGCTGAGGATCAGGGCAAAGACAGGCGTTAAAAACGAAAACGCGGACATCTTGGTGGCCGGGTAGCGCGAAAGCATCCACATCCAGGCCAGGTAGCTGGCAAAAGCACCGACGGCGGTTTGCACCAGCATGGAGCCCACAGCAAAGGCGCTCCAGTCCAGTTGCCAAGGCTCACCCAAGGCCATCGAAAGCATCGGCAGGCACACGGCGCTCAAGCCAATTTGATAGAACAGCAGCTTTTCTGCGCTGACCTGCGTGAGTTTGCTGCTGCGGATGGTGACCGTGGTCAGCCCCCAGCCCAGGCCCGCAGCCAGGCCCAGCAAGTCGCCCAACCAGTACTGGGCGCTCGCAGCATTGGGGTGGCGGTATTGCAGCGCCAGCGCCACTGCGGTGAAGGCCAGCATCAGGCCGAGCCACTGGCGCGCACGCAGGCGCTCGGTTTCCACCCACAGCGGCAGCAGCAAAGCCACCCAAAACGGCGAGGTGTACAAAAAAATGGTCAGACG
Organism: Comamonadaceae bacterium; assembly: GCA_038145425.1. GTDB lineage: Bacteria > Pseudomonadota > Gammaproteobacteria > Burkholderiales > Burkholderiaceae_C > Rhodoferax. The sequence continues at coordinate 22,464 of JAYQPP010000007.1, read as the reverse complement.
CGCCACCGAGGTGAATTGCAGCCCGGTGTACAGGCAGGCAAATTCAAAGCCGAACAACACGCCGGCGAGCAATCCTGCCTTGAGTGAGCCGTCTGACGCAAAAAGCTTAACGTCGCGCCACCAGCACCACAGCAGCAGAATCAAGGTGGCGCCAGAAAAGCGCATGGCCGCCTGGAACACAGGCGCAATTTCAGGCAAGGTCGCCTTGATCAGGACCTGCTGGAATCCCCAGAACAGGGTGCACACCACCAACAGGCTCACGCCAAGCTGGTCAAGATCTGTCTTGCGGGGGCTCATACTTGATTCGGCCGCTGTCTCGTTGCGCGCATGGGCCGCGGCATCAGAGCGGATGCTCGGTGTAAAACTTGCCGCCGTGAAACAGCAAGGGCGCCAGCCCGCTGTGGTGCGTGCAGTGCTCGACCTCGCCAACGAAGATTCGATGGTCGCCTTCCTCGTACTGGCTTCGGTTGAAACACTCGAAGGTGGCGACGCAGCCCTTGAGCAGCGGCGCGCCACCAGCGCCTTCAGTGAAATCAAGGTCGGCAAAGCGGTCCTGGCCCGAGCTGGCAAAACGCAGGGCCAGGGCATGCTGGCCCGCGCTGAGGATATTGATCGCGTAGTGGGAGCCTGTTCGAAATGCGTCCATGGAGCCGGCCGAATGCGACAGGCTCCACAACACCAGCGGTGGGCTCAGCGAGACCGAATTGAACGAGTTGGCGGTCAAGCCGACAAGCTCGCCGCTTTGGCGTCTGCCTGTCACGATGGTCACGCCGGTGGCAAACATGCCCAGGGCCATGCGAAATTCGGGCACCGAAAAACCGGGCTGACGTGCCGAGCTGGCGTTCATGGGTGGGCCTTAAGCGGCATCGGTCTGGTGCTTGGGGTGCGCGCGGACAAAAGCATCGAGCTTGGCGCACGCATCGTCGACGGCCCGAATCAGCGGGTATTTCGACAAATCCACATCAAAGCGGCGCGAGCTCTCGACCTGTGCCACCAGATAAGCGTCAGCCAGTGTTGGGCTGTTGCCAAAGCTGAAGCGGCCGCGCTGCGCGTCCGCGGCGAGCAGGGCCTCATAGGCTTGAAAGCCGGCATGAATCCAGGTGCCAGCCCAGGCTTTGACCGCTGGCGTGTCACAGCTGAAATTGGCGCGCAAATAGTCGAGCACGCGCTTGTTGTTGATCGGGTGGATGTCGCAGCCAACGATGGCGGCGAGCGCACGCACCCGGGCGCGGTCATCCACGTCTTTGGGCAGCAAGGCGGGCTGGGGGTACTTTTCTTCCAGCCACTCGATAATCGCTGGTGACTGGATCAAGATCTTGCCGTCGACCTCGAGCGCGGGCACCAAAGCCTGTGGATTGAGTGCCTTAAAGGCGGCCTCCAGGTGTTCATTGCGCGTCAGGTTGACAGCCACATAGTCAGCGGACAAGCCCTTGAGCTGCATGACAATGCGCAAGCGATGCGATGTGCCGCTGCGAAAAAAGTTGTAAAGCTTCATGGTGGACAGGGGTGACAGGCAATGACAGCGGGCGTTGGCACTCAGGCGCGCTCTTCGTACAGCCCGAGCTTGCGGTGCAAGGGGCTTTCATCGGCGAGGAACAGGAAGGCAGGTGTGCTGGGTGAGGGGTTGTGCAGTCGCACAGACGCGTAGCCCGGCACGCAGCAGGTATCGGCCCAGTCCAGCGCGAAACGCTGCTCGGCGGTCTCGACCACGGCCTGGCCTTCAACCAGGTGAAACACGCTGGCCGGCGAGCGCGCTGGCAGTTGCACACTTTGCGCGGGTTTGAGCATCATGGCGTAAAAGCCCAGAATGTTTTGCGCGTCGCCGCCCGTCTCAGGGTTGACATAAGTGATTTGTGCCGGCACATCGGGCGAAGCGGATGCGCCCAGCGTGAGCAGCGCTTCGCGAGCCGATGCCCAGGGATAGCGCAACAGGGGGTAGGCCTTCTTGCTACGGCTAAAAACGGTCGTGGGAGCGATGCCCGCGTGTGCATAAGCGGGCTTGGCCAGCTCTGACGATGGGCTTTCCCTTTTCTCACGCGCGCCATTGACGTGGTAGCTCGCCTCCAGGTAGTAGACCAGTGGCAGGTCCAGCACATCAAGCCAGATCACCGGCGCGTCGCCTTCGTGCCCGTGCTCATGCCAGAGCCCGGTGGGCGTGAGGATCAGGTCGCCGCGTTGCATCGGGCATTTTTCACCATCCACTGTGGTCCATGCGCCCTCGCCTTCGACCACCATGCGCACGGCGTTGGGCGTGTGGCGGTGGCTCGGCGCCCACTCGCCGGGCATGAGCAGTTGCATGCCCAGATAAATGGCCGCGCTGGCCTGCATTTTTTCCAGCCCGTGTCCGGGGTTGGCCAGGACCAGCACCCGGCGTTCAGCTTTCTCGATGGGCGTGAGCTCACCAGCCCGCAGCAGCTGCTTTTTGAGCGTGGCATAGGGCCAGTGGGTGGCTTGCGTCTGGGGCCGCGGCGTGTTTGCCGGCATGACGCCGCGCAGGCTAGGCCACAGTGGCACCAGGTTGAGCTGGCGCAGGGCGTCGCGGTAGTCCTGTGGCAGGTCCTCAAGTCGTCCGAGGTCGTTCATGGTCGCAGCAGGTGGTGTTGGCCAGGGAGACTTGATGATACTTGGCAAGGCAGTGGCCAAGCCGACAAGGGAGGGCCTACAGCGCCTGCTGCATGGCTTGCATCAGAACCGCAGGATCGTGCGCACCAGACAGCGCGGTCTTGCCATTGAAGATGAAGAAGGGTACGCCTTGAATGCCTTGCGCCCGCGCCCGTCCATCAGCCTGCGCCACCGCATGCTGTCGGATGGGGTCTGTGATGTAGCGGCGCGCTGCATCGGCATCGAGGCCACAGGCCAGGGCGATGTCACACAGAACCTCGATGTCACCGATGAAGCGGTTTTCCACGAAATAGGCTTGCAAGATCGCTTCTTTCACCACGTTGCCATCCTGGCCTTCTTGCTGTGCGAAGGCCAGCAGGGTGTGCGCAGCCAGCGTATTGGGTTGCAACTGGATGCCGTCAATGTTCAAGGGCAGACCGACAGCCTGGCCGGCGGCACGAACCCGCTGGTAAATTTCCGCTGCGCGTTCAGGCCCGCCAAACTTGTCGGCCAGGTACTGCTGGCGCGAAATGCCCTCGCTGGGCAGGTCGGGGTTGAGCTGAAACGGGTGCCAACGCACGGTGACCTCGCCCAGAGACTTGGCTTCAGGCATGGCCAGCGCGGCTTCGAGCTTGCGCTTGCCGATAAAGCACCACGGGCAGACCACGTCAGAGACCACGTCGATGGTGAAAGGCGTTGGGTCTGAAGGGCTGGAATCTGTTGGATCGGTCATGATGGCTGTGGCCAGGCGAATCAGTCGCGCAGGCCAGTTGCTGCAGGAACGCCCGGATTATCGGCAAACGGCGCCAGGATCATGCGTTTCGGCCCACACTGGGCTCGGATGGGGGCGAACTCGGCGCAGCCTGCATATTGCCTGACGCATCGGCATCGTCTGGCTTCAGGTGTTCATCAGGCAAACGGTTGAGCTGCAGTAGCGCCAGCGAACTGTAAAGCGGCGCGCAAATCAGGCGCGAGATGCCGCTGGCAATCAGGGCGCAGGCGATCAGGCTCAGCACCAGTGCGTGGCCGTCGACCATTTCCATCACGATGATGAAGGCGGTCAGTGGCGCTTGCGTGACTGCCGCCAGAAAGCCCACCATGCCCAGCGCGATCAGTGTGGCCGGGTTGGCGTACTGCGTCAGCGTGGCCAGGTCGTTGCCCAGCGCGCCACCGATGGACAGCGCAGGCGCGAACAGGCCGCCAGGCACGCCAGCCCAGATCGTGATCCAGGTGGCAATGTATTTCAGAAAAACATACAGGGGCTGGGTTTCGCTCACACCATTGAGCATGTCTTTGGTGTGGGTGTAGCCGGTGCCGTAGGTGCCGCCAAAACTGACCAGGCCGATGACGGCGATGGCCAGGCCGCAGCCAGCGGCAAACCAGATCGGCTTGCGTCGGCGCCAGATGCTGAAGCGGTCATGCGATTCGCCGCGCAGCGACACGAGCACCAGGCGCGAAAAGAGGCCGCCGGCCAGTCCCGCGCACACCGCAACCAGTAAACCGGGCAGCAGCAGCGCCATGCTGAGCTTGTCGATTTTGATCACGCCGAAGTATGTTGAGTTGCCAAACACCGAGACCGCCATCAAGCCGCTGAGCACGATCGCGGCCATCAGCAAGCCGCTGCTGCGCTGTTCAGGCCGCCTCGAAAGCTCTTCAATGGCGAACATGATGCCGCCCAGCGGCGTGTTGAACGCAGCCGCGATGCCCGCTGCACCGCCAGCCATGAGCAAGCCGTGCGAGGACACCCCCGTTCGGGCTGGCAAGTAGCGACGGGCATGGTGCATGATGCCAGCGGCAATCTGCACGGAGGGGCCTTCACGCCCCAGCGAGAGTCCTGCCAGCAAGCCCCAGGTGGTGAGAAACATTTTGGCGATGGACAGTTTGACCGACACAAACAGATTACGCCCTCGCGCCGAGACATTGCTCTCCAGCGCGGCCATGACCTGGGGAATGCCAGAGCCGGCGGTGCCGGGCACGTAGCGACGCGTTACCCACACGATGGCCGCGGTGCACAGTGGCGTCCAGATCAAGGGCGCCCACCAGTGCTGCACATGCAGTTGGTCAAATTGCTCAAGCGCCCACTCCGACATCATGGTGAACACCACGACCACCAGGCCTGCCAGTGCGGCAAAGCCCAGCACCAGAGCGCGCCCGGTCCACAGTTCCCAGTCGTAAAGCTCGGACTTGAAGGCCTTGAAGACGTTGGGCTGCGGCGTGGATCGTTTCATGTGAGAGGGTTGACCAGTGAATTCGCGGTGTCAACGGGCCGGTTCAACGGCATCGCTTGGTGTCATGCGGCCAGAATGATGCCGTCGTGAGGTGGTCGCTGGGTTGTACGTCGAGGAAAGGGTTACTTTGGTTCAAATGTAAACTAGATTCTCGCGCATCAGGCCTGTGTCCTGCTTCGGGCCTGCCACGAATGCAAGCTTTTTTGGAGTTGAAGAGCGCATGGAAAAGCCAGTTGGGACTGAGGCGTCGTCGATCGAAGCGAAGGCAGCGGTGCTGCGGCAATTTCGGATGGTGTTCGGCGCTGTTCGCAGCCACTTCAAGCAGATCGAGAAATTGGTCGGCCTGGGCGGCGCGCAGGTGTGGGCCTTGAGTGTGGTGCAAAAACACCCAGGCCTGAGTTTGGGCGAACTCGCACGCCGGCTCGACGTGCACCAGTCCACTGCCAGCAACCTGGTCAAGGGTTTGGTTGGCAAAGGCCTGGTGCAGATGGAAAAAGACGCGCTCGACAAACGCCAATTGCATTTGCAGGTTACCGAGCAGGCTTTGCGTTTGCTCGCCCAGGTGCCTGGCCCGGTGGAGGGCCTGCTGCCGCATGCGCTGGCGCGTTTGCCCGAAAGTTCTTTAAACAAGCTGCAGCGTGAGTTGTCGGAGTTGATCAAGGTGCTCAAGGTCGATGAAAGCGCCGCCACCATTCCGCTGGCTGAGCTTTAAGCGAGGCTTTTCTTAGGGCAGCCAAGGGCTCGGCCATGGGGCGTCGACGGGAGGATTAACGCTCCAACGCTTCCCAGCGCTCCAGCGCTTGCATCAAGGCCTCATCAATCTCGCCACTACGCTTGGCCAGTTCGACCGCACGCGCGTTGTCACGCGCAAAAAGAGTGGCATCGCAGAGTTGCTCGTTGATCTGGGCCTGCTCGGCTTCCAGTTGCGTGATGCGTTGCGGCAGTTCCTCGAGCTCGCGCTGCTCTTTGTAGCTGAGCTTGCGCGTACGCGATGGCGACGGTTGCGGCGCTGGCTCTGCCTCTGCCTTGGGTTTCGCCGGGGCGCTCACAGCGTCGGCTGCGCTGACGCCTGTGAGGGGCTTGCGCTGACTTTGGCGCAACCAGTCCTGCACACCGCCTTCAAACTCGCGCCAGCGGCCGTCCCCCTCAAATGCAATCGTGCTGGTGACCACGTTGTCCATGAATGTGCGGTCGTGGCTCACCAGAAACACCGTGCCGTCGTAGTCTTGCAGCAAGTCCTCGAGCAGCTCCAGGGTGTCGATGTCCAGATCGTTGGTGGGTTCGTCTAGCACCAGCACATTGGCTGGTCGCGCAAACAGGCGCGCCAGCAGCAGCCGGTTGCGCTCGCCGCCGCTGAGGGAGCGCACCGGCGCGTTCGCGCGTGCCGGTGCAAATAAAAAGTCGCTCAGGTAGCTTTTGACATGCACACGCCGCTTGCCGATCTCGATCCATTCGCTGCCCGGGCTGATGAAGTCTTCAAGCGTGGCGTCCAGGTTCAGCGCGTTGCGCATCTGGTCGAAGTAAGCCACGCGCACATTGGTGCCCAGGCGAACTGTGCCCCAGGGGCTGTGGCCGGGCGCTGGTGCGCTTGCGTGCGCGGGGGCGGGGTCGCTGGCCAGCTCGCCCAGAATCAGTTTCAGCAAAGTGGTTTTACCTGCGCCGTTGGGCCCAAGCAGTCCGACTTTGTCGCCGCGCAAAATGGTCGCGGAAAAGTCGCGCACGATGCAGCGCTGGCCAAAGTGCTTGGACACGTGGGTGAGCTCGGACACCAGCTTGCCGCTGAGGCCGCCACTAGCGATCTCCATGTTCACGCTGCCCTGCGCCTCACGGCGCTCGGCGTGCTTGGCGCGCAATTCCTTGAGCCGCTCGATGCGGGCCTGCGCGCGTGTACGCCGCGCCTCGACGCCTTTGCGAATCCAGACTTCTTCTTGCGCGAGCAACTTGTCAGCGCGTGCATTGATGACGGCTTCCTGCGCCAGCTGCTCCTCTTTGAGACGCACATAAGCAGAAAAATTGCCGGGGTAAGACAGCAATTTGCCGCGGTCGAGGTCGACGATACGCGTGGCCACGTTGTCCAGGAATGAGCGGTCGTGTGTGATGGTGACGATGCTGCCCTTGAAGGCTGTCAGCAAGGACTCAAGCCATTCGATCGAGTCCAGGTCCAGGTGGTTGGTGGGCTCGTCGAGCAGCAGCACATCTGGCTGCGTGACCAGGGCCTGCGCCAGCGCTACGCGTTTGCGTGTGCCGCCCGATAGCGATGTGATGCGCGCCTGGCTTTCCAGATTCAGGCGTTGCAGGGTTTCGCGCACGCGCTGCTCCCAGTTCCAGCCGTCTTGCGCCTCAATTTCGGTCTGCAGCGCATCGAGGTCACCCTGGCTGTGCGTGTAGGTGTCGATGAGCGCGCGCACGGCGCTCAGGCCCAGGCTAACGGTGTCAAACACGGTCGCATCGGCAGCGAGTTGCGGCTCCTGCGCGACATAGGCTATGCGGGTCTGGCTTTGCACCTGAATGCTGCCGTCGTCGGGGTGCTCCAGACCGGCCAGAATCTTCAGAAGGCTGGACTTGCCGGTGCCGTTGCGACCGATCAGGCCGACCCGCTCATGGGTCTCGAGCGAGAAGCTGGTGTGGTCCAGCAGCGCCACGTGGCCAAACGCCAGTTGCGCATCGAGAAGCGTGATCAAAGCCATGAGGGGCTGAATTATCCCAGCACCCTGACGCTGACCAGGCCTGGCAAGGCGTGATCAGGCGGTGTGCACGCGCGTCGGGCTCAGCCTGGCTCAAGCAGCGCCTGGGCGGGGCGATAGGGCAGCTGGTGCGCCAGGGCCACGGCTTCGTACGTGAGATGGCCCTGGCAAACATTTAGGCCGCGGCATAGGTGCTCGTCGTCGCGCATGGCTTGCCGCCATCCTTTGTCGGCCAGCGCCAGCGCGGGCCCGATGGTCGCGTTGTTCAGCGCGAATGTCGAGGTGCGCGCCACCGCGCCGGGCATATTGGCCACGCAGTAGTGAACCACGTCGTCGACCACACAAGTGGGCTCGGTATGGGTGGTCGCACGAGAAGTTTCGAAACAGCCGCCCTGGTCGATTGCAACGTCGACCACCACCGCGCCGGCGCGCATGTCGCTAATCATGGCGGCGCTCACCAGCTTGGGCGCAGCAGCGCCGGGCACCAGCACCCCGCCAATTACCAGGTCGGATGCGAGCACGGCCTCTTCGACGCTGTGCCTGGTGGAGTAAAGCGTTTGCACGCGGTTGCCATACACCATGTCTATCTCGCGCAAGCGCTCGATGTTTTTGTCCAGGATGGTGACTTTGGCACCCAGGCCGATCGCCATTTGCAGCGCGTTGCTGCCGACCACGCCGGCGCCCAGAATCGTGACCGAGGCAGCCGCCACGCCGCTGACGCCGCCAAGCAGCAAGCCCATGCCGCCTTTGGAAATTTCGAGGTGGCTTGCACCGGCCTGCACCGCCATGCGCCCGGCAACCTCGCTCATGGGGGCGAGCAGGGGCAGGCCACCTTGGGCGTTGGTGATGGTTTCGTAAGCCACGCAGACTGCACCAGAGGCCAGCAGCGCCTGGGTTTGCGCCAGATCAGGCGCCAGGTGCAGGTAGGTAAACAGCACCTGCCCATCGCGCAACATGGCGCATTCCTGCGGCTGAGGTTCCTTGACCTTGATGATCATGTCGGCGCGCGCGAACACGCTGGCGGCGTCTGCGGCCAGCTCGGCGCCAGCGGCCTGATAGTGCTTGTCGCTCAGTCCGATGGCCTGGCCAGCGCCGCTTTGCACCAGTACCTGGTGGCCGTGCGTGCGCGCTTGGCGCAAAGCAGGTCAAAATCCGTGCTCTTATTGCCAATCCGACCTTGCCACCGATGCCTCGAAGTTCCAAATTGCCAGCGGGCACTGCCGACGACATAGAAAGTGCTTTTTACGAGGCCTTGCAAAACGCCGACATTGAGCGGCTGATGGCCTGCTGGGCTGATGACGACGAGGTGGTCTGTGTGCATCCTGGCGGCGCGCGCCTGATTGGGCTCGGGGCGATTCGCTCGGCGTTTGACGCGCTGATGTCCAACGGCAGCGTGCGGGTGCAGGCGCAGGCCGTGCGCAAAATTGTCTCGATCGGCTGCGCTGTGCACAGCGTGCGCGAGCGCATCGAGATCAACACCAACGAAGGGCCGGTAGAGGTCTTTGTGCTGGCGACCAATGTGTATCTGAAAACCGCACAGGGCTGGCGCATGGTGGTGCATCACGCCAGCCCGAGCGCGGGACATGACAGCCCGGACGTGACCGAGCACGCGCCGGTTTTGCATTGACGCCTGAAACGGCTGCTGCGGATCTGTTGCTGCTCCAGCGACTTGATGGGCGCGCGTCGCGCTGGTTGCCTGGCGGCCACCTGCAGACGCTTTGGCCGGCAGTGCAGGTTCGTCTGCAGCAGCGCTTGGGCCGGATAAGGCCTTACGAGCGCGAGCGCTGGGCCAGCCCGGATGCCGACTTTATCGAGGTGGACTGGCAGCGCGTGCCCGGCGCAGCGCGCGCCCTGCTGGTTTTGTTTCATGGGCTGGAGGGCTCATCGCAAAGCCACTACGCGCGCGCTTTTGCTCAAACGGCTGCAGAGCTTGGCCTGGACTTTGCGGTGCCGCACTTTCGAGGCTGCAGCGGCCCGATCAACCTGGCGCCGCGCGCCTATCATTCAGGCGACCATGAAGAGATTGACTGGATTGTGCGGCGCATGGCTGCGCAAACGAGCAAACCATTGCTGCTGCTGGGCGTGTCGCTGGGTGGCAATGCCTTGCTACGTTGGGCGCAGGAGCACGGTGAGCAGGCGGGCCGGCTTGCCTCGGCGCTGGCCAGTGTGTCCGCACCGCTGGACTTGCAGGCCAGTGGGCAGGCCATGGATCGAGGCTTTAACAAACAGGTATACACCCGGGCGTTTTTGCACACCATGAAGCCCAAAGCCATGCAAAAACTCGCGCAATTTCCCGGCTTGTTCGATGCCGACGCTTTGCGCGCGCTGACAACGCTGTATGCCTTCGACAACCTGGTGACCGCCCCATTGCACGGCTTTCGCAACACCGACGACTACTGGCATCGCGCGTCTGCGAAACCAGCGATGGATGCGATTCGTGTTCCCACGCTGGTGGTGAATGCGTGCAACGACCCGTTCGTGCCCTCAGGCAGCCTGCCGCAGGCAGGCAGTGTGGGCCGCTTTGTGACTTTGTGTCAGCCGTGGCTTGGCGGCCACGTTGGCTTTGTGCAGGGTGCGTTTCCCGGGCAATGGCATGGCATGTCGCAGGAAATCGTGGGCTGGATGATGAAGCAGGCGGCTTGTGATGGATGAATTGGTCTTGCAGGCCATGGCCAAGTGGCCGAACGTGCCCGACTGCTATGGTTGGCTCGGGCTCGATGCGCGCGGCGACTGGTTCATGCGCGACGATCGGGTGCAGGCCGCGGGTGCTTTTGACAGCGGCACAGCAGGCAGCAAGGGCGCGGTCTTGCGCCACGACAAGCTGCTGGCCTTTATCGCGCGCAATTACGCGGCAGACGCGCGTGGCTGCTGGTTTTTTCAGAACGGGCCGCAACGGGTTTTTGTGGAGCTGGCTGTCACGCCGCTGGTGTGGCGCGTTTACCCTGATGGTGCCATCGAAGACCACTGCCATCGCTTGGATGCATGCCAACTGTGCTGCGTTGATGAGGACGGCCACTTGTATCTGCACGGACAGCGAGGCTTGGGCTTGGTGCATTCACAGGACGTGGGTGTGGCCGCCGAATTGATCGAGCAGGGGCGTTGGCGGCCCGAAGAGGTGCTGCGCACGCAACTACCTGAGCGCTTCGGATTTGTGCGCAGCCCGCAAGCCTTTGCGTCACCAGGGCGCCCATGACGCCGCCACGCGCCAGTCGCTATGCGAGAATCCTTGGCCTGTTGAAAGACAACACCGTGCGGCTGTAGCTCAGTGGATAGAGTATTGGCCTCCGAAGCCAAGGGTCGTGGGTTCGATCCCCGCCAGCCGCGCCAAATCACAGCCCTGCCGGCATCAGGCTGCCGCGTCGCGACCGGTTCTGGTTCGGAAATTTCTGGAGCATGAACATGGCGCAAAAAAGAAAAGTCATCATCACCTGCGCGGTCACTGGCGCGATCCACACGCCGAGCATGTCGCCGCATTTGCCGGTATCGGCCGAAGAAATCGGCCAGGCCGCTGTCGCCGCGGCTGAGGCTGGCGCGGCCATCTTGCACTTGCATGCGCGCGACCCGGCTGACGGACGGCCCTCGCAGGACCCCACTTTTTTTGTGCCGTTTTTGCAGCACATCCGCGCCAACACCAATGCAGTGATCAACATCACCACCGGTGGCAGCCCGCAGATGACGGTGCAGGAGCGCATGCGACCGGCGATGCAATTTAAGCCCGAGGTCGCGTCCTTGAACATGGGATCGATGAATTTCGGTCTGTATCCCATGCTCGATCGCTTCAAGGATTTTCAGCATGGCTGGGAGCGGACTTACCTGGAAAACAGTCGCGACCTGGTGTTCAAAAACACTTTTGCTGACATTGAAACGATTTTGCGCAAAGGCACCGAGAACGGCACACGGTTTGAGTTTGAGTGCTATGACATCAGCCACCTTTACAACTTGGCGCATTTCGTGGACCGTGGTTTGGTCAAAGGGCCGATGTTGGTGCAGTCAGTGTTTGGCATTTTGGGTGGCATTGGCGCGCATCCGGAGGATGTCTTGCATATGCGACGTACCGCAGACCGTTTGTTTGGCGACCAGTACCAGTGGTCGGTGCTTGGTGCGGGGCGCAACCAGATTCCGGTGGCGACCATGGCAGCGGCCATGGGATCTCATGTGCGCGTGGGCCTGGAGGACTCTTTGTGGATTGGCCCCGGGCAGCTGGCCAAGTCCAATGCCGAGCAGGTGAGCCGTGTGCGCACGATTTTGGAGGCCTTGAACCTGGAGATTGCCACGCCGGACGATGCGCGTCAGATTCTCAGCCTCAAAGGGGCTGATGCCCAGGATTTTTAATGCGCTCTGCTGAGCTGGCAGTCCGAGCCACGGGCTCGGCCGAGCGCTGGATCGCGCAACTCGATCGCCAGTGCAGCCGCCGTGAGGTGGCGCACCAGGGGTTGCGCCTGGCCTGGCGCGTGTTCGGGCAGGGCCCAAAAGTGCTCTTGCTGCACGGCGGACACGGCAGTTGGCTGCACTGGGCGCACAACCTGGAAGCGCTGGCGCAGCATCATGAGGTGCATGTGCCCGACATGCCAGGTTACGGCGAGTCCGACACCCTGCCCGTCGTGACCCTGGACGCCTTAGTGGCGGTGATGCAGGCCTGCATGGACCAGCTCTTTGATGAACAAGCGCCGCTGGCCTTGGTGGGCTTTTCTTTCGGTGGTCTGGTGGCTGCGCATCTGGCCGTGCAGCGAAAAGGGCCTACGGCACTGGCGCTGCTGGGGCCGGCTGGCCACGGCGGACCCAGGCGAGCCCGTGGGCGTTTGCAGCCCTGGCGGCAGGCTGTGCAAGACGGCGACCACGCGGCACTGGCGGCGGTGATGCGCCACAACCTGCTCATCCACATGCTGCATCAGCCCGATCGAGTTGACGACCTCGCGCTCAGTATTCACAGTCTTTCCTGCCAGCGAACGCGCTTTGTCAGCAAACCCATCTCACACGCTGGCGGTTTGTCGCAAGCCCTGGCGCATTACAACGATCGCCTGTTGTTGCTGTTTGGCGAGCACGACGTCACGACCGACCCGTCCTGGGTCATGCAAAACCTGTTTGCCAACCGGCCCGGCCTGGACCAGCGGGTTTTTCAGGGTTACGGGCACTGGGTTCAGTACGAAGCCGCCGCGCTGGTCAACAGTTATTTGCTGCAATGGTTGGCGCGCGCGTCAGCGCCCATCGGCGCTTGAGACCCAGGCCTGGATGCGTTAGCGCCCGCCGGTGACGTCCACAAAGCTGCCCGTGGTGTAGCTCGACAAGGGCGAGACCAGCCACATGATGGCTTGCGCCACCTCCTCGGCCGTGCCCGGCCGCTTCATCGGCAACAAAGGCGTCATCTCCTGCACGCGATTGGGCTGACCGCCCGAGGCGTGGATCTCGGTGTCAATAATGCCCGGGCGCACCGCGTTGACGCGGATGCCCTCGAGCGCCACTTCTTTGGCCAGGCCCACCGTCATGGTGTCGATCGCGCCCTTGCTTGCCGCGTAGTCCACATACTGGCCGGTACCACCGAGCTTGGCGGCCACGCTCGACACATTCACAATGCTGCCGCCCTGGCCCCCGTGCTGCGTGCTCATACGGCGCACTGCTTCCCGGGCGCAGAAAAAACTACCCAGCAGGTTGATGTCGAACATGCGTCGCAGACGCTGCACGCTCATGCTGTCGACCCGGCAGGCTACGTCGACCACACCAGCGTTGTTAACCAGAGCCGATAGTTTGCCCAGCCGCTCATCGACCGCCTTGAACATATCCATGACTTGCGCTTCATCGGCAACATCGCCTTGAATCGCAATGGCCTGGCCGCCGCTCGCTTTGATCTGATCGACCAGCGCATGGGCCGCTTGGGCGTTGGCGCTGTAATTGATGCCCACCGCATACCCCTGCTGAGCTGCCAAGAGCGCGGTGGCTGCACCGATGCCACGCGAGCCGCCGGTAATCAGGATGACAGGTTTCATGGTTGGGTCCTTGGTTGGCAGATGGACATGCGTCAGTCGCGTTCGATGTAACGGTTGCGCAGGAAAAAGAGGGTTAGCCCGACGGCGATGATGGCCATGGCTGCAATTGCGATCCAAAAACCGTTGACCGTGTGCATGAAGGGGAGGAATTCGAAATTCATGCCAAAGATACCGGCAATCAGGTTCAAGGGCAGAAAGACGGCTGTTAACACCGTCAGCGTTCGCATCACTTCGCTGGTGCGGTGGCTTTGCGCATTGAAATGGATTTCGACCGCGGTCTCAGCGTTGTGCTCGAGCTGGTTGACGTGGTGAACCACGCGTTCAATGTGCTCGAGCACATCGCGGCTGCGCACTTGCAGCAGGTCGCGCTGATGAGCGTCCATCAGCGCGTCGTCGTCGGGCCAGGATTTCAAGGCTTCAATCCAGGCCTTGATGGCGGCACGCTGGTCTTCACAAGTTTCATCGAGCTGATGCAAAGTCTGCCGCGCATCGAGCAAGGCGTGCCAGTTGGCTGATCGCCCACTCGGACTCAGCAATTGCGCCTGCCATTCGTCGAGCTGTTGGCTGAGCTCGCGGCGTAACAACAAAAAGCCGTCGACCGCATGGTTCACGACGCGCAGCATCAGGTCAGCCGGGTGGCTGGGAATGCCGCGTGCACCGGTCGAGCGGCCGTCGCTGGCTGATGCGCTGGCCGATTGCGCTGGCAAATTGCCGCTGGCAACCAGCAGCCGATTGGCAAAACTGTCGCGCAGTGCGCAGTCATCAGGATGGACGCTGAGCAGCAGTCGGTCGAGGATGACAAAGCCAAGGGCACTCGTGTCGATGCGCTTAAGGATGGGCGCGTGGTGGCGCCGCGGGGACCGGCTTGGGTGCGGCCGGGCGGATTCGTCAGGTTCCGCCGTGCCAGGGGATGCGAGGCGGCGAAAAATCAGGACGTCATATTTGGACGTGAAGTCGTAGCCCGAGCTTAAGTGCGGATTGAGCAGGTCCGAAACATGCAGGTCGACTAGCTCGAGTGCGCAAAGCCGACGAAGCGTGGCCTGAACGCCGGCCTGGTGCTGACTGAACTCCGCGCGGCTGCAGGACAGCCAGGTGAATTGACTCTGGTGTGGTGTGAGTCGCTCGAGCATCTCGGGCACGCTCGCCTGTTCCGATTCGACAACTTGGCCGCCCTGAAAAATGAATATGCGCATGGTTTTGCGGATCGCCTGATCGACCCCGACGCTTAGCGCTGGAGCAGCCGGGCGGCGTCCCGGGCGAAGTAGGTGAGCACACCGTCTGCACCAGCTCGCTTGAAGGCCATCAGGCTTTCCATCATCACCGCTTCACGGTCCAGCCATCCGTTCTGCGCCGCTGCATTGAGCATGGCGTATTCGCCAGACACCTGATAGGCAAAGGTTGGAACCTTGAAAGCATCTTTGACGCGGCGCACGACGTCAAGATATGGCATGCCTGGCTTGACCATCACCATGTCGGCGCCTTCGCTGATGTCCATGGCCACTTCGCGCAACGCTTCGTCGCTGTTGCCAGGGTCCATTTGATACACCTTCTTGTTGCTTTTGCCCAGGTTGCCTGCAGAGCCGACCGCGTCCCGAAAGGGGCCGTAGAAAGCGCTGGCGTACTTCGCGCTGTAAGCCATGATCCGGGTGTGGATCAGGCCATTCGCCTCGAGCGCTTGCCGAATGGCGCCAATGCGCCCGTCCATCATGTCGCTAGGCGCCACGATGTCGGTGCCTGCCTGCGCCTGAACAAGGGCTTGTTGCACCAGTACTTCGATCGTGGCGTCGTTCATGATGTAGCCGTTTTCGGCTGGGTTGGGGTCGGGCAGACCGTCCTGGCCATGGCTTGTAAAGGGATCTAGCGCCACGTCACACATGATGCCGAGCTCAGGGAATTCCTTTTTGAGCGCCCGCACCACCCTTGGGACCAAGCCCTCGGGGTTAAGCGCCTCGCGACCATCGGGCGTTTTGAGCTGGTTGTCGATGACCGGAAACAAGGCCATGACCGGAATACCTAAGCTCACGCAATCTTGCGCCACGGGCAACAGCAGATCAAGGCTCAGGCGTTCAACGCCGGGCATCGAGGCCACGGCCTGGCGCTGGCCTTTGCCGTCGACCACGAACACCGGGTAAATCAGGTCATGACTGCTGAGATGATTTTCACGGACCAGGTTTCGCGTGAATGCATCACGTCGCAGTCGCCGCGGCCGACCGGCTGGGTAGTTGGCATAAGGCGTCATGGGCGTCGGATCTTCAATCAGGGATCAATGGGCACAAATGTGTGAGGCCGAAACATTGCGGCAGGCTGCATTTTGAGGTTAAATACGGATCGGGCAGTTTACTGCCCCCCGCTTTACCTCCCTGAGCGGGGCCTTAATGTGTGACAGCATATAGGCTTCAGCCCCGGCCTTGTGCTGGGGTTTTTTTTGGCCCGGCCCGTTTAAGAGCCATGGACACAAGCACCAGATGCACCAAGCAGACAGCTTTGACGCCCAAGCAGATCCGCCTGTGAAGCCACCGAATCTTGTCGGTCAAGCGCCAACCGTGGCGATAGGGGGGCTTGCTGAGGCATGAGCGCACACAAGTCTTCCGCGTGGCCGCTGGCTTTGGTGTACGGCGCGCTGGTGGTGTACGCCAGTTTGTTTCCTTTTTTGAATTGGCGGGACCAAGGGATCGCGCCCTGGTTGTATTTGTTCGCCCCGCTGCCCAAGTACTGGACCGTGTTCGACGTCGTGGCCAATGTTCTTGGCTATGGTCCCTTGGGTTTCTTCCTGTGCCTGGCCTTGATTCGCAGTGGCTTGGCCAGGGGGGCGATTCGCATCAGTATCGCGGTGGGCGTGGTCTTGTCACTCGCGTTGGAGACCTTGCAGGTTTATCTGCCGGTACGAATTCCGTCTAATCTCGACCTGTTCCTCAATGGCCTGGGTTCGGCGCTTGGTGCAGTGAGTGCCTGGGTGCTGGACAAAGCAGGCGTGGTGCAACGCTGGAGTCAATGGCGTCAGCAATTGTTTGTCAGCAATGCACGCGGCGGATTGGTCTTGTTGGCGCTGTGGCCGCTGTCCTTGTTGTTCCCGCTGGTGGTGCCGTTTGGCTTGGGCCAGGCCTTGCAGCGGGTGCAGGCCAGGCTCGGTGCCTGGTTGCAGGAGGTCCCGGGTTTGCATAGCTTGGCAGCAGGACAGCGCGCACCAGATCCGGCACCAGCGCTGGAGTGGCTATGTATTTTTCTGGGGCTGATGATCCCGGTGTTGATTGGCTACTGCGTCTTGCGTGATAAAGGCAAGCGAATCTGGGCCCTGGTAAGCATCATGGTCTTGGGCGCTGGCGCCACCGCGCTGAGTGCGGCGCTGAGCTTTGGGCCCGCTCGTGCCTGGGCATGGGTCAACATCCCGTCGCAGGGTGCGATGTTCTGCGCGATTTTGGCTGGCTTGTCGCTGTTATGGGTGTCGCGCTGGGTGTGTCTGTCCTTGGCCTTGCTGGCACTGGGTGCGTACATCAGCCTGATCAACCAGTTGCCAATCGATCCGTACTTTGAGCAGGCCCTCTTTCTCTGGGAGCAAGGGCGATTCATTCGCTTTCATGGATTGGCGCAGTGGCTGGGTTGGTTTTGGCCCTATGCGGCTTTGGCTTATGTCATGACCTTGCTGTGGTCGCGCGAAACAAAAAACTAAAATCTCGGCCATGAACGCCGCCTCGGACCAGCCACCGGGCCCACCAGAGCCCCCAGTTGCCGCCGCTTACTACAAGCGGCATATCTTTTTTTGCGTCAATGAGCGCAGCAATGGCGAGGCCTGCTGCGCGCAGCACGACGCCATGGCAGCTTTTGACCGTTGCAAGGGGCAGATCAAGGCCGCCGGACTGGCAGGCCCCGGCGGCATCCGGGTGAACCGGGCGGGTTGTCTTGACCGCTGCGCTGGCGGCCCTGCAGTGGTGGTTTATCCCGAGGGCGTTTGGTACACCTACCTCGACCACAGCGACGTCGATGAGATCGTCAGCGCACACCTCTTAAATGGGGAGGTGGTCGAGCGGTTGTTGATTGCGCCAGATATTGGCCGTTGATCTCGGCATTGTCTCGGCGAGCACAGTCGCTGGCGCTTGGCTTCCTGTTATTTTCGAGTTTTAAAAGAGAGCCCGTTTGCCGCAGGCGAACAGGTATGCATGATGAAAAGTTTGTTAATTGTTTTGGTCTCGATGATGGCGCTTGCAGCAGGCGCGCAGACACCCCGCCCACCGGACATTGCTGCCAAGTCCTATTTGTTGCTTGACGTCACAACCAATCAAATCCTGGCGCAAAAAGACATCGACATGCCGGTGGAGCCGGCATCACTGACCAAGCTGATGACGGCTTACGTGGTGTTTGACGCCTTGCGCGCGAAAAAAGTGGACCTGGCGCAGACTTTTAGCGTCAGCAAACGTGCCTGGAAGATGCCGGGCTCGCGTATGTTTATCGAGCCGAGCATGCAGGTTCCCTTGGAGGATCTGATCAAGGGCATGATTGTTCAAAGCGGCAATGACGCGACCATGGCGCTGGCAGAGGGCGTGGCAGGAAGCGCAGAGCGCTTTGTGCAGCTGATGAACGATCAGGCCAAGCTGCTGGAGCTGAAAAACACCGCTTACAAAAACCCGGAAGGCCTGACCGAGGCCGGGCACACGACCACTGCGCGTGACTTGAGCGTGCTGGCCGCTCGTTTGATGGCCGACTTTCCGCAAGAATTCAAGTACTACTCGATCAAAAAATACCGTTATCCCGGCACGCCAGCGGCCAACGACACCAACCGCAACCTCTTGCTGTTTCGGGATCCAAGCGTTGACGGCTTGAAGACCGGGCACACCGAGGCGGCTGGCTATTGCCTGATTGCCACGGCCCGGCGCGAGGTGCCTGGGCTCAAGGTGCTCAACGCCGGCGGCGGCTCGGTTGAGGCAGAAGGTGGCCGGCGGCTTCTGGCCATTGTGTTGGGTGCAAAAAGTGCGAACGACCGTGCTAACGAGGCGCAAAAACTACTCAATTGGGGCTACACCGCCTACGAGGCCAGTGTTCTCTTCAATGCACGTCAGTCCGTGGTGACGCCAGTGCTTTGGAAGGGTGTGACGCCCAAGCTGGCTCTGGGTCCGGAAAAGCCGGTTGTGGTCACGGTGCCTGCCGGATCCGGGCCGAAATTCACCACGCAGGTGGTTTACCCAGAGCCTTTGATTGCGCCGTTTAGCAAGGACCAAAAGGTGGGTGTGCTGAAAATCAGTGTGGCTGGCACGGTCGTGAAAGAGGTGCCGCTGGTCAGCCTGGAGGCGGTGGAGCAGGCGGGCTTGATGGGCCGCGCGTGGGACACTTTGCGCCTTTGGGTCAAATAATTTCTTGCTCTGTAGCTAAGTTGATATAATCTTGGGCTTTTCGGAAATTCCGAAGGGTTTTTCGTTTTCGATTCTGATTGTTGTTCCAGACGTTTAGGGACGTTTGTTTTTAGGAGGCTTTTGTGCCAACCATTAACCAGTTGATTCGCCAGGGGCGCGCGGTGGAAACCGTCAAGTCCAAGAGCCCGGCGATGGAAAATTCCCCCCAGCGCCGTGGTGTGTGCACCCGCGTGTACACCACGACGCCTAAGAAGCCGAACTCTGCCTTGCGTAAGGTCGCCAAAGTGCGCCTGACCAACGGCTTTGAGGTGATCTCGTACATCGGTGGTGAAGGTCACAATCTGCAAGAGCACAGCGTGGTGCTGGTGCGCGGTGGCCGGGTGAAAGACTTGCCGGGCGTGCGCTATCACATCGTGCGCGGTTCGCTGGACCTGCAGGGCGTGAAAGACCGCAAGCAGGCTCGCTCCAAGTACGGCGCGAAGCGTCCCAAGGCCAAATAAGCCTGTTGTTGGTGTCGGTGCCTGTCTGCTGCGTGGCGCGGCGGTCAGGCGAACTGGCCCGGTTGTCGGGTCGAGTAAGTGAGAGCCTTATTTTTAACTCTCGCGGTGCCTTTGGGTGCCAACTGAAGCAAAGAGGAAAGAAATGCCACGTCGTCGCGAAGTCCCTAAACGTGAAATCCTGCCGGATCCCAAGTACGGCAATGTCGAGCTGTCTAAATTCATGAACGTGATCATGGAAGGCGGCAAGAAGGCGGTTGCAGAGCGCATCATCTACGGCGCGCTCGAGCAAATCGAGAAAAAACATCCCGACAAAGACCCGCTCGAGGCCTTTGTCGTGGCCATTAACAATGTCAAACCCCTGGTTGAAGTGAAGTCGCGCCGCGTGGGCGGCGCTAACTACCAGGTGCCGGTTGAGGTGCGCCCTGTTCGTCGTCTGGCTCTGTCCATGCGTTGGATCAAGGAAGCAGCCCGCAAGCGCGGCGAGAAGTCCATGGCCTTGCGCCTGGCCAATGAGTTGCTGGAAGCAACTGAAGGTCGCGGCGGTGCCATGAAGAAGCGTGACGAGGTTCACCGCATGGCAGAAGCCAACAAGGCGTTCTCGCACTTCCGCTTCTGATCGACCGTTTGAGCAGGGGGCGACGGTTCGCCTCTTGCCGCCAGGCCACGTCGGGTGGCCAAAGTCTCACTAGATACAGATCAATTAAGGATCCATCATGGCTCGCCATACCCCTATCGAGCGCTACCGCAACATCGGTATCTCGGCACACATTGACGCCGGCAAAACCACCACCACCGAGCGCATTCTTTACTACACCGGTGTGAACCACAAGATCGGTGAGGTGCATGATGGCGCGGCCACCATGGACTGGATGGAGCAGGAGCAAGAGCGCGGCATCACGATTACTTCGGCTGCCACCACCTGTTTCTGGAAAGGCATGGACGGCGCATTTGCTGAGCACCGCATCAACATCATTGACACCCCTGGCCACGTGGACTTCACCATTGAGGTGGAGCGTTCCATGCGCGTGCTCGACGGCGCGTGCATGGTGTACTGTGCCGTGGGTGGCGTGCAGCCGCAGTCGGAGACGGTCTGGCGCCAAGCCAACAAGTACAAAGTACCTCGTTTGGCCTTTGTGAACAAGATGGACCGCACCGGTGCCAACTTCTTCAAGGTCGTGGATCAGATGAAAACCCGCCTTAAAGGCAGCCCGGTGCCGATCGTGATTCCGATCGGTGCCGAGGACAGTTTCAAGGGCGTGGTCGACCTGCGCAAGATGAAGGCCATCATCTGGGACGAAGCCACCCAGGGCATGAAATTCAGCTTTGAAGACATTCCAGCCGATCTGTTGGAAACCGCTAAAGAGTGGCGCGAGAAGATGGTTGAAGCGGCTGCCGAAGCCAACGAAGAGCTGATGAACAAGTACCTCGAAGATGGGGAGCTCAGTGAAGAGGAAATTACGCAGGGCTTGCGTCTGCGCACGATTGCCTGTGAGATCCAGCCCATGCTCTGCGGCACAGCCTTCAAGAACAAAGGCGTTCAGCGCATGCTCGATGCGGTGATCGAGTTAATGCCCTCGCCGGTGGATGTGCCACCGGTCCCGGGCTTTGACGAAGACGAGAAAGAAGTCACGCGCAAGGCTGACGACAAAGAAAAGTTCTCCGCGCTCGCTTTCAAATTGATGACCGACCCCTTTGTGGGTCAGTTGACCTTCGTGCGTGTGTACTCTGGCGTCCTGTCAAAGGGCGACACGGTGTACAACCCGATTCGTGGCAAAAAAGAGCGTATTGGGCGTATCGTCCAGATGCATGCCAACAAACGCGACGAGGTTGCTGAAATTGTTGCTGGCGACATCGCCGCCTGTGTGGGCCTTAAAGACGTCACCACGGGCGAGACCTTGTGCGATCCTAGCGCTGTGATCACCCTGGAGCGCATGGTGTTTCCGGAGCCGGTGATTACCCAGGCGGTTGAGCCCAAGACCAAGGGCGACCAGGAAAAAATGGGTATTGCCCTGCAGCGTCTGGCGCAGGAAGACCCATCTTTCCGCGTCAAAACCGATGAGGAGTCCGGCCAGACCCTGATTGGCGGCATGGGCGAGCTGCACCTGGAGATTATTGTTGACCGCATGAAGCGCGAGTTTGGCGTCGAAGCCAATGTGGGTAAGCCGCAGGTGGCTTACCGCGAAACCATTCGCAAGACCGTCGACGAAGCCGAGGGCAAGTTTGTTCGCCAGTCCGGTGGTAAGGGTCAGTACGGTCACGTGGTGCTCAAGATCGAGCCCAACGAGGCCGGCAAAGGCATCGAGTTTGTGGACGCCATCAAGGGCGGTGTGGTGCCGCGCGAGTACATCCCGGCGGTTGAAAAAGGTATTCAGGAAGCTGTAACGCAGGGCGTGATGGCCGGCTACCCGGTGGTCGATGTCAAAGTCACGCTGCATTTCGGTTCCTACCACGACGTGGACTCGAATGAACTGGCCTTCAAGATGGCTGCCATCTTTGGTTTCAAAGACGGCTGCCGCAAAGCCAACCCCGTCATCCTGGAGCCCATGATGTCGGTCGAGGTGGAGACCCCCGAAGACTACGCCGGCAACGTGATGGGCGACCTGTCGTCTCGTCGCGGCATGGTGCAGGGCATGGATGACATGCCTGGCGGGGGCAAGGCGATCAAAGCTGAAGTTCCGCTGTCGGAGATGTTTGGTTACTCGACCACTTTGCGCTCGATGTCGCAAGGCCGCGCAACCTACACCATGGAGTTCAAGCACTACGCCGAGGCACCGCGCAATGTGACCGAAGCGATCATGGCGGCTCGGGCGAAGTAATGGGCTGAGGCGCTGGCCGGCCGCCGTTGCGGCATGGCCAGTCCGTTTGGAATAAAGGGTTGCTTCGGCAACCCAGGCCACGCAGGATCGGCGCTAATGCTGTCGTGCTTTGGCGGAGACTGTTTTGAAGTTGTCTGCGACGGTGTGCCCCCCTGTTTTCTCGTGCGGGGGGAGAAAGCAACATCGTGCAGACGTAAAACCACAACACGAGACTTGCTCTTTGGAGAAATGAAACATGGCAAAAGAAAAATTCACCCGAACCAAGCCGCACGTCAACGTGGGCACGATTGGGCACGTTGATCACGGCAAGAC
>JAYQPP010000006.1:62194-124991 GCA_038145425.1 Comamonadaceae bacterium | reverse complement strand
TCCAGGGTGCCCGGGCGGCCGTAGTGCAGGATTTGGGGGTCTTCGTGAAACTTCTGGCCGATGCCGTGGCCGCAGAACTCGCGCACCACACTGAGGCCATGACCTTCGGCAAAGGTTTGAATCGCATGGCCGATGTCGCCCAGGTAAGCGCCATCGCGCACCATCATGATGCCCTTCCACATCGCTTCATGGGTTAGCCGGCACAGGCGCCGCGCCGCCAGCGAGGTTTCCCCGACTTCAAACATGCGGCTCGAGTCGCCGTGCCAGCCATCTTTGATGACCGTGACGTCGACGTTGACGATATCGCCTTTCTTCAGCGGCTTGTCGTTGGGAATGCCGTGACAGACCTGGTGGTTGATTGAGGTGCAAATGGATTTCGGGTAGGGCTGGTGCCCGCCCGGGGCGTAATTCAGGGGCGCTGAGATCGCGCCAAGAACCTCGGTGGTGTAGGCCTCGGCCAGGCGATCGATTTCGTTGGTGGTGACGCCAGCCTGCACGTGTGGCGCGAGGTAGTCCAGGAGTTCGCCGGCCAAGCGACCAGCCAGGCGCATGCCGGCAACGCCTGCTTCATCTTTGATGGTGATGCTCATGCGTACCGATTATCCCATTGGGTTTGCAGCACGCGAACCGGTCTCTGCTCGCTAAAATTTGTCGGCATCGAAGGCCGTACTGCTCCGTGCTGCCCCAGACATCTTCCCCGACAGCACCACGCACAGGCCGCATTTTGAGTTTGCACTTCTCCTTTTTTGATGGCGGCAATGCGCTAAGTCCCTTCCGGGCGCGCCAGCTCCTGGCGCGATTGCGCGCTGTTGACGACAAAGTTCAGGGCGTCGAGGCGCACTATGTCCATGTGGTTGCCACCGAAGAGGCGCCGAAGCCTGATTTGCGCGAGCGCCTGGCTGAGCTGTTGCGCTACGGTGAAGCGGCAGGCGCCAACGCCAAGGGCGATTTGTTCATCGTCAGCCCGCGGCTGGGGACGGTATCGCCCTGGGCCTCGAAAGCCACAGACATTGCGCACAACTGCGGCCTGTCGGTGCGACGCATCGAGCGGCTCACTGAGTACCGCATCGGCTTTGCTTTGGGCCTGATGGCGCGCCCAGGGCTTCAGGCTGCGCAGCGCCAGGCCCTGTCGGATGTGCTGCATGACCGCATGACCGAGAGCGTGCTGACGCAGCGCGAGCAAGCCTTCGCCTTGTTTCAGGATTTACCTGCTACGCCCATGGCCCGTGTCGATGTTCTGGGTGGCGGGCGCGCGGCGCTGGAAGCGGCCAACCAGAGCTTTGGCCTGGCGCTGGCCAGTGACGAGATGGATTACCTGGTTGAGGCCTTCACCCAGTTGCGGCGCAACCCGACTGACGTGGAGTTGATGATGTTTGCGCAGGCCAACAGCGAGCACTGCCGTCACAAGATCTTCAACGCCCAGTTCACGATCGATGAGCAGCTCCAGCCGCAAAGCCTGTTTCAGATGATTCGCCACACCCACCAGTGCCATCCGCAGCACATGCTGGTGGCTTACTCGGACAACGCCTCGGTGATGGAGGGCGCCTGGGTGCAGCGGTTTGCCGCCAGCACGGTTTCTGGTTTGCATCAGGCGCCGGTCTATCGCAGTGAGCGTGCTTTGTCACATGTTCTGATGAAAGTGGAGACGCACAACCACCCAACCGCGATCTCGCCCTTTCCGGGCGCCTCCACCGGCGCCGGCGGCGAAATCCGCGACGAGGGCGCGACCGGCCGCGGCTCCAAACCCAAAGCCGGCCTCACCGGCTTCACGGTGTCGAAAATTAATTGGGGTCAGATTCCAATTTCCGAGGAGCAGACAGCGATGACGGCGCCTGCTCTGAGGGCGCCCGAGCCCGAGTCAACCTACGGACGCCCCTCGCATCTGGCCAGCCCCTTGCAGATCATGGTCGAGGGACCCCTCGGCGGCGCCGCGTTCAACAATGAATT
This sequence comes from Comamonadaceae bacterium, assembly GCA_038145425.1. Classification (GTDB taxonomy): domain Bacteria; phylum Pseudomonadota; class Gammaproteobacteria; order Burkholderiales; family Burkholderiaceae_C; genus Rhodoferax. Next base: position 123,044 of record JAYQPP010000006.1, on the reverse strand, counting down.
CGGCCGGCCCAATCTGCTGGGATATTTCCGTGAGTACGAGCAAAGCCTGCGCTATGTCGCATCCGATGGGTCGGGCATTGAGCACGAGCGCGTTGAGCAGCGCGGCTATCACAAGCCGATCATGATTGCTGGCGGCCTGGGAAGCATTGATGCCAAGTTGACGCACAAGCTTGCGTTTGCGCCCGGAAGCTTGTTGATCCAGTTGGGTGGGCCTGGCATGCGCATCGGCATGGGCGGCAGCGCCGCCAGTTCCATGAGCAGCGGCGCCAATGCCGAACAACTTGACTTCGATTCGGTTCAGCGTGGCAACCCCGAGATCGAGCGGCGCGCGCAGGAGGTCATCAACCAATGCTGGCTGCGCGGCGATGACAACCCGATCCTGGCGATTCACGACGTCGGCGCTGGCGGTCTCTCCAACGCATTCCCCGAACTGACGAACGACGCGGGCCGTGGTGCACGCTTTGACCTTAACGCGGTGCCCTTGGAAGAGTCCGGCCTGGCGCCCAAGGAAATCTGGTGCAATGAAAGCCAGGAGCGATACGTACTGGCGATCGCGCCGTCCTCGCTGGCTTTGTTTCGCGCCTTGTGCGAGCGCGAGCGTTGCCCGTTTGCGGTGGTAGGGCTGGCCACTGCGGCGCGCGAGCTGCTATTGGGCCAAGGCCTGCTCAGCGCTGGGACGCAAACTGAAGCCACGCACAAGGCCCAAGCTGAGGACGCTTCAGGCGAAGCAGGCTTGGCGGTGCACATGCCCATGGATGTCCTGCTGGGCAAGCCGCCCAAAATGCACCGCCAGGTGCGCAGCCAGATTCGTCGTTTCGCGCCCCTGGATCTTCGCGGCGTCGGCTTGGCCGATGCGGTCTTCAAGGTTCTGGCGCATCCGAGCGTGGCCTCCAAGCGATTTCTGGTCACCATCGGCGACCGTGCAGTCGGCGGGCTCACCCATCGCGACCAGATGGTCGGACCCTGGCAGGTTCCGGTTGCCGATTGCGCCGTGACGCTAGCGGACTTTGACGGCTTTGCCGGCGAAGCCATGGCCATGGGCGAGCGAACCCCGCTGGCCACCTTGAACGCGCCCGCCGCTGGGCGCATGGCGGTGGCCGAGGCGATCACCAATTTACTGGCCGCACCGATTGCGCTTGATCGCGTCAAGCTCTCGGCCAACTGGATGGCAGCCTGCGGCGAGGCCGGCGAAGACGCGGCACTTTACGCAACCGTCAAGGCTGTGGCACTTGATCTGTGTCCTGCGCTGGGCATTTCCATACCGGTTGGCAAAGACTCCTTGTCGATGAAGACCCAATGGCAAGACGATGGCCAGGCGCGCCAAGTGACCTCGCCGGTGTCCTTGATCGTGACGGCCTTTGCCAGCCTGGGCGACGTGCGCGGTACGCTCACGCCGCAGCTTGATGCGCGCGCACCGAGCAGCCTGATCCTGGTCGACCTGGGCCGAGGTCGCCAGCGCATGGGCGGCAGCATTCTGGCGCAAACCCTTGACCAGATGGGCGATGAGGTGCCCGACCTGGACGACCCCCAAGACCTGGTTCGCCTGGTGCGCGCTGTCAACGAATTGCGCGCCGCCGGGCAACTGCTGGCCTACCATGACCGCAGTGACGGTGGCTTGTGGGCTGCGGCTTGCGAGATGGCCTTTGCCGCTCGCGTCGGTGTGGCTTTGAATGTCGATATGCTGACCACCGAAGGCGACGGGCTCACCGACAGCCGCATGGATGTCGGCGACGGGCGCAACTGGGCGCAGCAGGTCAGTGCACGGCGTGATGAGCTCACCCTGAAGGCATTGTTCAATGAAGAGCTGGGTGCGCTGCTACAGGTGCCTGCGCCTGATCGTGACGCGGTGCTCCAAGTCCTGCGCCAGCATGGCCTGGGCGCGTGCAGCCATGTGGTGGGCAGCACGCGGCCGAAAGACTCGCCCATTCAGGTCGGCGTGGGCGCGGTGCAGGTTTGGCGGGATGCCAAATCCGTCTTCAGCGCGTCACTGTCTGAGCTGCTGAGTGCATGGGACTTGCGCAGTTGGCAGATTTGCCGGGTGCGTGACAACCTGGACTGTGCCGACAGCGAGCACGCCCTGGCCATTCAGACTGACGATCCGGGCTTGCATACCCATTTCGTGCTCGATGGTGTTCCCCAGCCCGCAGGTGCTCAGGCGGCGCCGGCGCTGGCGCTGTCTCGCCCGCGCGTGGCGATTCTTCGTGAGCAGGGCGTCAATTCGCATGTCGAAATGGCCTATGCCTTTGATGCGGCAGGCTTTGAGGCGGTGGACGTGCACATGACAGACCTGCAACAGCGACGCGCTGACCTGGCCGATTTTGTGGGACTGGTCGCCTGCGGCGGTTTTTCCTACGGGGACACCTTGGGCGCAGGCATCGGCTGGGCGCGGTCTATCACGTTCAATGCAATGCTCGAGGCGCAGTTTCAGGCTTTTTTTGAACGACGCGACACGTTTGGCCTGGGCGTGTGTAACGGCTGCCAGATGTTTGCCGAACTGGCTGACATCATTCCTGGCGCGCTGGCCTGGCCTCGGTTCACCACCAACCAGAGCGAGCGTTTCGAGGCACGCCTGTCGCTGGTGGAGGTGTTGCCCTCTGCGTCGATCTTTCTAAGCGGCCTGGCGGGCAGTCGTTTGCCCGTGGCAGTGGCGCACGGTGAAGGGTTTGCGAACTTCTCGCAGCGAGGTGATGCTGCTCAGGTGCTGACTGCCATGCGTTTTGTCGACCATCAGGGTCGCCCCACAGAGATCTATCCGATGAACCCCAACGGCAGCCCGGGAGGCCTGACCGCTGTCACCACTGTTGACGGACGCTTCACGGCGATGATGCCGCATCCTGAGCGCGTTTTCAGAAACGTGCAAATGAGTTGGACCAACGGCGCGCTTGATCAGGCAAGCCCCTGGATGCACCTTTGGCGCAACGCCCGACGCTGGGCCAGTGCGAACTGACGACGAAGGACTGAGAGACCTCCGCCATTCCTGAAACATTTCCGCCAATCTTTTGCGCTCGTGCGACTGATACTTGGATAGTGTTTCAAGTAAAGACCCGCAGGATGTCATGCTCGCAAGTCTCAGTAATCAGCCGCCCGGCTTTCGGTTTGCCAGCGTCTCCCCCCTAACCCTTAACCTGATCGCTGGTGTCGGCTATTTCGCGCTGGCCTTCGGCGCGGTCAAGTTGCTCTCGCCTTGGGGGATCGGCATTCCTTTCTTCCCCGCGGCGGGTTGGGCATTCGTCTGGGCCGTGCTGTACGGCCGTCGGGTGTTGTCAGGTCTTGGCCTTGGGGTTTTGACCTTCCAGATAGCCTATATCGGGCTCGATAGCATGGGCCTGGCTGGCTTTGCGATTGTCTTGGGCGCGATGCTGCAGGCCTATGCCGCTGCTGACCTGAGCCAACGCCTGTCGGGTGTGCGATCGATTGAACTGATTCAAGACCGCGATATTGTTGTCTTGTTCCTGCTTTTGCCGGCAACCTGTTTGCTGTCTTCGACCATTGGCGTGGGGTCCTTGGTATGGTCTGGCGCGGTGTCAGAAAACGATTTTTTTGTGGTCTGGCGTGACTGGTGGCTGGGTGATTCGCTGGGCATGGTGTTGGCGGTGCCATTGGCCTTGAGATGGCTGACCCGTCGGTCCTCGGCCTGGGGTGGGTCACGGCGCATAACCTGGGTTACAACAGCCGTTCTTTTGATGGTCCTTCTGTTGCTCTCGCTTCAAATTCAAAAACAGGGCAGAGATAAAGCGCGTGATGAGATCAACAACGTTGTCCAGGATGTGCGAGTCGGAATTTCTAACCGGCTCAGCGCCTTTGGAAGTGTTTTGCAGTCTTTGCGCACCTGGTTCGTGCTGGATCCGGACCTGAGTTATCAAAGGTTTGGAGAATTCGCTGAGTCGCTTCTGGGTGCGAATGAAGAGGTGGCCGCGCTGTCTTTTAATGCTTACATCACGGAGGCTGAGCGTCCAGGCTTTGAAGCACGTGCCAGCGCGCGGCTGGGTTCGTCCTTCGAAGTGAAGTCCCGAGGCGCTGACGGCAAGGTGGGCCCGGTTACGCCCGACGGCCGCGTGTATGTGCCGGTGACCTACATCGCGCCACTCGCGCAGAACCGAGGTGCCGTGGGTTTTGACATTAACTCTGAGCCGGTTCGAAGAGTCGCGATTGCGGCTGCAATCAAGAACGCCTCAACGTCTGTGACCGCGCCGATTACGCTGGTGCAGGATGGGCTCCCCGGCGTGCTCATGCTGACGCCTGCGTTTTCATTTGTGCAAAAGGCCGGTGACCTAGCCCAACGTGATTTGTTTGGCTTTGCCGTGGCTGTGGTTCGTTTGGAGCCGCTGATGACAAGAGTGGCGAAGGGCATGAAGCGCCCGATAGGCTTCAGGCTTTACGCGCCGGGCAAGGATGAGCCGGTCCTGGCCAGTGGGGAGGCGCCGCCAGCCTCCGTGGGTGGACCCATGAGGCAGAACATTGAGTTTGCAGATCAGCAGTGGGCGTTAGAGGCTTGGCCGCTAGATTGGCCGGTGAGCGCAGGGTCCTTGTTTGGCATTTGGCCTCCCCTGTTGCTGTTGTTGATTGCCATTCTTTATCAGGTGTCGTTTTTAATTCTCTCTGGCCGTCGCATCTTGATTGAGCAAGAGGTTCAGACCAAAACTAAGGCTTTGCGAGATCGCCAAGAGGAGATGGAGCGCTCACAGGACGCCGGCAAGGTTGGCACCTGGAGCCGGGGGGTAGACGGCCGATACGCCGTTTCTTCGCAGGTTGCGTCCATTGTGCGAGGCGGTTTGAGTCAGGATCTGGGCATCGTCGATTTGCGGCGTCACCTGCTTGCGGAAGATCAATCGGCCTTTGACAGGGCTCTGAAACGGGCACACCAGAGCGGCCGGTTCGACATGAGCGTTCGCATTGCCGATGGCGACCTGATCAAGTGGGTGAAGTTGAGCGGCCGCTTTGAAACCGACGAGCAGGGCGGCCGCATTGAGTTCGGCACGATTCAGGATGTGACCGATCTGATGTCCTCGCTGGACCGCTTCGACAAGGTGCTGCAAGGCGCGACCGACGTCGTCTTGCTGCTGGACGTCCGTGGCCGGGCGGAGCAATGGAATCCAGCGGCAGAGCATGTGTTTGGCAACTATCTGCTGGATGCAAAACAAAAAGCATTTTTTCTTTGCATTGCGTGCAGCGCTGATCGGTTGTCATCAGACCCCTGGGTGCAATTTTTGCAAAACCCAGATGGCATACCTCCACCGGGACGACATCGGCTGACACTTCAAATGCCCGTTGGCGAGACAAGGACCTTGGAGTTGTCTGTATTTCAGTTTGTGGATGCAGCGGGTGTCCACGGCCTGTGTGTGATGCACGACGTCAGCGCTCAGGTGTCGGCGCGTCGGCATCTGGAAGAGGCCAAGGAAGCTGCAGAAGCAGCGAACCGTGCGAAGACCGAATTCCTGGCTGTTATGAGTCACGAGGTTCGCACACCGATGAACGCCGTGCTGGGGCTTTTGCCTGGCTTGTTGCGCAGTGAATTGAACGAACGTCAGAGAGACGACCTGCTTGCCATCAAGCAGTCGGGTGAATCGATGATGGGCCTGCTCAATGACATTTTGGACTTTTCGAGCTTGCAGGCTAATTCGGTTCGACTCGTCAGCAAGCCCCTGTCGATTCAACTGCTTGCATCGTCGGTTGTTTCCCTGCACCGAGGTGCTGCGCGGGACAAGGGTCTTTCGTTGACGATGGAGGTTGAAGAGGCCTGTGCCTCTGCAACTTACCTGGGCGATGAGGAAAAGCTTCGGCAAATCTTGAACAATTTCCTCTCCAATGCCATCAAATTCACGAGCCAGGGCAAGGTCATTTTGCGTGTCAAGTCGCTCGCTGCTCAGGCAGGCGACGGCGGCGGGCTGCGACTCGAAATCGCAGACACGGGGCCCGGAATACCAGCCGAAGCGAAAGAACGACTGTTTAACCGCTTCACGCAGGCTGACGGCTCGGTCAAGCGACGCTACGGTGGCATTGGTTTGGGCCTGAGTATTTGTAAGCAGCTCGCTTTGTTGATGAACGGATCGATTGGCGTTGAGTCCGAGCCTGGCTATGGCAGCGTGTTTTGGGTCGAGATTCCTCTGCCAATGGGTCACGCCCCGGACCTTCCCGATGCCCAGCCGGGGGTCCCCGCAGGCGCTGAGACCCCAGCGGGGCACACCCGTGCTGCAGCCAGCAACGATGACGAGCCAGAGCGTTTTTCTGGGCTCGTGCTGGTTGTGGAGGACAACGCGCTCAATCGTCTGGTTGCCAGGCGCTTGCTGGAGGATGTGGGCCTACGGGTTGAGACAGCAGGCAATGGGCGCCTCGGCGTCGAGCGCCTGGCCGAGCAGGCGCTTGATAAGGTCGACCTGGTGCTCATGGATATGCACATGCCGGAGATGGGCGGCCTGGAGGCAACTAAAGCCATTCGAGCAGCGGCCTGGGGTCAACAAGTGCCAATCGTGGCGGTGACGGCAGCGGCGTATGAAGAAGACCGCGCCAGGGCGCTTTCGGCTGGTATGAATGATTTCCTGGTCAAGCCGCTTCGCGAGTCTGATGTCAGGGCAATCTTGCGCCAATTTTTGAGTCCTGACACCCGGGCCGGGTCGCCCGCAGGTGGTCAAAACGAGGAGAAAAATATGTCCACACCAGCGCATGAAGACAAGGGTGGCGATCCAGCTGGCTTTGATCTGAGCGAATTGCGAAGCATTTTCGGCTCGGACGAGCAAGGACTTGCCGAGACGCTTCAGTTGTATGCCAATGACCTGGGTCAGTGGGTGCCTGACTGGAAAGCAGCGCAGTTCAGCAAAGATGCGGATGCCATGTGCAAGCTGTCTCATACCCTCGTGGGTTCATCGGGCATGTGTGGCGCGACCCAGACCAGCACCCTGGCCAGACAGGTTAATGTTGCGCTGCACGAGAGTGGCCAGGCGCCCGATGATTTGGTGGCCCGCCTGATGGCATCGGTTGAGGACAATTTGCATCAGTTGGCCTTGCGCGGCCATCGGCCAATGTAGTGTTCGAAGCCTCATCCGCAGGTCTGCCTCTCGCTGCATTGGCGTGAGTCATGTACGGCAAGCCTGGCTTGTTGCGCCGCGGCAGGGGCCTGGATATGGTGCCGCTCTGAGCAGCTACGTGGCGACCGTTTGGCGCCAGACTGGCTGCCACTTATTCAGGACTTATCCCCAGGGTGAGGCGTTTTGTCAGGGGCTTGCCCCTGCTTTGTCCCCAGACTTGTCCCCAGCGTGTGGTCTTTCCCAGGGCTAGGCATTGGGCACGTCCCGGTTGGCTGGCCCGATCAAAAGGCCTGGCTTGTTCGTCCTTGTTTGCCGGCTTGGCGGGGCCGACAGCCTGTGCAGCGCGAAGCGCTGACCCCGCTCGGGCCTTGTCGTGTAGCGATTTTTTTGAAAATTGACTGCGGTCAACTGCGAAGAGCGGGTGTTTTTGGATAATTCTGTCTCTCCGATCGCGGCCCCTGCCAGTTGTGGCATTGCGTTGGGAGCCCCAGTTTGTGCTTGCTGGTAAATCGATTTTGCGCAAGCTTTTGCCCCTTACTTAGAGTTCGCACACCATGTCTGAAACCGACGCATCCACTGAAACCATTGACGGTTTCCACTTGCTGATTGAGGCACTCAAGCTCAACGGCATCGACGCGATTTTTGGCCTTCCCGGGATTCCGATCACGGACTTGACCCGCATGGCCCAGGCCGAGGGCATTCGCGTGATTTCCTTTCGGCACGAACAGCACGCAGGCAACGCCGCAGCGGCAGCGGGGTTTCTGACCCAAAAGCCCGGTATTTGCCTGACGGTGTCGGCACCAGGCTTTTTGAATGGCCTGACGGCGCTGGCCAATGCAACCACCAACTGTTTCCCCATGATTCTGATCAGCGGCTCGTCTGAGCGCGAAATCGTTGACCTGCAGCAGGGCGACTATGAAGAAATGGACCAACTGGCGATTGCCAAGCCCCTGTGCAAGGCGGCTTATCGGGTGCTCAATGCAGAAGATATTGGCGTGGGTGTTGCCCGTGCGATTCGCTCTGCGGTCTCAGGCCGCCCCGGCGGCGTCTACCTGGACTTGCCAGCCAAACTGTTTGCCCAGACCATGCCGCTGGAGGCCGGTCGTCGTTCCTTGATCGAGGTTGTGGACCCTGCGCCACGTCAAATTCCCGCCAGCGACGCAATCGAGCGTGCTGTAGACCTGCTCAAAGGCGCGAAGAAGCCCCTGATTTTGCTGGGTAAGGGCGCAGCGTACGCACAGGCTGATGAGGCGATTCGCGCCTTGATCGAGAAGTCGGGTATTCCTTATCTGCCGATGTCAATGGCCAAGGGCATCCTGCCAGACACCCATGCGCAGTCTGCCGCGGCGGCGCGCTCGTTCGTGCTGCCTGAAGCCGACGTGGTGGTGCTGATCGGCGCGCGTCTGAATTGGCTGTTGTCGCATGGCAAGGGCAAGACCTGGGGCGGCGCCAACCACAAAGCCTGGGGTGCTCAGAAGTATGTGCAGATCGACATTTCGCCGATCGAGGCAGACAGCAACGTGGCCATCGATGCGCCAGTGATTGGTGACATTGGTTCGTGCGTGTCGGCCTTGCTCTCTGCGATGGGCGACAACTGGAGCCGTCCGCCAGCCGAGTGGACCGGCGCGATCTCGGAGCGCACGGGCAAGAACATTGCCAAGATGGCAGACACCCTGGCCAAGAACCCGAGCCCGATGAACTTTCACAGCGCTTTGGCTGTGGTCAAAGACATCATGCGTCAGCACCAGGACACCATTTTGGTTAACGAAGGCGCCAACGCGCTGGATTTCACCCGTTCGATCGTCGACATGTACAAGCCGCGCAAGCGCCTGGATGTGGGCACCTGGGGCATCATGGGCATTGGCATGGGCTTTTCGGTTGCAGCCTCCGTGGTCACTGGTCAGCAGGTGCTGGCCGTTGAAGGTGACAGCGCATTTGGTTTCTCCGGCATGGAGGTCGAGACGATTTGTCGCTACAACCTGCCGGTTTGCGTGGTTGTGATGAACAACAACGGCGTGTACAAGGGCACTGACGTAAACCCGACTGGCGGGCCGGACGTGGCACCGACCGTGTTTGTCAAAGGCGCGCGCTATGACATGATGATGCAGGCTTTTGGCGGCGTGGGTGTCCAGGCCACCACGCCTGAGGAATTGCGCGCGGGCATTGAAGAGGCATTCCGCTCTCGCAAGCCCACGTTGATCAATGCAGTTATTGACGAGACGGCGGGCACTGAAAGCGGGCGCATTACCAGCCTGAACCCGACGGCAGCCAAGAAGAAGTAATTTTTTTGTGAGTCATTGAATAAGGAGATATGACATGGACAACAAACCTCTGAGCGGTATCAAGATCATCGATTTCACCCACGTGCAAGCCGGCCCGGCGTGTACGCAGTTGTTGGCGTGGTTCGGGGCCGACGTGATCAAAGTCGAGCGCCCCGGCGCCGGCGACGTGACCCGCAGCCAGTTGCGCGACGTTCCTGATGCCGATGCGCTGTACTTTACGATGCTCAACAGCAACAAGCGTTCGCTGACGCTCGACACCAAGACGGCCGCTGGCAAGGAAGTGCTGGAAAAACTGATTCGCGAATCCGACGTGATGGTTGAGAACTTTGGTCCCGGTGCGTTGGACCGCATGGGCTTCACCTGGGAGTACATCCAGAAGCTCAACCCTGGCATGATCCTGGCATCGGTCAAGGGCTTTAGTGAAGGCCACCACTACGAAGACCTGAAGGTTTATGAGAACGTGGCCCAGTGTGCTGGTGGCGCTGCATCCACCACCGGTTGGTGGAAGGGTGAGAACTCCGAGCCCACCATTTCGGCTGCCGCCTTGGGCGACTCCAATACCGGCATGCACCTGGCTATTGGTATCCTGACGGCCGTCATTGGCCGCCAGAAGACCGGCAAGGGCCAGAAAGTGGCTGTGTCCATGCAGGATGCTGTGCTCAACCTGTGCCGCGTGAAGATGCGTGACCAGCAGCGTCTGGAGCGTGTGGGCTACCTCGAAGAGTATCCCCAGTATCCCCATGAGATGGAGGCTTTCGCCAGCAAGGTCACACCACGCGGCGGTAACGCTGGCGGCGGCGGCCAGCCGGGCTGGATCTTGAAATGCAAGGGCTGGGAGACCGACCCCAACGCCTACATTTATTTCACCATTCAGGGTCACGCCTGGGGTCCGATTTGTGACGCGCTGGGCAAGCCCGAGTGGAAAGACGATCCGGCTTACAACACCCCGCGTGGCCGTCAGCCCCACATCATGGACATCTTCGGCACGATCGAAAACTTTATCAAGGACAAGACCAAGTACGAAGCTGTGGACATCTTCCGCAAATTCGACATTCCTTGCGCCCCTGTGCTGAGCATGGCTGAGTTGCTGCGCGATGAGTCGCTGCGCAAGAGCGGCTCGATCGTGGAAGTGCCGCACCCTGTGCGCGGCAGCTATTACACCGTGGGCAGCCCGATCAAGTTTTCGGACCTCAAGCCCGAAGTCACGGCTTCACCCTTGTTGGGCCAGCACACTGACGAAGTTCTGGCAGAACTCGGCTACACCGCTGAGCAGATCAAGTCGATGCACGAGGCCAAGGCCGTCTAAACGCGGTAAGGCGTAGCGCTTTGGCAGATAACGGCACCCGCGTGGTGCCGTTATTGTTGGATCTGCCCCGGGCCGATCAGGGTAAAGCCGTTACAGCAGCCGTTTGAAGCGATGCAGATCAACCTGTCACCGGAGGCCTTCGCCGGCGCATTGGCTGATGCAGTCGTTGCCACTGACGCGCAGGGTGTGATTCGGTGGTGGAATCAGGCGGCGGAAAAGTTGTTTGGTCACAGTGCCGGCGCGGCGATCGGCCAAACGCTCGACTTGATCACGCCTGAGCGCTTTCGATCGCGTCATTGGCAGGGTTATCACGAGGCCATGGACAGGGGCAGCTCGCGCTACGGTGACAAGCTGTTGCGTGTGCCCGCACTGCACGCCAGCGGCGCTGGTTTGTCTATTGCCTTCACGGTGAGTCTTCTGAAAAATGAACAGGGGCAGGTCGATGGGGTGGTGGCGGTGATTCGGGATGAGACGCAACGCTTTGAAGAAGACAAAGCGCTGCGCGCGCGGCTTGCGCAGCTGCAAGCGCAGTCAACAGGCCAGCAGAGTTGAGCAGCAATAATGACGAATTTTTGGGACGTTGGGAGCGAAAAATGAGCAAGGCTTTGGAGGGCTACCGCATACTCGATTTCACCCATGTGCAGTCGGGCCCAACCTGTACCCAGTTGCTGGCCTGGTTTGGCGCAGACGTGATCAAGGTGGAACGTGCAGGCGAGGGCGATGCGACCCGTGGGCAGTTGCGCGATATTCCAGATGCCGACAGCCTGTACTTCACCATGCTGAACCACAACAAGCGCTCGATCACGGTCAATACCAAGCACCCCAAGGGCAAGCAGGTACTTGAGACCCTGATCAAACAGTGCGATGTGCTGGTCGAGAATTTCGCCCCTGGTGCGCTCGATCGCATGGGCTTTACCTGGGAGCGTATTCACGAACTGAATCCGCGCATGGTGGTGGCCTCGGTCAAGGGCTTCGGGCCGGGCAAGTACGAAGACTGCAAGGTCTATGAAAACGTCGCGCAGTGCGCGGGCGGTGCTGCATCCACCACTGGCTTCGACAATGGGCCGCCGCTGGTCACGGGCGCCCAAATCGGCGACAGTGGCACCGGTCTGCATCTGGCCCTGGGCATCATGGCTGCCTTGTTGCAGCGCCAGACCTCTGGCAGGGGGCAGAAGGTTCTGGCACCGATGCAGGACGCAGTCTTGAACCTGTGCCGTGTGAAATTGCGGGATCAGCAGCGTCTGGAGCGCACCGGGGAATTGCAGGAGTATCCGCAGTATCCCGACATCGAGTTTGGTGAAGCCGTGCCGCGCGCTGGCAATGCCTCTGGTGGCGGACAGCCCGGATCCATCCTGAAGTGCAAGGGCTGGCAAAAAGATCCGAATGCCTACATTTACTTCATCACCCAGGCCGCTGTCTGGCCGGCGATTTGCAAAGTGATCGATGAAGAGGGCTGGATCACCGACCCGCACTTTGCCACGCCCAAGGCGCGACTTCCTCATCTGAAGATGATTTTTGCCCGCATCGAGGAATGGACCAAGACCAAGACCAAGCTCGAGGCCATGGACATTCTCAATGCCTACGATATCCCTTGTGGCCCGATTCTGTCGATGAAGGAAATTGCCGAGGACGAGGCCCTACGGGCGTCGGGTACGGTGGTTGAAGTGGACCATCCGGTGCGCGGCAAATACCTGACCGTGGGCAACCCGATCAAGATGTCCGACAGCCCGACCGTCGTGACCCGATCACCCTTGCTGGGCGAGCACACCGACGAAGTGCTGGGGCAACTCGGCTACAGCGAGGCCGAGATTGCGGCCTTGCGTGAAGAAAAAGTGATTTAAAGCAGCAGCGTTTGTTTGAGAGGTAGCTTATGAACCATCCGGTCATTCCCATTGCGGTGCAAGCCAGCACCTTGGCGCGCAAGCGGCAGGCGCCCAAAGGCCGGCGTGTGGACCCCAAGGCACTGGCGCAGGTGCAAGCCCTGCTTGGCGATGAGCTTCGCCGCCGTGACCTGTTGATCGAACATTTGCACAAAATCCAGGACCGTTTTGGCCACCTGTCGACGGCGCACCTGGCCGCTTTGGCCTCAGAAATGCGCATGGCGCAGACCGAGGTATTCGAGGTGGCCAGTTTCTATCACCACTTTGACCTGGTTCGTGAGGGTGAGTCGGCTCCACCAGCGTTGACCGTGCGGGTGTGTGACGGTCTGTCTTGCGAAATGGCTGGCGCCCAGGACCTGCTTGCGCGCCTGCCCGCTTTGCTCGGCAAGGATGTACGTGTGATCGCAGCCCCGTGCATTGGTCGCTGTGAACAGGCGCCAGCCGTTGTTGTCGGGCAGAACCCGCTTGCGCAGGCGAGCTCCGATGCTGTGGCTGAAATGGTCAGGCAAGGTGCCACACGGCATCTGCCACAGGCCTACACGGACCTGGCTGCCTACCGCGCCCAGGGCGGCTACGACTTGCTGCAAGCCTGCTGGCGCGGCGAGAAAGATGTCGAGGCGGTGATTCGCACGCTGGAAGACTCGGGCTTGCGTGGTCTTGGCGGCGCGGGCTTTCCCGCTGGACGTAAATGGCGCATTGTTCGCGCCGAGCCTGCCCCGCGCCTGTTGGCCGTCAACATCGACGAGGGTGAGCCGGGCACCTTCAAGGATCGGGTGATGCTCGAGCAGGACCCGCATCGGTTTTTGGAGGGTATGCTGATCGCCGTCTGGGCGGTGGGCATCGAGCAGGTCTATATTTATTTGCGCGACGAATACCACGGTTGCCGCGCCATGCTCGAAGCGGAGTTGACCAAGTTGCAGTCTGATCCGGTGCTCTCAGCGCATCTGCCGCCGATCAGTCTGCGCCGTGGTGCTGGCGCTTACATCTGCGGCGAAGAGTCGGCCATGATCGAGTCGATCGAAGGCAAGCGTGGCATGCCGCGCTTGCGCCCGCCCTATGTGGCGCAGGTCGGCCTGTTTGGACGCCCCACGCTAGAGCACAACTTTGAGACCCTGTTCTGGGTTCGTGAGTTACTGGAAAAAGGCGGCGCCTGGTTCGCCTCGCACGGGGCCAATGGCCGCAAGGGTCTGCGGTCGTTCTCGGTCTCGGGCCGTGTGCGCTCACCCGGTGTGAAGCTGGCGCCGGCGGGCATCACGATCCAGGCGCTGATCGACGATTTTTGTGGCGGCATGCAAGAGGGTCACCATTTCTACGGCTATCTGCCCGGCGGTGCATCTGGCGGCATTCTGCCGGCGAGCATGAACGACATTCCGCTGGACTTTGACACCTTGCAGCCCTACGGCTGCTTCATCGGATCGGCTGCGGTGGTGGTGCTGTCTGACCAGGACAGCGCCACGGCGGCGGCTCGCAACACGCTGCGCTTTTTCAAGCATGAGTCGTGTGGCCAATGCACACCTTGCCGCAACGGAACGGCCAAGGCCTCAGAGCTGATTGAGCAGCCCCAGTGGGATCTGGCATTGTTGGCTGATTTGTCTGCGGTGATGCGCGATGCATCGATCTGCGGCCTTGGCCAGGCGGCGCCTAATCCGATTGACTGCGTGATCAAGTATTTCCCCAACGAGCTGGCCTGAAGGTTTCTTTTATGAACGCGATTACCCGAAAAGAACAGACGCAGTTGCAAGCGCCCACGGTCAGCTTCGAGCTCAACGGCCGCGTGGTGCAGGGGCAGGCGCATCAGACGATTCTTGATGTTGCCAAAGCCAACGGCGTGAAGATCCCGCACCTTTGCTACAAGGATGGCCTGGACAAGGCAGGTAACTGCCGCGCCTGTGTGGTCGAGGTGGCCGGCGAGCGCACCCTGGCGCCGTCGTGCTGTCGCATGCCCACAGAGGGTATGAAGGTCAATACCCAGAGTGAGCGAGCGCTCAAATCACAGGCCATGGTGCTGGAGCTGTTGCAGTCGGATATGCCCGAGACCGGCTATACCCGTCGCAACGAGCTTGATTTCTGGTCTCAGCAGCTCAAGCTGGGCAAGCCACGTTTTAAGCCGCGTGCTGCGGTGCATCAGGACCTGTCGCATCCCGCGATTGCCGTGAATCTGGATGCCTGCATCCAGTGCACGCGCTGCCTGCGTGCCTGCCGCGACGAACAGGTTAACGATGTGATCGGACTTGCGTTTCGTGGTGAGCATGCGCAGATCGTCTTTGACATGGCAGACTCGATGGGTGCCTCCACCTGTGTGGGCTGTGGCGAGTGCGTGCAGGCCTGCCCGACAGGCGCCTTGATGCCCGCGCGTGGGGCTGGCATGGTCAAACCGGACAAGCAGGTTGCCTCCGTTTGCCCGTACTGCGGGGTGGGCTGTCAACTGACCTACAACGTCAAGGACAACAAGATTTTGTTTGTCAACGGCCGTGATGGTCCGGCTAATCAGGGTCGTCTGTGCGTCAAGGGCCGCTACGGCTTTGACTATGCCCATCATCCGCATCGCCTGACCAAGCCACTGATCCGGCGTGCGGATGCGCCCAAGCGTGGGGATGTCGCGATGGACCCGGCGCAGGTGATGTCGGTGTTTCGCGAGGCCAGCTGGGAAGAGGCGCTGGAATTGGCTGGCGGCAAACTCGCTGCGATTCGTGATACGCATGGCAAGGGCGCGCTGGCGGGTTTCGGTTCGGCCAAAGGCAGCAACGAAGAGGCTTACCTGTTCCAAAAACTGGTACGCACTGGATTTGGCAGCAATAACGTCGACCACTGCACGCGCTTATGCCATGCATCCTCTGTGGTTGCCTTGCTGGAGGGCATTGGCTCGGGCGCTGTGTCCAACCCGGTAATGGACGTGACGCGTGCGCAGGTGGTCATTTTGATCGGTGCCAACCCCACCGTGAACCACCCGGTTGCGGCCAGCTGGATCAAAAACGCGGTTCATAACGGCACCAAGCTGATTGTGTGCGATCCGCGCCGCTCGGACCTGGCTCGCCTGGCGCATCGGTATTTGCAGTTCAAGCCTGACACCGATGTGGCCTTGCTCAACGCCATGATGCACGTGATCGTCCACGAGGGCCTGGTCGATGAGGACTTCATTGCTCAGCGCACCATCGGCTATGAGGAGCTTAAAGCCAACGTGGCCGGCTACAGCCCGGAGCAGATGGCCCCGGTGTGTGGCATTGACGCGGCCACCATTCGCGAGGTGGCGCGCTTGTACGCCAGCTCGAAGGCATCCATGATTCTGTGGGGCATGGGGGTCTCCCAACACGTTCACGGCACCGACAACGCGCGTTGCCTGATTGCCTTGTCGCTGATGACGGGCCAGATCGGCCGCCCGGGCACCGGGCTGCACCCTTTGCGGGGCCAGAACAATGTGCAAGGCGCATCCGATGCGGGTCTGATACCGATGATGCTGCCGGACTACCAGCATGTCGCCAAGCCTGAGTCAAGGGCACGCTTTGAGTCGGCCTGGGGCTTACCAGCGGGTACGCTGGACGAACGGCCGGGGCTGACCGTGGTCGAGGTGATGCACGCGATCAAGCAGGGCGAGATCCGTGGCATGTATGTGATGGGCGAAAACCCGGCCATGTCCGACCCTGATGCCAATCACGCGCGCGAGGCGCTTGCTGCGTTGGACCATTTGGTTGTGCAGGATATTTTCCTGACCGAAACGGCCTACCTCGCAGACGTGATCTTGCCGGCGAGTGCTTTTCCGGAAAAGACGGGCAGCTTCACCAATACCGACCGGCTGGTGCAGATGGGGCGCCAGGCGATCGACCCGCCGGGTGACGCGCGTCAGGATCTGTGGATCATTGAGCAGATCGCGCGTCGCCTCGGGCTGAACTGGAACTACACGGGCGTTGATCAGGTGTTTGACGAGATGCGCCGCACCATGCCAAGCATCGCGGGCATTACCTGGGAGCGGCTGGATCGTGAACACGCGGTGACTTACCCTTGTCAGCAGGAGGGCGATCCGGGGCAGTCTGTGGTCTTTACCGACGCCTTTCCGAGGGATGGCGGCAAGGCGCGCTTCGTGCCAGCTGATGTGATTCCTGCCAATGAACGTCCTGACGCCGAGTTCCCGATGGTGTTGATCACCGGACGCCAGTTGGAACACTGGCATACCGGAAGCATGACGCGCCGCGCGAGTGTGCTCGACGCGCTCGAGCCCGATCCGGTGGCACTGATTCATCCGCTGGACATGGCCACGTTGGGCATCAAACCTGGCGATGTGGTGACCGTGGAGTCGCGTCGCGGGAAAGTGGTGCTGTACGCGCGGGCCGACGAGAGTTCCCCGCAGGGTGCGGTCTTTGCGCCATTTTGCTACTACGAGGCGGCCATCAACCGCTTGACCAATGCGGCTCTTGACCCCTTTGCAAAGATCCCGGAGTTCAAGTACTGCGCGGTGCGTATCCGGCCCGGTGGGGCTCTGAGCGAGCGCGTGAGCTTCGGTGGCGGTCAGTTGATGCAAACGATGTCCGCCTCTTGAATGATGCGCAGGGCCTTTTGAGAGAGGATTTTTCAAGCCATATTACTGAGGCCTGATATACCTAGGGCTTACCCTAGGTCTTGACTGCGGTCAACCGAAATCAGCTGTTTTCGGTGCACACTCGGGTCAGCAGTGTTTCAGGAGGACTGAACTCAGAAGCCTGCTGGCCGGCCACCTGCCCTTTTGGGGCATCCCAGGCCTTGCAGTTTGCAGTGTTTTCAGATTTACAAAAAGGAGATCGACCTATGAAAGCCAAAGTGTTATTCAAAAAGCTCGCCACGGTGACCGCCCTGGGCCTGGCAGCCGTGTCCATGGCTGCACATGCCGCCTGGGAACCCACCAAGACGGTCGAGTTCATTGTGCCGGCGGGTACGGGCGGCGGCGCTGATCAGATGGCGCGCGCCATTCAGGGTATTGTGGTCAAGCACAACCTGATGAAGCAACCCATGGTAGTGATCAACAAGTCGGGCGGCTCCGGCGCCGAGGGCTTTCTGGATGTGAAGGGCTCGAAGGGCGATCCGCACAAAATCATCATCACCTTGTCCAACCTGTTTACCACCCCCATGGCCACGGGCGTGCCTTTCAACTGGAAGGATCTGACACCGGTCAAGATGCTCGCACTCGATGAGTTCGTGCTGTGGGTGAATTCGGACACCCCGTACAAGACAGCTGGTGATTACATTGCAGCAGTCAAAAAGGCTGGCGCCAACAAGATGAAAATGGGCGGTACCGGCTCCAAGCAGGAAGACCAGATCATCACGGCTGCGATTGAGAAGCAGACCGGCGTGAAGTTCATCTACATCCCGCAAAAAGGCGGCGGTGCTGTGGCCGTTCAGCTGGTGGGTAAGCACATTGATTCGTCGGTGAATAACCCCAGCGAAGCGGTGGCCCACTGGCGCGGTGGCAAGTTGCGCCCCCTGTGCGTGTTTGATGACACCCGCATGCCCTACAAGGAAAAAATGACCGACACCATGTCTTGGAACGACATTCCCACCTGTAAAGAGCAGGGCCTGGATGTGTCCTATCTGATGCTGCGTGGTATTTTCATGGCCAGCGGCGTGAGTAAAGACCAGGTCGACTACTACGTGAACCTGTTGCGCAAAGTGATTGCCACACCAGACTGGGCTGCCTTGATGTCCAAGGGTGCGTTTAATCAGTCTCAGCTCGAAGGCCAGGATTATTTCTTCTGGGTCACCAAGGCTGAGCGCGACCATGAGTACCTGATGAAGGGTGCTGGGTTCCTGGCAGAGAAAAAATAAGATCGTTTAGCGGTTGTTACAAGTGCGCATGAGGTCCATGCGCACTTTTTTTGAGTTTTCCGGAGAGATTGATGGTTAATGCATCGGATGTGCGCGCAGCGTTCAAGTACAAAACGGCCGAACTGGTGGTCGCCACCATCACCTTTGTGCTGGGCACGATCGTGATGTTTGACAACTGGCGTATCGGTGCCCGTTGGGCAGAGGATGGGCCGCAGACTGGCTACTTCCCGTTTTACGTTGGCGCGCTGATCGTGATCGGATCGGTGGTGAATTTCATCAGTGGCTTGCGCATGAGTGCTGAGGAAAACGGCACTTTTGTCGAGGTCGGGCAGCTCAAACTGGTTTTAAGTGTGTTGGTTCCCTCGGCTGTTTATGTGGCACTGGTTGGTCTGCTGGGTATTTACCTGCCGTCGATTTTGTATATCGGCTTTTTTATGCGCTGGCTGGGCAAGTACGCCTGGAGCAAGCTTGCAGCCGTGAGTTTTGGTACGGCCGCATTTTTCTATGTGATTTTCGAGATCTGGTTCCTGGTGCCCCTGCCGAAAGGTCCGGTGGAAGCACTGCTGGGCTTGGACTGATTCGCTGCACCTCTGACTGACGAGATAGATACCCATGGTTGATTCATTTTTCTCCCTGATGGATGGCTTTGCCATCGCACTGAGTCTTAAAAACGTTCTCTTGATGTTCGCCGGGGTGATCCTGGGCGTGATCATTGGTGTGCTGCCAGGTTTGGGTGGCGCCAATGGCGTGGCGATTCTATTGCCGCTCACTTTTTCAATGGCGCAGCAGCCCGGCGGCCAGACCTCTGCCATTATTTTGCTTTCCTGCATTTACTGGGGGGCATTGTTTGGCGGTGCCATCACCTCGATTCTTTTCAATATTCCAGGAGAGCCGTGGTCGGTGGCGACAACTTTTGATGGTTATCCGCTGGGCCAGAAAGGCCGCGCTGGCGAGGCCTTGACCGCCGCCTTCACCTCTTCGTTCATCGGTGCTTTTGTCGCCATCTTGGTCGTGACCTTTTTGTCGCCCATTGTGGCCAACTTCGCATTGGCCTTTGGTCCGCCTGAGTTTTTCTCGGTCTATCTGCTGACCTTCTGCGCCTTTGTGGGCATGAACAAGGAAGCACCTTTCAAGACGGTTGTGGCCATGATGCTTGGCTTTGCCTTGTCCGCAGTGGGCACTGACACCGTGACGGGCACGCTGCGTATGACCTTTGGCACCGAGGCCTTGCTCAGTGGATTTGACTTCCTGGTGGTCGTCATTGGTCTGTTCGGTATCGGTGAAATTTTGCAGACCCTGGAAGAGGGCCTGGAGTTCAAAGGTACCAAGGCCAAGATCAATCTGAAGGTTGTGCTCAAAACCTGGGCTGAATTGCCTAAGTATTGGATGACGTCGGTCCGTTCTTCGTTTATCGGATGCTTTATGGGCATCGTCCCGGGTGGTGCAACGCCGGCATCGTTCATGGCGTATGGCGTCGCCAGAAGGACGTCGAAAGATGGCGACAAATTTGGTACGGGCCAGGTCGAAGGGGTGGTTGCACCTGAGACCGCGGCGCACGCAGCAGGCACCTCGGCCTTGCTGCCCATGCTGACCTTGGGTGTTCCGGGTTCTCCGACAGCCGCAGTGCTACTCGGCGGCCTGTTGATCTGGGGTCTGGAGCCCGGTCCGCTGCTGTTTGTGGAGCAGAAAGACTTCGTCTGGGGTCTGATCTCTTCGATGTACCTCGGTAACATCGCCGGCCTGATTGTGGTGCTGACCTGTGTGCCGCTGTTCGCTGCGATTTTGCGCATTCCGTTCTCCGTGATCGCGCCGGTCATCATCGTGATTTGCGCTATTGGTGCCTACACCGTGCATAACAAAGAGTTCGACATCCACCTGATGGTGCTCTTCGGCGTGGTGGGATACGTGTTTAAAAAGTTGTCTTATCCGCTCGCGCCGCTGGTGCTGGCTGTGGTGCTTGGTGACCGTACCGAAAGTTCGTTCAGGCAGGCCATGCTGGTCTCGCAAGGCGACCTCTCGATCTTCTTCTCCAACTTCCTGGTGGGTGGTATTACCACGCTGGCGCTGGTACTCCTGTTCCTGCCGCTGTGGGGTATTGTTAAAACGAAGATGCTTCGCGCAGGGCAGTGAGTTGGTGACCTTTGCCGGCCAGAGCTGGCAAAGGTACACACGCCGCGCTTGGTGTCGATGAACTCAGACGGGCTCAACGTTTCTGTGTGGGAAAAGCGCCCGTGCTATGAGCGCAGTGGGTCTTTGTAGCGCGCTTGGGGTGCGCTTAAATTTTCCCGCGCTGCTTGAGTCGACTGAGTGTCTCGGCCGACAAGTTCAGGTAGGCGGCGAGCTCTTTTTTGGGAATCCGCTCGAACAGATCTGGATGTTTGCGCTCAAAGCGGTGAACACGTCCAGGTGCATTCAAGAGATGCAGCGTGATGGTGTGCGCCATGATGTCGCCCATCAAGCCCATCACTTCAAACTCGAAAATGGCCTTGAAGTCTGGGTACTCGTCCAGGAAAGAGACCCAGGCCGGCATATTGAGCTTGGCAACCCGGCATTTGGTTGAGGCAATGATGCTGTAAGGGGCTGGTGTTTTCAGCCGCCAGGCGGCGTACGAGGTTTCCATGCCGCGCTCGCTGGAAAACCGTAACACCATTTCTTTGGTGCCTTTCGGATTGCTGACCACACGTTTGAGCAAGCCTTCCAAAATGAAATACTGCTCCATGTCGCGGTCACCCTGGTTCAGCAAAAAATCATTTTTGGCCGCATCGACGATCTGCAAATGGCCTTCAAGCTCTGCGAGTTGCTCGTCGGTGATGTTTTTGAGCAAGCTGTTTTGCCGCAGCTCGGCATGAATAATTGCGCGCTCCGGATGCTTGTGAAGAGATATGGCACGCATGTTTAATATCGGGTCTGGCTCATTGCCTGGACAGCTGTCCTGTCGTCGTGTCTGTCACTTCGATCAACAGGCTCAGAGGTCAGGGCCTTGTAAGGACACGAGCGAGCGCATTGTAGGGCGCTGTGCTTGAAGGCCGCACCCCGTGGTCTGATCTGGCGCCAGGCTGGATCGAACCGGAGGTGCCAGAGCCCGCCCAACGCACCGAGTTCAGGCTTTGCCCAGGCCTTTGTCGCCAAGTGCGATATCGAGCATCATGTCATGGGCCAGGCTGCCCAGGTCCTGCTCCAGCGCATCCGTCGACAGCGAGCTGGGAACTAGCAGTTGTGCTGTGATCTGGAAGGTCTGCTTGCCCTCGGTGCTGCTGCGGATCACTTCGGTTTGCATGTTTTCGATGCTGATGCCACGGCCTACCAGCATGCCGGTGAGCGTGCTGACAATGCCAACCCTGTCGTCGCCGACCAGATGCAGGTCCAGCAGGCGATGTGTGCTGGAGACTTGCGCTGGATTGCTTTTGGTCACCAAAAGTCTGAGGCCACCGGCTTCCAGGCCTTTGAGCGATTCGACGAAAGCATTGGCATCGCCAGGGGCAATCTCGAAGTGCACCATGCCGGCGAACTCACCGGCTGCGCGTGCCAGGCGGCTTGCCGTCCAGTTCGCGTTGTGACGTTTGGCGATGTCGGCGACGCTGTTAACGATACCTTGGCGATCGGCGCCGCTGATCGTGGCGACCACTGAGGCCGCGCTCGATTCAGCGCCTTCGCTGAGCACAATGGATTTTTTGATCATCGGCGCTTTGGTGGCAAAGCGCGGGTCCTGCGGGAAGGCTGGTAATTCGTTGTTCAGCCGCGCGTGGTGGGCAACTTTGCTGAGCAACGCCAAGCCCATGGGTGCCAGGGCGCGCTCCCACAGGTCACGCGCGGTTTCGCCTTTTTGCACGAAACACCAGTCTTGTGCCGCCACGGCCCCGGCATCCCAGCCATCGGCCAGGTGGTAGACCGAGCCACCAGCGATCGGGTCACCTGCCAGAATCGTCCACTCCACCGCGGCGATGCCTCGGTGGCGCGGCAACAGCGAGGGGTGATAGCCCACACCACCAAGCCGGGCGCGCGCCAGCGCCTCATTGGTGATGCGTGCATGGGTGTGCGCTGCAATGATCAGGTCTGTGCCCACTGCAACAGCCTCTTCGGGCACAAAGCGGGGATTCTCGAGAACATGTACCGGCACACCAGCAGCCTTGGCGGCCAGAGCGAGGCGGTCGTCTGCGGCTGGTGCCACCACGCTGGTGAATTCAAGGCCTTCTTCCTTGCGCAGGGTGTCAAAAACCAGGGCACCAAAATATCGGGAACCTACCAGGGCGCATTTCATCGTTCAAACTCCTGTTCATGCTGATGCTCGGGTAGCACTATTGTCCTGTATTGCAGGAACGTGAAACCTGAGGCGCCGTCTGCGCGATGCCCGCTCGGTCGCGATGATGGGGTTCAGACCCTGCGGTAAGCTTCAGGCCTGTGGAGGACAAGATGATGAGGACCTGGCTGCAATCGCATTGGAAGATGGGTTTATCCCGATGTCTGGGTGGATTTTTTCTGGGCCTGGCGTGCTTGGCCGCGACGCCGTCGGCTTATGCGCAGGCCACGGTGGTGCAAACCCCTTACCAGGCGCCCAAAGTCCTGTTTGATTTTTATCTGGATCATCCCAACAAGATGGGTGCGGCCTTGTACTGGATCCGCTCCTTCATGAATCCTTTGATCGATGCGCCTTACAGCATGTTTCCGGAAGACATCAAGACCCTGGTTTTGATTCATGGGACCGAAATCGTCACGCTGGCCCGCAAGAACGAATCGCAGTATCTGGAGGCGGTTCAGCGTATGCGTTTTTACGCACAACAAGGCGTCAAGTTTCGGGTCTGTGGCCTGGCGATGAGTGATTACGGATATCGCGCGGAAGATCTGCAGGATTTTGTGGAAGTGTCGCCCTCGGCGATCACGGAACTGGTGCATTGGCAAAACCAGGGCTATGCGGTGGTGACGCCCAATGTGCAGGAAAAAGTGGTGTCGATCGAGGCGATCCGCTGAGTGGTGCAGAACATTCAATTGATCTCGGGCCTGCGGGCCTTGTTGATGGTGCAGTTGGTGGTAGCGCTGATCCTGGGGCTTAGCCCGAAGCCGCCATCAGCACAGGTGATGCAGTGGGTCGGCGCTAACGATGCGGGTCTGCTGACGATCTGGATGTTAAAAGCGTTCTACAAGCTCAACCATGTGATCGCTTTTCTGATCATGGCTGCCACGGGCTGTCTGGGCTATTTTGCGAGCCGACGACGAATGGCTTGGGCACTCTTTGGCTACGGGCTGGTCATCGAGGCGCTGCAGACCTTGACGCCCGATCGCGATGCGCAGTGGCAGGATGTGTTTGCCAATGGGCTGGGCATTGCGCTGGGTCTGGCCTTGGGGGCTTGGCTCATGCGTTGGCGTGGCCGCCGCTGGGGTTTGGCCTGAGCGCAAATAGTCATACCTGCGCCGGCTCAGCGCGCTGACAGCAGGTCATGCCCTTGCTCTAAGAGGGCCTGGAACTCCGAGTCTGGCAGGCGCGAGCCGCCGGTTGTCCAGACCACGTGGGTTCCCCTCGGGTGGTTCAGGCCCGCGTCGCCGAGCAGGCCCGGACCGACGAATCCGGCCGCTGCCGAGGGCTCAATGCGCAAGCCCGCATGGTCATGGACTTGCGCCAGTATGGTCAGCAGGGCATCGTCTTGCACCGTGAAGCAGCCAGCCAGTCGATGTCGCATCAAGGCAGCGGCGAGTTCAGAGGCTTGGGCTACCGCCAGCCCATCGGCCAGCGTCCGATTCGATAAACCCAGTGCATAGACCGATGTGTTGTGTCCGGCTGGACTCATCATGTTCAACATAAAACAGGGCGACTGGCATGGTTCTGCAAAATAGCAGCGGACGTGCGGCCCGAACACCAGGTCCAGCCCCCATGCAATGCCAGCGGGCGCGCCACCGACACCGCAGGGCAGGTAGACCATTAGCGGGTGATCGGCGTCAACCACCAATTGCTGCGCCTTGAGCTGGTCTTGCAGCTCAAAAGCGGCGCAGGCGTAACCCAGCAGCAAAGACTGCGAGCGCTCGTCATCGACAAAGTGACAGCGCGCCATGCCCAGCGCCTGTTCACGGCCCTGGGCCACTGCCAATGCATAGTCGCCCTTGTATTCAATGACCTTCACGCCGTGTTCACGCAAGAGCTGCTTTTTCCAGGCTTTGGCGTCGTGGGACATGTGCACGGTTGCCTGAAAGCCCAAGGCTGCTGACATCAGGCCAATACTGAGCCCAAGGTTGCCGGTGGAGCCAACCGCGATCTGATGCGCGCCAAGCAGTTGTCGCGCTGCTGGGCTGGCCAGCAAGCGCACATCGTCTTGCGCACCGAGCAGACCGTGCTGCCGTGCGAGTTGCTCGGTCCACTGCAGAACTTCATGAAAACCGCCGCGCGCCTTGACCGAGCCCGCCACCGGCAAGCTATGGTCTGCCTTGATCCACAACTGGCCTTGCTGCGGTCGCAACCCCAGGGCCTCTTGCAATGGAGCGACGCGAAGCAGGGGGGAGATGATCTGTCCGTGCGTGGCTTGTAGTTCCCCAAACACGGTCGCAAGCAAGGGTGCAAAGCGTTGCATGCGAGCACGGGCAGCTTGTACATCTGCCAGACGAGGTTCCATCGTCGCGCCAAGAGCTGGCTCGGACCCGACAGGTCTTGCCAGCGTCTGGCTGACTGCGGGGTTCAGCCACAGACAGGGGCGGGCTGACTTCAGGTCCTCGAGCGTGGCTTGTTTGAACATGTGCCGATTGTGGGGCAGGCGCAAGGCATAGGCTTTGGAATCCGTCCATCTCAAACGTAGGGTGGCCAGCTGGCCTTGACAACGCGGTGCAGCGCAAAGGAGGCATGCGCTGACGGGTGCTCGATACGGATCTGTGCCGACTATTTTTTTGTGTAAGCGTTTCGGTGCCTGGCAGACGAGACAATACGCGATTGCCCGATCTGTCCTCAGCATCTGTGAACCCGACCTCGCAACCCACGTCCTCTGAAGCGCAAGTGGCTTTGGCCTCAAGAGCCCTGATCTGGGTGCTGGGTTTTTTTTCGTTTCTGAACGTCTATTCCATGCAGTCCGTGCTGCCGGTGGTGACGCAGGACATGGGCGTGACACCGGCGCAGGCCGGTATGACCGTTGGCGTGAGCCTGCTGGCGGTCGCCATGGTGTCGCCCTTTATGGGCATGCTCTCTGACGCCTGGGGCCGACGCCCCATCATCGTGGTGTCTATGTTTGCGCTGACACTGCCCACCGCGCTGATCGCGATAGCACCAAATCTGCCCACCTTGCTGGTATTGCGCTTTTTGCAGGGATTGGCCGTGCCGGGCATTGTGGTGGTTTTGATTGCCTATCTGTCCGAAGAACATCGCAGCGGGGGCTTGGCCCGTATGACCAGCCTGTTTGTCGGTGGCAATGTGATCGGTGGTTTCAGCGGTCGCTTCATCATGGGTCACTTCGGCGACTGGCTCGGTTGGCGATCTGGCTTTTGGGTTTTGGCGCTGCTAAATCTGGCCGGCGCGCTATGGGTCTGGCGCGTGTTTCCGGCGTCGCGGCATTTCGTGGCCAATCGAAACATGTCAGGGGCGCTTCGCATGCTGGGCGTTCATTTGCGCAATCCCCGACTACTGGCCATTTGTGCGGTTGGTTTTTGCGTGCTGTTCACCATGCTGGGCACTTTCACCTACATTAATTTTCATTTAGCCAAGGATCCTTTTCACCTGAGTTCGGCCGGTCTGGCCAATGTGTTCATGGTGTACCTGGTGGGTGGTTTCATCACGCCCCTCATCGGGTCTGTGATCGCGCGTCATGGTTACCTCGCATCAATGTTGGGTGGTTTGTGTGTCAGCGCCCTCGGGCTGGCGCTGACCCTGATGCCTCATCTCACGGTGTTGATTCTTGGTTTGATTCTGTGCTCGATTGGTGTGTTCGTGTGCCAGTCGGCGACCATCAGCCGCATAGCCGATCGCGTGACTCAAGGGCGTTCTCTGGCCACCGGCCTGTACTACATGAGCTATTACGCTGGTGGATCAGTCGGAACCTTGGTCACTGGACTGGCTTATGAAATCTACGCCTGGCCATCCGCTGTGCTCACGATCGCTTTGGTGCAGTGCCTGGCCGGCCTGATCGCCTGGCATTACCTGCGAAGGAATTGAAGCTGCATTGCGGGTGCAGCTCAGCGCTTTTCCTAGAATGCAGCGTCAAAGAGTGAGAGGTCAAGATGTCTGAGTCCGACGCCCAGTTGCGCGAGATCCTGAGCCGGTGCAAAACCATTGCCGTGGTCGGCATATCGGAGAAGCCCGATCGCCCCAGCCATTATGTGGCGGCCTACATGCAGGCCAATGGCTACCGAATTGTTCCGGTCAATCCACGCTATCAAAGCTTGCTGGGTGAAACCTGTTACCCGACGTTGGAGGCTATTCCTTTTGCGGTGGACCTGGTAGATGTTTTCAGGCCCAGCGAAGATGTGTTGCCTGTTGCTAAAAGTGCGGTGGCGATCAAGGCCGCATACCTGTGGCAACAGAAGGGCATCATGAACCAGGAGGCCCATCAACTGGCGCAGGCCTCAGGCATGCAGTCAGTGATGGATCGCTGTCTGAAGGTGGAGCACGCACGCCTGATGACCAGGGGGCAGGGCGGCTGAGCCTGCTCCTGACGTGTTAGACCACCCGAAAGCCGTGGGTGCCGTCGCGACCCAATTGCTCGACCAATCCGAATTCCCAATCCAGATAGGCCTGCATGGCCTCAGCGGGCGCGTCGGTGCCTTCGTAGGGGCGACGGTATCGGTCAATGCGTGGGCTGGCTAACTGGGCTTCGCCGCTGGCCATGGTCAGTCCGGCCTGACGCCACGCGCTATTGCCGCCGTCAAGTAGGTAAACCGGTTTGTCAGTGAGCGCGCTAAGCGCTGCGAAGGCATGTCGCGCGAGCCGCGCGCAGCTGTCAGTCAAAACATAGCGGTCTGCCGGTGCAATGCGCTCGAGCGCGGCGACCAAGTCCGAGCGCAGCACAAACCAGGCGCCGGGAATGTGGGCTTTCACGTAGGCGGCACTCGCGCTGAAGTCGAGCACCTGCGTGTTCACGGCCTGGTCGCTTTGCCATTGCTGCAAGGTCTCAACCGAAACCAGTGCGTCACGGCCGTCGTGGGGCGGTATTGGAAACCGGGCTGGGCCCGTTTCGCTCAACTCGCCAGGATCGGTAGGCGCCAAAACATAGACCTCCCAGGCCATTTGGGCGAGCCAGGAGGCTGTCATATTGGCGCGCACGCCGTCGGTGTCAAACAGCACGATACGGGCGCCGCGTACAGCGGCGTGGAAGTCGGTTTCCTGGACCAGCTGGCCCCCGGGGGTGCTCCAGAAAGCTGGCAAATGGCCTGCCTCATATTCTTCGGGCGTTCGTACATCGAAACAGTAGCTCGTCCTGCTGGACTCGGCTTGAAAGGCTTTGAGTTCCTGGGCGCTGATGCTGCGTACGCCCGCGCGTTCAGCCACGCCATGGGCTCGCGCGGCTGCATCGGCACGCATGGCCGGCGGGACCTCTGTAAAGCGGCGATTGGCGCCGCGCTGGAGGGCTTGGCCGGCCAGCGTCCAGCCGATGGTGCCGTTGCGCAGCGCGGTGACGGGATTGGGAATGCCAGCGTTAACCAGCGACTGGGTGCCGATGATGCTGCGGGTGCGACCCGCACAGTTGACCACGATATGGGTGCTCGGGTTGGGCGCAAGCGTGCGGGCTCGCAGCACGAGTTCTGCACCCGGCACGCTGATGCCACCCGGGATGTTCATGGTGGCGTATTCATCAAAGCGACGCGCATCGAGCACAACCATGTCTGCGCCGGCCTGTTGCATCGCCAGAACCTCTTGCGCAGATAAGGAGGGTGTGTGCCGCACCGATTCGACCAGTTCGCCAAAAGACTTGCTCGGCACGTTGACATCCTGGAAGAGTTCACCCTTGGCTGCAGCCCAGGCGGCGATACCGCTGGGCTTGCCATCGGCATTGAGGCAGGTGTCGAGCAAGCGGATCTCGGTATAGCCCAGGCGCTGAAAGATCAGGGCTGCTGCGTGCACCAGGCCTTGTCCGTCGTCCAGCAAAACGACCAGTGTTGACAGGCGCGGAATTCGCACCCAGGCATCAGCTTCGATACGGCCTAGTGGCATATTGACGGCAAACAGTGGGTGCGACAGCGCATAGGGCGCTTCTTCGCGCAAATCAATGAGCGCGATCTCCTGCCTGGCTAGCAGTTGCTCTCGAACCTGGGTGGGCGTGATCGTCGTAAAGGGCATCAGAAACTTGGCTTGTTGAGGTCTGCGTAAAAAACGCAAGGGTGTTGAAACGAGATGGCTGGTTTCAGCTGTGCTGGGACTGCCACGTCAAACCGGTCCCCACAAATTGGGCACGGTGCTGTTGTTATAGCCGGAGACAAAGGACTTGCGCTCGCCCAAAGCGGTGAAAGCCGTGCGCTGAACGGTGCCAATATTGCCGCCATAGACATGAATGCTGATCGACGTGGCATCCGGCGATGCGTTCTTGACGGCATGCAGATCACCAATTGTCGGCGATACAGCACAGACCTCGCCCGCGCGCATGATGAGAGCCTCACCCCGGGCCACGGGCACACCGCGTTCATTCAAGGCGTAGGGCTGCGAGACCTCCTGGCCGCGCAACTGACCAATCAGACCCCATACCGTGTGGTTGTGCACCGGTGTTTCCTGGCCCGGGCCCCATACAAAGCTAACCACCGAAAAACGTTGGTGAATGTCGGCGTAGAGCAAATACTGGCGGTAGCGTTCAGCACTGGCTTGGGCATAGTCCTCGGGCAACCAGTCGTCATGCCTGACGAGTTCGGCCAGCAGTTTGCTGCCCTGGCTGAGGATGGCGGGTTCATCCTGCTCGCGCTCGACCAGTTGCGACAGCTTGGTCACGAAACCGCGCAGGCGAGAGGGATGGCCTGTTCTCGACTGTGTTGCTGCACTCATGTCTTCACCTGTTTGTCGAAGTCTTCTGTGATCTATTGTGCAACAGCCGGTGTCAGCAGGCTCAGGCTTCTGAGAACGTCTCGCACCAGCTGAACGCGCTTGGGTGGGTCTTCCAGAGCGCGCTCGATGCGCAGCTTGTCGTTGCCAGCCAGTTTGATATGGCGGTTTTTTTGCAGCAACTGCATGATGCTCATGGGATCCACCGGTGCATCTTTTTTGAAGGCGATGGTGATCAGGGCCGGACCCGCGTCCACCTTGAGCACGCCGTAGGGTTGACTCAGGACCCGAAGCCGGTGGACTTCAATCAGGCTTTGCGACGAGGCAGGCAACTTGCCAAATCGGTCCACGATTTCTTCCTGTAGCGCATCGATCTGCTGGCCATTTTTGGCCGAGGCCAGACGCTTGTAAAAGGAAAGGCGCAGGTGGACGTCACCGCAATAGTCGGCGGGCAGCAAAGCCGGCGCGTGCAGATTGATTTCCGTGACAGCTTGCAAGGGGCTTAGCAAGTCGGGCTCGCGCCCAGCTTTTAGGCTGCGCACGGCCTCGGCCAACATGTCGTTGTACAGCTGGAAGCCGATTTCCATCATGTTGCCGCTCTGGTTTTCGCCAAGCACCTCACCGGCGCCACGAATTTCCAGGTCATGCATCGCCAGGTAAAAACCGCTGCCAAGCTCTTCCATGGCCTGAATGGCATCGAGCCGCTGTTGCGCCTGCCGGCTCAGGCCTTGCAGGTCGGGCACCATCAGGTAAGCGTAGGCCTGGTGGTGGCTTCGTCCAACACGGCCACGCAATTGATGCAGCTGGGCCAGCCCGAATTTGTCAGCGCGTGCGATCACGATCGTGTTCGCGCTGGGTACATCGATGCCGGTTTCAATGATGGTTGAGCACAGCAGCAGGTTGCTGCGCTGGGCAACAAAGTCGCGCATCACGGCCTCGAGCTGACGCTCGGGCATTTGTCCATGTGCAACGGCGATATGGGCTTCTGGCAGCAAGGCCGCCAGATCCTGGCGTCGGTTCTCGATGGTCTCGACTTCGTTGTGTAGAAAATAGACCTGGCCGCCGCGCTTGAGTTCACGCAGTACGGCTTCCCGGACCACGCCGTTGCTCTCCGAGCGCACGAAGGTCTTGATCGCCAGGCGTCTTTGGGGTGCCGTGGCAATCACGCTGAGGTCGCGCAAGCCCTCGAGAGCCATGCCCAGCGTTCTGGGAATCGGCGTGGCGGTGAGGGTGAGCACGTCAACCTCAGAGCGCAAGGCCTTCATTGCTTCTTTGTGCCGAACGCCAAAGCGGTGCTCCTCGTCGATGATGAGCAGCCCCAGATTCTTAAATTCCACCTCAGCCGAGAGCAGCTTGTGCGTGCCCACGACGATATCCACCGTGCCGTCCTTGAGCCCCTGTAAGGCCTGGTTGACCTCCTTGCCGGAGCGAAATCGGCTGACCTCGGCGACTTTGACTGGCCACTTGGCAAAGCGATCGACCAGGGTCTGGTAGTGCTGCTCAGCCAATAGCGTGGTGGGCGCGAGAAGGGCCACCTGCTTGCCCGCGGTCACGGCCACAAACGCTGCACGCAAGGCGACCTCGGTCTTGCCAAAGCCAACGTCGCCACAGACCAGCCGGTCCATAGGCTGTGGGCTGATCATGTCCTGGATCACAGCGTGAATGGCGGCTTTCTGATCGGCAGTTTCTTCGAACCCGAAGTCCTGCACGAAGGCTTCATAGTCCTGTGGGCTGTAACGAAAGGCGTGGCCTTGGCGCGTGGCGCGACGAGCGTAGATGTTGAGTAACTCGGCGGCGCTGTCGCGCACTTGCTGGGCCGCTTTGCGTTTGGCCTTTTCCCATTGACCGCTACCCAGCCGGTGCAGCGGGGCTTCATCGGCCGCCACACCGGTGTAGCGGCTGATCAAGTGCAGCTGGCTGACCGGCACATACAGCGTGGCCGCATCAGCGTACTGCAGGTGCAGGAATTCCTGGATGTCCATTTCGCCATCGGGCATGCGCTGACCGAGGTCCATATTGATCAGGCCCCGGTAGCGGCCGATGCCATGTGCGGCGTGCACCACCGGGTCGCCGACCTTGAGCTCGCTGAGGTCCTTGATCAAGGCCTCGACGTCACTGACCTGTTCTTGTTTTTTGCGACGCCGTGTGGCCGCTGGCGTGGCAAACAGCTCGGTCTCGGTGACGAAGGCGACGCCGGCCTCGAGCCACGCGAAACCATTGTTCAAGTTGCTCGTGGTGATGCCCAAGCGCTCGTTGCTGTGCAGAAATTCCGCCAGGCTGTCAAAGCCCACGGGGTCGACCTGGCTGGCGCGCAGATAGTCCAACAGGCTGGCACGGCGGCCGTCGGTTTCGGCCAGGATCAGCAGGCGTTGAGGCGATGTTTGTGCATGCGCTTTGAGCCGGTTCAAGGGCTCGGTATGGCTGCGATCCGCCGTGATATCGGGCAGGGCTGCGAAGCGGGTATCTGGCGCGGAAGTGCCCGCGTCACGCAAAGCGAGTTGGGCGTAGGACCCCAGGGCGGTGTAGAAAGCCTCGGCGCTGAGGAACAGGTCTTGAGGGGCCAGCGGGGGGCGCTCAGGGTCACCTTGCATCAGGCGATAGCGTTCACGCGTGTCGCTCCAGAAATGGCTTAACGCAGGCTCAAGGTCACCATGCAACACCACCACCGCCTCGCGCCCGATGTAGTCGAACACGGTAGCAGTTTCTTCAAAGAACAAGGGCAGGTAATACTCGATGCCCGCTGTGGCCACACCGGTGCCCATGTCCTTGTAGATACGGCTCCTGGTGGGGTCACCTTCGAGCAGTTCTCGCCAGCGTTGGCGAAACATGGCGCGCGCAGCCTCGTCCATGGGGAATTCGCGCCCAGGGAGCAGGCGCACCTGTGGAACCGGGTACAGGCTGCGTTGGCTGTCGGGGTCAAAGGTGCGAATACTGTCAATTTCGTCGTCAAATAAATCGATGCGAAACGGCACTGGACTGCCCATGGGAAACAAATCGATCAAGCCACCGCGAACCGCGTATTCGCCCGGGCCAACCACCTGACTCACATGGTTGTACCCTGCGAGCGTGAGTTGCGATCTGAGCCTTGCCTCGTCAAGCTGTTGTTTGACTTTGAAGTCGAAGGTCGTTGCCGCCAGAAAGCTTGGTGGCGCCAGTCTGTACAAGGCCGTGGTCGCGCCAAGCAGCACCACGTCAGCGCCGTTTTGCGTGTCGCGCTGCGAGATGCGCCACAAAGTGGCCAGGCGTTCACTGATCAGGTCCTGATGGGGTGAAAAACTGTCATACGGCAGGGTTTCCCAGTCTGGGAACAAGACGCAGCGCAGGTCGGGGTCAAAGAAGGTGATTTCATCGTGCAGGCGCTGCGCGTCGGCTGGGTCTGCCACGATGATGGCCAGTACCTTGCCGGCGCGTTTCTCACGCTGTGCCAATGCCGACAACATCAGCGCGTCGGCCGAGCCGCAGGGCCGAGGCAGCGTGAAGCGCTGTGAGAGAGCAAGCTTGGGCAAATCCATGGGGTTCAAAAGAGGCTGAGTCAAAACGCCTACACCCCGCTCAAGGGTTTGGCGGGGTGTGGCTTTGGCGCAGATTCTAGAATGGCCGCTTGCTCATCATGCCTGTGCCTGACGCCATCGCCCCTGCTACCGCCGCGCCCCAGTGCTGGGCTCTTTTGCCTTGCGCCGGCAGTGGGTCGCGCGCTGGTGCTGGCCTACCCAAGCAGTATCGGGTGTTGGCAGGGCAAACGGTGTTGGAGCACACCCTTGCCGCTTTTTCAGCGGTGGGCGCGGTGCGCAAGATTGCAGTGGTCACGGCGCCGGGGGATGCGCACGCGGCCGGGCTAGGGCTAGAGAGCGCGTCGTGCTGCGTGCTGGAAGTGGGCGGTCACAGCCGGGCTGCAAGCGTTTTGAATGGCTTGAAGGTGCTAGTTGAGGAGGGTGCTGGATTCAGTGACTGGGTGCTGGTACACGATGCGGCACGTTGTCTGATTCAAGCCGAGCAGATCGAGGCCTTGCTTGCAGCCTGCCAGGACGATGAGGTTGGAGGACTACTGGCTGTGCCTCTGGCCGACACGATGAAGTCGGCCGCGGGCGACCGCGTGCAGGAGACGCTGGACCGCACGGACAAATGGTTGGCGCAAACCCCGCAAATGTTTCGGGTTGGCAAGCTGATCGCGGCGCTGGAATTGGCGGGTGATCGCGCCACCGATGAGGCCAGTGCGATTGAGTTGCTCGGATTGCGCCCCAAACTGGTGATGGGCGATGCCTTGAACCTGAAGGTTACTTACGCACAGGACTTCGTGCTGGCGGAACTGGTCTTGCGCCAGCGTCAGCGTTTGAAACAGAACACGCAGTGAGGTCATCATGCTGATTCGTGTCGGAGAGGGCTGGGATGTTCATGCGCTGGTCGATGCACGCCCTTTGGTGTTGGGCGGGGTCCTCATTCCTTTTCACAAAGGCTTGCTGGGTCACTCGGACGCTGATGCCTTGTTGCACGCCATCACGGATGCCTTGCTTGGAGCAGCAGCCCTGGGTGATATTGGCAGCCATTTCCCTGACACGGATGAACGCTACCGCGGCGCAGACAGCGGGCAACTGCTGGAGGAAGTGGCGCAAGAAATCCGTTCGCTGGGCTACGCGATTGGCAATGTCGACAGTACGGTGATCGCCGAGGCGCCCAAACTCAGACCGCATATCGATGCCATGCGAGCCAATATTGCGCGGCTGCTTGGTGTGGGCACGGACCAGGTCAGTGTCAAAGCCAAGACAGCAGAGAAGCTGGGGCCGGTGGGCCAGGGTTTGGCAATGGAGGCGCGCGCCGTCGTCTTGCTGCAGCGGCTCTAGGCAGGCGCAGGCATCACCCACAGCGGAATGTCGTGACGGCTGGCCCAGCGCCTGATCTGGGCGCAGGTTTTGTCCTGGAAGTAGCGCTCCAGGTGTTGATGCAGCTGGCGCTTGAGCATTTGGGTGACATCGTGCCAGGGCGCTTCGCTGGCTTCGCACAGCGCACGTGAGAAGTGGGGTTCAAGCGCGGCCACGGCCACGCGACCATCGCTGCAGCGGTAGATGCGGTAACCCGCGTGACGACCGCCTAGCACCGAGCCTTTGCCGGTCAGCTGCCATTGCCTGGGCAAGGCGAGCAGTTTTGCAGCGTCTGCCAGTGCGACCGTCAGGCCTTTCGATTTCTCAGTGACATGCCGGTGCAGGATGAGTTGTAAGACGGCCTCACTGGCCAGGATCGAGCCCGCCATATCGGCAAACAAGCTCGCTGGCAGGCTGAGGTCGGGCACCAGGTCGCTTTGTGCCAGATAGGTCAGGTCATGTCCGGGGTGCTCTGCGGCTGGGCCGTGCTCGCCCACGATGCTGACCATGCACAGGCGCGGAAAGTCCCTGCGCAGAACTTCCCAGTCCAGTCCCAGGCGCTTGAGGGCACTGGGCCTGAAGGACGTCATCAAGACATCCGCTTTGGCAAGCTCCTGACGGAGTCGTTTTTGGCCAGGCTGTGATTTCAGGTCGGCTGGGTAGACCCGAATGCCCTGGTGCATGGCGGCGTAGAGCCCGGGGCTGTACTGTCGCATGGGGTCCCCGGGGCTGGCAAGGTTTGCGATGGGCTCGATCTTGACGCAGCGCGCGCCCATGGCTCGCAGGCGCATCAAGGCGGCAGGGCCGGGCAGGTTCAGGCAGAGGCTTAGGACCCGGGTGCCCCGCAGGGCTTGCAGTCGGCTTGGCGTCGGTGTTGGCATGACGTGTTGGCGTCGGTTGGAGCCCGCGAGCATACAGGACGCAGGCCACGGGTCGGACGGGTCTGGCATCTGTTGGATACCCGGGTACGGGTGAATAGGCCTTAGGGAGCGTTTGGCGCATGACTCCTCGCTAGAATCGCGCGGCGGCCGGTCATTTCACCGGCCTGTGCGGTGAGTCTATGCGGTCCAACACCGCTGGGTTCACGGCCCCAGAGGGGCAATGAAGGGACTGAATGAAGCGTGTTGATGACTTTCGACTGAAATTGGGCGAGCGCGAGTATGTGCCCATCATGGTCGGTGGCATGGGTGTTGATATTTCGACCGCGGAGTTGGCGCTGGAGGCTGCCCGTTTGGGCGGTATCGGTCACATTTCAGATGCTATGGTGAATGACGTCTCAGACCGACGCTTTGACACCAGCTTTGTGAAAGACAAGACCAAGTTTTATAAGTACAACATTGACAGCGCCGACAAGACCTCTGTGAAATTCGATCTGGCCGTGCTCGCCGATGCAACACGTCGACACGTGGGCGCCACCATGGACGCCAAAAAAGGGGACGGCCTGATCTTCGTGAACTGCATGGAAAAGCTGACCATGAACGGCCCGCGCGAGACGCTGCAGGTCCGAATGGCATCGGCCCTGGATGCCGGGATTGACGGTATCACCCTGAGCGCCGGTTTGCATCTGGGTTCATTTGCTTTGATTGCAGACCACCCCCGTTTTCGCGATGCCAAGCTCGGCATCATCGTGTCATCGGTGCGTGCCCTGCAACTGTTTTTACGCAAGAACGCTCGACTTGATCGCAACCCGGATTACGTGATCGTGGAAGGTCCGCTGGCCGGTGGGCATCTGGGTTTTGGCATGGACTGGGCGGAGTTTGACCTGGCGACCATCACCCAGGAAGTGATCAAGTTCATTCAGGATGAAAAACTGAATATACCGGTGATTGCGGCTGGCGGCGTTTTCACCGGCAGCGATGCAGTCTCTTTTCTGGAGACTGGTTCGTCGGCGGTTCAGGTGGCGACTCGCTTCACAGTGACCAAGGAATGCGGCCTGCCCGACGACGTCAAGCAAATTTACTTTGGCGCCGACGAGGAAGACGTCATCGTGAATACGATTTCACCGACCGGCTATCCCATGCGCATGTTGAAGTCATCGCCGGCGATCGGCTCTGGTATCCGCCCGAATTGCGAGTCCTATGGCTACCTGCTAGATGGCAACGGCAACTGCGCCTATGTAAGTGCGTTCAACCGCGAATTGCAGACCCATCCGGATGGAAAAAACATTGTGGTGATGGATAAGACCTGTTTGTGCACCCATATGCGCAATTTCAAGGTCTGGACCTGCGGGCACTATGTGTATCGCCTGAAAGATACCAGTCGTCGGCTGCCCGACGGCAGCTACGCCTTGCTCAGTGCAGAGCATGTCTTCAAGGACTACCAGTTCAGCGTCGATCATCAGATCGCGCTGCCTGCGCTGGCTGATTAAAAAATAATCCCGGCGGGATTTTGGCTACCTGCACCTGCAGGTACCGGTGACGGTGCGACCGGCGTGGGTCTCACCACTGGTGCAGGCGCAGGCGTCGGCGCGGGCTGGGGTTCAACCATAGGCCGCGGCGCTGGATTGCTGTAACCTGCCGGCAGCGCGCTTTGCGGCGGATAACCGGCGGCTAAAAGATAGTCGGACCAACTGGACTCGGAAAAGCCCTTGAGTTGCTGGGAGCCGATGGTCAGCAAGGGGACGGTCAAACCACCGCTGAGTTGCGTGAGCGCCTGGCCGTCCTCAGGTGTGAGAACGGTTTTTTCGGAAAACGGGACACCGCGAGCCGTGAGCATGGCGCGACCGTTGTCACAGGGCTGACAGTCTTTGGCGCTGTAGAGGGTGACAGAAAAGCGTGCGACCACATCGCGCAGTGCAACCGGCAGCGCTGCAGCGCCGTTTGTTGCAGTGGCGCTGCTGGCCGGCCGGTTTTCGCTGACTTGTGCATCTTGGCTGATCGGCCGGTCAGAAAAGATGAGCCGGCCTTGCGCGTCGCGTTGTTTGTAAATCGTTGTCTGCGCCCACACCAGCCCAGGCCCCAGCAGGGCAGACGTCAAGGCGAGTGTGAGGGGAAATCGCACCAAGAGTTCTCTTTCAACTTGTAGTGGCCATGCCCTGGTGCCTAAGCAAGGCTTCCAGGCTCGGCTCGCGACCGCGAAACGCTTTGAATGATTCTATGGCCGGTCGGCTGCCTCCGGCTTCAAGGATGGATTGACGGTATCGGCGCCCGGTTTCCACACTCGGCTGGCCCTCTGGCGTCATGGACTCTTCGAAGGCGGCGTAGGCATCGGCACTGAGCACTTCAGCCCATTTATAGCTGTAATAGCCAGCTGCGTAGCCGCCGGCAAAAATATGGCTGAAGGTGTGTGCCGTTCGCACCCAAGGTGGAGGCTGCAGCACAGCGACTTCCTGGCGCACCCGGCCAAGCAGCGCCATGACGTCCTCATCGGGCGCATGTTCGGCGTGCAAGCGCATGTCAAACAGTGCGAATTCAATTTGACGCAGGGTCTGCATGGCGCTTTGGAAATTGCGCGCAGCCAGCATCTTGTCAAAAAGCGGTTTGGGCAGGGGCTCATTCGTATCGACATGGGCCGTCATGTCGCGCAGCACGCTCCACTCCCAGCAAAAGTTCTCCATCATCTGGCTTGGCAGTTCGACGGCGTCCCACTCCACCCCACTGATACCGGAAATGTCGCGCTCGTTGACCTGGGTCAGTAAATGGTGCAGGCCATGGCCGAATTCGTGGAACAGGGTGATGACATCGTCGTGGGTGAGCAGCGGCGGTTTGCCATCGACGCCAGCGGCAAAGTTGCACACCAGGTGAGCCACCGGCGTTTGAAGCGTGCCACTGTCGGGCCGTAGCCAGCGGCCGCGCGCGTCGTCCATCCACGCACCACCGCGCTTGCCCGGGCGGGCCGATGGGTCCAGATAGAACTGTCCGACCAGTGTGGCTTCACCCCCTGCGTCAGCGCGCTCAATACGGTAGAACTGAACCGAATTTTCCCAAGTGCTGGCATGGTCTGAGCGGATATGTACCTCGAACAGGGTCTCGACAATTTTGAACAGGCCTTGCAGCACACGCGGCAGTGGAAAGTACTGCTTGACTTCCTGCTCATTAAAGGCGTACCGAGACTCTTTGAGTCGTTCGCTCAGGAAGGTCCAGTCCCAGGCCTCGGGCTGTGATAGGCCGAAAGCGGACTGGCCAAACGCCTGCAATTCGGCCATCTCACGCTCGGCGAATGGCCGGGCTCTGCGCGCCAGATCGCGCAAAAAGTCGATCACCTGCTGCGGGGAGTCCGCCATCTTGGGAACCAGCGACATGCTGGCAAAGTTCGCATAGCCCAGCAAGCGCGCTTCCTCAAGCCGAAGGCTCAGCAACTGCTCAATCAAGGCCGAGTTGTCATACTGACGCAAGTCCTGAGCAGCCTGATCGGATGCGCGGGTGGTGTAGCCGCGGTAGATCTGCTCGCGTACAGCTCGGTTTTGCGCGAACTGCATCACCGGCAAATAGCAGGGTGCCTTAAGGGTCAGCTTGTAGCCCGAATGCCCTTCGGCCTGCGCCAGTTGGCGCGCGGTTTGAAGCACGTCAGCCGGTATGCCTGAGGCCTGCTCGTGTTCAATGAAGAGACTGAATTTGTCAGTGGCATCCAGCGCGTTTTCGCTGAACTTCTGGCTGGCCTGTGCGCTGTCTTCCTGGATTTCGGCAAAACGCGCTTTGTCCTTACCCATGAGTTCGGCCCCACCCAGGACAAAGTTGCGCAGGGCCAAGGCATGGGCATGAGCCTGCTCGGCATTCAAGCTGGCCGGTGGTATGGCCTTGTATTTGGCATAGAGCCGTTCATCAGCACCGAGGCGTGTATAGAACTCAGTCACGCGGGGCAGGGCCAGGTTGAAGGCCGCACGCAGCGCTGGTGTGTCTTTGACGCTATTGAGATGACTGACGACACCCCAGGCGCGTGCGAGGCGTTCCGTGGCGACGTCAAGAACCCTGGCGATCTCTGACCACAAGGGAACAAATGCGGGCGCGACAACCTGCTCAAGGGCCTGGTCGGCTTCATGCAGCAGTGTTGTGATGGCGGGCTCGACATGTTCCGGTGCGACCCGATCAAAGGCGGGCAGGTCATCATGCGAAAGCAGGGGGTTGCTCATTGCGGGCTCCATGGATAGAGCGGGGATCAGGCGGGCTTGACCAGGCGCTCGGCAGCTTCCACTGTGTTGATGAGCAGCATGGTGATGGTCATAGGTCCGACGCCACCGGGCACCGGTGTGATGTGGCTGGCTACCTGGCGCACACCCTCAAAGTCAACATCGCCGCAGAGCTTTCCCGCGTCGTCCCGGTTCATGCCCACGTCCAGTACAACCGCACCAGGTTTGACCATGTCTGCGGTGAGAACATTGCGTTTGCCTACTGCCGCGACGATCACATCGGCCTGCAGGGTGATGGCTTTCAGATTGGCTGTTGCGCTGTGGCAGATCGTGACCGTCGCATTTTTTTGCAGCAACATGAGTGCCATCGGCTTGCCTACGATATTGCTGCGTCCAATCACAACAGCGTGCTTACCACGCAGCTCGTAGCCGATCGACTCCAGCATCTTCATGCATCCGTAGGGTGTACACGGCCAAAAGCCCGGTAAGCCGGTCATCAAAGCACCAGCGCTGGCAACATGAAATCCGTCAACGTCTTTTTCAGGGGCGATGGCTTCGATGACTTTATTGGCGTCAATATGGGCAGGCAAAGGCAACTGAACCAGGATGCCGTGAATGCTGTGGTCATGGTTCAGTTCGTCAATTCGTTGCAGCAGTGCTTGCTCGCTCATCTGGGCGGGGTGTTGCTCCAGCAGGGAGTGCATGCCGATATCTTTGCAACCTTTGACCTTGTTGCGCACGTAGACCTGAGAGGCCGGGTTGTCCCCCACCAGAATGACAGCCAGGCCCGGTGTGATACCAGCGGCTTTGAGTTTTTCGATGCGCGCGGCCGCTTGCGCGCGCAGTTGCTGAGATAGCGCGACACCGTCGATGAGTTGAGCAGGCACAGACGTTGGGTTCATGGGGTTGGCGTTAAAAAAACAGTGAGGTCACATCAGGGCGCCAGCGCGGCGCGCCTGGCCCTTATCGAAAACTTAAGTGCCCTGGCCGCTATTGGGTACCAGGGCAATTTTCAGCAGGTCGGCGACCGTGTTGGCGCCCAGCTTTTCCATGATGTTGGCGCGGTGGGCTTCCACGGTCTTGATGCTGATGCCCAGATCGTCGGCGATCTGTTTGTTCAGGCGGCCTGCGACGATGCGGTCGAGCACCTGCGACTCGCGCGTCGTCAGGCGCGCCATCATCGCCTCACGGTTGATGGCCAGCTCGTATTCTTCAAAAGTGACTTTGGCGCGCTCCAGCATTTTTTCAACCAAGGGCAGGAGCTGGTCTTCGGTGAAGGGCTTCTGGATGAAGTCCATGGCCCCTTTTTTCATGGTCATCACGGCCATCGGCACATCACCATGGCCGGTGATGAACACCAGGGGTAGCGGAGAGTTCTTTTCGTTCAGGCGGCTTTGCAGCTCCAGGCCGGTCATGTCGGGCATTCGGACATCCACGAACAGGCAGGCGAGCTCATGTTTGTCGTAACCAGCCAGAAAAGCTTCTGCGGACTCGAAACAGCGCACACGGTAGTCTTTGCCTTCGAGCAACCACTGCAGGGAATCGCGAACGGCCTCGTCGTCATCGACGACATAGACCGTACCTTTTTTCGGAATCAAACTCATGGGCTTACCTGAATCGCAGAGTCTTGGCCTGACGGGGAGGCTGCTGGTGCCACTGTCGTCATCGCTGGTAACCAGAAGCTGAAAATGCATCCGGTGATCAGTCCCCCATTGTAAATGTTCTCGGCTTTCAGCCGGCCTGTGTGCGACTCGACGATCGATCGGCACAGACTCAAGCCAATACCCATGCCCTCGGTCTTGGTCGAGAAGAAAGTTTCGTACAGGCGCGGCATCACTTCAGTGGCGATACCCGGCCCGCTATCTTGCACGAGGAACTGGACCGCAGGCCGATCTTCAACCAGGGTACGTTGTACGGAAAGCGTCACCAGGCGCTGGTTGGGCGGTCGCCTGGCGATGTCGATCGACTCGGCGGCGTTCTTGATCAGGTTGAGCAAGACCTGCTCAATCAGGATGGGGTCAACCATCAGGTCAGGCAAGCCGGGCTCAATGGCCTGTTGAAACCGAACGCCACGTCGTCTGACCTCGATGCCGGCAAGCTCAAGCGCCTCATTGACCAAACTGTTGACGTTGGCCCTGGTCCGGTTGGGTTCGCTGCGTTTGACGAACAAACGGATGCGCTGAATGATCTGGCCCGCACGTTGCGCCTGGTGCGCAGTTTTCTCCAGTGCCTGAAGCAGCGATTCGGTATCGATTTGTTGTCCACGCAAACGCGACAACATGCCATTGCAGTAGTTGTTGATGGCGGTTAGGGGCTGGTTGAGTTCGTGCGCCACGCTTGAGGCCATCTCGCCCATGGTGATGAGCCGGCTCGCCGACTGCGCGCGCTCTGCTTCAAGCTCGGACTGTTCCTCTGCCATACGCCGCGCGGTGATGTCCGTGGCGATCACCATTTGAGCCACCCGTCCGTCCACCCAGCTCAGGTAGCGGGTTCGAATCTCCAGCCAACGGCCCAGGTTGGTCATGTAGACCTCAGCACTTTCGATGTCCTTGCTGGTGAGTTCCTCGGTGGGTAGTCCGGCGTAATGGTCGATCGCCTCAGGTTGGTCGTTTGCTGGCGGGTTCGATTGCTTGGCCCCGGAATCGGCAATCAGCTGCAGGTGACCGTAGGCCTTGGTGCCGAACCAGAGCCGATAGAGGCGGTTGGTAAAGAGCAGCTCGTCACCGTCGATGGGTGCCACGGAGATCGAGGCGTCGAGGGCCTCCAGCACCGTGGTGAAGCGCTCATGGGCCGCTGCAAGCTGCATGCGCACCCGGTTGGGCTCGGTGATGTCGGTCATTGAGCTCATCCAGCCGGTTTGCTTTCCCATGGCGTCGACCAGCGGCGAGACGTACATACGCGCATCGATTAACACGCCATCTTTTCGCTTCAGCCGGAACTGCACGCCACCGGGGTGCACGGTGCCGCTGATTTCATCTTGCCAGCGGCCCTGCAACGACTCCATGTCTTCCTGTGGCCAATACGGAAATGGCGCCGTGGTGCCGATCAGATCTTTCTCTGTCCAACCGGTCATCTGACAAAACGCTTTGTTGACATAAGTGATACGCCCGTTCATGTCCATGGCGCGCATGCCGGTGAGCATTGACTCTTCCATGGCACGTCGGAACGCGGTTTCCCGGTAGAGGGCGTCCTGGGCTTGAACGCGCCGACGCGTGTGCCGCCAGCTTGAGAGCAGAAGCCAGGCTGTCACAGCGCTGAGTGCCATGACCATCCAGAACAAGGTGTTGCCGATCACGCCCAGCGATGTTCTGTAGGCCTGCGCCCGAAGCACCATGCCCGTGGAAAACGGCGTGATGGCCATTTCCGATGCGTTGACCGGGTCAGCCCAGGGCATGACGTTTCGGTTGATCTTCTTCTCCGAGATCACATTCCCAGCCAGCAGATTGCCCGAGACATCGCTCAGGGACATGGCGTACTTGGCATTGATCTCCCAGGGAATGGCGTTTCGGTACAGCTCTTCTAGGTTGTACTCGACCACCAGGTCACCCTTGAGCCGTCCTTTGCTAAAACTCGGCACATGCATGCGCAGCAGCGATGTGCCGCCAGGTCCTGCCCGGCTGAGCGCGTAAAAGGGTACGCTCAAGGCAGATGCTTGTTCGAACTCTTTGCCGAGTTCGGCATTGGCCGGCGGTTTGCCCTCTTGAAGCGGATCACTGGTTCGGGACAGACCTTGGTAAACCCAGCGGACCAGTCCTTTTTCGCCCAGCCAGAAGAGGTTTTGCACCTCGGGGTGGTTGCTCAGCAGGTTGTCGGCCCGCAAGATGAAGGTCTGTCGTTGGGTGGCGTCGGCGGCGATGTCTTTGGCGAACTGGCCAAACTGTTCCTGTTGCTCCAATAAGCGCAGGCGCAGGATCTGGTGCGTGTAATCAATATCGCGATTAAGTGCCTCGCGCTCGCGGGTGATTTCCTCGGCTCTCAGGTACAAGAATGCCGAGACGATCGCGGCAATAAAGAGGATGACGGCCAGCAGCGGGGCAATGATGGCAAAGCGGTCCTGGCGGCCAGGCGTTTGGCGTTTCCACCAGCTTTTCAAGCGCTCAGCGACGGAATCGTCGTCCGCCACAGCGTCAGTTTTGATCGCAAACGGCATCGCGTGAGTGTAGGTCAGCTCTGGCTAGGCGCTGACAGCTTATGGTCGTTTGGGTGTGACAGAAGCTTTAACCTTAAATTCATAATATGAAATTGAATAACATAATTTGAAAAAAACTATCCAACAGAATACAATTCGGTGTGAGTCGTTCAAACCGGTCTACTAAGATCGGACGCGTCAGTCTCAGGAATACACAGGAGCCGAACATGTCAGCCCCCATGACCAACCCCATTTCGCCCGCAGCCGTGGATGTCGACAAGCTAGAGACCAGAGAATGGACCGACGCCCTGAGCGCGGTGATTCGGGAAGAGGGGCCGCAACGCGCCCACTTTCTGCTGGAGCAGTTGCTTGAGCACGCACGGGAGAGCAGCATTGACATGCCGTTCTCTGCCAATACAGGCTATGTCAACACCATCGAGCCCGAGCAGGAACAGCGCTCGCCTGGTAA
Source organism: Comamonadaceae bacterium (assembly GCA_038145425.1). Lineage (GTDB taxonomy): Bacteria > Pseudomonadota > Gammaproteobacteria > Burkholderiales > Burkholderiaceae_C > Rhodoferax. Next base: position 79,315 of record JAYQPP010000006.1, on the reverse strand, counting down.
TCTGGAAATAGAGCGCCGGCTGCGGGCGTACATGCGCTGGAATGCGATGGCTATGGTGGTCAAGGCCAATCGCCATCATCCTGAAGATGGTGGTGATCTTGGCGGCCATATTGGTTCGTTTGCTTCTTTGGCCAGTTTGTTTGGCGCAGGCTTCAACCATTTTTGGCATGCCGAGAGCGAAAACCATGGCGGCGACTGCATCTACATACAGGGCCATGTCTCGCCCGGCGTCTATGCACGGGCCTACCTGGAAGGGCGCTTGAGCGAAGAGCAACTGCTGCACTTTCGCCAGGAGGTCGACGGTAAAGGCCTCTCGAGCTATCCCCACCCCAAACTAATGCCTGAGTTTTGGCAGTTTCCGACCGTCTCGATGGGCTTGGGCCCCCTGATGGCGATTTACCAGGCGCGTTTCCTGAAGTACCTGGAAGCGCGCGGCATTGCTAAAACCGCGAACCGCAAGGTATGGGTGTTCTGTGGTGATGGTGAGATGGATGAAGTCGAGTCCCTGGGGGCGATTGGACTGGCCGCGCGCGAGAACCTCGACAACCTGATCTTCGTGATCAATTGCAATTTGCAACGCCTGGATGGTCCGGTGCGCGGCAATGGCAAGATCATTCAGGAGCTCGAGGGTGAATTCCGAGGCTCGGGCTGGAATGTGATCAAGCTGTTGTGGGGTTCGGGTTGGGACCCGCTGCTCGCGCGCGATCATGACGGGGCGCTGCGTCAATTGATGATGGATACCCTGGACGGCGACTACCAGGCCATGAAGGCCAATGACGGTGCCTATGTGCGCAAGAACTTCTTCGGCAGAGACCCGCGCACGGCAGCGCTGGTCGAGCACATGAGCGATGACGAAATTTTCAATCTGCGTCGCGGCGGCCACGACTCCAACAAAGTTTATGCGGCCTACCACGCGGCAGTGAACCACACTGGGCAGCCCACTGTTTTATTGATCAAGACGGTCAAGGGCTTTGGCATGGGTAAAGCCGGCGAGGGCAAAAACAATGTGCATCAAACCAAAAAGCTAACCGATGACGATGTGCGGTATTTCCGTGATCGCTTCGGCATTCCGATCCCGGACAGTCAGCTGAAAGATCTGCCGTTTTACAAGCCCGCAGACGACACCCCCGAGATGCGCTACCTGCACGAACGTCGCAAAGCGCTGGGTGGCTACCTGCCGCACCGTCGTGTCAGGGCCGACGAGAGCTTTACGGTCCCCGCACTGGACACCTTCAAGTCGGTGATCGAGCCGACGGCGCAGGGGCGTGAGATTTCCACTACCCAGGCTTATGTTCGCTTTTTGACGCAGTTGCTGCGCGACCAGGCGCTGGGTCCGCGTGTGGTGCCCATTCTGGTGGATGAGGCGCGCACTTTCGGTATGGAAGGCCTGTTTCGGCAAGTGGGCATCTACAACCCGGCGGGTCAACAGTACACGCCGGTCGACAAAGACCAGGTCATGTACTACAAGGAAGATGTCAAAGGACAGATTCTTCAAGAAGGCATCAACGAGGCCGGAGGCATGGCCAGCTGGATCGCTGCAGCGACCAGCTACTCCACCTCGAACCGGATCATGATCCCTTTTTATGTGTACTACTCGATGTTCGGTTTTCAGCGCGTTGGCGACCTGGCCTGGGCAGCGGGTGATATGCAGGCCCGGGGTTTCCTGCTGGGCGGCACCAGTGGGCGCACCACGCTCAATGGCGAGGGCTTGCAGCACGAGGACGGCCATAGTCACATCCTGGCTGGAACCATCCCCAACTGCATTTCCTACGACCCGACCTTTGCCCACGAGGTCGGTGTCATCCTGCACCACGGCCTCAAGCGCATGGTGGAGAAACAGGACAATGTGTTCTATTACCTGACCCTGCTTAATGAAAACTATGCCATGCCAGGCCTCAAGGCGGGTACCGAAGAGCAGATCATCAAGGGCATGTACCTGCTCGAGCCTGGGCAAGCCATCAAGAAGGGCAAAGCCCCCCGCGTGAACCTGTTGGGCTCGGGCACGATTCTGCGCGAGAGCCTGGCCGCGCAAACGCTGTTGGCACTGGACTGGGGCGTGAGTGCGGACGTCTGGAGCTGTCCGAGTTTCAATGAGCTCGGCCGCGACGGGCAAGACTGCGAGCGCTACAACCTGCTACACCCGCAGGAGCAGCCGCGGGTACCTTTTGTCACGCAGCAGCTCGAGGGCCACGAGGGTCCGGTGATTGCGTCCACCGACTACATGAAGGCGTACGCCGAGCAGATTCGACCCTTTATTCCCAAAGGGCGTTCCTACAAGGTACTGGGTACCGACGGTTTTGGACGCAGTGATTTCCGTTCGCGCTTGCGCGAGCACTTTGAAATCAACCGGCATTACATTGTTGTCGCCGCCCTAAAGGCTCTGAGTGACGACGGCGCGCTGCCCGTGGCCAAGGTGACAGAGGCCATCGAGAAGTACAAGCTACGTACGGATAAGGTCAATCCTCTGTACGCTTAAGTTCGATCAACGCCGAGCAGGCAAACGGTGCCAGCACAAGAGGCTGGTCGACATCGGAAAGTGAGAGACAACATGGCAGTTATTGAAATCAAGGTTCCGGATATTGGTGACTTTGCTGAAGTGGCGGTGATCGAGGTATTGGTCAAGCCGGGGGACACCGTTGCGCTCGAGCAGTCGCTCATCACGGTTGAATCTGACAAGGCCTCGATGGAAATCCCTTCCAGCGCGGCAGGCGTTGTTAAGGAGCTGCGGGTCAAGGTCGGCGACAAGGTCAGCGAGGGCTCCTTGGTGTTGATGCTCGAAACGCAAGCAGCGCCGGCGCAGGCGGCTCCGGCACCGGCTGCTGCACCTGCCCCTGCATCGGTGGCGCAAGCGACGGCACCAGCAACTGCACCGGCGGTGGCCTCGACGGTTCAAGTGTTCGTGCCTGATATAGGGGACTTCAAGGATGTGGCCGTCATCGAAGTGTTTGTGAAGGCCGGCGATACGGTCGCGCTTGAGCAGTCGCTCATCACGGTTGAATCTGACAAGGCGTCGATGGAAATTCCGTCCTCACATGCAGGCGTGGTTCAGGAACTCAAAGTCAAAGTCGGCGACAAGGTGAACCAGGGCGATTTGTTGGCGGTGCTTAGCTCAACGTCTGCTGCGGCGCCAATGGCTGTCGCTGCACCCGCGGCCAGTGCCGCGCCTGTGAGCGTGGCTCCGGCGCCTGCGTCTGCTGCGTCGGCTGCGCCTGCAGCACCGGTGGCGCAAGCCGCACACGAGCCTGCCCAGGCGAGTCTGATCGGCCTGCCCCATGCCTCACCGTCGGTGCGCAAGTTCGCCCGCGAGTTGGGTGTTCCCCTGGCGGAGGTCTCCGGCACTGGCCGCAAGGGGCGCATCACAGAGGCTGACGTTCAAGCCTTTACGCGCTCAGTCATGGAAGGCGCCGTACAGACCAGAGCGCAGGCGGCCAAGGCGCCAGCGTCGGCGGGTGGTGGCTCCGAGCTGGGCTTGCTGCCCTGGCCAAAAGTAGATTTCGCCAAGTTTGGTCCGATCGAGCGCAAGGATCTGTCGCGTATCAAGAAGATCAGTGGTGCCAATCTGCACCGCAATTGGGTCATGATTCCACATGTCACCAGTTACGAAGATGCCGACATTACCGAGCTGGAAGCTTTGCGCGTGCGACTGAACAAGGAAAACGAAAAGTCGGGCATCAAGGTCACGATGCTTGCCTTTGTGATCAAGGCCGCGGTGGCCGCGCTGAAGAAATTCCCCGAGTTCAATGCCAGCCTGGATGGTGACCAGCTTGTTCTTAAAAACTACTGGAACATCGGTTTCGCCGCAGATACACCAAATGGCTTGGTTGTGCCGGTGCTGAAGAATGCGGATCAAAAAGGCCTGCTTGAGATCTCTGCGGAGATGGCCGAGTTGTCCAAAAAGGCGCGTGATGGCAAGCTCGGCGCTGCTGATATGCAGGGCGGCACATTCTCGATTTCGTCCTTGGGTGGCATTGGCACGACGTATTTCACCCCGCTGATCAATGCACCTGAGGTGGCGATTCTGGGGCTGTCGAAAAATGCGATGAAACCCGTCTGGGATGGCAAGGCGTTTGTGCCGCGGCTGGTGCTACCTTTGTCGCTGTCCTATGACCACCGCGTGATCGACGGCGCGGCTGGTGCCCGTTTCAACGCCTACATGAGCCAGGCGCTGGCGGACCTGCGCCGCGTCTTGTTGTAAGCAGGATCACTCAGGCTCGAACTTGCCCTTTGCAGGCGTGAACAGGAATAGCTATGGCAACCATTGAAGTCAAAGTACCCGACATCGGGGATTTCGCAGAGGTCGCGGTGATCGAGGTACTGGTTAAACCAGGCGACACCATTGCACTTGAGCAGAGCCTGATTACCGTGGAAAGCGATAAGGCTTCTATGGAAATTCCGGCCTCACATGCAGGCGTGGTTCAGGAACTCAAAGTCAAAGTCGGCGACAAAGTCTCGGAAGGCTCAATGATTCTTCTGCTGGAAGCGGCGCAAGATGCTGCCGCGGCTCCAGCGCCAGCGTCAGCAGCGCCAGCTGCAGCTCAAGTGACATCGGTCGTCGCGCCTCAGGCTCAGGGCTACAGCGGCACAGCCGACCAGGAGTGTGATGTGCTGGTTCTGGGCGGTGGTCCCGGCGGCTACAGTGCTGCGTTTCGTGCAGCAGATCTGGGCCTGAAGGTCGTGCTGGTCGAGCGCTACGCCACGCTCGGTGGTGTCTGTCTAAACGTGGGTTGCATTCCATCCAAGGCGCTGCTGCATGTGGCGGCCGTGATGGACGAGGTGGCACACATGGCGGCCCTGGGCGTTGATTTCGGCGCGCCCCGTGTCGATATCGATAAACTGCGTGGTCACAAAGAGAAAGTGATCACCAAACTCACTGGCGGCCTGGCTGGCATGGCCAAGATGCGCAAGGTCACCGTGCTGCGCGGCTACGGCTCGTTTGTGGGGTCGCATCATCTCTCGGTGGAGGAGACCAGTGGTTCTGCCCAGGAGAAAACCGGTAAGACCCAGGTGGTGGCCTTCAAGCGCTGCATTATTGCGGCGGGTAGCCAGGCTGTACGTCTGCCGTTCTTGCCTGACGATCCGCGCGTGGTCGATTCCACGGGGGCGCTGGCGCTGCAAGGTAACCCCAAGCGCATGTTGATCGTCGGCGGGGGCATCATCGGCCTGGAGATGGGCACGGTCTACAGCACGCTCGGTGCGCGCCTGGACGTGGTTGAAATGCTTGACGGCTTGATGCAGGGCGCTGATCGCGACCTGGTCAAGGTGTGGGAAAAGATGAACAAGCATCGCTTCGACAAGATCATGCTCAAGACCAAGACCGTGGGCGCCGAAGCGACAAAGCAGGGTATCAAGGTCCAGTTCGAAGGCCTCGATGGCAGCCGCTCCGAGGGCATGTATGACCTGGTACTGCAGGCCGTTGGCCGTAGCCCCAATGGCAAGAAGATTGGTGCAGACAAGGCCGGTGTTTTGGTCGGCGATCGGGGCTTCATCGATGTCGATATACAAATGCGCACCAATGTGGCGCACATCTTTGCCATTGGTGACATCGTTGGCCAGCCGATGTTGGCGCACAAGGCAGTGCACGAGGCCCATGTGGCAGCCGAAGTGATCGCCGGTGAGCTGCAAAACAACAAGGAACTGGCCAGCGCGGCATTTAACGCGCGCGTCATTCCCAGCGTAGCCTACACCGACCCTGAAGTGGCTTGGGTCGGACTGACCGAAGAACAGGCCAAGGCGCAAGGCATCAAGGTGAAAAAAGGTTTGTTTCCATGGGCGGCATCAGGCCGGGCCATTGCCAACGGCCGGGACGAGGGTTTTACCAAGCTGCTGTTTGACGACTCGCCGGATGCACACGGGCACGGCAAGATTTTGGGCGGCGGCATCGTTGGCACGCACGCCGGTGACATGATTGGCGAAATTGCCCTGGCCATTGAGATGGGTGCCGACGCGGTGGACATTGGCAAGACCATCCACCCGCACCCCACGCTGGGCGAGAGCATCGGTATGGCCGCTGAGGTGGCGCATGGCAGCTGCACGGATGTGCCGCCGAGCAGGAAGTAAACCCGTAGCCAAGTTCTCCTGACAAAGCCCGGTCCGGCAACGACGGTGGCACCGCGCCGTTGCGCGATGCTCTGCGCGCTCGCAACGCCCCTACGCTCAGGCACTGGGTGAATCCGTCATCAGACAAACATCACCACCCAAAATCTCGCCAGACCACAGATCTTCGGTGGCCCCACATCCGTGCAATACTGAGGCTCATGCGCTTGAATTTCCTATCCTTAAATAGCACCGGGCTTGTCAGTGCAAAGCCCACAGGCCTTGAACGTTTGAGGCTGCCGCGGTGAGCACCGGCTTCTGGCCTTCCTGCGGCTACCAGCTCTTGCAGGTCAATGCGGACGGCCATCTGGTTGTGACCGACGATTTTCTGCGCGCCCTGCTGGAGCGACCGGAACTCGCACCGATAGAGGAATCATGTCCGGCCGAAAGGCAGTTGCACGCGCGACTGCTCGCTGAGCCACGACAAAGCGTTGATGAGGTGTCTCTGGGTGGCCTGGCAGACGCGGATACCGCCGAGAACTACAGGGTCTGGTTGCGCTTTCGCGAGCGCTTGCTGGCGCTGCCCACGCTGGAGGCGAGCTACCTGGCCCTGTTCAAAGGCGTGGATGTTCCACCCTTGCTGGTGGATCAACTCACCCAGGTTCTTTTGCGACATATCCTGGGCAATGAGGCCAGCCCCATGCACGCGCGGGTGGCAGAAATGCTGTTTCGTACGCAGACTGTGTCTGTCAATGAGGACGGTGCCGTGATGGCCGCTGACCTAGCCACGGTGGAGCGCCTGGCTGTACGAACAGGCTTCGGTGACCTGGGCAAGTTTTTACGTGAGGGCGGTGTGTCCTTGCGCACAGTGGATCTGGACGTGCTGGGCGCTGACAATAGCGAGCGCTACTGGGAGCGTGCCGAAAACTTTGACTGGGTGATATCGCTCAATACCGATCAGCCCGCGATCTCGGCTCTGTGTGAGGTTCTTGAGCGCTGGATCAAGCATTTCCTGGGCGTTCAGGTCTCGATCAAAACCGAGCGCGAGATCGCTGATGACCATTGGGTGTGGCACGTCGGACTCGATGCCCAGGCCAGTGGCGTTCTTAACGATCTGTACCAGGGCTCGACCGTGGATCAGGAGCGTCTGGCGCGCATGCTATGTCTGTTTCGCTTGGACTTCATAGAGCCGACGGACATGTTGGCTCAAGTCCGTGGCAAGCCGGTTTACCTGGCCATGGCCATGGACACGCACAGGCAATTAAAGATCAAGCCGCAAAACCTGTTGCTCAATTTGCCGCTGTCGGCGCCTTCTTAAGAGCGTTCTGAGCGGCCGGCTGATCGTGCACCAGCCGTCTCAGGTCTTCCCAAGCCAGGTTCTGTCGTCCCTCGCCGTGTACAAAGCCTGGGGCGGGGGCTTAGGCCATCCCCAACATCGTGTGGTCTGCGCCAAATTTTTATGCTGCATGTCTAGTTTTTGCGATGTGGAATACGGGCGATCATTTCCTTGACATCGCTTTTTCGAGATAAAAATCACTATACCGTATTACGAAATATATTCTATATGTTATTGATTTAAATTATAAATATATTTTTTCGAAGTTTAGATTTTCTTAAAAAACATATCTTATATAAGACATAGAATAAAATCACCATCTGCGTAGAGGGTGTGCAGATGGTGGTTCGATCAACACATCAAGGAGTCTACAAATGCCACAAACTTTGACAGAACAACTCAGCCGAGAGCAACAGATCGCAGCACTCGAAAAAGAGTGGGCAACCCATCCGCGTTGGAAAGGCATCAAGCGTGCTTACAGCGCGGCCGACGTTGTGCGCTTGCGTGGCTCGTTTCCGATCGAACACACGCTGGCCCGACGCGGCGCCCAGAAACTATGGGACCTGGTTCATAGCGAGGACTATGTCAACTGTCTGGGCGCCCTGACTGGCGGCCAGGCCATGCAACAGGTCAAGGCTGGCGTCAAGGCGATTTATCTCTCAGGCTGGCAGGTGGCGGCTGACAACAATGGCTACGCTGCGATGTACCCGGACCAGTCGCTTTATCCGGTCAATTCGGTGCCCTCGGTGGTTGAAAGCATCAACAATACCTTTCGCAGGGCCGACGAAATCCAGCACGCCAAGGGGATCGAGTCGGGTCAACACGGTTATGTTGATTACTATGCCCCGATCGTGGCCGATGCCGAAGCGGGTTTCGGTGGTGTGCTGAACGCTTTTGAGTTGATGAAAGCCATGATCAAAGCCGGTGCTGCCGGCGTGCATTTCGAGGATCAGCTGGCAGCGGTAAAAAAATGCGGACACATGGGTGGCAAGGTTCTGGTGCCCACCAGCGAGGCGGTGCAAAAACTGGTTGCTGCACGCATGGCTGCTGATATCTGTGGTGTGCCCACGCTGGTGATCGCGCGCACCGACGCCGAAGCCGCAGATTTGCTGACCAGCGACTACGACGAAAACGACCAGCCCTTCCTGACCGGTGAGCGCACAGCCGAGGGTTTTTACAAGACCCACAAAGGTTTCGAGCAGGCGGTAAGCCGTGCTGTGGCCTATGCTGAATACGCGGACATGGTTTGGTGCGAAACGGGCACACCCGACTTGGCGTTCGCGCGTCGGTTTGCGCAGGCAGTGCACGCGCGTCACCCAGGCAAGCTGCTGGCTTACAACTGCAGCCCGTCGTTCAACTGGAAGAAAAACCTGGACGAGAAAACCATTGCGCGCTTCCAGCGCGAGCTCGGTGCCATGGGCTACAAATACCAGTTCATCACGTTGGCAGGCATCCACAACATGTGGTTCAACATGTTTGACCTGGCGCAGGACTATGTGGCACGAGGCATGACGGCTTATGTCGACAAGGTGCAGGAACCCGAATTTGCAGCGCGCGAGCGCGGCTACACCTTTGTGTCGCATCAACAGGAGGTGGGCACAGGCTACTTTGATGACGTGACGACCACCATACAGGGCGGACGCTCGAGCGTGACCGCCTTGACTGGTTCAACGGAGGAAGAGCAGTTCCATTGAGCATCACCGGCGCTCAGAAAGAGGCGGTCTGTCGGGCCGCCTTTTTTTGTGCTGACTCTGGTCGATGCGCGGCGCTTTATTCGAGCTGGATGGAGAGCTCCAGCCATTGTTCCTCCAGGCTGGCAAGCGTTTCTTGCACTTCGTTCAGGCGGCGCCCGTGTTGCGCAATCTCATCAGGCGATGTGGTGCTGCCTAGTTGATGTTGCAGGGTTTTGCTTTCGTTTTGCAGACTGGCGATACGCTGGTCGAGCGCCTGGATTTGGCGCTTGAGCGTGCTTGCCGAGGGGCTTCGCTTTTGAGCGGGGGCGTCTTTCGCGGGGAGGCCGCAGGCCGCAGGCTTGGCTGCTGCCGCCTGCTGTCGTAATGCCTCGCGTCGGCGTTTAGCTTCCTCAATCAGGTAGGTCTGGTAGTCCTCCAGGTCGCCGTCAAAGGGCGCGAGCCCCCCTGCCGAGACCAGCCAGAATTCGTCGCAGACCGAGCGCAACAGGGCACGATCATGGCTGACGAGCATGACGCTGCCTTCAAACTCGTTGAGCGCAAGGGCGAGCGCCTCGCGGGTCGTCAGGTCCAAGTGGTTGGTCGGCTCATCGAGCAGCAACAGGTTAGGCCTGGTCCACACCAACATACACAAAACCAGTCGGGCTTTTTCGCCGCCACTCATGCTGCCAACCGCTTGCTTGACCATGTCGCCGCTGAAATTGAAGGTGCCCAGAAAGTTGCGTAAATCCTGTTCCCGTGTGGCCTGGCCCGACAAGGCAGAGGCCTGCGTCAGGTCGCGTGCCAGTCGCGTCATGTGTTGCAGCGGTGTCTCGTCGGCGCGCAGCACATCGAGTTCCTGTTGCGCAAAGTATCCGATCGAGAGGCCTTTGCCTTCCGTGATGGTGCCTGCGAGCGGCGTCAGATCGTGCGCAATGGTCTTTACCACCGTTGATTTTCCTTGGCCGTTTGCGCCCAGAATGCCAATCCGCTGGCCAGGTAGAACCGATCGATTGATGGCGCGCACGATCACGCTCGGGCTCGCGTCTGGTGCATTCCCGCTGGGGTATCCCACACTCATGTCTTTCATGGTGAGCATGGGGTTCGGAAGATTCGCCGGCGCACTGAACTCAAAGTTGAAGTCAGCCTGATGCAGCAGGGGGGCGATCTTTTCCATGCGATCCAGCGCTTTGACGCGGCTTTGGGCTTGTCGTGCCTTGCTGGCTTTTGCCTTGAAGCGGGCGATGAATTTCTGCAGGTGGGCGATCTTGTCCTGCTGGCGGGCGTAAGCGCTTTGCTGCAGGCTGATCTGCTCGGCGCGCAGGTCTTCAAACTGGCTGTAATTGCCGCTGTAGCGCATGAGTTTGCCGTTGTCGATGTGTACCGTGACCTGGGTGACAGCGTCAAGGAACTCGCGGTCATGGCTGATCACCAGCATGGTTCCTTTGTACTGGCGCAGCCAGCTCTCCAGCCACACCATGGCATCAAGGTCCAGATGGTTGGTGGGCTCATCGAGCAGCAGCAAGTCCGACGGGCACATCAGCGCACGCGCCAGTTGCAGGCGCATGCGCCAGCCGCCCGAAAAACTGTTGACCGCTTGCACAAGCTCGGTGCTTCGAAAACCAAGGCCCAGAATCAAGGCTTGCGCCCGGGCTTGGGCATCGTGCGCACCTGCGTCTTGCAAGTTCATGTAAGCGTGTGCCAGGGCGTCGTTGTCGTTGCGGTTTTGTGCGTCTTGAACCGACTGGCGTGCAGCCACCAGCGCCGTGTCACCGTCGACGACGAAGTCCGTTGCAGACTGATCAGTCTCAGGCATGTGTTGCGCGACCTGGGCCAGTCGCCATTGCGCGGGCATCTGCAATTCGCCCGCATCTTCATGCAGGCTTCCGTCGAGCAGGGCAAACACGCTGGACTTGCCAGCACCATTACGGCCTACCAGACCGATTTTTTCCCCGGGGTTGAAGCTCACCTGCGCCTGGTCAAGCAGTACTTTGGTGCCTCGCCGCAGGCTAATGTTCTTGAGCGTGATCACGATGTGGAAGCCTCAGTGGCGATCACGCGAAGCGTCGGTCGCGGCCAGGCCTGCCGCCAGCAGGTCTGATCGGTGCAGGAGCAGAACCTGGTCGCTGCCGGCGCTGGTTTGGAGCCAGAGCGCCGGGAGTTCGGGAAAGGCTGCTTCGAAATGCGCGCGTTCATGGCCGATTTCGAGCACCACGATGCCATGCGCCTGAAGGTGCGCGGGCAGCGCATAAAGCAGGCCGCGCACAAAGTCCATGCCATCGTGTCCGCCACGAAGGTTTCCGTTGAGCGCAAGGTCGGGCTCGGCCAGAAACTCGGGCGGCAGTGAGGCCATGCTCTGGGCGCTGACATACGGTGGGTTGCACAGGACCAGGTCGTAAGGTCCGTGCTCGACCAGCGCAGGTATTGACAAGGCATCACCTTGCAGCAGCGTGAGGCGGTCTTGCAAGCCGTGCCGCTGCACATTGATCTGCGCTACGGCCAGTGCGTCTTCAGACAGGTCGCTTGCAGTGACACGGGCCTCGGGGTAGGTCATGGCCGCCAGCACGGCCAGACTGCCATTACCCGTGCAGACGTCCAGAATCCTTTGGGGTGTGTGGGCCAGCCAGATATTCAGATCGCCGTCGACCAGTGGTTCAGCAATGAGCGAGCGCGGAACGATGGCGCGCTCATCCACGTAAAAGGGAACGCCTCGCAGCCAGGCTTCGCGGGTCAGGTAGGCCAGGGGCTGACGCGATTGAATGCGTTTGTGCAACAGGGCATCGACACGGGCGATGGCATCAGGATCGAGAGGCTGCGCACTGTGCGCCTGCTCGCCGATCAAGGGTGTGTCCAGAGGCAGACCAAGCGCCCACAGCACCAGCCAGGCCGCCTCGTCAAAAGCGTTTTCGGTGCCGTGGCCAAAGCATACGCCGGCGTCGTCCAGCGCGCTCTCGACGCGCCGCACGAGATCGAGCACCTTCATGCCTGTTCCAGGGCCTGCAGGTTTTCCAGAATGCGCCGGTAAATATTCTTGAGCGGCTCGATCTGGTCGAGTTCCACATGCTCATTGATCTTGTGGATGCTGGCGTTGGGCGGACCGAGTTCGATCACCTGAGGACAGATGCTGGCAATAAAACGACCGTCACTGGTGCCGCCCGTGGTCGACAGCTCGGTCTCGATGCCGGTTTCGTCCTTAATGGCCTGACTGACCGCATCCACCAGCGTACCGGGCGTCGTGAGAAAGGGTTTGCCACCGAGCGTCCAGCTCAGATCGAAGTCGAGCGCGTGTTTGTGCAGCACGTCGGTCAGGCGCTTTTGCAAGCTCTCAGGCGTGGACTCGGTGCAAAACCGGAAATTGAAATCCACCACGGCCTGTCCCGGGATCACGTTGCTCGCGCCGGTGCCCGCGTGAATGTTGCTGACTTGCCAGGAGGTCGGGGGGAAGTAAGCATTGCCTTCGTCCCAGGTGATCGAGACCAGCTCAGCTAAGGCAGGCGCCAGCAAGTGGATTGGATTCTTGGCCATGTGCGGGTATGCGATGTGCCCTTGCACGCCCTTGACGGTGAGCTTGCCGCTGAGTGTGCCGCGACGCCCGTTTTTGATCATGTCACCGGTTTTCTTGACGGAGGTGGGTTCTCCCACGATGCAGTAGTCCAATCGCTCACCGCGGGCATTGAGCAGTTCGACCACGCGAATGGTGCCGTCCAGGGCAGGGCCTTCCTCATCGCTGGTGAGCAGAAAGCCGATGCTCAAGGGGGTTTGCGGATGGCTGGCGAGAAACTCTTCGGTGGCCACAACGAACGCTGCCAGCGAGGTCTTCATGTCCGCGGCACCGCGGCCATAGAGCCGGTTATCACGACGCGTTGGCGTGAAAGGATCGCTGTGCCACTGCTCCAGCGGCCCGGTCGGGACCACATCGGTGTGCCCGGCAAAAACCACCAGCCGGCCATCGGCTGAGGCTATGCCTGCGCTGGCGCCACGGCGAAGTGCCCACAAATTGGCCACCCGAAAATGATCTGGCCCGTTGTTCAGTGCTTCCAGCTCAAAGCCCAACGGGCCCAGGCGCTCACCAATGATGGCCTGGCAGCCGGCGTCCTGGGGTGTTTCAGAGTGGCAGGCAATGAGTTGCTCGCACAGCGTCAAGGTTGCGTTCATGATTTGTTGTCGGATCCGTCCACATCCAAGGTGATTTCGGTAAAGGTCGCGTGCTCATCGGCGTCTTCATCAGGTGCCGGCGCAGCGGCTTTCTTTTGCGTCGCAACCTGATTTTGCAGCCGCCACATCAGATTGGTTGGCGAATCTGCATGGGCGATGCCTTCTTTGCGCTCGACGATGCCTTCGGATATCAGGCGGGCAATGTCGGCTTCAAAGGTCTGGCTGCCCTCGGCAATTGATTTCTCCATGGCATCCACAATGCCGGAGAAGTCACCTTTCTCGATCAGGTCAGCCACCAGCCGGGTGTTCGTCATGACCTCGACCGTGGCCACGCGCGATTTGTCGACTGTGCGCAGCAGGCGCTGCGAAATAATGGCTTTCAGAGCGGCAGCCAGGTCGCCCAGCATCGTCGGCCGTACCTCGACAGGATAAAAACTCAAGATCCGGTTCAAGGCCTGGTAGCTGTTGTTGGCATGCATGGTGGCCAGGCATAAGTGGCCTGTTTGCGCGTAGGCAATCGCGGCGGACATGGTTTGGCGGTCGCGGATTTCGCCGATCAGAATCACGTCGGGTGCCTGCCGCAGGGCATTTTTGAGCGCAATTTCCGCGGAGTCCGTGTCGACGCCGACCTCGCGCTGGTTGACGACTGAGCGTTTGTTCTGGAACAGGAATTCAATCGGGTCTTCAATCGTGAGGATGTGCCCAGGCATGGTGGCATTGCGGTGATCAAGCATGGCTGCCAGGGTGGTGCTCTTGCCCGCACCTGTTGCGCCCACCATCAGGACCAGGCCACGCTTTTCCAGAATCAGGCTTGACAACACGTCGGGCAGCTTGAGCGCCGACAGCTCGGGGATATTGCTCACAATGTAACGAATCACCACGGCGACCGTGCCGCGCTGGCGCATGGCGCTGATCCTGAAACGACCAACGCCCGGCACCGACCAGGCCACATTGAGCTCGCGCGTGTTCTTCAGCTCCTGAATTTGCTCTGCCGGAAGGATCTCGCTGAGCAATTTAAGCGGCGCTTCGCTCGGCAGAATCTGGCTGTTGACCGAGACACATTCGCCGTTGATGCGAAGCTGCGCGGGCGAGCCGGCCGACAAATAAAGATCAGATCCATGCTTTTCGGCCATCAGGCGCAGCAGGCGCTCCATATTGCCTGCGGGCGCCGTGCCTGAATTGATTGCTGCCATGCTGGCCTCCTGTTCTGTTGGGACTGGGCCGAGCTTGGGCAAGGTGCCCCTGACTCGTCAGACCATCATGCCGCGAGTTGGTCGCGACATGGTGGGCGATTTGTGAAATTGCATCAATCCCTCAACAAATCATTCAAGCTGGTCTTGGCCCTTGTCTGGGCGTCAACACGCTTGACGATGACCGCAGCGTACAGGCTGTAGCGGCCGCCGTCCTTGGGCAGCGTTCCGCTGATCACAACCGAGCCTGCGGGTACACGACCATAACTAACGCTGTCGGTGGTGCGGTCATAAATCGGCGTGCTTTGCCCGATGTAGACACCCATGGAGAGGACCGAGTTCTCTTCGATGATCACGCCTTCAACCACCTCGGAGCGCGCGCCGATAAAACAGTTGTCCTCGATGATGGTTGGGCCCGCCTGCATGGGTTCGAGCACGCCGCCAATGCCCACGCCACCGCTGAGGTGTACGTTCTTGCCGATTTGCGCGCAGGAGCCGACGGTGGCCCAGGTGTCAACCATGGTGCCTTCGTCGACATAGGCGCCGATGTTCACGTAAGAGGGCATCAGGATCACGCCTTTGCCCAGATAGCAGCCACGGCGAGCCACAGCAGGTGGAACCACCCGAACGCCGGCAGCACGGATGGCGGACTCATCCAGGTTGGAGAACTTGGTGGGCACTTTGTCAAAAAAGCCGAGGTCGCCTGCGTTTATCACGGCGTTGTCTTTCAGGCGGAAACTCAGCAGCACCGCTTTCTTGATCCACTGGTGTGTGGTCCACTGTCCCACGCCGTCACGGGTGGCCACGCGCAGCTGGCCTTTGTTGAGTTGATGAATGACCTCTTCGACTGCGTCGGTCACTTCCTTGGGTGCGCTGCTGGGCGACAGGCTGGCTCGCTCTTCCCAGGCTTTATCCAGAATGTTTTGTAATTGTTGTGTCATGGTGATGGCTTTCGAATAGTGTTGTGCGGGCTTGCATTTCTAGCCTGCGTGGAGCTTGTCTTGGTGCCTGACGAAGTCCACCATGCGATGAACAGCCTCCAGGCACTCGGCAGTGTCGGCAACCAGGGCCAGACGGATCCGGCCCTGGCCGGGGTTGTGACCCTGAAATTCTCGTCCAAGGTAGCTGCCCGGCAGCACGGTCACATTGTAGGCAGCGTACAGGTCACGGGCGAAAAGCTGGTCGTCGCTGGCGACATCGGCCCACAGATAAAAACCAGCATCGGGTAGGCTGACCTTGAGCACCTGCGACAACAGCGGCGTGACCTCTGCGAATTTTTGGCGATACAGGGACCGGTTGTCCTCCACATGGGCTTCGTCCTGCCAGGCGGCGACACTGGCCGCCTGAACCACCGGGCTCATGGCGCTGCCATGGTAGGTGCGGTACAGCAAAAAAGACTTGATCAGACGCTCATCGCCCGCCACAAAGCCGCTGCGCAGCCCAGGCGCATTACTGCGCTTGGACAGGCTGGTCAGCGCAATCAGGTTCTTGAAGTCTGAGCGGCCCAGGCGGGCCGCAGCCTCCAGTCCGCCTAGCGGTGGCTCTGGCTTGAAATAGATTTCGCTGTAGCACTCGTCCGAGGCAATCACGAAGCCGAAGCGGTCACTTAATTCGAACAGCTTTTCCCATTCAGACAGGGGCATGACGGCGCCGGTTGGATTACCTGGGGAGCAGACGAATAAAAGCTGGGTACGGGCCCAGGCCGAATCCGGTACGGCATCCCAGTCAGGCGCAAAGTTGCGAGCCGGATCGCTGGCCACAAAATAAGGCTCGGCACCAGAAAGCAGGGCAGAGCCTTCGTAGATCTGGTAGAACGGATTCGGGCTGATCACCAGCGGCGGCTGTCCGGGTGAAGCCTTTGAGGGGTCGATCACCACCTGGGTTAGTGCAAACAAGGCCTCGCGCGAGCCCAGCACCGGCAAGACTTGGGTCATCGGGTTGACCGACAAGCCGTAGCGTCTTTGCAGCCAATCGCTGCATGCTTTGCGTAGGCTCGGCTCGCCTGCCGTGGGTGGGTAACTGCTCAGCCCACTGGGTGTAGCCTCAATAGCCCTGATCATGGCCTCCCTCACCACTGCCGGTGTCGGGTGCTTGGGCTCACCGATACCCAGGCTGATCGGCCTGTATGCCGGGTTCGGGGTGACGCCAGCAAAGAGCTGACGAAGCCGCTCAAAGGGATAGGCCTGAAGCTTGTGAAGCAGCGGATTCATGTTGGGCGCAGTCGCGATGATCGAAAAAGTGTCTGGTTGCAAGCGTCGGAGAAGTGTTTGTGCTACGGCGTGCAATGGGGATTTAAGCCTGGGACAGCAGGCGTCCAGGTGGCATCAGCTGCCTGGACGATCAGGCACAGAATCTAGCGGATGGCGATGCCTTTGAATTCCCCGCTCGCAATGCGTTTCTGCCATTCGGCCGGACCGATGGTGTGCACGCTGCCGCCGCGCGAATCAACCGCAACCGTGACGGGCATGTCGACCACGTCAAATTCGTAAATCGCTTCCATGCCTAGGTCCTCAAACGCCAGCACTTTGGCGTGTCGGATGGCCTTGGATACCAGGTAAGCGGCACCGCCCACAGCCATGAGGTAGCTGGCCTGGTGCTTACGGATGGAATCGATCGCGACCGGTCCCCGTTCGGACTTACCGATCATGCCGATCAGTCCGGTCTCGCCGAGCATCATGTCGGTAAACCCATCCATGCGGGTGGAAGTGGGTGGACCCGCCCGGGGACACAAAACGAA
>JAYQPP010000006.1:50493-62184 GCA_038145425.1 Comamonadaceae bacterium | reverse complement strand
AAACCCATCCTTGGGGGTGTATGGGGTTGGACCGGCCGGCCAAACCACTTCGTCCCGAACCGGGTCAACCGGCCCGACGTAGTAAATCACGCGATTGGTGAAGTCCACTGGCAGGGACTCGCCACGGGCCAGCATGGTCTGAATGCGCTTGTGCGCCGCATCGCGCCCGGTGAGCATTTTTCCGTTCAGGAGCAGTCGGTCACCCGGTTTCCAGTTGGCAATCTCAGCCTTGGTCAGGGTGTTGAGGTCCACCCGCTTGCTCAGCTCGGTGTCCGGCTGCCACGCGACCTCGGGCCAAAGGTCCAGGCTGGGCGGATCGAGGTAGACCGGTCCTGAGCCATCAAGCACGAAGTGCGCGTGCCGGGTCGCGGCGCAGTTGGGAATCATGGCCACAGGCTTGCCCGCCGCATGGGTGGGGTGCATCTTGATCTTGATATCGAGCACCGTGGTGAGGCCGCCGAGTCCCTGGGCACCGATGCCCAGTGCGTTGACTTTTTCATAGAGCTCCAGGCGCATGGTCTCCACCCGGTCCAGGGCGCCGCCGCTGGCGGACTTGGCCTGCAATTCGTACATGTCCAAGTCGTCCATCAGGCTCTCCTTGGCCATCAGCACGGCTTTCTCAGCGGTGCCGCCAATGCCAATGCCAAGCATGCCTGGCGGGCACCATCCCGCGCCCATGGTCGGCACGGTTTTGAGAACCCAGTCCAAGATCGAGTCGCCGGGGTTAAGCATGGCCAGTTTGCTTTTGTTTTCGCTGCCGCCGCCTTTAGCAGCGACTGTGATGTCAATCTTGTCCCCAGGCACGATTTCGGTGAAAACCACTGCAGGCGTGTTGTCGTTGGTGTTTTTGCGCAAAAAGTGAGGGTCTGCCACGACGCTGGCGCGCAGCGTGTTGTCCGGGTGTGTGTAGCCGCGGCGCACCCCTTCGTTGACCGCGTCTTCGAGGCTGCCCGTGAAGCCAGAGAGTTTCACGTCCATGCCGACCTTCAAAAAGACATTCACGATACCCGTGTCCTGGCAGATCGGTCTTTTGCCGGTCGCGCTCATCTTGCTGTTGGTCAGGATCTGCGCGATCGCGTCTTTGGCCGCCGGACTTTGCTCACGTTCATAGGCGCGGGCCAGGTGCGCGATGTAGTCGCGGGGGTGGTAGTAGCTGATGTACTGCAGCGCGGCCGATACGGACTCAATCAGGTCGTTCTGTTGAATGGTGTTCATGATGTTTTGCTTTGGTCACTTAATGCTGGTCGTGGGCGTCGTTGCTGTTGAGCAGCTTGTCGGTGTAGGCAATCGCCAGTGCGCTCAGCAGGAATACAAAGTGAATAATTGTTTGCCACATGATCACCTTGACCTCGTAATTGGCCGCGTTGATGAAGGTCTTGAGCAGATGAATCGAGCTGATCCCGATGATGGCCGTGGCCAGTTTGACCTTGAGCACCGAGGCGTTGACATGGCTGAGCCATTCGGGCTGGTCTGGATGCCCCTTAAGATCCATGCGGCTGACGAAGGTCTCATAGCCGCCAACAATCACCATGATCAACAGGTTGGAGATCATGACCACATCGATCAGGCCAAGCACCACCAACATGATGATGGTTTCGTTCAGTTCGGTGACCGCCGCCGTTTCCTTGTAGCCGATGCTGGTGATCAGCGCTTGCAGCGCCTGTTGGTTACCGAAGACGGCCTCCAAAAGATGCACGAGTTCTACCCAGAAGTGATAGACGTACACCGCCTGGGCGGCGATCAGACCCAGGTACAAAGGCAGTTGCAGCCAGCGAGAGGCAAATATCAGTTTAGGCAGGGGGCGCATGGGGGTGGGGAGGGGATCAGACATCTTCTGTGGCCGGCCGCTTGGCGGCAAGCTCGGGGTCGCAAAGCATACAATTCTGCCCCAATTCGGAGCCTCGGCTGGGCCGATCTGGCAACTTGCTGAGGATCCATCACTCAAACTGACGACACAGGGAAAGGCAAGAAGTAGTCATGAGCACCTCATCATCTGCGATCGAATCTGTCTTGGTTGAAAACCGGGTTTTCCCGCCGTCCAAGGCGGTTGTGAAGTCTGCCCGGGTGTCGGGTATGGCGCAATATCAGGCCATGTGTGATGCCTTCGAGCGTGACTTCGAGGGGACCTGGGCCCGCCTGGCGCGCGAGAACCTGGTGTGGAACAAGCCCTTTACCAAGACCCTGAATCAGTCGAAAAAGCCGTTTTACAAGTGGTTTGAAGACGGTCAGCTCAACGCCTCTGCCAACTGCCTGGATCGGCACATGGGCACGCCCGTTGAGAACAAAACAGCCATCATTTTTGAGGCCGACGATGGCAAGGTGACCAAGGTCAGCTACAAGGAGTTGCTGGGGCGGGTCAGCCAGTTCGCCAACGCCTTGAAGGCCCAAGGAGTCAAAAAAGGCGATCGTGTCCTGGTTTACATGCCCATGACGATTGAAGGCGTGGTGGCCATGCAGGCCTGCGCGCGCATCGGAGCGACCCACTCGGTCGTGTTTGGCGGTTTCTCTGCCAAATCGCTGCAGGAGCGCATCATTGACGCCGGCGCTGTGGCTGTGATCACTGCCAATTTCCAGATGCGCGGCGGCAAAGAACTCCCTTTGAAGGCCATTGTGGATGAAGCCCTGGACATGGGCGGTTGCGAGTCCATCAAGCATGTGCTGGTGTTTCAGCGCACCGCCACGGCCTGCAATATGGTTGCCGGACGCGACAAGACCTTCTCCGAGATCCTGGCGGGTCAGCGCACCGTGTGCGCGCCGGTGGCTGTCGGCGCAGAGCATCCCCTGTTCATCCTGTACACCTCGGGCTCAACCGGCAAACCAAAAGGGGTGCAGCATTCCACGGGTGGCTACCTGCTGTGGGCAAAGCTGACCATGGACTGGACCTTTGATATCGGTGCGAAAGACATTTTTTGGTGCACGGCTGATATCGGCTGGATCACCGGCCACACCTACGTGGCTTATGGGCCGCTGGCCGCAGGCGCAACGCAAGTGGTGTTTGAGGGCGTTCCCACCTATCCGAATGCCGGACGATTCTGGCAAATGATCGAAAGGCACAAAGTCAGCGTGTTCTACACCGCGCCGACGGCGATTCGTTCGCTGATCAAGGCCGCGGAGACCGATCCTGCGGTCCACCCCGACCGCTCTGACCTGAGCAGCCTGCGGGTGTTGGGTTCCGTGGGAGAGCCGATCAACCCTGAGGCTTGGATCTGGTACCACGATCATGTGGGCGGCGGCCGTTGCCCCATTGTGGATACGTTCTGGCAAACGGAGACCGGCGGTCACATGATTACGCCGCTGCCCGGGGCTACGCCCTTGGTCCCGGGTTCGTGCACGCTGCCTTTGCCGGGTATCGCTGCGGCGATCGTCGATGAGTCCGGTAACGATATGCCCAATGGGACGGGCGGCATTTTGGTGGTCAAGAAGCCTTGGCCGAGCATGATTCGAACCATTTGGGGTGACCCTGATCGTTTTGCGAAGGCTTACTTTCCGTCGGAACTAAAGGGTTACTACCTGGCTGGGGACGGGGCGGTGCGCAGTGAGGACCGTGGCTATTTCCGCATCACGGGCCGCATTGACGATGTGCTCAACGTCTCAGGGCACCGCATGGGTACCATGGAGATCGAGTCCGCGCTGGTTGCCAAGACTGACTTGGTGGCTGAGGCGGCTGTGGTGGGTCGCCCGGATGCCATGACCGGCGAGGCGATCTGCGCTTTTGTGGTGCTCAAGCGCCCACGTCCGACAGGCGACGAGGCCAAGGCGATTGCCAAAACGCTACGCGACTGGGTGGCCAAAGAGATTGGTCCGATCGCCAAGCCGAAAGACATTCGATTTGGCGAGAACCTGCCCAAGACCCGTTCGGGCAAGATCATGCGTCGACTGTTGCGTACCCTGGCCAAGGGCGAGGCGATCACCCAAGACACCTCCACCCTGGAAAATCCGGCTATCCTCACGCAGCTGGGTGAGACGTACTGATTAAATAATCATTTAAAATTAAATAGATAGGAAACCATCCTCACTTTAAAAGTGAGGATGGTTTTTGTTTGTCCGTTTAGACCGACGCTGGCTGCTTGGTGTACGCCATCGGCCGGTGGCTCAGGTTTGAAGGAACTGCCGGCGCGCCTTAGCCGCCCGTGAAATCGGTGTAAGCCGCCTCATCCATCAGCGTATCAGCCTGTTCAGGGTTGTCGAGGCGGATCTTGAAAAACCAGCCTTCCCCTAAGGGGTCGGTGTTGGCCAGGCCTGGGTCAGCGCGCAACGCCTCGTTGACCTCGGTGATTTCACCGTCGACCGGCATGTGAACATCGGAGGCGGTTTTGACCGACTCCACCACGCCAGCCGCCTGCCCCCCATCGAAGCGCTGGCCGATCTGGGGCAAGTCTACGAACACCACATCGCCGAGCGCGTCCTGCGCGTGCAGGGTGATACCCACGGTGCCGATGGCACCATCGGCCAGAAGCCATACGTGCTCTGCTGTGTAACTGCGCTTCATCATGTTCTCCGTATCGAATCAGATCCAATTAACCACTGCAGCGGTCCTTGCTCGCGACCGGGTGCGGGTCAATGTTGCCTCGTTTTGATATTCGCCAGGCTCAGCTTGGCTTATTCACATTGCTGCGTAATTGGGGCCGCCACCGCCCTCGGGTGTGACCCAGACAATGTTCTGCGTCGGGTCCTTGATATCGCAGGTCTTGCAGTGCACACAATTCTGGGCGTTGATCTGCAGCCTGTCCTGGCCCTCAGCGTCTTGAATATATTCATAAACCCCCGCTGGGCAGTAGCGTGCCTCAGGCCCTGCATAGGTCTTTAGATTCACCGAGACAGGCGTCGTGGCGTCTTTGAGCGTCAGATGAGAAGGTTGGTTTTCTTCATGGTTGGCGCTGCTGATAAAGACGCTCGAGAGCCGGTCGAAGGTGAGCTTTCCATCGGGCTTGGGGTACTCGATCTTTTTGCACTCGGCAGCCGGTCTGAGGTAGCTGTGGTCGGCCCGGTGACGACGAATGGTCCAGGGCATGTTTCCGCGCAGACCAAACTGCTCCAGACCATTCATCAATGTGGCCACACGCAGCCCATATTGGAACCAGGATTTGAAATTGCGCGCCTTGTTGAGCTCGGTGTACAACCAACTGGTCTTAAACGCAGCCGGGTAGGCCGTGAGCTCGTCGCCTGAGCGCCCCTTGCTGATCGCTTCAAATGCCGCTTGAGCAGCCAGCATGCCGGACTTGATCGCCGCATGCGAGCCTTTGATGCGGCTGGTGTTGAGATAGCCGGCATCGCAGCCAACCAGTGCGCCGCCCGGGAAAACAGTTTTGGGGAGTGACAACAGTCCACCCGCAGCAATTGCCCGAGCACCGTAGGCCAGGCGCTTTGCATTGACCTCGCCTTTTTCGTCTTCCAGGTACCAGCGGATGTTTGGATGTGTTTTCCAGCGCTGAAACTCTTCAAAGGGGCTCAGGTACGGGTTTTCGTAATTCAGGCCGGTGATAAAGCCCATGGCGATCTTGTTGTCGGCCATGTGATACAGGAAAGATCCACCGTAGGTCTTGTTGTCCAGCGGCCAACCGGCGCTGTGCAAAACCAGCCCGGCCTGATGTCGTCTGGGGTGGACCTCCCAGACCTCTTTGATGCCGATGCCGTAGCTTTGGGGGTCACAGCCCTCATCAAGCTTGAAGCGTTCGATCACCTGGCGACCCAGATGGCCTCGGGCACCCTCCGCGAGGATGGTGTATTTCCCGTGCAAGGCCATACCCAGCTGAAAGTTGGCACCAGGCTCGCCGCTTTTCTCTACGCCCATATTGCCGGTGGCCACGCCACGTATCGCACCTCGATCGTCGTACAGCAGTTCGGCGGCGGCAAAGCCAGCAAAAATTTCGACGCCCAGGGACTCTGCCTGGCTGGCCAACCAACGCGTCAGCTCACCCAGGCTGATGATGTAGTTGCCGTCGTTTTTGCTGCACTCGGGCAGCACCATGTGCGGCGTGCGCCAGGCACCGCCTTGCGTTAGAAACAGCATGGCCTCGTCGGTGACCGGCTGATGCAGGGGGGCGCCCTGCGCTTTCCAGTCGGGAATGAGCTCGGTCAAGGCACGTGGGTCCAATACAGCGCCCGACAGAATGTGCGCACCCGGCTCCGAGCCTTTTTCGAGGACGACCACCGACACCTCGTGGCCGTGCTCGGCAGCCAGTTGCTTGATGCGGATGGCGGTGGCAAGCCCTGCCGGACCTGCTCCGACAATCACCACGTCATAGTCCATGCTTTCACGGGGCCCGAACTCGGCAAGAATTTGCTCGTTGGTCATAGCGGTCATATTGAACAATGGTAGAAAGTGGCATGCCTTGATGCCATGGCCTGCAACGGCGCGCAAGCGCTGATTTTACGTAGGGTCATTTTTGGTCAGTGATGTTGACAAACATATAGACAAAATGGAGCGACTGTCATGAGTTATGAAATTGATTTGTCCGGGCGTACCGCCTTGATCACAGGCGCATCGTCGGGCCTGGGTGCGCAATTTGCGCGCTGCCTGGCAAAGGCTGGGGCGGTGGTGGTTCTGGCCAGTCGGCGGGAGGAGCGCTTGCGGGCGCTGCAGGCCGAGATTCAGGCCTTGGGGGGCGTGGCGCACGTCGTCTACCTTGACGTGGGACAGCTTTCTTCGATTGAAGCAGCCATTCAAAAAGCGCACGCGCTGGCGGGCCCTTTACATATTCTGGTCAACAACTCGGGTGTCAGCGAAACCCAGAAGCTGCTTGATGTGACCGAGGCCGACTATGACTATGTTTTTGACACCAACACCAAAGGCGCTTTTTTCGTCGCCCAGGCTTTTGCCAGGCACATGCTCGCGCAAGCCGGCGCGCAGGCCAATGCCGATACGCCCAAAGGGCGCATTGTGAATATTGCCTCGATGGCGGGACTGCGTGTGTTATCCAAGATCGGTGTCTATTGCATGAGCAAGGCTGCGGTGATTCACATGACGCGCGCTATGGCCCTGGAGTGGGGGCGCCACGGCATCAACGTCAACGCGATTGCGCCGGGCTACATCGACACGGAAATCAACCACGAGCACTGGCAGACCGAGGCTGGCCAGAAGCTGGTCAATATGCTGCCGCGTAAACGCATAGGCAAACCGCAGGACCTCGACGTGCTGCTGGTGAGCCTGTGTTCTGCACAAAGCCATTTCATTAACGGTGCCGTCATTGCAGCAGATGACGGCTTTGGTGTTTGAGTCCTTTGCCTGAGTCCGGAGAGCCCGATGCGATTTGAATTGCCAACTGAAAAGAAGCTGGTTTATGAAAGCCGGATCCCGATCCGCTGGGGTGACATGGATGCCATGGGTCACCTCAATAACACGGTCTATTTCCGGTACATGGAGGTTATCCGCATCGACTGGATGCAAGCCAACGGATGTATGCCCAACCCCACCGGGCAGGGCCCGGTGATCGTGAATGCCTTTTGCAATTTTTACAAGCAACTGGAATATCCCGGCACGGTGCATGTCAGGATGTACACCAGTCAGCCGGCTCGTACCACTTTTGAGAGCTGGGTGACCATGGCGCCGCAGGATCGGCCCGACGACATTCACGCGGCGGGCGGCGCAACCACGATCTGGGTCGATTTCCCAAAGCAAAAAGCTGTTGAGCTGCCGCAGTGGATGCGTGCACTGGTGAGCTAAGCGTAGCCCGTTTGTAAGGTATTGTTGCCGGGGTGGGGCAGTCCTCGCACGGTTATCAGTGGGTCTTGATTTGGGTTGCGCTGTAGTATGCTTACAGCCTTTTATCTGGACGGAGTGAATGGTGAACAAGGTATTCCCATCGGCGGCGGCGGCGCTCGAAGGCGTCATCAAGGACGGACAGCTTTTGGCTGTCGGTGGTTTTGGGTTGTGCGGGATCCCCGAGGCTTTGATTGAGGCCGTGCGGGATGCGGGTGTGAAAGACCTGTCGGTCATTTCGAACAACGCCGGTGTGGACGGCTTTGGCCTAGGGCGGCTGCTGGAGACCCGACAGATCAAGAAAATGATCTCCAGTTATGTGGGCGAAAACAAAGAGTTCGAGCGGCAGTACCTGGCCGGAGAGCTTGAGCTTGAGTTCACGCCGCAGGGAACGCTGGCCGAAAAGCTGCGCGCGGGCGGTGCGGGCATTCCGGCTTTTTTTACCAAGACCGGGGTGGGCACCATGGTCGCCGAGGGCAAGGAGTTGCGCGAGTTCGATGGGCAGACCTATGTCATGGAGCGTTCACTGGTGCCGGATGTGGCCTTGGTCAAGGCAGACATTGCTGACCGGTCGGGCAATTTGCGATTCAACATGACCGCGCGCAATTTCAACCCGGCAGCTGCCATGGCTGGCAAGCTGTGTGTGGTTGAGGTGGAGCGGATCGTGGCTACTGGCGAGCTCGCGCCCGACGATGTGCATCTTCCTGGTATTTACGTGCACCGGATCGTCCTGAATGCGACGCCGGAAAAGCGTATTGAGAAGCGCACCACGCGCGACCGCAAAGTTTGAACGGGAGAGACAGAGATGGCTTGGACACAGGACGAAATGGCGGCGCGAGCCGCTTTGGAATTGAAAGACGGGTACTACGTTAACTTGGGCATCGGCATACCGACATTGGTTGCTAACCATGTGCCCGATCACGTTGAGGTTTGGCTCCAAAGCGAGAACGGCATGCTCGGCATCGGACCTTTCCCGTACGAAGATGAAGTTGATCCAGATCTGATCAACGCCGGCAAACAAACGGTCACCACCATCAAGGGTTCGTCGATTTTTGGCAGCGAACAGTCATTTGCGATGATTCGTGGCGGCAAGATCGACCTGTCGATTCTGGGTGCGATGCAGGTTAGCGAGAAAGGTGACCTGGCCAACTGGATGATTCCGGGCAAGATGGTCAAGGGCATGGGCGGCGCAATGGACCTGGTCGCTGGCGTGAAGAATGTGGTGGTGCTCATGGAGCATGTGGCCAAGAAGAAAGACGGTGGCTTCGATCTGAAAATACTGCCTCAGTGCACCTTGCCCTTGACAGGATTGGGTGTTGTCAATCGCATCATCACCGACTTGGCCGTGATGGACGTGACACCGCAGGGGTTGCGTGTGCTGGAGCGAGCGCCCGGGGTCACGCCCGAGGCGCTGCAGGCGGTTACCGGCGTTCCGCTACACTGATTTGAGAGGTCGGATTCGGCGGCGTGCGTCGCATGGCATGGCGCCCCTTAGCCGAACTCGGAGGAAGTTATGAATCTCAGATCCTTGTTTTTGTTGCTGGTTCTGGCCGCGATCGCAGCGTTTACGGTATTGAATTGGTCGGTCTTTATTGTGCCGACCGACCTGAACCTGGTGATCACCTCGGTTCAGGCGCCGCTGGGTCTGGTCATGCTCGGTGTTCTGGCCTTCCTGCTGGCGATTTTTCTAACCTACGTCGTGTATCTGCAGACCACGGTGCTGCTCGATTCGCGCGCACAGGCCAAGGAACTTGCGGCCAATCGCCGATTGGCCGATTTGGCCGAAGCGTCGCGTTTTACAGAGCTTCAGAAGTTTTTGGACACCCAACTCATCGCGTTGGCACACAGCCAAAAAGCGCAGCATGAGCAGGTGCTCGAGCGGGTTGGTGAGCTTGAACGTGCTGTCCAACAATCGATTGAACAATCCGGTAACTCTCTGGTAGCCAGCCTGGGAGAAATGGACGAGCGCATGCGCGGCCTGGGCCCGCCGACACTGTAATGAGCTGGACTGCGCAGCGCCCCCAAGCCGGACTTTGGTATACCTGCCGTGTTTGCGACGGACTGATGCTTGATTCTTGGGGGTGGCGCTGATGAAGAAATCTCTACTCAGAATTGTGCTGGTGGCAGCGGTTTTGATAGGGCTGGCGTATTGGTGGTTTGCCAGCCGTGACGCGCAAAAAACAGCTCAAAGCGAGAGTCCTGTGCCGGCTGCGGCGCCTGGTGCCCCAGCTGCGGCACCGACCCTGCCCCTGACCGCGCCCCTTGAGCAGGCCGCTGCACCAGGTGTCGGGCAAGGCGGTGCTGCCATACCGGCTCAGGCGCAGGCTTCGGCCCCGGCGCCGGACCCGCTGGCGCTTCCTGTGCCCAGTGAGCCCGGCGAGGCGGATGATTTGTTTGTCAGTACCCTGTCAGATCTGGTGACGCGCAAATCGCTGAAAGAGTTTTTCCAAGTTGATGCCTTGGCCCGACGTGTGGTGGCCACGACAGACTGTTTGCCGCGTGTGCACTGCTCCTGGACAGTCTGGCCGGTGAATCGGACGCCTGGGCGCTTTTCGGTGGTTCCGACCGCGGACGGGACTGGTGGAACACTGAGCGTCAGCAATTCGGCGCGTTATAGCGCGTTCATTCAGTTCGTGGACAGCATCGATACACCGAAGTGGATCACGCTCTACCGACAGGTTTATCCCATGTTGCAAAAAGCATTTGTAGACCTGGGTTACCCCAACGAATCGTTCCACGACCGCCTCCTGCAGGTGATTGACCACCTGCTGGCCGCGCCGGTGATGTCCAAGGCGCCGCTTTTGCAGTTGGTCGAGGTGCGTGGACCGATTGCCTCACTGCAGCCCTGGGTTCGCTACGAGTACGCCGATCCCGCACTAGAGGCGCTCTCGGCCGGGCAGAAGATACTGATTCGTCTCGGTGCCGCCCATCACCAGCAAGTACGCATCAAACTCACCTCGGCTCGGGCCGCCCTGACGGTACTTGGAAGACCCGGCTTGCCAGCCAGAGCCCCGTAGCTGGCGTATCAGCCTGTTGCCTCAGTTCTCGGATGTCGGCCAGGGGCTGCGCCTGGCACTCTTAGCGCGTGCGCCAACTTTTTGCCTGAACTTTGTTTGTGTTGGCTGTTGTCTACTTGTCTCGTGCTTGGCGAGCGTTCTGGCTCTGTTTGGTAGACGCCCTGGGTTTGACGGTGGTCGTCTTCTGGCCTGTTTGGTCGCCCTGAGGATCGGTCACGCCGCAAGGCCGCGCGCCCAAGCCTTGTCCTTGCGACGGGGGATGGACTTGCTTGTGTTAAGATACGTTTGTACAAATGTATTTTGTTCAGCCTTCAGGCTACTAAGCGGTCAGGCAGCTTTTTGCGGCAACACATCTGACCGAATCAACAAACCTCTCGGAGATCAACCATGAAAAAACAACACGCTTTTCCTCGTCGAGCGGCCCTGCTGGGCGCGGCACTGGTGCTGGCCAGTTCAGGCGCTATGGCCGCCTGTGGCAAGGTGACTGTGGCGAGCATGAACTGGCAATCAGCTGAGGTGCTGGCAGAAATTGACCACCTGATCCTGGCCAAGGGTTATGGTTGTGATGTCGAGGTGGTGCCAGGGGACACCATGCCGACCTTGACCTCCATGATGGAGAAGGGCAAGCCCGACGTGGCGCCTGAGGCCTGGATTAATTCGGTTCGTCAGCCGCTCGATGTGGCGGTCAAGGAAGGCCGTTTGCACTATGCGGCGCGCTCGCTCAAGGACGGCGGTGTCGAGGGCTGGTGGATTCCCAAGTACATTGCGGACGCCAACCCGGGTATGAAGACCATTGACGATGCGCTGAAACGGCCAGACCTGTTCCCTTCAGCGGACGACAAGAAAAAGGGCGCTGTCCACAACTGCCCGTCGGGCTGGAACTGCCAGCTCAGCACGGCTAATGCCTTCAAGGCCTGGGGCGCTGGCGGCAAAGGCTTTGTGCTGGTTGACCCGGGATCCGCCGCTGGCTTAGAC
>JAYQPP010000006.1:0-50483 GCA_038145425.1 Comamonadaceae bacterium | reverse complement strand
TAGACGGCTCCATTGCCAAGGCCTACGAGCGCAAGCAAGGCTGGCTGGGCTACTACTGGGCGCCAACCTCGATTCTGGGCAAGTACGCCATGGTGAAACTTGACCCGGGTGTGCCGCACGACAAGGCGGCTTGGGAGGCCTGCAACTCGAAGGCTGAATGCGCCAATCCCAAAAAGAACGACTGGGCTCGCGCTGACGTGTTTACCGTGGTGACGGATCGCTTCAAAAAGAATGGCGGGCCGGCGGTCGAATACCTGAACAAGCGCAACTGGGGCAATGACACGGTCAACGGGCTGCTGGCTTGGATGCAGAACAACCAGGCCTCCGGCAAGGATGGCGCGCGCCATTTCCTCAAAACCATGCCTCAGGTCTGGACGGGTTGGGTATCCGCCGAGGCAGCAGCCAAGGTAAAAGCCGCCGTTAAATGAGTGCGGACTGGCTGGAGGCATTTCCTGCTTTTGGCACGGAGACGCTAAGCGCCTTGCGGCGCGCGATTGACGGCACGTTTCGCACCTTCACGCGGGAGTATGGCGAGGCGCTCGAGAATTTCTTCGAGCCGCTTCGTCAGTTCCTGCTGATGTCGGAGCGCTTGCTAACGGACTCACCGTGGCCTGTGGTTGTCGGTGTGATTGCCTTGATCGCCTGGGTGGCCTCGCGATCGATCAAGATCGTGATCGGCACCGTGTTGACCATGCTGCTGATTGGACTGTTCGGCATGTGGGAAGACACCATGAAGACCATCTCCATGATCTTCGTCTGCACGGTGGTTGCCATCGCGCTGGGCCTGCCTATTGGCATCATCATGAGCCGCTCGGAACGCTTCCAGGGGATGGTGAACCCGGCGCTGGACGTGATGCAGACCATGCCCAGTTTTGTGTACCTGATCCCGGTGGTGATGTTGTTGGGCATTGGACGTGTACCTGGTCTGATCGCCGTGGTGATTTATGCCATTCCGCCGGTGATCCGTTTTACCAATTTGGGCATTCGTCTGGTCGATAAAGATCTGCTGGAAGCGGCCGATGCGTTTGGTTCTTCGGCATGGCAAAAAATGCGGCAGGTGCAGTTGCCCTTGGCGCTGCCGACCATCATGGCGGGTATCAACCAGACCATCATGTTGTCGCTGTCGATGGTGGTGATTGCCTCCATGATCGGTGTTCAGGGCCTGGGCCAGCCGGTTCTCAAGGCGATTACGAACCAGTACTTCACCATGGGCCTGTTCAATGGCATGGCGATCGTCGGCATCGCTATCGTCTTTGACCGTGTCTCGCAGGCTTACGGCAAGCGTCTGCAAAAGCACCTGGAGGTGCAGCATGGCTGAGACGGCGCAAACCAGCATCCAGGTTCGAGACCTTTACAAGGTCTTTGGGCCGACGCCAGGGAAATTTTTGCAGGCAGCCAAAGATGGCATGAGCAAGCAAGAGCTGCGTGACGTGCACGGCCACGTGCTGGGCTTGCGCAACATCAACATCGACATGCCCGCCGGCGGTATCCAGGTGGTGATGGGACTCTCGGGCTCGGGCAAGAGTACCTTGATTCGCCATATCAATCGCCTGATTGATCCCACCGATGGTGAGGTTCTGGTCAAGACCGAGGAACAGGCCGTTGACGTGGTCCAGATGAGCCACCAGGAACTGCTCAGTTTTCGTCGTTTGCGCACTGCGATGGTGTTTCAGAAGTTTGCTTTGTTTCCCCATATGACCGTGTTGGAAAACGCCGAGTACGGCTTGCAGATCCAGCATGTGCCACGCAAAAAACGACACGAGGCCTCGATGCAGTGGATCGAGCGCGTGGGCCTCAAGGGCTACGAGGGGCATTACCCCAACCAGCTCTCTGGTGGCATGCAACAGCGTGTGGGCCTAGCTAGGGCGCTGAGCAATGACGCGCCGATCTTGTTGATGGACGAGGCCTTCTCGGCGCTCGACCCCCTGATTCGCAGTGATATGCAATCGGTTTTGCTCGATCTTCAGCAGGAGCTGGGTAAAACCATTGTGTTCATTACCCATGATCTGGACGAGGCACTGCGTCTGGGCGATCAGATCGCGATCCTGCGTGATGGGGAGGTGGTGCAGCAGGGCACCGGTCAGCAGATCGTGCTCAAGCCAGCAGACGACTACATCAGCAGCTTCGTTAAGGATGTCAACCGGGGCCGGGTCATTCGATGCCGCACCTTGATGGTGCCAGGGGAGCCGGCGCAAGGCCCGACGGTGGACGCAAGCCTGGTGATTGAAGAGGCCGCGCGGTTACTGAGCGGTGAAAACCTGGAAGTGGCCAATGTGGTCAACAGCAAAGGCAAGCACCTGGGAACCTTGTCGATGAGTGACATCATCGCGGCCATGGTGCCGCCCAATACGGGTCAGCCCGCTGAGACGGCGGCTGCGCTCTAGAGGCCGTCATGGTGAAGCAAAAAGCCAGTCTTCGGACCGGCTTTTTTTTTGCATTTCTGGCTCCAGGCTTCGGGCCCGCCCGGAAGACCGTCGTGCCGAGTCAGGGCGAAGGAATGGAAGGGAAGGGGGCGGTCGTCAAAGCGGCTAGGCGTTGCCTGGTTTGAGCTTGGTCATTTGCATGGCCGAGGTCAGCAAACTGGCGACCTCCGACATATTGCTGGGCACGATCAGGGTGGTCGTGGCGTCGGCAGCGACTTTGCCGTAGGCCTCTACCGCTTGCTCAGCCACCCTGAGTTGAACCGCCTGGTCACCGCCTGGCCGTGCAATCGCCCCCGCCACCCGTTCGATCGCCTGCGCTGTGGCCTCTGCGACTTCCAGCACAGCGGCTGCTTCGCCCTGCGCTTTGTTGATGATCGCCTGCTTTTCGCCTTCTGATCGCGCAATAAAGGCTTCCCGCTCTCCGGATGCAATATTGATTTGCTCCTGCTTGCGTCCTTCCGAGGCGGCAATCAAGGCGCGTTTTTCTCGCTCGGCCGTGATCTGAGCCTGCATTGCGTGCAGGATCTCCTTCGGTGGTGTGAGGTCCTTGATCTCGTAGCGCAGAACCTTGACGCCCCAGTTCAGGGCGGCCTCGTCGATGGCCGCCACGACCTGCGCATTGATGATGTCGCGCTCTTCGAAGGTCTTGTCGAGTTCAAGCTTGCCAATCACTGAGCGCAGGCTGGTCTGCGCCAGTTGCGAGACCGCCACGATGTAGTTGCTCGATCCATAGCTTGCCCGCATCGCATCGGTGACCTGGTAATACAAAATGCCATCGACCTGCAATTGGGTGTTGTCACGCGTGATACAGATCTGGCTCGGGATGTCGTGTGGCACCTCTTTCAACAGATGCTTGTAAGCAACTTTGTCGATGAAGGGAATCAGAAAGTTCAGGCCAGGGCTGAGGGTGCCGCTGTATTTGCCCAGGCGCTCGACAACCCAGGCGTGCTGTTGAGGCACGACTTTGACCGACCGCGATACAAAAATCACAGCGATCACAAACAGGACGATGGCTATTTCCATTTCGACTCCTCCTAAAAAATACCGCAGCCCGCTTAGTGGCTCTCTGCTTTGACGACATGCAGGCGATTGCCCACCACCTGCTCAATAACGAAGTGACCGGCCTCAGGCGCCTGGCCCGCTTGTAAAACAGCTTCCCACTGCGCACCACGATATTTCACGCTGGCGGTGCCGTCCGAACGCCACTGCGTCACCTGGACGGTCTCGCCGAGATCGAGCCGAACCTGCAGCGTTGGATCTTCTTGCGTCCGTGCCTGGCTCTGCAAGCGATAGCGTCGCCAGATCAGGACCGATGCGCCACCAACGATGGCCACGATCGACCATTGCCAATGCGGCGGAAGTCCCATGTGGGCACTGAGCGCACCAGCGGCCATGCCACCGGCGAGCATTAGCAGGTAAAAAGTTCCACTGACGAGTTCGGCCGCTACCAGAACGCCAGCGGCGAGCCACCAGTAAGTTGAGTCTGCCATCGCTGTCCTCCGCAGTCTTCGAGTCCCTTGATTTTGCGGCGAATTGCCATTTGCCTGCACAGGGACCGGGGTTTAGTCCTTACACTTCGCTTCCTATCGTACGACGCAAGAGGCCGCACGCGACCATGAAGTTCAGATTTCCAATTGTCATCATCGATGAAGATTTTCGGTCCGAGAATACATCGGGCCTGGGCATTCGTGCGCTGGCACAGGCGATTGAGTCGGAGGGCTTTGATGTCCTGGGCGTGACCAGCTATGGTGACCTGAGCCAGTTCGCGCAGCAGCAGAGCAGGGCGAGTGCCTTCATTTTGTCGATCGATGACGAGGAATTTTCCTTGGGGCCGGACCTCGACCCAGCGGTGCTCAATCTGCGCCACTTCATCGAAGAGGTCCGTCGCAAGAACCTCGATGTACCGATCTACGTCTACGGGGAAACCAAGACCTCGCGTCATTTGCCCAATGACATTCTGCGTGAATTGCACGGTTTTATCCATATGTTCGAGGACACGCCAGAGTTTGTGGCGCGTCACATCATCCGCGAAGCAAAAAGCTATCTCGAGGCTGTACAGCCGCCATTTTTTCGTGCCTTGCTGGACTATGCTGAAGACGGCTCCTACAGTTGGCATTGCCCTGGTCACTCTGGTGGCGTGGCGTTCCTGAAAAGCCCAGTGGGCCAGATGTATCACCAGTTCTATGGTGAAAACATGCTGCGCGCTGATGTTTGCAATGCGGTCGAGGAACTCGGACAGTTGCTCGACCATGACGGCGCAATCGGCCAAAGCGAGCGCAATGCGGCACGCATTTTTAATGCCGATCACTGTTTCTTTGTGACCAATGGAACCTCAACCAGCAACAAAATGGTCTGGCACCACGCGGTGGCGCCCGACGACGTGGTGGTGGTTGACAGAAATTGTCACAAGTCGATCCTGCATGCGATCACGATGACAGGCGCCATCCCGGTGTTTCTGCGGCCGACACGCAATCATTTCGGCATCATCGGTCCGATACCCAAGAGTGAGTTTGAGCCGGCCAGCATCCGCGCCAAGATCAAGGCCAACCCACTGATCAAAGAGCGGCTGCCGCAGGCTGACCCTAACGCCATCAAGCCGCGCATGCTGACGCTGACGCAGTCGACCTATGACGGCGTGCTCTACAACACGCAGACGATCAAGTCCATGCTCGACGGTTATGTCGAGAACATCCATTTTGACGAGGCCTGGCTTCCGCATGCAGGCTTTCATCCCATGTATGGGCAGTTCCACGCCATGGGTAAGAACCGTCCGCGTCCGCGCAAAGCAGTGGTCTATGCCACGCAGTCCATCCACAAACTTCTCGCCGGTATCAGTCAGGCCAGCCATGTTCTGGTGCAGGACTCGAAAACCGTCAAACTCGACAAGCACTTGTTCAACGAGGCGTATCTGATGCACACCAGCACCTCGCCGCAATACAGCATCATCGCCAGTTGCGATGTAGCTGCGGCGATGATGGAGCCACCGGGCGGCACCGCCTTGGTCGAAGAAAGCATCGCCGAAGCACTGGATTTCCGCCGCGCGATGCGAAAAGTCGACCAAGAGTACGGGGACGATTGGTGGTTCAAAGTCTGGGGCCCAGATCATCTGGCTGAGGAGGGGATTGGACAGGCAGAGGACTGGGTGATTCGGGGTGAGGCTCGCAACAACAAATCGGGCGCCAATTGGCACGGCTTTGGCAAGCTCGCCTCAGGTTTCAACATGCTCGACCCGATCAAGTCGACCATCGTCACGCCGGGACTGGATCTGAACGGTCGCTTTGCCAAGACGGGCATTCCGGCATCGATCGTGACCAAATTCCTGGCCGAGCATGGGGTTGTGGTCGAAAAGACCGGGCTTTACAGTTTTTTCATCATGTTCACCATCGGTATCACCAAGGGCCGCTGGAACAGCATGTTGACGGCGTTGCAGCAGTTCAAAGATGACTTCGGCAAGAACCAGCCCATGTGGCGGGTGATGCCCGAGTTTTGTCAAAAATACCCGCAGTATGAAACCATGGGTCTGGCAGACCTGTGCCAGCACGTGCATCAGATGTACGCCCGCTATGACATTGCAAGACTCACGACGGAGATGTACTTAAGCAACCTGCGCCCGGCCATGAAGCCAAGCGACGCTTATGCACACATCGCTCTGCGCAAAACAGAACGTGTCGAGATTGATGACCTGGAGGGTCGCATCACAGTGGGCTTGGTCACGCCCTATCCGCCGGGCATTCCCTTGCTGATCCCGGGAGAGGTGTTCAACCGCAAGATTGTCGATTACCTCAAGTTTTCTCGGGAGTTCAACGCCAAGTGCCCGGGCTTTGAGACCGATATTCACGGTCTGGTGGAGGAAACCGACGCTTCAGGGCAGCGCCGTTACTACGCTGACTGTGTGCGCGGCTAGCCACAGAGCGAAAGGCGTGCGCCACGCGCAGCTGGTCTGGTGGTGCTGGGCGGCTTGGGGCTAAGACGCCGCGCCCGACTCAACAACGGCCACTGCCGTCTGGCTGACGCCACAGTCGACGTAGGAAATCTGACCTGTCACCCCGGAGGCGAGGTCGCTGAGCATGAAGGCGGCCACATTGCCGACTTCGTCGATCGTGACGTTTCGCTTCAAAGGAGAGGCGGCGGCGGATATGCCCAGCAAGCGGCCAAAGTCCTTGATGCCGCTGGCAGCCAATGTTTTGATCGCGCCAGCGCTTATGCCATTGACCCGGATACCGCGCTCGCCCACGGCATCGGCGAGATAGCGTACCGATGACTCCAGCGAGGCCTTAGCCAGGCCCATGGTGTTGTAGCTGGGAACCACCCTGACACCGCCTAAATACGAGAGCGTGAGCAAGGATGCGCTGGGACTCAGGTAGGGCAAAGCCACTTTGGCCATGGCCGGGAAACTGTAGGCACTGATGTCGTGCGCGATACGAAAGTTTTCGCGCGTCAGTCCATCGAGAAAATTGCCGGCAATCGCTTCCCGAGGTGCAAAACCAATGCTGTGGACAAAGCCATCAAAGGTAGGCCAATGCTTGCTAAGGTCGCTGAACAATTGTTCAATTTGGGCATCGTCGGCAACGTCGCAATCAAAAATCAGATTGGAGTTGAAATCGGCAGCCAACTCGGTGATGCGGTCTTTAAAGCGCTCGCCAACGTAGCTAAAGGCCAGTTCCGCACCTTGCACATGGCAGGCACGCGCAATGCCGTAGGCGATCGAGCGGTTAGACAGTACACCTGTTATCAGTAGCTTCTTACCTGTCAGAAAACCCATTTCTACCTCTTTTGAACCCGTTATTTGTCGATCGGCGGCTGCACGCCGCGTGATCTGCGCCGCAAAGAAAGTCGCTGGTAGCGCCTCCGGTGGGCATTGTCGCACGCTCGATGACGGCATCGCATGTGCTGCGGACTCGGCGGCTGAACGCCGCAAAGCCTTGTCTGACAAGGGTTTATCGATGGCAACGTCAGTCATTTCCGGTACAATTCACGCTTCACGACCAAAAACGGGCGAGTATCACCGCCCGTTTTTTTTGGTCGATTCATTTTGAGGAGTTGGGTGCTCGTTGTGGCGTTGAAGGAATTGCTGGAGCAAACTGTAGCCGGGCTCGGCTTTGAACTGGTGGAACTGGAGCGTTCTGCCGGGGGGTTGTTGCGCGTGACCATCGACGTTGCCTGGACCAAAGCCACGTCGGAGCCAATGTCCGCAGAGGCTACTGAGCAGTTTGTCACCGTCGAGGACTGTGAAACGGTGAGCCGCCAGTTGCAGTTTGTGCTCGAGGTCGATGGGGTCGCGTACAGCCGGCTGGAGGTTTCCTCCCCCGGTATTGACCGCTTGCTTCGGGGTGAAGAAGATTTCGAGCGTTTTGCCGGCCAATGGGTTGACATCACGCTCAAGCAGCCGCTCGGCGCCGATGCGCAGGGCCAGGTGAGTGCCAATCGAAAGAAATTCCGAGGCGTCCTCGAGCGTGCTGGTGCTGAGGTCCAGGGGGCTGATGGCAGTACGTGGCAGGTCGTATGGCAAAACGAGCCAGCGCCCAAGCCGGGTGTTCGGGTGAGCAAAAAGCGGGTGCCGGCGCCGCTGCAGGTGTTGGGATTTCAACTGGCCGACCTCAAAGAGGCGAGGCTTGCGCCAGTGGTTGACTTTAAAGGGCGGCGCTCCTCTCAGAGCGCAGATCAGAGCAAGGTTGAGTAAGACTTGAACGCATACAGGAGAGCTTGGGTATGAATCGCGAAATGTTGATGCTGGTGGATGCGATCTCGCGCGAGAAGAGTGTGGAGCGCGACGTGGTGTTTGGTGCTGTCGAGGCTGCCTTGGCCCAGGCGACCAAGAAGCTGCAGGGTGGGGACGTGGACATCCGTGTTGCTATGAACCAGGACACGGGGGCGTATGAGACGTTTAGGCGCTGGCACGTGGTCCCCGACGAGGCTGGACTGCAATTGCCTGACCAGGAAATTTTGCTGTTCGAAGCGCGCGAGCAGATCCCGGACATCGAGGTCGATGACTATATCGAAGAGACCATCGAGTCCGTGCCCTTTGGCCGCATTGGCGCCATGGCGGCCAAGCAGGTCATCTTGCAAAAGATCCGCGACGCCGAGCGTGAAATGTTGCTCAATGATTTCATGAGCCGCGGTGAGCGCATTTTTGTTGGCACCGTCAAGCGCATGGACAAAGGCGACCTGATCATTGAGTCGGGACGCGTTGAGGGCCGCCTGCGCCGTGGCGAAATGATCCCCAAAGAGAACTTCCGCACAGGTGACCGGGTTCGCGCGATGATTATGGAGGTTGACCTGACCCTTCGAGGTGCACCGATTCTGCTGTCGCGCTCGGCGCCGGAGTTCATGATTGAACTCTTTCGCAATGAGGTGCCTGAAATTGAGCAGGGCCTGCTTGAAATTAAATCCTGTGCCCGTGACGCAGGTTCTCGCGCCAAGATAGCAGTGTTGTCGCACGACAAGCGTGTTGACCCCATCGGGACCTGCGTGGGGGTACGTGGAACCCGTGTGAATGCCGTCACCAACGAGCTCGCCGGCGAGCGGGTGGACATTGTGCTGTTCAGTGACGATCCGGCGCAGTTCGTGATCGGGGCACTGGCACCCGCCAACGTCTCAAGCATCGTGGTGGATGAAGAGCGCCATGCCATGGATGTGGTGGTGGACGAGGAAAACCTGGCTATCGCGATTGGTCGCGGTGGGCAGAATGTGCGCCTGGCGTCCGAGCTGACTGGCTGGAAGATCAACATTCTGGATGCGACAGAGTCGGCGCAGAAGCAGGCCGATGAGACCGATTCAAGCCGCCGTTTGTTTATGGAAAAGCTTGACGTTGACGACGAAATCGCCGACCTGTTGATAGCAGAGGGCTTTGTCAGCCTTGAGCAAGTGGCCTATGTGCCG
Organism: Comamonadaceae bacterium; assembly: GCA_038145425.1. Taxonomy (GTDB): domain Bacteria; phylum Pseudomonadota; class Gammaproteobacteria; order Burkholderiales; family Burkholderiaceae_C; genus Rhodoferax. The sequence continues at coordinate 41,181 of JAYQPP010000006.1, read as the reverse complement.
CTTGAAGAGATGCTGGAGATTGAAAGCTTTGATGAAGAGACGGTCCACGAGTTGCGCGCTCGCGCCAAGGATGCCCTGCTGACACTCGAGATCGCCACTGAAGAGGCTGTTGAGGCGGCTGCGCATCAGTTGCGTGACCTCGAGGGCATGACACCGCAGCTGTTGGCGCAGTTAGCCGCTGCCAATGTGCACACCCTGGACGATTTGGGCGACCTGGCCACTGATGAGTTGGTTGAGATCACCGGTCAGGACGTGGAAGAAGCCAACGAGATGATCATGAAAGCACGTGCGCACTGGTTTGCGGACGACGCCCAAACCCAAGAATCCTGATCATGAACATCTGAAGTACCCAGAAAGAGCCTGCTGTCATTCATATGACAGGGCCAAAGAAAAAAGGTTAGCCAACATGTCCAGTACGACCGTCGCAGAATTTGCCGCTGAGTTGAAGAAGACCAGCAAAGCCTTGCTTGAGCAGCTCAAGGCTGCCGGTGTACCCAAATCAACGGCGCAAGACGTCCTAAGTGACGAGGACAAGCACAGCCTGCTTAACTACCTGCAGTCGAGCCACGGTACGGCCACGCCAGAGCGCAAGAAGATCACGCTGGTCAAAAAGTCGACCACAGAGATCAAACAAGCCGATGCCACCGGGCGAGCTCGGACGATTCAGGTGGAAGTGCGCAAAAAGCGAACCTTTGTGCGCCGCGATGAAAACCAGGAAGCGCCAGCCAATGTGGCCGCGCCAGAGGTGGTGCCGGTGCCGGCAGCGCCGCTGATTGACGAGGCAGAGCTCAAGCGTCGCGAAGAGGAGGCCTTGCGCCAAAGCGAGTTGCTGCGCCGCCAAGAGGAAGAGCTCCAGCAGCGTCGCGAGGAAAGGCTGGCCCAAGAGGCGGCTGAGGCCGCAAAGCGTGCGGCCGATGAGTCAGCGGCACCGGACAGCGAAAAGCCGGTCGAGGCTGAGCCAGCGAAAGCTTCTGAGAGCCCGACTCCGAAAAAGACCACTGTGATTCGCAAAGCGGACGTTGCCGCAGCCGCAGCGGCCTTGGCTAAGGAAGAGAAAGACAAAGCCCAGGAGTTGGCCACACGCCGGCGCGAGGCCGAGGCCGAAGCGGCGGCCATTCGCAAGATGATGTCGGGTCCTGCCAAAAAAGTCGCTGCAAAAAAAGAGGCGCCGGCCGCCGATGCAGCCAAGACTGGTTTGAAGGGCACGCTGCATCGACCTGCCAATGCGCCCAAGCCGGGTGCGGCCACACCGGCCGTTGGTGTGGGTGGCAAAGAAATCAAATCAGCCAAGCTGTCGAGTAGCTGGGCGGGCGATCCAGCCAAGAAGAAGGCCATTCCGCTGCGTGGTGACACGGGCGCTGGTAGTGGCCGAGGCGGTGGGTGGCGCAGCGCCCCCAAAGCGCGTCGTGGTGGCAATGACCGCGATCGCCAAAGCCAGGAGACAGCAGCACCTGCTGAGTTCAGGGCTATTGAGGTGCATGTGCCCGAGACCATCACGGTGGCCGAGCTGGCGCACAAAATGGCGGTGAAGGCCTCCGAGGTCATCAAGGAATTGATGAAGCTGGGGCAGATGGTCACGATCAACCAGCCGCTTGATCAAGATACCGCGATGATCGTGGTGGAGGAAATGGGCCATAAAGCGGTTGTGGCTGCCTTGGATGACCCGGAAGCGTTTACCGATGACGAGGTGCGTCAGCAGGAGGCTGAGGCCCTGCCGCGTGCACCGGTGGTGACCATCATGGGCCACGTTGACCATGGCAAGACCTCGCTTTTGGATTACATCCGCTCCACGCGTGTCGCCTCGGGCGAGGCTGGTGGCATAACCCAGCACATTGGGGCCTACCACGTTGAAACGCCTCGCGGTATGGTCTCTTTTCTGGATACCCCCGGCCACGAGGCTTTTACCGCGATGCGCGCGCGCGGCTCTCAGGCCACCGACATCGTGATTCTGGTGGTTGCTGCAGACGATGGTGTGATGCCGCAAACGCGCGAAGCGATCAAGCATGCGAAGGCTGCCGACGTGCCGATTGTGGTGGCGATGAACAAGATCGATAAGCCCGATGCGAACCCGGATCGTGTCAAGGGTGAGTTGGTCGCCGAAGAGGTGATTCCCGAAGAGTTCGGTGGCAACTCTCCCTTCGTCAAGGTTTCTGCCAAGACGGGCGAGGGCATTGATAATTTGCTCGAGCAGGTTTTGCTTCAGGCAGAGGTTCTTGAACTGCGTGCACCGGTCGACGCCATGGCCAAAGGCTTGGTCATTGAGGCCAAGCTGGACAAGGGTCGCGGACCGGTCGCAACGGTGTTGGTGCAGTCAGGCACCCTGAAGACTGGCGATGTGGTGCTGGCAGGACAAACTTACGGTCGCGTGCGCGCCATGCTTGACGAAGATGGCAAAACCATCAAGTCAGCCGGGCCATCAATTCCTGTGGAAATCCAGGGCCTGACCGAAGTGCCTCAAGCTGGCGACGAATTCATGGTTCTCAGCGACGAGCGTCGGGCGCGTGAAATTGCGACCTACCGCGCTGGCAAGTTCCGCAACACCAAACTGGCCAAGCAGCAAGCAGCCAAGCTGGAAAACATGTTCAGCGACATGACCGCTGGGGAGGTCAAGACCCTGCCGATCATTGTCAAGGCTGACGTGCAGGGCTCTCAGGAGGCTTTGTCGCAGTCCCTGATCAAGCTCTCCAACGACGAGATCAAAGTGCAACTTGTTTATGCCGGTGTGGGTGGCATCAGCGAGTCGGATGTGAACCTGGCCATTGCGGCCAAGGCCGTCATCATTGGCTTTAACACGCGGGCTGATGCGGGCGCGCGCAAGTTGGCAGAGAGCTCTGGCATTGACATCCGTTACTACGACATCATCTACGACGCGGTCGATGACCTGAAGCTGGCGATGTCGGGCATGCTCACGCCAGACAAGAAAGAGGAAGTCATCGGTACGGCCGAGATTCGCCAGATCTTCAAGGTGTCAAAGATTGGCTCGATTGCTGGCTGTATGGTCACCTCTGGCGTGGTGCGCAAAACCGCGCGCCTGCGCCTGTTGCGTCAGAACACCGTCATTTACTCGGGTGAACTGGAGTCGCTCAAACGCTTCAAGGATGACGCTAAAGAGGTTCGTGAGGGCTTTGATTGCGGCTTGAATATCAAGAATTACAACGATATTCAGGAAGGCGACGTGCTCGAGTTCTATGAGATTCGTGAAGTGGCTCGAACGCTTTAAAGCAGCTGGGTCCCAACGTGCGCCGCAAGTCAGCCAGCTCTAACCGCGCCTTCAAGGTTGCCGATCAGATCCAGCGCGATCTGAGTGAGCTGATTGCGCGCGAACTGAAAGACCCGCGTGTCGGTCTGGTCACCATTCAAGGCGTTGACGTCTCGCCGGACTACGCGCACGCCAAGGTGTATTTCAGTGTGCTCTCAGGCGATGTGCAGGCTTGCGCCGATGGGCTGAATCAGGCTGCCGGTTTTTTGCGCACGGGCTTGTTCAAGCGGCTGCACATTCACACCGTTCCGACCTTGCACTTTGTATTCGACCAGACACCTGAGCGTGCTGCTGACATGAACGCATTGATCGCAAGGGCGGTTGCTTCCCGCGCTAAGGACGACTGACCATGACTCAGGCGCCGCGTGCACGGGTTGCTCGGCGCCCCGTGCACGGGGTGCTGTTGATTGATAAGCCGCTGGGGCTGTCGAGCAATCATGCCCTGCAGAAGGCCAAATGGTTGTTGCGGGCGCAAAAAGCTGGTCATGCCGGCACACTTGATCCGCTGGCTAGTGGCTTGTTGGTGCTGTGTTTTGGCGCTGCTACCAAGTTCAGTCAGTTGCAGCTCGATGCGAACAAGTGCTACGAAGCGGTTTTGAAACTTGGCGAGATGACCACCACCGGCGATGCAGAGGGCGAGGTCACGCTCAAGCGGTCGGTTCAGGTGGAAGGACAGGACTTGGCAGCCATCGCAGCGCGTTTTACGGGGCCGATTAGTCAGACGCCGCCTATGTACAGTGCACTAAAAAAAGACGGCAAGGCGCTCTACGACTACGCACGCGCCGGACAGACCGTTGCCCGCGAGCCCAGGCGTGTGACGATTCATGAACTGTCTCTGGCCTGGGCGCATGATGCCCATCAGCAGCCCCAACTGAAGGCCAGGGTCTGCTGCAGCAAGGGTACCTACGTTCGAACCCTGGGCGAAGACATTGGCGAGGCGATGGGCTGTGGCGCCCATCTGAGTCACCTGCGTCGCCTGGCGACGGCGTCGTTTACCTTGGCTGATAGCCTCACACTCGAAGCGCTGGAGGCCATGCCTGAGTCCGACCGCCTGGCGGCCTTGTTGCCCGTGGATGCAATGCTGGCAGGCCTGCCGAGCATCACACTGGCCTTGCCCGAGGCTGCCCGATTCCTCAGTGGACTGCCGCGCCGCGGTTCCTGGGGAGATGCGGACCTGGTGGCCGTTTATGGACCCGAGCAGCTGCTTCTGGGCAGCGCCAGCGTGCGCGCGGGCGTCCTGACGCCTATTCGCCTTCTGAATTCCGACGAAATCAGCCAGATCCAGCCTGGACACCGACTTTTCGCTTCAACCCTCCAACAAGACGAAAGCATTTCATGAGTTCGACCACACCTATTCGCAATATTGCAATCATTGCGCACGTTGACCACGGCAAGACCACCATGGTTGACCAATTGCTGCGCCAGTCCGGCACCTTTGCGGAGCACGAAAAACTGGTGGACACCGTCATGGACAACAACGCCATCGAGCGCGAACGTGGCATCACGATTCTGGCCAAGAACTGTGCGGTCAGTTGGAAGGGAACGCACATCAATATCGTCGACACCCCTGGCCACGCCGATTTTGGCGGCGAGGTAGAGCGGGCGCTCTCAATGGTTGACGGAGTTTTGCTGCTGATTGACGCCCAGGAGGGGCCGATGCCGCAGACGCGTTTTGTGACCAAGAAAGCTTTGGCCCTGGGTCTCAAGCCGATCGTGGTCGTCAACAAGGTGGACAAGCCCGGCAGCAATCCGGACAAAGTGATTAATGCCGCTTTCGATCTGTTCGACAAACTCGGCGCCACCGATGAGCAGCTTGATTTCCCAGTGGTCTACGCCTCGGGCATTAATGGCTGGTCGTCGTTGGCAGAAGGCGGCCAGGGCGAGCAATGGGGCCCTGATATGTCCGCGCTTTTTGACACCATCCTGAAATATGTGCCTGCGCAAAGTGGCGACCGCGATGCGCCGCTCCAACTTCAGATCTCTGCGTTGGATTTTTCGACCTTCGTCGGCCGTATCGGTGTCGGACGCATCAGTCAGGGCACGATACGGCCGATGACCGATGTTCTGGTGATGGAGGGCGCGCAAGGCAAATCATTCAAGGGGCGTGTCAACCAGGTTCTGACCTTTCAGGGACTTGACCGCGTGCAGACCGCTGAAGCCGGGCCTGGTGAGATTGTTCTGATCAACGGCATTGAGGACATTGGTATCGGCGTGACAGTGACCGATGTGCTCAAACCAGCGCCGCTACCAATGCTTCGGGTTGATGAGCCCACGCTGATCATGAATTTTTGCGTCAACACCAGTCCGCTGGCTGGCCGCGAAGGCAAGTATGTGACCAGCCGTCAGCTGTGGGATCGGTTACAAAAAGAGCTGCAGCACAACGTGGCGCTGCGCGTCAAGGAGACGTCCGAAGAAGGTGTTTTTGAAGTCGCCGGGCGCGGCGAACTGCATCTGACGATTCTGCTGGAGAACATGCGCCGTGAAGGCTACGAGCTGGCGGTCTCTAAACCCCGCGTGGTGTACCAGGATATCGATGGCGTGCGCCACGAGCCCATTGAGCTTGTAACGGTCGACATCGAAGAGCAGCACCAGGGCGGCGTGATGCAGGCACTGGGCGAGCGCAAGGCTGAACTGGTCAATATGGAGCCAGACGGCCGCGGACGGGTGCGCCTGGAATATAGAATTCCGGCCCGCGGCTTGATTGGCTTTTCCAACGAATTTCTGAACCTGACGCGCGGCAGCGGCCTGATTGCGAATATTTTTGACTGCTACGAGCCGCACAAAGGCGACATCGGCGGGCGCAAAAATGGTGTCTTGATCTCGATGGACGACGGCGAAATCTTCACCTACGCACTGGGCAAGCTCGACGACCGCGGCCGCATGTTTGTGCGCGCCAATGACCTGGTGTACGAAGGCATGATCGTGGGCGTCCACAACCGCGACAACGACCTGGTTGTGAATGCCACGCGCACCAAGCAGCTCACCAATTTCCGCGTCAGCGGCAAAGAGGACGCGATCAAGGTGACCCCACCGATTGATCTGACGCTGGAATACGGCGTTGAGTTCATCGAGGACGATGAATTGGTCGAGATCACACCGAAGTCTGTTCGCCTGCGCAAACGCCACCTGAAAGAACACGAACGCAAGCGTGCCAGTCGCGAGAACACATAAAGTTTGTTTCTCTGAAAGCTTGGGCTGATCGCCCCAGATGTTGACAATACACCTGAACGGATCAAGGGGTCTTGGGGCTTATGAAACTCACACATTCCCGTGCGGTTGTGCTGATGATTGTGGCGACCTTTTTCTGGTCGCTGGCCGGTGTGGTGACCCGCCACTTGGAGCATGCCCAAAAGTTCGAAGTCACCTTCTGGCGTAGTTTTTTCACTTTCCTGAGCCTGCTTGTCATCCTGCCGGCCTGGCAGGGTCGTGGCGTATTCGGCCGTATGCGCCAGGCTGGTCCGGCTCTGTGGCTCTCGGGCTTGTGCTGGTCCGGCATGTTCACGTTCTTCATGCTCGCTTTGATGCTGACCAGTGTGGCCAATGTGCTGGTCACCATGGCACTGGCGCCCCTGTTTACCGCCTTGGCTGCCCGCTACCTGATCCAGTACCGGGTGCCCACCCGGACCTGGGTCGCAATCGTGATCGCCGGCAGTGGCATTGTGTTCATGTACGGCAGTCAGCTTGGCCAGGGCATCAGCGTGGCGGGCACGTTGCTCGCGCTTTGCATCCCGATGGCTGGCGCTGCCAACTGGACCGTCAGCCAGCAAGCGCACAGTCGGGGCGAGGACATCGATATGGTTCCTGCGGTGCTCATTGGCGCGGGCATTTCGGCGATGGTGACTTTTCCGTTGGCCATGCCGTTTCAGGCATCTGGCTTTGACTTGGCTCTGCTGGCTGGACTCGGGCTGGTTCAGCTTGCCTTGCCCTGTGTGCTGGCCGTGCAATGCACGCGCGCGCTCAAAGCACCCGAGGTGGCTCTTTTGAGCATGCTTGAAGTGATCTTTGGGATCTTGCTGGTGTGGTGGGGTGCAGGCGAAGCACCTGCGCCCGAGGTTGTGGTCGGCGGCTTTTTGGTGATTGGCGCCTTGTTCGCCAATGAGATGCTCGGCTGGCGTGAGCGCCGCTGAGCCAACACGGCAACTCAAACGGGGCTGTTCAGAGGCGAAAAGTGCGCGTTAGCGCTGACGGCTTTTCATGGCACGCTCAACCTCTCGTTTGCCTTCGCGTTCCTTGATGGTGTCGCGCTTGTCATGCTCCGCTTTGCCCTTGGCCAGCGCGACTTCGCATTTAACTTTCCCGTTTTTCCAGTGCAGGTTAACCGGCACCAGCGTATAGCCTTTTTGCTCGACTTTGCCAATCAGACGCTTGATCTCGTCTTTGTGCATGAGCAACTTGCGGGTGCGTTGTTTGTCCGGGCTGATATGGGTTGAGGCTGTTCCCAGAGGCTGGATTTGCAAGCCGATAAGAAACAGTTCGCCCTGACGCACCACCACGTAGCCTTCGGTCAGCTGCACCTTTCCCTCACGCAGCGACTTCACCTCCCAGCCCTCTAGAACCATGCCCGCTTCGTAGCGTTCTTCAAAAAAATAATTGAACGCCGCTTTTTTGTTGTCGGCAATGCGCGAGTCTGTCGGTGCTTTCTTCTTTTGCATGGTGTGGCGCACAGGATTGAGAGTCGAAACGCCTGACTAAAATCCCTCGCGAGCCCTGATTTTATGAAAACCGTCGAGAAGTCTGTTCATATCTGGTACAGCGCAGCCGAGATGTACCAGTTGGTCACCGATGTCAAGGCTTATCCCGAATTTTTGCCCTGGTGCAGTGATGCCAACATCGTTGAGCAGGACGATCGTGGCATGGTCGCCGAAATTGGCATGGCCTTTGGCGGTATTCGCCAGCGTTTTCAGACGCGCAATACGCACGAGCCCGACAGGCGAGTTGGCATGGAATTGGTCAAAGGCCCTTTCTCTACGCTCGATGGGCAATGGCTGTTTGAGCCTCTGGGTGAGCAGCGCGCCTGTCGGGTGTCCTTGACACTTCGTTACGGCTTCAGTGGCGTGCTCGGGGCTGCCATCGGTCCGGTTTTTGACAAGATCGCCAACACCATGGTCGAAGCCTTTGTGCAGCGTGCGGCTCAGGTCTATGGCGAATAAACCTGACACCTTTCGAATCTGCATGGTCATCAGCCAGGGCCCGCGTGCTGTACGCCGTGAAGAACTGCATTTGCAGCTACCCTGCACGGTTGAGCAAGCTTTGAAGCAGGCGGGCATCGCCGGCCTGGTTGAGTTAGATGCTGATCTGTCTGCTCGTGTTGGCGTGTGGGGGCGCCGAGTTGCCACCAGCCATGTTTTGCAACAGGATGATCGACTCGAGGTGTACCGAGATCTGCGTGTTGACCCCAAGCTGGCAAGACGCGAGCGGTTTAAGGAGCAGGGCTCAAAAACAGCGGGCTTGTTCAAAAAACGTCGCCCCAACGCCAAGCCGGGTTACTAGGCGTGGAGAACTGGCAGACACGCAGCGCTCGTTTTAACAATCGGATCGAATAACTTCTTCAATGCGTGACTGCTCGGCCCGTCGCGCAGCATCGTCCATGAAGACGGATTCGCCTTGTTCGTTCATGGTTTTCAAACGACTGCCGGAATTGAGGATAGCCAACGAGCGCCGAGCCCGGTTGCAGTTTTCTGCCTTGGCCGCTGCCACCCGGGCTGCATCCTGGGCGTTCTGGCGGGCCTGTTGACGTTCTTCCTCGGCACGCTTCTGTTTGACTGCGGCCTCCAGGCTTGCCCCTGATGGTGCAGGCCTGGTTTGAGAAGGATTGGCGACAGCCTGTGGGTCTGACGGTGACGGCGCATTCACTTCGGGCGAGCGCTCGGGTCGCTTGATGATCTGCGCATCGCTGATACCTGGCGGTGGTGGCAAGTCGCTGAAGACCGGGCGCCCGGACTTGTCCAGCCAATGCCACTGCCCAGATGCAAACAAGGGCATCAGACCGATCAGCAGCAAGGCACTTGTTAGAACAGGTCGCATGTGCACTGAGTGTAAGACAGTGCATCTGCTCCAGCGTGTGGCTGGATCGACGCTGGTTTTAACCCGATTGACCCAGGGGGCGACGATACAATCGTCATTTTGGAGCCGACACCATGCGCCTCATTGGCAAAGCCCTTACCTTTGATGACGTTCTGCTGGTCCCGGCCTACTCCCAGGTACTCCCCAAAGACACAGCGCTGGCCACTCGCCTCACGCGCCGTATTGCCTTGAACCTGCCGCTGGTATCAGCAGCCATGGATACCGTGACCGAGGCGCGCCTGGCGATCGCCATGGCGCAGGAAGGCGGCATCGGCATCGTGCACAAAAACATGTCGGCCAAGGACCAGGCTGCTCAGGTCGCCAAGGTCAAGCGCTATGAATCCGGCGTACTGCGTGACCCGGTGGTGATCACGCCTGAGCACACCGTGCGTCAGGTGATGGCGCTGTCGGAGCAATTGGGTGTTTCGGGTTTTCCGGTGCTCGATGGCGGCAAGGTCGCTGGCATTGTGACTGGACGAGATCTTCGGTTCGAAACCCGGCTCGACCTTGCTGTGCGCCACATCATGACCCCGCGCGAGCGGCTGGTCACTGTGCCCGACGGCACCACGCTGGAGCAGGCCAAGGTTTTGTTGAACCAACACAAGATTGAGCGGCTTCTGGTCGTTAACGACGCATTTGAATTGCGTGGCCTGATCACGGTCAAAGACATCACCAAACAAACCAGTTTTCCGAATGCTGCAAGAGACTCGCAAGGCAAATTGCGGGTGGGTGCGGCCGTTGGCGTGGGTGAGGGCACCGAAGAGCGCGTTGAGCTGCTGGTGCGCGCCGGCGTCGATGCTGTGGTGGTGGATACCGCGCATGGCCACAGCAAAGGCGTGATCGACCGGGTTCGCTGGGTCAAAAGCAACTTTCCGGATGTCGATGTCATCGGCGGCAATATTGCTACTGGCGATGCGGCGCGCGCTTTGGTTGAAGCGGGCGCTGACGGCGTCAAGGTTGGCATCGGTCCAGGCTCGATCTGCACCACGCGCATTGTGGCTGGCGTTGGTGTGCCGCAAATCATGGCCATCGACAGTGTGGCCCAGGCGCTGGCAGGAACGGGCGTGCCCTTGATCGCCGACGGTGGCATTCGCTACAGCGGAGATATCGCCAAGGCGCTGGCCGCTGGAGCCAGTTCGGTGATGATGGGTAGCGTGTTTGCTGGGACCGAAGAAGCGCCAGGGGAGGTGATTCTCTACCAGGGACGCAGTTACAAAAGCTACCGCGGCATGGGCAGTATTGGCGCCATGCAGCAGGGCAGCGCCGACCGGTATTTTCAGGAGGCGACCAGTGGCAACCCCAACGCCGACAAGCTGGTCCCCGAAGGCATTGAGGGTAGGGTGCCGTACAAGGGCTCTCTGGTGGCCATCATCTACCAGATGGCTGGCGGCATTCGAGCTGCCATGGGCTACTGCGGATGCCCGACGATTGGTGACATGCAAAACAAGGCGCAGTTTGTAGAAATCACGTCGGCGGGCATTCGTGAAAGCCATGTGCACGACGTCCAGATCACCAAAGAAGCGCCCAATTACCGGGCAGACTGATGCATCACAAAATCTTGATTCTGGACTTCGGGTCCCAAGTTACGCAGCTGATTGCCCGCCGTATTCGTGAGGCCCACGTGTTTTGCGAGGTGCACCCCTGCGATGTGAGTGAAGACTGGCTGCGCGAGTACGCCAAAGACGGCAGCCTTAAAGGTGTGATTTTGTCGGGCAGCCATGCCAGCGTTTACGAGGACTCAACCGACAAGGCGCCTGCGCTGGTTTTTGAGCTGGGTCTGCCTGTGCTGGGTATTTGCTACGGCATGCAGACTATGGCGCACCAGCTCGGCGGCGTGGTGAGCAGCGGCCAGCAGCGCGAGTTTGGGCATGCAGACGTGCGCGCGCATGGGCACACCACACTGCTCAAGGACATTGAAGACTACGCCACGCCAGAGGGCTATGGCATGTTGAAGGTGTGGATGAGCCACGGCGACAAGGTCACTGAGCTGCCCAAGGGCTTCAAGCTCATGGCCAGCACGCCCAGTTGCCCGATTGCCGGCATGGCGGACGAAGAGCGCGGCTTTTACGGCGTTCAGTTTCACCCGGAAGTGACGCACACCCAGCAAGGTGCGGCCATTCTGGAACGCTTTGTGCTGGGCATTTGTGGCGCGCGTCCAGACTGGATCATGGGTGATTACATCGAAGAGGCGGTGGCCCAGATTCGGGCGCAGGTGGGTCAGGAAGAGGTGATCCTGGGGCTTTCGGGTGGCGTGGATTCGTCGGTTGCTGCCGCTTTGATTCATCGTGCGATCGGTGAGCAATTGACCTGTGTTTTTGTCGACCATGGCTTGCTTCGCCTGAATGAAGGCGACATGGTCATGGAGATGTTTGTCGGCAAATTGCATGCCCGTGTGATCCGGGTTGATGCACAGGCTCAGTTCATGGGTCAGTTGACTGGTGTGAGCGACCCTGAGGCTAAGCGCAAGATCATTGGGCGGGAGTTCGTCGAGGTGTTCAAGGCGCAGGCGCTGAAATTGAAGCAGGGGGACGACGCCCATGCCGGCGCCCAATGGCTGGCGCAGGGAACGATTTATCCAGACGTCATTGAGTCTGGTGGCGCCAAAAACAAGAAGGCGGTCGTGATCAAAAGTCACCACAATGTGGGTGGCCTCCCAGAGCAGTTGGGGCTCAAGCTTTTGGAGCCGCTACGTGACTTGTTTAAAGACGAGGTACGTGAGCTCGGCGAGGCGCTTGGCCTGCCGCACGACATGGTCTACCGCCATCCTTTTCCCGGCCCTGGGCTTGGTGTGCGCATCCTGGGGGAAGTCAAGAAAGAGTATGCCGACCTGTTGCGCCGGGCCGATGCCATTTTTATTGAAGAACTGCACCATTTCAGGCACGACAACGGCAAGACCTGGTACGAGATGACCAGCCAGGCTTTCACCGTATTTTTGCCCGTCAAAAGCGTTGGCGTCATGGGTGATGGCCGTACCTACGACTATGTGGTGGCATTGCGCGCCGTGCAAACCAGCGACTTCATGACCGCCGACTGGGCCGAGCTGCCCTATGCGCTGCTGAAAAAAGTGTCCAGCCGCATCATCAATGAGGTTCGCGGCATCAATCGTGTGACCTACGACGTCTCGAGCAAGCCGCCAGCGACGATTGAGTGGGAATAAGCCGGCAGGCTTGCTTCTTCACGCAGCCAAGTCTCTTCGTGAATAGCCATGACCCAGTTCTCTAACCCTTTGGAGCGCTGGAACAGCCGCTTTTCGCAGGACGCTTATCTGTTTGGCGAAGAGCCCAACCAGTATTTGGTTCGCCAGGTGCATCGGCTGATTCCGGCCGGCAAGACCTTGTCAGTTGCCGATGGGGAAGGCCGTAACAGTGTGTGGCTGGCGGCCCAGGGGTATCAGGTCACGGCTTTCGATTTTTCAGCACCGGCAGTGACCAAGGCCAGACGGTTGGCTCAGCGCCATCGGGTAAACGTTGACTGGCATTGTTGCGACTGGCTGGACTTTGACTGGCAGACCGGCGAGTACGACAACGTGGTCGGTATTTTTTTCCAGTTTGTCGATCCCGAGCGCCGACAGTTGCTGTTCAACAAAATGGTCGCAAGCCTCAAGCCGGGTGGCGTCTTGTTGCTTCAGGGCTACCACAGCGATCAGCTCCAGTTCAACACGGGTGGCCCCGGGGTACTCGACCATCTGTACACACCAGAGCTGATGCGCGAAGCCTTGTCTGGCGTATCGATTGAGGATCTGCAGGTGTACCAGGATGTGTTGCAAGAGGGCAGCGGCCATTGCGGCCTGTCGGCCTTGCTGGGCTACGTGGGCGTGAAGAAGCCTGTGTCGGATGCCTGAACCCTGGGCCTTGTTCGGTCTTCGGCGTGAGTTGCAGGCTGCCGAGCGTGGCAGACAGGCTGGATCAGCTCAAGTTGCAAGCCTAGCGGTTTTGGTGGTCTGAGGCGGGGCGTGGGCCGAGCAGCAGGTAGGTTTGAATGGCACCGAGGCCCTTGGCCTCAATCATGCCGCGGCGTTCAAACTCGAACTGCTCGCGAAGGCGGAAGTACACCTGCTCGCTGACGCAAACCGCGCTGGGCTGGCCACTTGCTTCGATGCGTTTGGCGGTGTTGACGGATTCACCCCATAAGTCGTAGCTCAAGCGCGCTGTCCCGATCACACCTGCCACCACCGGCCCGCAGTGGATGCCAACGCGCAAGTCCAGGGGCAGGTCACATTCCCGGGCGTAGTTCTGGCAGGCCTGGACCAGGTCGAGCCCAAAGCTGGCCATTCGCTTCACAGGCGCGTCAACCACGTCGGGGGCGCCCGCAACAGCCATGTACGCATCGCCAATGGTCTTGATTTTTTCCACGCCATGTTGGCCAGCCAGTTCATCAAACCGCTTGAACAGGTCTTCGAGGACAGAAACCAGTTGCGAGGGGAGCAACTGTCTAGAAAGCCTTGTGAAACCCACCACATCTGCAAACAAGATGGTGACTTCCCCGTGCATGGCCACCGGTCGCACGCCTTTTTTGAGCGACTCGGCAACCGAGTCCGGAAACACCTGAGACAGCAGGCGATCGCGCTCTTGGCGCTGAAGCTCCAGCTCTTTTCTTTGCGTGAACTCTTCGAGCGCATTAGCAAAACTGAGTTTCTGCAGGGCCAGTGCGAGCATTGTGCTGGCCAAAATATTGACGAACCAGACCTGGCTGCTCTCTGGCACCTGCCACAGCAGCCATGCGCAAAGGCTTAGGCCGGCCGTGACCAACAGGCCGCTCATGAAAAGCCCTGGCAAAGGGCTTGCTGCGGCGATACCCAGGGCCACGATGGTGAAAATTGACAGATCGCCAACCTGTGGGGCGACAACCGCTGCGCCGTAAACACCGATGAACATGCCCAGCATCAGAACCGCGCGAAGGTGATGAGCAGGATTGAGCCAATGTGCAGCAAGGAAGCGAAACACCATCAGGTAGGCAAATGTGAGAAGCCGCCACACCGTGAGCGCATCGAAACCCTGAGAAAACCAGTGGGTGCGGTAGCTGTCTTGCAGGATCAGCCCGGCTTCGAGAAACAACAGCAGGGTGAGCACGACCCGGATGCGCGTCAGCGCCGAGCGCTGCAATTCGTGCTGAAAGTCATCAGCCCAGCCAGAGGCAAACTGTTGACTGACGGTTGGCAAACGGTTGATCAGCATGGGCATGCCAGACGTTTGGCGGGCCGGCCAGTATATCGAGCACGGCGCCGGGCCCAGAAGGCCCTGGCTGGTGCCGCTGTCGCTGGGCCTGTGGCGGGTGTCGGCGTGGCTTTCCGCTATCATCCCCTCGCGATGAACAGCCTTTACATGCCACCTCAATTTAAGAGCTCAGAGAAAGCGTGGGCCTTGGCCTTGATGCGCGAGCATCCCCTGGCCCAATTGATTTCTGTGGACCAAGGCGCGCCGTTCATCACGCCGTTGCCGCTTCATGTGCTGCCCGACGCAGAAGAACTTGTACTGCTCGGGCATTGCGCACGGGCCAATCCGCATTGGCGGCTGTTGCAGCAGCAGCCCAAAGCGTGGGCGGTTTTCATGGGCCCTCAAGCGTATATGAGCCCCTCGGTCTATCCGGACCTGACGCGGGTGCCAACTTGGTCGTACCTCAGCGTGCATTGCACCGTACAGGCCGCCTTGATTGACGAGCCCGAGCGCAAAGATGCCTTGCTCAAGCAAATCATTGCCGACCACGAGCCAGCATACGCCGCGCAATGGCGATCGCTCGGCGAGGACTTCCAGCAAAAGATGCTGGCTGGCATTGTGGGCTTTTCATTGACGGTGACGGAGCTTGCCTGCAAACTTAAGCTTAACCAGCACCGGCCAGAGGCCCATGCGGCCATGCACAGGCAGTACGCCCAAGGTAGTGAGCAGGAGCAGGCGCTGGCCAACTGGATGCGTCGGTTGGGAATGGTTAAGCCTGACGCTGACCATGCGTTCACAGACCAAAGCTGAGGCGCCGGCACCGGAAGCCTATATGGCCCGAGCGCTGTCAGAGGCTCGACTGGCCGCGCGCCGCGGGGAAGTGCCGGTTGGCGCGGTTGTGGTCTACCAGGGGCAAATCATTGCGGCTGCGTCGAATGCACCCGTGCAAACACATGACCCCACCGCACACGCCGAAATTCTTGCGCTGCGTGCTGCCGCTGCTCAACTGGGTAACTACCGGCTGGCTGAATGTTCCATGTATGTCAGTCTTGAACCCTGCGCCATGTGCGCTAGCGCCGTGATGCAGGCGCGCTTGAAAAAACTGGTGTTTGCGGCGCCCGAGCCGAAAACAGGCGCTGCCGGCAGCGTGCTGGATTTGTTCGCTGATCGGAGGCTGAACCACCAGACGCAGGTCGAGTCCGGCTTGCTCGCCGCGCAAAGTCGGGCGCTCCTGCAGACTTTTTTCAAGGCGCGCCGCGCGCAAAAGGCCCAGTCGCGGGAACTTTTGCGTCAGGACGCCTTGCGCACCGCCGAAGCCTGCTTTGCGCCATGGCCGACGGCACCCATGGTGTCGCAGTACTGGCAAGGTCTTGATGGGCTCGACGGTCTTCGCCTGCATGGCTTGTGCTTTCAGACTGAGGGCCCCTCGGCTTCGGGTGATGTGATGTGCTTGCACGGCGCGCGGTCCTGGAGTCATGCCTGGCGTGACCTGTGCGTCGGTGAAGAGCCGCCCGGCTATCGCATGGTGTGTCCAGACCTGCCCGGATTCGGCCGCAGCGACAAGCCCAAGCGAGTGGATGCGCATCGCCTGGACTGGCATGCGCGCATTCTGGCTGCTTTGTTAACCCACCTTGGATTTGAAAAAGTCCTGTTGCTGACCCATCCCGATATGCGCGCCCTGGCGCAGATGCTGCAAGCGCGCAGTGAGAAAATCCGTGAAGTCAGGGTCTGGCCTCTGCCAGCCTTGCCTCGTGCCCTGCAGGATGCGCCGTTTCCCCATCCCGGCTTCAGGGCCGGGCCAACGGCTTTTCAGAAGTGGATCGCCAGCGCGGAGTCGGACTAGGCGTGAAATCAGCCTTCGTAACTTTATGAGCAAACGCATCTACATTTATTCGCCATCGGGCGCTGTTCGCGATAAGGCCGCTTTTCGTCGCGGTGTTGCTGTGCTTCGGGGGATGGGCCACGAGGTGGAGGTCGACCCAGACGCGCTGCGCAGCCATCAACGTTTTGCAGGCGACGATGCCACCCGGCTGGCAGCCATCCACCGCGCTGTCGACAGTGGCGCTGATGTGGCCTTGATCAGTCGCGGTGGCTACGGCTACACCCGCTTGTTGCCTCAGATTAACTATAAAAAAGTGGCTCAGGCCGTGCGCAGGGGCCTGTTGCTGGTGGGCATGAGTGACTTCACGGCTTTCCAGTGTGCTTTGCTGGCCAAAACAGGCGCATCCAGCTGGGCCGGCCCAGGCCTGTGCGAGGGCTTTGGTGCAGGCCACGAAGGTCATTGCGGGCCTGTGTCAGGCCCTGATGACATCATGCTGGCCTGCTTTCAAGATTTACTGTCTGAGCAATCGGAGGGCACTGGCTGGCGACAACTGCCAAAGTCTGGGCCCGCTGCCGCGCGCCCTGCACAGGACCTTGTGGTTCGCGACGCGGTTTTGTGGGGTGGCAATCTGACGATGATGACCACCTTGCTGGGTACGCCCTATTTCCCAGACATTGAGCGTGGCGTTTTGTTTTTAGAGGACACCGCCGAGCACCCCTACCGAATTGAGCGCATGCTGACGCAATTGCTGTATTCAGGCGTTCTGGGCCGCCAGCGTGCGATCGTCCTGGGGCAGTTCACCGATTACAAACTGGTGGCGCACGACCGAGGCTTTCGTCTGTCTGGCGTGGTCGACTGGTTGCGGGCCCAGACCCGGGTACCAGTTCTCACGAATTTGCCCTACGGACATGTGCCAACCAAGGTCTTGCTGCCGGTAGGGGCTAGGGTGGACCTGGCCGTACAGGGCCGCGACGTGCTGATGGTGTGGGGCCATGTCTGAAGACCTCGATCGCGGTCGATATCGGTGACCCTGCTGTCTGGCGGTGTGCGATAATTCCCACCCAGATTCGAGAGCGCTCGTCACTAGGTTCTATCAGCTTCCAAGGCCACTTTGGCAGGTATTTGAACCATTCGCTGGCAGTGTGCTTGTCTCGTGAATCGGCCGGTTTTTTTGAGATGGGGCGGTTAGCTCAGGGGTAGAGCACCACATTCACACTGTGGGGGTCGCAGGTTCGAAGCCTGCACCGCCCACCATCATCAAAAAAATGCCAGGAAAGCTTTGCCTGCTGCTCTGCTACGTCCGCAGCGGCTCACCGGCACCTTGTCTGCAAACTGTTTAGCCAAGATCAGGGCATTTTTCAATGTCTCCATGATTGGGCTTTCCCGACGTCCATAATGAGCCACGCTTGTTGGAGGGAATTTTTTATGCGTCGTTTCGTTTTAGTGCTGGGGCTGTTTGTGCTGGGCAGCGCGTCTGCGCTCCTGAGTTCTGCTGCTCTGGCCGCCCAGACCTTGACGATTTCTATCGTCCCACAGTTTTCTGCGCGTCAAGTTTTCGCGGATTGGACGCCAGTGCTCAAGCTGGTGGGAGAAAAAGCTGGTGTGGAATTCAAGCTCAGCTTCTATGACTCGATACCACTGTTCGAGGCGGGCTTTCAGCGCGGCGAACCGGACCTGGCCTACATGAACCCGTACCACGTGGTGATGGCAAAAAATGCCGCTGGCTACGAACCCATCATTCGCGACGACGCTAACCGCCTGTCCGGCATCCTGGTGGTTCGCAAGGATTCGCAAATTAGTTCCTTATCGCAGCTCGAGGGCAAGACGCTGGCCTTTCCAGCGCCCAATGCTTTTGGCGCATCGTTGTACATGCGTGCTCTGCTGACGCGCGAGGCCAAGATCAATTTCAAGCCGGTTTACGTCAAAACGCACCCCAATGTCTATCGCCATGTTCTGCTCGGCCAGGCCGAAGCAGGCGGCGGGGTTAACCGAACGCTGAATGACGAGCGTGACGAGGTGAAGTCTCAGCTGAAGGTTCTGTACACCACGCCAGCGGTGTTTTCGCATCCCATTACCGTGCATCCACGCGTCAAGCCTGAGGTCGCAAAGCGCATTCAAAGTGCGTTCCTGGAGGTTTTTGAAAAGCCGGAAAACAAAGAACTCTTCAAGGCGATCCTGATCCCCAAGCCTGTGAAAAGTGTCTATGACGAATACGTGGTTCTCGACGCCCTCAAGCTTGAGGATTTCATCGGTACAGCGAAGTGAGTTAGCCTGAGGTCCACGCGTGCGGCTTTGGCTTTACCTGACGCTACTTGCTAACGCAGTTGTACTGATTGCTTTTACCGCATTCGGTGCTTTTGTCGCTCAGGAGCGTGTTCGAGGCCTGGAGGGAGAATTTAGAGGCGATTCGCGCCGACTCGCGCAAAGTCTGGCCAAAACCCTTGAAAGTCCGCTGCTGACCTCGTCTTTTGATCTGATTGAAGAGTCCCTGTTGCAGCAGATTGGGATTGGTGGGCGGAGGCAGTTGATGGGCGCCAGCTCAGAGGGCAAGATGATTGCCCATGTGGTACGTGAGCCTGAGGGCGAGGCGCGAAGCCTGTTTTTGCACCAGCGAATGCCATTTGAGCCCAAGGCCTCCGAGCTGATTCGCGACGAGGTCTTGACGCTTGTCTTGCCCGTGAGCACTTGGGTGGGTGGTCAGCAGCTCACCGTGGGCTGGCTGTCGCTACACGTCGATGTTCAGCGCATCGCGCGCGCCAAATCAGAAATTGTTCGGTGGACCAGTTGGGCGATCGTAGGCACCATGACACTCACCACGGCTATTCTGATGTTTGTCGTCGGGCGCGTCGGGCGAAACATTCGACAGACAACCGAGTACGCAAGAAACCTGGTCGGGGCGGGGGTTGCGCCGCTTGTTGGCAACAGTAAAGTCGTAGAGATTCAAGAGATCAATGCGGCAGTGGCTAAAACCGGCGAGACACTGCGTGCGCAGTTGTCCGCGCTGCGAGACTCTGAAAGCCGAAAAGCGGCCATCCTGGAGTCTTCGTTGGACGCTCTGGTTACCATGAACAGCGAAGGGCGCATTGTGGACTGGAACTCTGCGGCCGAAGAGATGTTTGGCTGGCGCAGGGATGAGGCGATTGGAGAGGATCTGGCCGGTCTGATGATGCCCTCGCGTCACCGATCGAGCCACAACGTGGGCCTGGCCAAATACCTGGAAACAGGCGAGGGACCGGTTCTTGGGCAGCGCATCGAGATCTCTGCCATCCGTCGCAGCGGCGAGGAATTCCCTATTGAGCTTTCGGTGGTGCCTTTTTCAAGCGACAAGAACAAATATTTTCTGGGATCTATTCGTGACATCAGCCAGCGTCGAAGGCTTGAAGCTGAGCGCAAAGAGATCAACCGCAAACTGGAGCAGGCGGTGGACGACCTGGCGGTGCGGCAAAGTGCGCTTGATGAGCACGCGATTGTGAGCATGACAGATCGGCAGGGGCGCATTATTTATGCCAATGACCGTTTCCTGGCGATCAGCCAGTATTCGCGCGAGGAACTGATAGGTCGAAACCACCGAATACTGCGCTCCAGCCAGCATGCGCCGGCCTTTTATGAGCATATGTGGGCGACAATTTCGCAGGGAGAGGTCTGGCACGGCGACATTTGTAATCGGTCCAAAGACGGACGCGATTACTGGGTTGCCTCAACAATCGTTCCGATCAAGGATCCCCAAGGCCTGCCCGAGCAGTACATCAGTATCCGAACCGACATCACGCAGCTCAAGCGGGTTGAGCAGCAGTTGGAGATGTCTGCGAAAAGCCTCGGCAAGCTGGTAGACAGTTATCGCCAAGCTCAGGAAGAGATTCAGGCCGCGCAGGCTCGAGAGCTTGATATCGGTCATCAGATCCAGAAATCGATGTTGTTTGGCAACATACCGCCGCGCATGGGGCACGTCACGCTCGCCGCTTTCACAGAGCCGTCTCTGGGTATCGATGGCGACTTTTTTGAGTTTGTGCCTTATGGTGAGGAGCGTTTTGACGTGATCATTGGCGACGTGATGGGTAAGGGTGTTTCAGCCGCGCTGATTGGCGCGGGCGTCAAACAGCGAATCAACCAGGTCTGCGCGGAGCAAATTGCCGAGTATTGCCTCAAGCGCCGGACCACGCCGGATCCCGCCTCCATCATGAACGGCTTGAATGCGCGCGTGTCGCAACAATTGGCTGACCTCAGCAGCTTCGTGACGCTGGCATATTTGCGTGTGGATCTGCAGCGCCACACCGTGAACTTTGTGGACGCCGGGCACAGCCAGTTCATAGTGGCCAGTGGTGCGTCATCGCGAAGCGTTGTCGGCAGGAACCTGCCTTTGGGCGTGTTGATGGATGAAGTCTATGAGTCCGACGAGTTTTCAGTGCACGCCGGCGATTTGCTCTTTTTGTACTCCGATGGCTTTACCGAGGCGCGCAGCGAAGCTGGCGAAGAATTTGGTCTGGAGCGCCTACAGCGTGCCATTGAGGTCATGCACCGATCGGAAATCCCGGCGGGTTTGCTGATCCAGGCGCTGCGCATGCAGGTTATTGATTTTGAGGGCAAGACCACACCCAGTGACGATCGGACTTGTATCGTGTTACACATTGGAGAGATGTTGGCGCAAGGTCAAACCAGCTTGCAGTTGGATTTCAGCATCCCCTGGCGGGTTGACGCACTGTCCACTCTGCGCGCTAGCCTGCATCAGGCTGCCAGCGAGTTCGGCATGGAAGAAGACGGCGTTCACGCTTTGGTGCTTGCTGCATACGAGGCCGCCACCAATCTGATTCGCCACGCGCCGATACCAGACATGGAGCCCTGCATCTACGTTCGCATCCGTGACCTTGGCAAAGACGTCGCTTTAAGTTATTCCTACCTTGGGCAGCCATTTGAAGACCTGGAGACCCGCCCCGATTTCTCCGGCTACAGTGAGGGCGGATTTGGACTCTTCATTATCAAAAGCAGTGTCGATGAGGTTCGCTACGACAGCCCCGCACCGGGTATTGCCAGGGTTTACATGCGTAAGCGCAAAAGTGCCCAGGCGCTGGCGCCAGGATCAACTGACCTGCATTGACGACGCCCACCAGCATTCGCAGACGCATGCGCAAAGTTCGCCAAGCCAGTTGGCGCTTTTCGGCCGATAGTTCGGTGGAGCGACCCCGAGCATGATTGATTCAGTGGATGAAGACTCAAGCGGTTTTGGCGCCCTGCAGGCTTTCGACCAGGCCATTGCGCGCATGCCAGGTTTTCGTCGCAGACCCGGGCAGCGGGAAATGGCAGCCCATATCGCCCGCCGCTTGGGCAGCGTTGAGCACGAGCCCCCCGCAGCCATTGCGGTGATTCAGGCGGGCACAGGGGTAGGCAAATCCGCCGCCTACCTGAGCACGGCGATCACCCTGGCGTTGGCTCAAAAAAAGCGCCTGGTGATCTCGACAGCGACTGTTGCCCTGCAGGAGCAGTTGATGGGCCAGGACCTGCCCGCCATCGCTGCCGTGATGGACGTGCCTTTCGATTATGCGCTGGCCAAGGGTCGGGCCCGCTATGTTTGCAGGCTCAAGCTCGAGCACCTGGCAGCGGGCACACCCCAGGAGGCCAACGATTTGCTTGATGACGATGAGGTCGCCTCTGAGAGGCCTGGCAATGCGGCCCGGCAAGGCCTGATCGGATCGGACCGCGACGATCACGCGTTGAGCACTTATGCCAGTTGGCGTGAAGCGCTCAACGGTGGCATCTGGGACGGCGACAAGGATCAGCTCGCACAGGTGCCTGAAGCGCGGCAGTGGGCGTCTGTTGCGGCTGAGCGTCACGGTTGCACTGGCCGTCATTGCCCGGTTTTCCGGTCTTGCGCCTACTTTCAGGCGCGATCGCGTCTGGCGCAGGTTCAGGTGATTATTGCCAACCATGACCTGGTTCTGGCCTCGATCGGGCGCAATGCACTGCCTGAACTGGATAAAGCGATCTGGGTGTTTGACGAGGCGCACCAATTGCCCGCTGTCGCTTTGGATCAATTTTCAACAGGCATGAGCCTCACAGCGCTGCGCTGGCTGGACCAACTACCCAAGACCATGCTGGAAGCTGCGGATAAAGCCTCAGTGATGATGCCCGATGTTCAGTCGCTTTGTGCCCAGCTGAAGGTCCTGCTGGCCGACCTGGCCCGCTTGTGCATGGACTGCGCGGGACCCTTGCAGGGTACGACCCAATTACAGCGCCGCTTTGAGCACGGGCAATTGCCTGCGCCGCTGTACGAGCCGCTGGAACAGTTGCAAGCCCAGGGCCAGGCCTTGAGCGCGGCCTTGACGGATTTGGGCGAAACGCTTCGGCAAGGGCTTAAAGATGAGCCGTCGAAAACCAATCAATTTTCGGTTTTGTATGCGCGCCTGGGTCGGCTGGCCGGACGCCTCGACAACATGCTGGCCACCACCGCGATGTTGCTCAGCCATGCGGAGCCGCCCACGGCGAAGTGGCTCACGATCGATGCATCATCTGGATTGGTCTCGATGCGGCTGAATGCGAGTCCGCTTGTTCCCGGTGACTTGTTACGCGAGCACTTGTGGTCCTCTATGCGATCGGGCGTTCTGACCTCAGCGTCGCTCACCAGCTGCGCCAGTTTTGATTTCTTTTTGCAGGAGTGCGGCTTGCGCGATTGGCCCGCCGTGAGCACGCTGAGCGTGCAAAGCCCTTTTGACTACCAACAGCAGGGCGTGCTCGAGGTTGTGCATACGCGCTCCGATCCTCGGCAGGTCGATGCCTATACCAGCGAGCTGTGCGCGTTGTTGATGGCCGACCTGCGAGACGTGACGCTCGGAGCATTGGTTTTGTTCACCTCGCGCCAGCAATTGGCTGCTGCAGTGGCTGGCGTACCCGCTGAGCTGCGTGATCGCGTCCTAGTGCAGGGAGAGAGCTCGCGTGTGCGGCTGTTGGCGACCCACCGCAGCCGTGTGATGGCAGGTCTGCCGTCCATTCTGTTCGGGCTGCAATCTTTTGGCGAAGGACTGGACCTGCCAGGTGCTTTGTGTGAGACGCTTTTAATTGCCAAACTGCCTTTTGCCTCGCCGGCAGAGCCCGTGGCCCAAGCGCGTTCAGAGTGGATTGCACGCCAGGGCCTCGATCCGTTTAATGAGCTGGTGGTTCCCGCCACTGGCTTGCGGCTTCTGCAGTGGACAGGGCGGGCGATTCGCAGCGAGACCGACCGCGCGCGTCTGGTGTGCTATGACAAGCGCTTGTTGTCAACGCCGTTTGGGCGTCGTATGCTCAACGGACTGCCGGCTTATGCCGTATTCGAGCGACGTGGCAGTGCCTTGCTCCGTCACGCACCCTCGATGGATCGAGCGAGCGCATGAAGATATATTCAAGCAGAGGATGACGTTTTGACAGATTGGTTTACTGCCCTGATGGGTTTTATTTTGCGTTTAGGCCTGCTGCTGGCGGGCTTGGTGTTTGTGGCCACCATCCTGTTGCTGGCCGGTTTGATGCTGGTCTTGTGGATGCTGCGTGCTCTGTGGGCCAAGCTGACTGGCCAACCCGTCAGTCCCTGGACGTTTCAGGCCCACCGCATGGCCGACTGGCAGCGGTTTTATCGTGGCGCGCGCAGGCCAGGCGACGCGCAGGATCCACAAGCCAGCACGACTGCCAAGGATCGACAGCAGGGCGATGTGGTTGACGTTGAAATCAAGCGACTCGACGAGGGCGACCGTCACCACTGAAGTGAGGATGCTTGGCTCAGGTCGAGCAGGTCGACGCCTCTGGATGGCGTTTGCACCAGAGCCCCAAGCGCCAGGCGATAAGTGTCCAGGTCAAAGGCCAGCGCTTGCCGGCTTGCGTGCGTCAATTCCTGCAGTTCGGCGGTATTGCGTGCAGTTCCCAGATGACACCAGCGGTCGAACACATGGACCTCGGTCAGTTCGAGCTCTGCGTTGAATTCCCGCAAGCCCACGGGCCCAGCAAACGGCCAGGCGTGCAATTGGCTGCCAGCGAGCGCCATTTGCAGCCGAAGGTGGTGTCTCTCGGGTGTTTCCAGACCACAGCACAGACCTTTGCAACGCTTGAGCTGATAGGCGAAACACGGGCCCTTGCCGGAGCTCAGCCCCAGCGCATGATGGCAGAGCTGATGGGTGTCGGCCAGGGTACGCAAATGCTGCAGTGCCTGTTGGCGGGTTCTGTAGGGCCCGTAAAAAAGTGCCAGGTTCTCAACATCCAGCGCTTTGCCGCGAACCAGTGTCAGCATCGGCGTTTGCGAAGGGTTTGATGTGAGCTGCCAGGCGCTCAGGCTGTTCTCACGGCGCAGCTGCCGGTTGTGCAAGGGCTGCATGCTTTTAACCAGACGCGCTTCCAGCAAGAGCGCACCAAGCTCACCGGCGCAGGTCTTCCATTGGATATGCCTGATCTCTTGTGCCATACGCATTTCACGTGGTACCCGGCTGCTGGCAGAAAAATGGGACATCACCCGACTGCGCAACTTGACACTTTTGCCGATGTAGAGCGGGTGTTCGCTCTCGCCATAAAAAAAATAAACACCCGGTAATTCTGGTATCGACCGCACGTCGGTCTCCAGATGCGGCGGTAGTGCCGCGCTGGTTTGCAGCAGAGCCTTGGCATGCGCTTGTAAGGCCTCGCTGCCAAACTCAGTCCGCATCAGGTCTAGCCAAGCCTTGACGATCTCGACGTCGCCCATGGCACGATGTCGTGCTTTGGTGGCCAGTCCGTGGCGTTGCATGAGCGCGTCAAGCCCATGTTGCCGGTGTTCAGGGTAGAGGCGACGGGACAGGCGTACCGTGCACAAGGTCTGACCTCTGAGCTGCAGGCCCACGCGCTCGAATTCATGCACCAAAAAAGAATGGTCAAAGCGCACGTTATGCGCGACCAGCACGGCACCGTCAAGCAACCCGAGCAAAGAGGGTGCGATTTCATCAAACAAGGGCGCCTGTTCGACTGACGCATTGTCGATGCCAGTCAAACGCGTAATGAAGTAGGGTATGGACTGCTGCGGATTGACCAGGGAATCGATACGAGCGGTCTCGACGCCAGCGTCGAAGCGTATCGCGGCGACTTCAGTGATTCGGTCCTTTAGTGCGTTGCCACCGGTGGTCTCCAGGTCGAGCAGGACATACGAGGGCAACATGTCAGAGTGGTCGAAGAAGCGGGTGGCCGCCAAGGCCGAGGGCCTGCCAAGCCGAGTTCGACAGGCCCTCAGGCGATGTCAAACACATGCGTTTGAAATTGTCCGTGGCGTCGATCAGCAAAGAAGCGCTTCAAGGTTTCAGACACTGTTCGAAAGGCGATGTCATCCCAAGGAATTTCTTCCTCACGAAAAAGCCGCGCCTCAAGGGTTTCCGCCCCAGGTGCGAAGTGCTCACTGAGCAAGCGTGCCCGGAAGAAAAGATGGATCTGGCCAACCCGCGGCACATTTGCAAGAGCAAAAAACGGCTCCATTTCGAATTGCGCGCCGGCCTCTTCAATGGTCTCACGCGCCGCGCCTTGGGCCGCTGTCTCGTCAAGTTCCATGAAGCCCGCCGGCAGCGTCCAGCGCCCGTAACGCGGTTCAATCGCTCGCTTGCATAACAACACGCGTTCACCGAGCGTTGGGATCGTTCCCACCACATTGAGCGGGTTCTCGTAATGAATGCTCCGGCACGCGGTACAGATCGCCCGGGTACGGGTGTCGCCATCGTCCGGGATGCCATAGCGCACAGCAGCGCCGCAGGCTTTGCAATGCTTGATCGGCGCGCGCAACATCAGAACAGGCCCCCAAGCCTAGCTCAGACAACCTTGAGCGAGATCGAACTCAAACCGTCAACCCGGGCGACCATGTGGTCGCCTTTCACCACCGCGCCCACGCCGGCCGGCGTGCCACTGTAGATCAGGTCGCCAGGCTGCAACGCCCAGGCCTGGGAGAGCGCGGCGATGGTTTCAGCGATATTCCATATCAGCTTGCTGATGTCACTCGACTGGCGAACTTGCCCATTAACTTCCAGGCTGATGGCGGCCGTTTGAATCCCGGGTACATCTGCCGCGCGGGTGATATGACCGATCGGCGCGGAATCATCGAAGCCTTTGCTGATGCACCAGGGACGACCCTGACGTTTTGCTTCAGCCTGCAGGTCCCGGCGTGTCATATCCAAACCCACGGCGTAGCCATACACCAGATCCATCGCTTGCTCGACAGACAGCTGATGCCCGCCTTTGCCCAGGGCCACCACCAGTTCCAGTTCGTGATGGTAGTTACTGGTCACGGTCGGGTACGGTAAGGAAACGGTCTGGTCGGGGTCAACCACAACGACAGCGTCCGCTGGTTTCATGAAGAAAAACGGTGCCTCTCGCCCGCTGGCGCCCATTTCGATGGCATGGTCGACGTAGTTTCTGCCGACACAGTAAATGCGGTGGACCGGAAATGTGTCGGCGCTGCCGGTGACCGGAACGCTGGGAATGGGGCTGGGGTTGATGACGTATGCCATGAAAAAGATTCCTTCCGTGTGAGTACTCAGCTTGACTTGCCGACCAATTCGAAATGTTCGACGTGGGGCGGGCTCGCAAAGAACGGACCCACAATGGCGCGCCAGCGCCCAAAGGCCTCGGACTGCCGAAACCCAACCGTGTGATCCTCCAGGGTGTTCCAGAAGATCTGCAGCAGGTAGCGATCGGGACTTTCGATGCAACGATTAACCTTGTAGCCCTGGAAGCCCTGGGCATGGCGGATGACGGATTCAACGCCCAATACGATGGCTTTTTCAAAATTGGCTTTTTCCTCCGGCTTGATGCGGATATCGGCGAGTTCGAGGATCATGAGGTTCTCCGTGATGAAGCGCGAAGTCTAGCGCCTCCGGCTGCCTCAAACCGAAGCGCGGACAAGGCTGGGGTATGCTCAGTGCATGCCAACAGAATCCCGATTTGTCAGCGTATGGGCGCTGGACCCTGACCGAGCAGTGATCGGGTGGCTGTTGCAAGACCCGACCTGGCGCATGCCTGCAGTGCGCTCGCAAGATTGGCATGGCTGAGCCGGGCGCCTGGCCCAAGAGCTGGCTGGTTCCCGATTGGCCAGCGCCGCCCAATGTCCGAGCTGTTTGCACCAGCCGCGAGGGCGGTGCATCGGCTTCGCCTTTCGATGCCATGAACCTGGGCTTACACGTCGGCGACCGGGAGCCCGATGTGCTGGAGAACCGCCAGCGCTTGGCTTCATGGCTGGGTACGCGACCCATCTTCATGAACCAAGTCCACGGCTGGCGTTTGCTCGATCTTGCGCAGGCTGCTTCAGATGACATGGTCGCGCCTCAGGCTGATGCAGCCGTCTCGCGGGAGGCGGGCCAAGCGTGCACCATCATGGTGGCAGATTGCCTGCCGGTTCTGATGTGCGCTATGGATGGCCACACTGTGGCGGCGGCGCATGCGGGCTGGCGTGGCCTGCTCGGGTCCGATGGTTTTGGCGTCCTGGAGTCGATGGTGCAGGGCGCACGCCAAGCCTCGCCAGCGCAGGACCAGTGGCTGGTCTGGCTTGGTCCCTGCATCGGCCCTGAGGCGTTTGAGGTAGGCAGCGATGTGCGCGATGCCTTTGTGGCGCAGTCCAAAAACGCATCAGATCGCTTCAAGTCAATGGGTGGCGGCAAGTGGCTAGCTGATTTGCCCGCACTGGCTCGTGATCGGCTCCAAGCCTTGGGTCTGACTGCGGTCTACGGCAACGACGGCTCCAACGCCTGGTGCACCGTGCAAAACCCTTCGCGCTTTTTTTCGCATCGACGGGACCGAATCGGGGGTCGCCTAGCCGCTGTGATCTGGCGGGTGAGCTGAGCCGTCGGTCTGGGTTCTTGCCGCGTCCTCCAGCTCCTGACGCTTTGCGGCCTTGCGCCGAAGCGGCGATCCGGCGACATACATCACGATAGCCAGGGGCAGCAGGCCGTAGAGCACCAAGGTTAACAGGGCGCCGAGCACCGTGCCTTGCGGGCTTGTGACTTCGGCCAGAGCCATCAGGACAACGATGTACAGCCAGGCAATCGGGATGATGTAGAGCATAGGGCGATACCGTGGCGAATATCTTATTTAAATCAAGGCGCTTGACAGTTTTGAGTCACATCATGATACAATTTGTGCACTGCAACATTTTCTGTTTTTTGAAATGTCAACTGATCCCAATGCGCTATGGCGTCAATCCACAGACAAGTTTCAAAAGTCGGTGACTGATCACTGGGCGCAGGCCTTAGAGTGGTTCAAACACATGGATATGGGTACGGCCCAGGCCGGCTGGCCTGAGGCCTTGGTGACGCCGAAGGTGCCGGTTGTGCAATTCGCACCCGACAGGCTTGAGCAGGCACGCAAACAATATCTGAGCGATGCCAGTGAGCTCTACGCCCAGTTTTTGCAGGGCCAGATTGTTCTCAAGGATCGTCGCTTCGCTGATCCGGCCTGGTCGCAGAACAAGGTGGCCGGCTTCACCGCAGGCTTGTACCTGCTCAACAGCCGTGCGATGAATGCGCTGGTTGATGCGGTCGACAGCGACGAGAAGACCAAAGCGCGTCTACGCTTCTCAGTTGAACAGGTTCTTGCGGCGTCTGCTCCGAGCAATTTTCTGCCCCTCAATGCCGAGGCCATCCAAAAGGCTTTGACGACCCAAGGTGAGAGCCTGGCGCAGGGCGTTCAGAATTTCTGGGCGGACGTGCAGCAAGGCCACGTCTCGATGACCGATGAGTCCGTGTTTGAGGTGGGCAAAAACGTTGCCACGTCCAAGGGCGCGGTCGTGTTTGAGAACGACTTGTTCCAGCTGATTGAGTACAAGCCACTGACAGACAAGGTGTACGAAACGCCTTTCTTGTTTGTGCCGCCGAGCATCAACAAGTTCTATATCCTTGACCTGCAACCCGACAACTCGATGATCCGCTACACCGTGGAGCAGGGTCACCGCACCTTCGTGGTGAGTTGGCGCAACCCTGACCAATCCCTGGCTGAGAAGACCTGGGACGACTACATCGAAGACGCCGTGATCAAGGCGATCTCGGTAACCCGGGAAATCACTGGCGCCAAGCGTATCAATGCCCTGGGTTTTTGCGTCGGCGGGACCATGTTGGGCACGGCTCTGGCCGTGATGGCCCAACGCGGCGATCAGTCGGTCAACAGTGCCACCTTCCTCACCTCGATGCTGGATTTTTCTGACACGGGCGTGCTCGATGTATTCATTGACGAGGCTTTCGTGCGCTACCGCGAGCAGGAGATGGGCAAAGGCGGCCTGATGAAAGGCTCGGATTTGGCGACCACTTTCAGTTTTTTGCGCCCGAACGATCTGGTCTGGAACTACGTGGTGGGCAACTACCTCAAGGGCGAGAAGCCCCCGGCATTTGATTTGCTGTATTGGAACAGTGACTCGACGAATCTGTCGGGCCCGTTTTACGCCTGGTATTTGCGCAACACCTATCTCGAAAACAAGCTCACCAAGCCCGGGTGCGTCACGGTGTGCGGTGAAAGAGTTGATCTATCCAAAGTGAACATGCCGGTGTATATCTACGGCTCACGCGAGGATCACATCGTTCCCATTGGCGGCGCCTATGCCACCACGCAGTATCTGCCGGGCAAAAAGCGTTTTGTGATGGGCGCCTCTGGCCACATCGCTGGTGTCATCAATCCGCCGGCGAAGAAAAAACGCAGCCACTGGCTGCGCGAGGACGGCAAATTCCCCAAGGACGTTAACCAGTGGATTTCTGGTGCCAAAGAGCTGCCTGGCAGTTGGTGGACAGACTGGTCGAACTGGCTGGCTTCACACGCCGGCAAGAAGATCGCTGCGCCCAAGGCCTTCGGTAAGGGCAAGTACAAGGCGATCGAAGCAGCGCCTGGGCGATACGTCAAGGCCAAAGCCTGACCCTGCCCATTCATTCTTTTTAGAGGTATTTTCAACATGGAAGAGATTGTCATTGTTGCGGCTGCGCGCACGCCGATTGGTAAGTTTGGCGGCAGCCTGTCAAAAGTACCGGCCACCGAGCTGGGCGCGATCGTGATCAAGGAGTTGCTGGCCAGAACGGCAGTTGCGCCTGATCAGATTGGCGAAGTCATCATGGGCCAGGTGCTCGCTGCAGGAGTCGGGCAGAACCCCGCACGCCAGGCAACCATCAAGGCTGGCCTGGCTCAGGAAACACCATCTCTGACCATCAATGCAGTCTGTGGCTCTGGACTCAAAGCTGTCATGCTGGCCGCCCAAAGCGTGGCCTGGGGTGACAACGAGATTGTGATTGCCGGTGGTCAGGAAAACATGAGCGCCAGCCCCCATGTGCTCACCGGTAGCCGTGACGGCCAGCGCATGGGCGACTGGAAAATGCAAGATACCATGATCGTCGACGGCCTGTGGGACGTCTACAACCAGTACCACATGGGTATCACGGCCGAGAACGTGGCCAAGGCCTGCCAGATCAGCCGCGATATGCAAGACGAACTGGCGCTGGCCAGCCAGCAAAAGGCGGCAGCGGCTCAAGATGCCGGCAAGTTCAAGGATGAAATCGTATCGGTCACCATGCCCCAGCGCAAAGGCGAACCGATTGTGTTCTCGGCAGACGAGTTTCTCAACCGCAAAACCAACGCCGAAGCGCTGGCCGGCTTGCGCCCGGCCTTTGACAAAGCAGGTTCCGTGACCGCCGGCAACGCCTCCGGCATTAATGACGGTGCCGCAGCTGTCAAGGTGATGACTGCGAAAAAAGCAGCCAGCCTGGGCCTGCGTCCGCTGGCACGCATTGCCTCGTTCGGCACAACCGGCCTGGATCCAGCGACCATGGGTCTGGGGCCGGTGCCCGCTTCGCGCAAGGCTTTGGCCCGAGCGGGTTGGAAGGTGTCGGACGTCGATCTGTTCGAACTCAACGAGGCCTTCGCCGCGCAGGCTTGTGCGGTCAACCAACAGTTGGAAGTGGACCCAGCCAGGGTCAACGTCAACGGCGGCGCCATCGCTTTGGGGCATCCGATCGGCGCATCGGGCTGCCGCATTCTGGTAACCTTGTTGCACGAAATGCAGCGGCGCGATGTCAATAAGGGCCTGGCTGCACTGTGTATCGGCGGCGGCATGGGGGTTTCTCTGGCCGTCGAGCGCTGATCAGTCTTTAACTTACTATTTTTCAGGAGGTCTCATGAGTCAGAGAGTTGCATATGTCACCGGTGGCATGGGTGGCATTGGTACGGCGATCTGCCAGCGTTTCGCCAAAGACGGATTCAAGGTGATTGCGGGATGCGGCCCGACCCGTGACTCCGGCAAATGGCTTGCAGAACAGGCCGCCCTGGGTTTCACCTTCTATGCGTCGGCGGGCAACGTGGGTGACTGGGATTCCACGGTCGAGGCTTTTAGCAAGGCCAAGGCGGAACATGGCTCCATCGATGTGCTGGTCAACAACGCCGGCATCACCCGCGATCGCATGTTTCTGAAGATGACCCGTGAAGACTGGGACGCGGTGATTGAGACCAACCTCAACTCCATGTTCAACGTTACCAAGCAGGTGGTGGGCGATATGGTGGAAAAGGGCTGGGGCCGGATCATTAACATCTCTAGCGTCAACGGCGTCAAGGGCCAGGCGGGTCAGACCAATTACTCTGCCGCCAAGGCGGGCATGCATGGCTTCTCGATGGCGCTGGCACAGGAATTGGCGACCAAAGGCGTGACGGTGAATACGGTCAGCCCTGGCTATATCGGCACTGATATGGTTAAGGCTATCCGTGCAGAGGTGCTGGAAAAAATCATCGGCACCGTTCCGGTCAAGCGTCTGGGTGAACCCAGCGAGATTGCATCGATTATTTCCTGGTTGGCCTCGGATGAAGGTGGTTACTCCACGGGCGCCGAGTTCAACGTGAACGGCGGTTTGCACATGGGCTGATTTGCCTTGATGCACCACAAAAGAACCGCTTCGGCGGTTTTTTTGTGCCCGTCTCCCAAGCGGCGCTGGTCAGCCCCTTAGGCCTCGGTACAACATATACGCTGCCAGCAGGTAGAGCACCACCGCAAACACGCGCTTGAGTCGCGCGACGGGCAATTGGTGTGCAGCACTGGCGCCCAAGGGTGCGGTCATGGTGCTGCAGGCGGCGATGATGGCAAGCGCGGGCAGCCAAATATAGCCGAAAGAGTAGGGCGGTAGTCCCGTCAGCAAGAGGCCAGAGGCGCTGTACCCGAGCACGTTGGCCACGGCAATCGGAAAGCCCAGCGCCGCCGAGGTAGCCACCGCCTGAATGACAGGCACGTTGCACCAGATCATGAACGGAATGCTCATGAACGCGCCACCAGCAGCGACCAGGCCTGAGACCATGCCGATCACCGTGCCAGCCGTCACCAAGCCTATTGGCCCAGGCAGAGAGCGGTTCGGTTTGGGTTTTCTGTCAATGAAGAGTTGGGTTGCAGAAAAACCAACGAACAGGGCGAACAACAGTGCCAGCGATCGGCCCTGAAGTGCATTAAAGATGCCCAGGCTGGCAATGGCCGCGCCGATCACGATGCCCACGCTGAGCACCCTGACCAGGTCCCAGCGCACCGCTTTGCGTTTGTGATGCGCACGGACACTGGAAACCGAGGTGAAGATGATTGCCGCCATCGACGTGGCCAGTGCCATCTTGATCGCGAGGTCCGATGACACCCCTTGCCTGGACATGATGATCGTGATGAAGGGCACCATGACCATGCCGCCGCCAATGCCGAGCAAGCCCGCCAGAAAGCCCGAGGCTGTGCCCAGCGCCACCAGCGCGAGCACCAGGTATAGATCGAAGGTCATAGGGAGGGAAGAAAGGTGTCTGCCGGAAACCGTACCTGCATCCTGAACCGGAGTTCAGGTGGGCGAGGTCAGACGCTGTTTTGGGTTCATCTGACGCGAGATGATCACGCTAACAGGACGATGTTCCAAGCCCGAGCTCAATGAGCATTGGTTCAAGGCAATATAAGGTCCGGTTGAGCGGCAGACGCTTTCATTGTAGGTCTTTGCGTTGGGTCTGAACAAAAATTTCGTTCTGTTTGACCATGCCCAATTCCATGCGCGCTTTTTCTTCAACCATTTGCAAGCCCTCTTTGAGGTCGCCAATATCGGCTTCTAACTGCCGGTTGACCAGCTCCGTGCTCTCATTGCGTTGCGTTTGCGCGCTGAGGTCCTGACGGAGTTGATGCACCTGTGACAGGCTACCGCGTCCAAACCACAGTTGCATCTGAAAAATTGCCAACAGCGCCAGCAGAACCAGAGTGCCGAGCCGTGGGCGCATGGCAGTGCCGCTTTAGCGAAGGTTGTAAAAGGCTTCGCGCCCAGGATAGCTGGCGATCTCGCCAAGGTCTTCCTCGATACGAAGCAACTGGTTGTACTTGGCCATGCGGTCTGATCGGCTCAGACTGCCGGTTTTAATTTGCATGGCATTGGTGCCCACCGCGATGTCGGCAATGGTGGCGTCTTCGGTTTCGCCCGATCGATGGCTGATCACCGCGGTGTAGCCGGCACGCTTGGCCATTTCGATGGCCGCAAAGGTCTCGGTCAGCGTGCCAATCTGATTGATCTTGATCAGAATCGAGTTGGCGATGCCTTTGTCGATGCCTTCCTTGAGGATTTTGGTGTTGGTGACGAACAGGTCGTCCCCGACGATCTGCACCGTCTTGCCCAGGCGTTCTGTCAACAGCTTCCAGCCATCCCAGTCGTTTTCAGCCATGCCGTCTTCAATGCTGATGATGGGATAGCGCTCGACCCAGGCGGCCAACATGTCAGTCCACTGCTGGGCAGTCAGGGTCAGGCCTTCACCCTCCAAGTGGTACTGACCATCCTTGTAAAACTCGCTGGCTGCGCAGTCCAGACCGATGGCGATCTGAGTGCCTGCCTCGTAACCGGCCTCGTCAATGGCCTGCAGAATCAACTGGATGGCGGCTTCATGGTTTTCAACGCTCGGGGTAAAACCGCCTTCGTCACCCACCGCCGTGCTCATGCCTCGTCCGTCGATGATTTTTTTCAAGGCGTGAAAGACCTCCGCGCCGTACCGCAGTGCTTCGCGAAAGCTTGTTGCACCAACCGGAATGATCATGAATTCCTGCAGGTCCAGGCTGTTGTTGGCGTGGGCGCCCCCGTTAATCACATTCATCATCGGCACGGGCAGGGCCATGCCGCCCATGCCGCCGAAATACCGGTACAGGGGCAGGCCAGACTCTTCTGCTGCAGCGCGTGCAACGGCCATCGAGACCGCCAGGATGGCATTGGCGCCCAGGCGTGATTTGTTGTCGGTACCGTCCAGGTCGATCAATGTTTTATCCAGGAAGGCCTGCTCGCAGGCGTCGAGCCCGAGTACGGCTTCGGAGATCTCGCTGTTGATGAACTCCACCGCTTTGAGAACACCTTTGCCCAGATAGCGGGATTTATCGCCGTCGCGCATTTCAATGGCTTCACGACTGCCGGTGGATGCGCCTGAGGGCACAGCCGCACGGCCCATGACACCGCTTTCGAGCAAGACGTCGCATTCAACCGTGGGATTGCCGCGGGAGTCGAGGATTTCGCGGCCAACAATATCAACAATAGCGCTCATGGTTTTCTCAAGTTTTGTATCAAATAGGAACAGGATTGGTGTGGGTCTCAATCACTGAAGTGCCCCTCCAGGTAGCCGCTGCGTTTGGTCACCGCATCCAGCGCGGTCAAGGATTCCAGCAGCGACTTCATGTGTTTCAGCGGGACAGCATTGGGGCCGTCGGACCAGGCTTGTTCGGGATGGGGGTGCGTCTCCATGAAAAGCCCGGCGACGCCGACGGCAACGCCAGCGCGCGCAAGGACAGGAACCATTTCGCGCGCCCCACCGCTGCTGCTGCCTTGTCCACCGGGCTTTTGCACGGAGTGGGTGACATCAAAAACAACGGGGGCGCCGGATTTGCGCATCTCGGCCAGGCTGGTCATGTCAGCGACCAGGTTGTTATAGCCAAAACTCACGCCGCGCTCGCAGGCCAGAAATCGGTCCTGGGACAGGCCAGCCTCGCGAGCCGCGTCGCGGGCTTTGTCGATCACATTCTTCATGTCCCAAGGTGCCAGAAACTGCCCTTTTTTGATGTTCACGGGTTTGCCGGATTTGGCTACCGCGCGGATGAAGTCGGTTTGCCGGCAAAGAAAAGCTGGTGTTTGTAAGACGTCCACCACACTGGCTACCTCCGGGACTTGGGATTCGTCGTGCACGTCCGTCAACACCGGAAGCTGCAACTGCTTGCGCACCTGGGCCAGGATTGCCAGCCCAGCTTCAAGTCCGAGCCCGCGTTTGGTGCTCCCAGACGAACGGTTCGCCTTGTCAAAAGACCCCTTGTAGATCAAAGGAATGCCCAGGGGCGCACAGATTTCTTTGAGCCGCCCAGCGACCTCCATCGACATTTCCAGGCCTTCGATCGAGCAGGTGCCAGCGATCAGAAAAAAAGGCCGGTCCAGACCGATGTCAAAACCACAAAGCTGCATCAGGCGACCGCTTTCAGGCTCGGTGGCGAGAGCTGATGGTCAATTGCGGCCTTTATGAAGGCATTGAACAGAGGATGTCCATCCCAGGGTGTCGACTTGAACTCGGGGTGG
The DNA here is from genome assembly GCA_038145425.1 of Comamonadaceae bacterium. GTDB lineage: Bacteria > Pseudomonadota > Gammaproteobacteria > Burkholderiales > Burkholderiaceae_C > Rhodoferax. The sequence continues at coordinate 5,370 of JAYQPP010000006.1, read as the reverse complement.
AACTGCACGCCAACAAACCAGGGGTGCACCGACTGCGGCAACTCGATGATCTCGGTGAGGTGCTCGCGCTGCGTCATCGCCGATATCACCAGGCCCGCCTCACGCAGCTGATCCAGGAAATTGACGTTGGCTTCATATCGATGGCGATGCCGTTCAGTCACCACGTCGCCATAAATATGGTGCGCAATGGTGTTTTTGCTGACATCTGAACTTTGAGCCCCCAGGCGCATGGTGCCACCAAGGTCAGAATTCTGGTTGCGGGTCTTGATCGAGCCGTCTTGGTCCTTCCACTCCGTGATCAGTGCAATCACAGGGTTTGCACAATGCGCATCAAATTCGGTGCTGTTGGCGTTCTCAAGGCCGGCAACATGACGGGCAAACTCGATGGTGGCGACCTGCATGCCCAGGCAAATACCCAGGTAAGGAATTTTTTGTTCTCGGGCATGGCGCGCGGCGCAAATCTTGCCTTCAACGCCGCGGATTCCAAAGCCGCCTGGCACCAGCACTGCATGGAATTTAGACAAGCGTACAACATTGTCCGGGGTGATGGTTTCCGAGTCGATGTAGTCGATCTTGACGCGGACGTGGTTTTTCATGCCAGCATGCCGAAGCGCCTCGATCAGGGATTTGTAGCTGTCGCTCAAGTCCACATACTTGCCAACCATGGCGATTTGAACCTCGCCCTGAGGGTGCGCAATCTCGTAGACCAGATCGTCCCAGCGCTTGAGGTCCGCTGGCGGTGTGTTGATACGCAGGCGGTCGCAAATCAGGCCATCGAGCCCTTGTTCGTGCAGCATGCGCGGCACTTTGTAGATCGTGTCCACGTCCCACATCGAGATAACGCCCCAAACAGGAACATTGGAAAAAAGGGATATTTTTTCGCGGTCTTCGCGTGGGATTGGCCGGTCGGCCCGGCACAGCAAAGCGTCGGCCTGGATACCAATTTCGCGCAGTTGCTTGGCCGTGTGTTGTGTTGGCTTGGTCTTGAGTTCGCCAGCAGCCGCGATCCAGGGCACGAAGCTCAAATGCACAAAGGCGCTGTGGTTTGGCCCCAGCTGAAGACTCAGCTGTCGAACGGCTTCGAGGAAGGGAAGGGATTCAATATCGCCCACGGTACCGCCGATTTCGACGATCGCGACATCGACCGCCTCGGGCGTTCCGTAGCCCGCACCGCGCTTGATGAACTCCTGAATCTCATTGGTCACATGTGGAATGACCTGAACCGTCTTGCCCAGGTAATCGCCACGGCGCTCTTTTTCCAACACGCTTTTGTAGATCTGGCCAGTGGTGAAATTGTTGGCTTTGCGCATACGCGTTTCGATAAAACGCTCGTAGTGCCCCAGGTCCAGATCGGTTTCTGCCCCGTCATCGGTCACAAAAACTTCGCCATGCTGAAACGGCGACATGGTGCCGGGATCAACGTTCAGGTAGGGATCGAGTTTGATGAGGGTTACCTTGAGCCCTCGCGACTCGAGGAGGGCGGCCAGCGATGCTGAGGCGATTCCCTTGCCAAGGGAAGAAACTACACCGCCAGTGACGAAGACGAATTTGGTCATGTCGAGGTGAGCTGCAGGCTCGGTGAGCTGGTAAAGCCAAATTATAGGGGCGCGTCCGGACGCGTTGTCACACCTGCTATGTCTGCCGGCGTTGGTTTTTGAGCCTGCTCTGTTACATTGCTGCCCATCATGGAATTGACGGGCAAGCATCTTGTTTTGGGACTGACAGGCGGCGTGGCTTGTTACAAGTCGGCCGAGCTGTGTCGCGCACTAATCAAGGCGGGGGCGACGGTGCAGGTGGTCATGACGGCATCGGCGGAGCAGTTCATCACCAAGACGACGATGCAGGCGCTCAGCCAGCGGCCAGTGTTCACCAGCCAGTGGGATGACCGGGTTGACAACAACATGGCGCATATTGAGCTCTCGCGCCAGGCTGATGCCATTCTGATTGCGCCGTGCAGCGCAGACTTCGTCGCCAAGCTGATCCACGGACGGGCTGACGACTTGCTTAGCTTGCTGTGTCTGGCGCGGCCCCGCGAGAGTGTGCCACTGCTGGTTGCGCCAGCCATGAACCGAGAAATGTGGTCTCACCCAGCGACCGCGCGTAATTTTGCCCAGCTGGCGGCTGATGGCGCAACGGTTTTAGGCGTTGGAAACGGCGATCAGGCTTGCGGCGAGACTGGCGACGGACGCATGCTCGAGCCAGAACAGATTGCCGAAGCACTCATCGGGTACTTCCAGCCGAAATCCCTGCTCGGCCGATCTGTTCTGATCACCGCGGGGCCAACCTTTGAAGCCCTCGATCCGGTCAGGGGTCTAACCAATCGTTCAAGCGGGAAGATGGGGTTCGCTTTGGCACGCGCCGCTCGTGATGCAGGTGCCATAGTGAGCTTGATTGCTGGCCCCGTGAGCCTGCCAACGCCCGAGGGCGTTCACAGGCTCGATGTCGACAGTGCGCAGCAAATGTATGAGGCGGTGCTGGCGCAGATTGACAAGGTCAGTATTTTCATCGCCTGCGCGGCGGTGGCTGACTGGCGTGCAGAAGGCGTGTCGGCCCAGAAGGTCAAAAAGGTGGCTGGCCAAGATCCGGCGCCCATGCGGTTTGTCGAGAACCCGGACATTTTGGCGACCGTGGCGCAGAGCGAGCGGGCTCGGCGTGGCGACCTGTATTGTGTGGGTTTCGCCGCAGAGAGCCATGAACTGCTGGCCCATGCCCAGGCCAAACGCGAGCGCAAAGGTGTGCCCTTGCTGGTCGGCAATATCGGGCCTGCGACTTTTGGGCGTGATGACAACACGCTGCTTCTGGTTGATGCCGAGGGCAGCGAGGAAATGGGGCCGGACAGCAAATTGGCGCTGTCAAGGCAACTGGTCGAAAGGATTGCAGCGCGACTTAGGAAGGCGGGACGTTCGTGAAAGACATCAAGATCAAAGTCCTGGATGCCCGCATGCGCGAGCAATTACCGCACTACGCCACGCCAGGCAGTGCTGGTCTGGACCTGCGGGCTTGCCTGGACAAGCCTTTGACGCTGGCACCCAATGCATGGGAACTGGTCCCGCTGGGTATTGCCATGCATTTGGCGGATCCCGCCTACGCTGCGCTGATCTTGCCGCGTTCTGGTCTGGGGCACAAACACGGCATCGTGCTGGGCAATCTGGTCGGTTTGATCGACAGCGACTACCAGGGGCAACTGATGGTCAGTGCCTGGAATCGAAGCCCGACCGCGTTCACCATCGAGCCGATGGAGCGCATTGCTCAACTGGTGATCGTGCCCGTGGTTCAGGCCCAATTCACGGTGGTCGATGAGTTCGAGCCGAGCCAGCGCGGGCAGGGCGGCTACGGTTCGACTGGCAAAGCCTGAACACCGGGTTTGGGCTCAACGCTTGCCGCGAACTTAGTGCAGTGTTTGTCCCTCTGGGCCTGATGTGGGCGTCGGCGCGATCTTGAAAAAGCCCGTACCGGCGGAGCCTGCCTCGATCTCAGCGTCTGTGGCGGCACGCACAGCGCGCACCTGCAGGCAGAGTCTTAGCGCGATGCCCGCAAGCGGGTGGTTGCCATCGAGCACGACGTGTTCCGGGTAAATTTCCGTCACGGTGTAAAGACCTTGCGCGCTGGCGTCGAATGAGCAGCCTTTGGGCATAGCGCCGCCCTCGAAAATCATGCCCTCTTGCAGACCCTCCGGGAACACCGACAACGGCTCCAGAAAGACCAGCTGCTCGTCGTATTCACCGAATCCCTGTTCAGGCTCGATTTGTAAATTCACGGTGCTGCCAACGTCTTGGCCTTCCAGGGCCTGTTCGATTACCTCGAAAAGATCGTCGCCCCCAAGAAGAAACTCAACCGGTTCCTCCAAGACGTCGAGTTCTTCGCCGAGGGTGTCGCTCAAGGTCCAGCTCAGCGAGACGACGCAGGGTGCTCTGATTTTCATGGTCATAGGACAATTGTCGCAGTTTGCGATCGGTGGGTCGCGCTGAAAACGCACAAACGAACGACACCATGAACATCCACATGCCTCTCGAATTGCTCGGTGGGATCAGCCCAGAGGTTTTTGCGCGCCGCTACTGGCAGAAAAAGCCACTGCTGATTCGCCAGGCCATCAAGCACTTCAAGCCGATTCTTAACCGCGCAGCCTTGTTTGCCCTGGCCGAGCAGGACGAGGTGGAGTCAAGACTGATTGTTCGGGATGCAAAGTCGCAGCCGCAATGGCGCATGCGCCCGGGACCTATCCGGCGTCGTCAGTTGCCTGGGCTGAAGGACCCGGCATGGACCTTGCTGGTGCAAGGTGTCGATCTGCATGTTGATGCCGTTCATGAACTGCTGGGACAGTTTCGCTTCATGCCTGACGCCCGGCTCGACGATCTGATGATCAGTTATGCCAGCCCCGGTGGTGGTGTTGGCCCCCACTTTGACAGCTACGACGTTTTTTTGCTGCAAGCGCAGGGTCGGCGGCGTTGGCGCATCGGGCGACAGAAAGATTTGCGCTTGCAGCCGGATGTGCCCTTGAAAATTCTGCAGACGTTCACGCCTGAGCATGAGTATGTTCTGGAACCGGGGGACATGCTCTATTTGCCGCCGCGGTACGCACATGACGGCGTCGCGCTGGAAGAGTGCATGACGTACTCGATTGGATTTCGCAGTCCCTCGCAGGAAGAAAGCGCCCAGGGCATCTTGTCAAGCCTGGCCGCGCACCTGCCTGAGTCGGTGCAGCAGCGCTTTTATGCCGATCCGACGCAGCCAGCGACCATGTCACCTGCTGCTGTGCCTGGGGCCCTGCAGGCATTTGCCGTTCGGTCTGTTCGAGACGCGTTGAAAAATGATCTGGCCATTCACCGCGCCATGGGCGAGTACCTGACAGAGCCCAAAGCGGGCGTCTGGTTCGATGCACCTGAAGACATGGCGCTGGGCGCAACGGGCGCGGGCGTTGCGCTTGATCGGCGTACCCGTATGCTCTACGACAAAGGCCATGTCTACATGAATGGCGAAAGTTTCAAGGCTGCCGGCAAAGATTTTGGGTTGATGCGGCGCCTGGCCAACATGCGCCAGCTATCAGGCAATGAGCGTCGCCATCTGAGCGAATCAGCCGCCGCAACATTGAATGAATGGGTTCGGGCCGGATGGGTGAGGGAGACGGCCTCGGAGAACATTCAAACCTCGCGCCTGGCGTTGGGTGCGCGCTAGAATGCATTGGAATTTTTTTCATCCTGATGTCATGATTCGTGCCGCAAGCCTGTTCCTCTTTTTGTTCGCATTCTGGCTTTTGCTTTCTGGGCTGTTCACTCCATTTTTGATAATAGCTGGTGCGGGGTGTGCGCTCGCTGTGACCTTGTTTGCGCGGCGAATGGACGTCGTCGACCATGAGGGACACCCGCTGCACCT
>JAYQPP010000005.1:0-141983 GCA_038145425.1 Comamonadaceae bacterium | reverse complement strand
CATTCGCATTGCGCGTTTACGCCGATTCCCATGTGCTCACCTTCTTAGATTGCGTTTGGTCGGTATGGTTGCTTCGGGGGTGCATATGAGCCGGATGCCCCAGTGCGCAACTCTAAGTAAACAAAGGCTCATCCGATGAGCCTGCGGCAGAGTTAGGATGCGCGGGACATGAAAGCCCGAATTTTTTGCCAGATGGCCTTGTTAGGCTTGGCCCTTGGTACTGCCACCGTGGCGCAGGCTGTTTCCGACCGCTCGGCCTCCCAAACCCTTTTCGAACGCTCGCGCCCGTCTGTGGTTGAAGTCCAAGTCAAGTTCAAAGGCAATCAGGGGGTTGCATCCGGAGGCAGCGGCTTTCTGGTGCACCGCAATGACCTGGTGGTCACCAACTACCACGTCGTCACAGAAACCATTTATGAGCCCGCCGAGCATGAACTGATCGTCGTCACCGACAAAGATCAACACATCGGCGCCCGGGTCGTATCAGTGGATGTGCTCAATGACCTTGCTGTCTTGAAACTCGATCAGGCGCTCAACGCCGCTCCGCTGACGCTGCAAGAAGCCACCCCGGCCCGGGGCGAGCAGGGTTACTCAATGGGCAAGCCCGGCGCCTACTCGCAAAGCATTGTGGGCGGCACCTTCAACGGCATCAAAGATCAGGGCAGCACACCACAAATCATCTTCAGTGGGCCTATCAATTCAGGCATGAGCGGCGGCCCCACCATCAACGCCCAAGGCGAGGTCGTTGGCGTCAATGTGGCGTCGAGCACACGCAATCAACTCATTGGGCTGGTCGTGCCGGCACAGGCGGCAGGCGTCTTGATCCGCGGCCTAGGCACAGCACAGGTACCGGATAACGCAACATTGCGTCAGACCATCGCAGCACAGTTTGGGCAGTATGGCCGGCAGCAACTCAGGCGGCTGAGCCAGGTCGAGACGCCCATCAGAACCCTGGGCCCCTTCAGCGTGCAGGGTGACCTGTCTGAAGCCAACGAATGCCGCACCTTTAAGCGTGAGGTCTACAAAAGCCGGGTCAAGACCGTTGAGCAGAACTGCCGGTCTAACGACGGCCTCTATGTTGATTCGGGTTTGTACGCCGGGTTTGTTGCTAGCAGCTCCTTCTGGCTTCAGGGGCTTGACATCAGCGCCCTAAATTTAAGCCGACAGGTCGAGTCAAAGATTGACTCATTGCGCTCGGTTCGTAGCGAAGAGGAGTCCTTGGGCATCTGGTCGTGCGACCAGCAACGCCTGAGAGCCCACGCCGATGTGCCAATCCAGATTTACGCATGCAGCCGCCCGGTTGAGAAACTGCCGGGCTTGTTCGACTTTCGCTTTCGATATGCCCCCTTGATTACCGGTAAAGACGCGCTGGTTGTGAGCATGAGCCTCAGAGGGTTTGACCCGGAGACCGCCTTGCTGGTGCTCAAACAATCCATATCCACCGTGCGCACACCGCAAGGGGCCAGCAAATGACGCCCGCCAAAACCCTTAAAGCACCGGTTTTTGCCGCTGTGACGCTGGTGGTGATCTGGCTGGCCTTGCAGGTCTGGAACCTGAGTGAGTACTACATGATCCCAAGCGATTGGGGGTGGGCTGCCAAGGCGCTGTCTGACACACTCACGAAAGCGGTGCTCTGGACAGCAGGCTGGGCTTTGGCCACGCGGTTTTTACAAGGACAAGCCAGACTGTCTGAGCACATCGTCATTGTTGCCGCTGCCAGCCTGATCGATGAAGGCATCCTTGGCCTGGCAATGCCTTGGCTCTTTTTTGCAGTGGGGTGGGACTGGCCTCGTGGCATTAACGAGTTGTTATGGATGCTGCTGGTGGTAGCGACCAGTTACCTCAACCTTCGAGTCGCTTGTGGTGCGATCACCCGCCGGTTGCTTGGCATCTGGGTACTGGCAGTGTCTATGGGTGCCAGCGTGTTCAGCCTTAAAACATGGGGTGAGTTAAACGACAGGGAAGCGGCAGAGAAACTGCCGTTTATGTCAAACATTTACCCCGCAACGTGGGTCAGAACGCCAGAGCTTGGCGTGGAAGAGGGCTTGGGTGCAATGTGGGGGCGGGGCTCTCTGCTCAGATCAGACCAGAAATAAGCACCGGCAGGCTGTACGGATTCCAATGCTCGCGCTCAACTCAGCCCCCACGAGTGCGAGCGGCAGCGTCCAACTGCGCTATGAAAATGGCTAGAGGTTTGGGGGAATGCCAGTAATTTCATCAATTTGTTGAGATCGCTACCAGAATTATGATGAAAAGTTCCTTGAGCACCGGTTACAGTCAAACATACCGCCCCACCCCTGCCAGCAAGGCCTTTTGCACCGCAGAGCGCAGTGACTTGGGGCCCAGCACCTCAACGCCTGCGCCGTGCTTCAGGATGTCACCTATCAGCTCTCGCTCATCGGCATATGGCACCTCCAGCACATAGCTGCCGTCTTTCTCTTCTTTTGTTTGCTGCTCGGGGTGCCAGACTTCGCGACTGACCCAGCGCGCACGCTCTGGCGTAAAGCGCAGCACCGCCCAGTCTTTGCGTTTGCCGCCAAAGATGCCGTAGTTGGTGCCCAGCTCAGCGTTCAGATCTTCTTCCGGCACTTCAATAGCGTCTGCATCGAGCTTGACGCATTTGCTCATGGCATCAACCGAAAAACAGCGCAGCGCATTGCGGGTGTGGCACCAGGCGTCCAGATACCAGTTCTCGCGGTAGTGCACCAGGCGCTGGGGGGACACCTCGCGTTGCATGCGCTCGCCGGTCTGCCGGTTGTAGTGCGAAAAGCTCAGGCGCTTGCCGTCCAGAGTGGCGCTGGCCACCTCGCGGTAGGCCTCCAGCACCAGCTTGCGCTTGCCGGCCTGGGTGATCCTGATGCGTGACTTGACCTTGTCCATGCTGTGGCCGCTGGCTTCGACCAGATGTGTCAGTTTGTCGGCCAGCGGCTTGAGCTTGGGGCCGAGCATGGCGGGCTCGATGGTGCTTAAAAGCTCCTGAGCGGTTAGGAGACCCAGCGCCTCTTCGGCGTCAAACCACAGACCAGGCAGCTCTGCGCGTTTGACCGCGCGGCGGCTGTTGTCTCTGACCACCTCCTCAAGGCTGTAGCCGCCGGTGAAGCGATCGTATTTGATGGGGGTGTCAAAGCGGTCTCGCAGGGCGGCAATGTCGCGCACCGCAGTGGCGCGAGAGACCTCAAGCGTATCCATGATGTCGTACAGGGTTGAGCCCGGGTGCGCCCGCAGGTATTCGGTCAGCTTGTACATGCGCTCAGATTGCACGGATGCCCTCCCTTAGGCGTCAGGCCCTGTTGCCTATCTACCCAGCTTTATCGCGATTTATTTTCTGCCCAGCAAAAATTACCGCATCAAAGGCTCAGATTTTGAGGCTGCGGCGCGCCCAGGAGATCATAAAACACTGGTCAAAAAAACGGATTGACAGGCGGGGTCCTAGCGGTGGTTGGCGCACGAAGATAACTGCGCCGGCATGCCAAAAATTTTACAAAGTCGTACCGGTCTGAATACCAAACAGCTTAAATCCCTGGCAAAAGAAATTTTCTTCAAGGCTCATCGCTTGAGCCTGGCGCCGTGCAGCATGGTGGTACACAGCAAAAAGGAGCATCAAAAATGGCCAAGAAAAATGCGCTCATTCAAATTGAGCAGCCGATACGGCAAATACAGGACAAATCGCTGTTCGATCGGGTACAAGACTTTCTGACTGAGCAAGAGTGGGAATTTCGCAGCAACGAAGACCGGGGTTACTTTTCTTTCAATTTGCGCCTGCGTGATGGCAGCGTGCGGGTGGTTGTGGACGTGGCAGAGCAGGAGAACTGGTCACGAATCATGGCTTATGTGATCTACCCTACCCTGGTGCCAGAGCTCAAGCGCCCGGAGCTTGCACAAGCCCTAGCGCGAATCAATTACACCCACCTGGCTGGCCAATTTGAAATCGACCTGGACGATGGCGAAATGCGTGTCAGAAGCATTATTGAAAGCGATGGCTACCTGGGCGAAAAGCTGATTGACCGCGCCCTTCGCCGGGCTACCGACATGGCTGAGCAGTTCCAGGCCATCCTGCTTTCCATTGCCTTCGGCACCACCAAAGCCCAAGACATTTTGAAAATGACAGGCCATGAAGACCGCGGCCCCTTGCAGTGACCGCAGTTTGATGGAAACCTACAAGCGTGCCGCCCATCGGCGGGGCTAAAGCCCACCTGACTGCTCCAGCACGCGTTTATCAAACTCCCTGAATTCGCCGATGTAGATGGACAGAAACGGCAGCTTGATGATGATTCCTTCGTAGGCAGCCATCTGTACCTTGCCCTCGTCTTCCACAACATGGCAAACGGTGTCGTCGAATTCAATGTCAAACCCCAGTCCAATTCTTGGTCTGGCTATAAAACGCATGATGTTTTCCCCTTTAAAAATTTATACAAACTGATTGAGTTGTCATTCCGGCCGTTGCGTCTTCCTCAAACCCAGCGGCCCTGATGCGCGCGGTTTTCCAACCCTTTCAACAACACTTGGCTACCAATACGGAAACAACAGCACCGTCACAACAAAGCCATTTCGCTCAAGCGCCAGCCCTCTTCGGTGACTGGCGCCGCAGGAATAAGACTCAAAAACCCAGATCTGATCCAACTCTTGCATACGCGCAGTGAATGACTTCCACTGTTGCCGAAGGAAATCAGCCCGTGCGGTGTCGCAACCGCAGTCCCTTAAGGCGATCTGCACCTCGTTGCTGGCAACTTCAAAAGACAGGCGCTGCGGGCGCATAGGCGGTGCCCGGCGCTGTGCCAGACCAACGGACTCAAGGTATCCCATGTGCTGCCTCCTTCTCAAACTGGTTTGATGGGGTCAGCAAAGACCACCATGCGTTGATTGCCACCGCGTTGCAGGGCGTCAAAGGGGTAGCAGGTCACCAGCACCAATGCCTGGCCCAGCGCCTGCCCATCAATGGCGGCGCTTTGGGCGTCCACGATTTGTTTGCTGGCCACGCGGTAGCGCTCCAGAGCCTGTGGGCTCTGAATCAGCAGTTCTTCGCCCACGGCCAGGTCTTTTAAAAACCGAAAGTGCGTGTCACGGTGCCCCGCAATCACCCGGGGGCTGCCGGGCAGGGTTCGGGCACCCTGGTTCTGCCCAGGGCCAAAGGCCAGCACTGCGCCGCTGTCACCAGCCAGAACAATCTGGTCAATCTGATGCGACAAAACCTTGAGCCTTGCCACCGGGGCATGGTCGGCCCAGGGCCAGGGCTTGTGGGTGCGGCCGTCTTGCAGGGTTGAGGCCCAGGCCCGGTGCAACAAAAGCTGCGCGGCTTGCGCTTTGGCGGGGATCCAAAGCGCCTGCACCAGGGCAATCATGGCCGCGCCCACCAGCAGCCAGGAAGCTACGCGAATACTTGTGATGGATGTCATGGCGCCCCCCTCAAGCCCGAACGGCGGCGGGGGTCTTGCTCATGCGAAACGCGCCCAGCATGCCCGCCATTAGCAGCCCAAAGAAGCCCGCCATGGCCAGCAGCAGCGCCATGAAGGCCTGCGTTTCGTAACCGGCGGCACCCGTGGCCAGGCGGATCTCCAGGCCTTTGACGCGCGTGGGTGGCACGCCCTGGCTGTGCAAGGCGGCGTCTTGCGGGCGAATGGGCGTCACATCAACCGCCACCAGGCTGGTGTAGGGGCTGACCAGGTGGTGTGCCAGGGCAAGCTGCAGAACCTCATGGCGCACCTTGTCTGCGCTTTCGCCCCTGAACTCGGCACGTTGCCACTGGGCAATCATCTGGCGGGCCCAGTTCACCCGCAGGCCCGATTCGCTCTCCACATTGGCAATGTCGATCGTCTGGCGCCAGGCGGTGCCACCAATGCGTCCGCGAACGGTTACCCGACGCGTGCCTGGCTCGAGCTTCATGGCCAGCTTGAGTGGCTCGCCCGCGTACAGGTCGGGGATGATGGCTGGCGTGATGTCGCTGATGCCCTGCGCCTCGATGGTGATGTCAGTCAGGGCTGGCTTGGCGATCTGGTCAAACAGCTGGTTCATCACCGGCTCGGCCTCGCTGAGGTCACCAATGTAGGTATAGGTGCCGCGCCCGGCGATGGCGGACTCCTGCATAAAGTAGCTGTTGGGCGCACTGCCAATGCCCACCATGAACAGCCTGCGCGGCCCAAGCTGCTTGTGAATCATTTGAAACAGCTCGTCTTCGTTGCCCACGCTGCCGTCGGTAATAAAAACCACCTGCTGCATGCGCGCCGGGTCGATGTCTGCCCCCAGCGCCATGGCCAGGGCTGGCTTCATCTCAGTGCCCTCACGCGCGTGCAGGCTTTGCACAAAATTGATCGCCATGCGCTTGTTGCGATCCAACGCTGGCCTGGCGTTACTAAAGAGCTGGTAGGCCTTGGAGTTGAACTCGATCACGTTAAAGGTGTCGCTGTCGCCCAGCCTGGCGATCCCCCGTGCCAGGGCCTGCCTGGCCGCGGCGATGGACTCGCCCGCCATCGAACCCGAGGTGTCGATGATGAAAATAAGCTCGCGCGGTGGCGTCTTCCAGTTGTCCACGGTTGGCGGCAGCAGCGAGAGCTGCCCGTATTCCTGGCCCTGGTGGTGCTCGCTGTAGAAAGCAGCCCTGGGGGCCTGGCTGGGTGAGGCAACCCACTCCAGCACAAAGTCACGGTCGGCCCTGACCGAGGCCAGGCCCAGGCTGACGTCGTAGCTATCCTGTGCCAGCTTGGTTACCACCACCGAGTGGTGCAGGCTGCGCAGCGAGCTCACATCAAAGCCTGCGCGCAGCTTGACGCTGATGGATGTTGCATTGGCTGGCGTGTTGTCTGTGGGCTCCAGCGGCAGTGCTTCAGGGCGCTCCTGAGGCAGCAGGCTCCAGCCCTTGCTCAGGCTGGCCTGGCCCTCAAGCTTGTGGGTCAGCTCCTCGGGCAGGTATCTGGGTGTAATGGCCATGGGCAGGCGCAGGCTGAAGACCTTGTCTTGCCACTGGACAGCCTGCTGGTATTCCAGCGTGATCCACACGTCGCCCTCGGGCGGGATGTTGGCTACAGCCGTGCTGAACATATTGGCGCGGTGCTGCTCAACCAGGGCTGCGCTCTTGCCTTCCTCTTTGGCGCGTTCGTAGCTGGCGGCGGCCTGCTGCTTCTCTTTGATCTGGCCCTCGATCAGCCTGTCGCCCACCTTCATCTTCATCAGCGTGACGGCGGCGTCCTGCGGCAGGGGAAACAGGTAAAGCGCCTCGACCCAGTCTTTGCTGGTGTTCTTGAAGTGCTGAACCAGTTGCGTGCGCCCGAGCTGGCCTGCAATCTCGATGGAGACCTGGTTGCGCAGCAAGGGCAGTGGCTGCAAGGTCCCGTCAGCGGCCTGGCTCAGCAAGGTGCCGCTGCGCACGTCGTCGGGGCTGACCGACAGCGCCCTGGCCTGGCCCGATGCCAGGCAAAGCAAAATCCAGACGCTTAAGAGAAACCGGTACCTTAAAAACTGGGCGATGGCTGACATGACGACCTCCGATAAAGTTGTGATGGAGGTAGGATCGCTTTCCAGTTTGAAGGCTGTTTGAAGTGAATGTGAAGTCAAAAAATAGTTGGAAATAAATCGTGCAGGTGTTGCTGGTTGAAGACGAACCGTCGATTGCCGACGCCGTGCTCTACGCGCTGGAAAGCGAGAGCGTTCAGTGCACGTGGGCGCGCAACGGTGCGGCTGCGCTCAAGGAGCTTGCAACGCACACACCCAAGCTCGTGCTACTGGATATTGGCCTGCCAGACATCAATGGCTTTGACCTGATCAAGCGCATTCGCCAGAGCTCAGAGGTTCCGGTTGTTTTTTTAACCTCGCGCAGCTCAGAGGTTGACCAGGTGCTGGGCCTGGAGATGGGCGCAGATGACTACATCACCAAGCCATTCAGCCCACGGGTTCTTTCAGCCAGGGTGCGCATGCATTTGCGCCGCGACCCCGCCCTGCACAACCGAGCGCCTGCGCCTGGCACAGACCAAAAAGGCTTTGTGGTTGTGGCCGACACGCGCCGCATTTATCTCAACGGTGTGTTGATGGACCTGCCCCGCTACGAATACGGCATCCTGGCCTACCTGATCAAACAGTCACCCAAAATCTGTTCGCGCGAGAAGATCATGGAACACGTCTGGAGCGAACCCGACCAGAGCATCGACCGCACGGTGGACACACACATCAAGGTCATCCGGGGCAAGATCCAAAACATCGAGCCCAGGCTCAAGCCCATCATCACGCACCGCAACCTGGGTTACAGCTTCGAGATGCCCAAGCCATGAGGATACGCACCCGACTGAACCTGACCATCATTGGCCTGATCGGCGTTGCCGTGCTGGGCTTTGCCTACCTGATGGCTGATGAAATACAGCCACGCTACTTTGAGGCGCAAGAAGAAGTGCTGGTGGACTTTGCCGAGACCATGGCCACGCTGGTGAGCCAAACAGGCGTCAAGGTTTCGCGCAAGGGAGAAGTCACCATCGTGCCAGAGAGCCTGCGCCAGATCAGCAAGGGTCTGGCACAGCGCCCGCTGAACGCAAAAATTTACTCGCTTGACAAAACCAAGGTAGACACCCGCATTTACGTGACCGACAAACAAGGCATCGTGATCTTTGACTCGGACGACAACCGCGACCTGTGGTCTGACTACTCTAAATGGCGAGACGTTTCCAGAACCCTTAAGGGCGAATACGGCGCACGCACATCAGCGTTTGACCCGCTGTACCCGGAAGGCTCAACCATGTATGTGGCCCGCCCGATCATGTACGCAGGCGACGTGATAGGCGTGTTGTCAGTGGGCAAGCCCACAAAGAACCTGAACCAGTTCGTGACCAATCTCTCAAGCGGGTTGTGGGTCACCGGCACTTTTATTGCCGTGCTCTTTGCCCTGATTGGCTACCTGACTTACCGGGCGCTAACGCAGCCTTTGGCGAGCATTCAGCGGTACGCGCTCGACGTGAGCAAAGGTATAGCGACCCCTCGCCCAGACGTTGGCAACAACGAAATCGGCGATGTGGAAGCAGCGCTGCAGCAGATGCGCAAGTCGCTAGATGGCAAGCAATACATCGAGGGCTACATCCAGAGCCTGACGCACGAACTCAAGGCACCGCTTGCGGGCATTCAAGGCGCAGCAGAGCTGCTGCGCGAAGACCTGCCCCCCGAGAAGCGTGACTTATTCTTAAAAAATATCCACGAGCAAAGCACCCGGCTGCATGACCTGATCGAACGCCTGCTGGTGTTGGCCAAGCTGGAAAACACGGACAGCCTGCAAACCACCGGGCCTGTTCGAGTGGAGCACCTGTTTGAGCAAGCGGTTCAGTTGCATGCCGACTTCGCCCGCAAGCACAGGGTGTCGCTAAAGCATCTGGCCACGGACTGCGAGGTCATTGGCGACAGCTTCTTGCTGTACCAGGCGCTGGCCAATCTTGTTAAAAACGCCATCGAACATGCTGACCCCAACACGTTGGTCACGATGCACTGCGAGCAGCGTGAGGGGCTTTGCCATATCGTCGTGACGAACCAGGGTGAACCGATACCTAATTACGCACTCGACAAAGTGTTCGACCGCTTTTACTCGCTGCCCAACCGCAAGGGCCAAAAGGGAAGCGGCATTGGGCTGAGCTTTGTGCAGGAAGTCGCCAAGCGGCACAAGGGATCTGCGCGGCTTGAGAACGCCAGTGGCGGGCATGTGGTGGCGACGATATCGGTGCCGGCGTCGGCTTGATCACCAGCCCCAAATAATGCAGGTGCCGTAGAGCCGCCATGGCTCTACCAACCAGTCCGCAAAGAAGTAGGCTGACAGGCCCATCGATGCAACATAGGACGCAACCTTCAGCCCAAACCAAAGCCTGTCTGGTCGGTTAAAGACTTGGTTGTATGGTGTCCTAAGATGGCCTTGTCGATTCTTAACGGTCATCTCCTCTGATGTCTCTCAACATTTGCTGAATGTTTTGAAGTGCCAGATCGGACATACTGAATTTTTCTTTACCATCCAACCACTCAAATTGCATCGACCATTTTGGCCACACCCGGGTTTCGATAGGCTTTTGCCAAACGAGGTAGAGGTTCGTGTGTCTCTCATCAACTTGAATTTGCCTGAAAAGTGCCATGACTTTGTCTTCATCGCCCTCGAGAAATTGCATAAAAGTTTTGGCCCTGTAACGCAGCAGCCCAGTAATACCCAGCCTCTGGTTTTTATCCCGAAAGTCTAAGAGCATGACTTCAAGTTCTAAACGACTAAATTCGCGAACCGCTTCGCTAATGTAGGCAATCTTGTGGAGCATAAGTGAGATGACAGGCTAGGTTGATGACAAGCAAACCCAGTAAGCTAACCCACTCCCCGCGGGTGACACCAAGTTGCACCGAAAACAGAATTGAGAAAGTCTACCAATCAAACGCTCACCATTCGTTTTGCCCGCATCCTACTGCCAGCCGCCACGGGCATCCAGCGTTTGGTGCCAGCGTTGGCGCAGCTTTAGGGGGACTTTGCCCAAGTAGTGAATCGCCCCGGGTTTCAACGGTCAGGGAACCTGGTGGCTACAAGGTGGTCTACCTGGTGGGCGTCTTGCTGCCCCGCCATGGGTTGCACCAGCGCGGCACCTGACCGGCTGGCGCAGGGCCGGCCGGTTAGTGCATTTTTTGGTTTCTCGCCGTGCCGGTCAAGCCAAAAGTAGCCACAATGCGCCCATGAAAGTCAGACGCATCGCTGGCGCACTGGGCGCAGAAATCTCGGGCCTGGACCTGCGCCAGGCGCAAAGCAGCGACCTGGTTGCCGAGCTGCGCGGGCTTTGGCTGGCGCACCAGGTGCTGTTCTTTCTGGACCAGCAGCTCGATTCCAACCAGTACCTGCGCTTTGCCCAGACCATTGGCGAGCCCATCGAGTACCCGTTTGTCAAAGGGCTGGCCGATGCGCCGCTGATCATCGAGGTCAAAAAGCTCGAGCACGAGCGCGTTAACTTTGGCGGCATCTGGCACGCCGACACCACCTACCTGCCCAGGCCACCCATGGCCAGCATGCTGCTGGCGCGCGAGCTGCCCGCATTTGGCGGCGACACGCTGTTTGCCAGCCAGTACCTGGCCTGGGAGGCCTTGTCCGAGACGATGCAGCACATGCTCGCGCCGCTGCAGGGCATCAGCTCATCGGCCAAGGCCGATGTGTCCAAAACCCGCGAAGACCGCATCGCGAGCGGCGGCCGCGCACAGGCGCAGCGCGAGCTGCGCGCCACGCACCCGGTTCGCCGCTTGCACCGCGAAACCGGCAAGCCCGCGCTGTACGTGAACGTGGCGCACACCGCAGGCATCAAGGGCATGACAGACGAGGAAGCGCAGCCGATCCTGAACTACCTGTTTGCGCACCAGGTGCGCGCCGAATTCACCTGCCGTTTTCAGTGGCGCAGCGGCGCGCTGGCGCTGTGGGACAACCGCTGCGTACAGCACAACCCGGTCAACGATTACCACGGGCAGCGGCGCATCATGCACCGCATCACGCTCGCCGGCGACGAGCCGCTCTAGGCAAAGGCGCGCGAGACCGGCGAGGCCTGGGTAGGCCTGCGCATGAGCAACCAAAGGCACCAACCGGCCATCTAGCCGCCGGAAAGGACCTTGACGCCGGCGCTTACGGCGCCGGACTGCAAGCCAACCGTGTCAATCGCCAGGTGCCAGTGGCCAAGCGTTGGTACTGTCAGTTGCACCGGCGATTCGCGCACGACACCGCCGGTGTAAATGTGCTTGGCGCCATTTTTGTAAAAATTGAAATTGGCGGTGTCCATCAGTCGCACATTGGCCACTGCCGAAAGCGTGACTTCGACGACATCACCAGCGCGCCTGGGACCCAGGTCTTTATATATGAACTTCATGCCATCCCCTTGCTGCCAGGTCAACCCCGACCAGCGCACGATCCGTCAGGCCCTTCAGTCTGCCCGCCAAAACCATTGCGGACAAGCATCATAGGCTTTTTTCAAGGCTGCCCGGCATTGCCAAGACCTCAGCCATCAAATACTGCGCCCACGACACCTCAATGTCGTTGAGGTAGTAGCGACGAACTCTATCGTTTGCTTTGCCAGTACCTATTCGCATTTCGTTCTTCCTGTGAAGCGCAGCACCTACCGGGGCTTGAGCTGTATCGAGCATCAATCGCCAGACCAAGGGCAAGACCTGTTGCTTTGGTCAACATCCTATTGACGGCATGTTCAGGGTGTGCGTCTCCCCATCGCCGACCGAATTCAATGGCAAAACCACTAATGCGTTTGCTCCCCCTTTCAAATGATTGCCAGCGCGAATTCACTGACACCTTGAAGCCCATTGCGGCTGGCAGTAGGATGCGGGCATTACAAGGGAGGGATATTCGCTGAATGGCGGACCGGATGCGATTGACGAAGTTCTGGCGCTGGCTGTTGGCCGCGCAGGTGCTGGTCGTGCTGTACCTGGCCCTGTCACCCAGGCCACCTCAGACGCTCGATCTGGGCTGGGACAAACTCAATCATCTGTTGGCGTTTGCCTGCATGACCGTGACGGCGCGCTTGGCCTTTGGGCGGATCTGGGGCACGCTGATTGTGGCCTTGTTGGCTTACGGCGGCCTGATTGAAATCTTGCAGAGTTTCGTACCTAATCGGTCGGCTGAGTGGGCCGACTGGTTTGCCGATGGGCTTGGCATCACCCTGGGCATCGGGCTGTGGCTGATCTTGCGCCGGCTCGTGCCTCACGAGTTCCCAATTTAACGCCCGGCGCCTCCGCCTCGCCACCCCTCTCCTCGCCACCTCCGAGTAACCACCAGCCTCCACACAGCCACCTTCACAGGCACAGTGGTCGGCGTAAGTGACGGCGACACAGTGACAGTCCTGACCGCCAAGACGTAGCAGCACAAGATGCGTCTGCTGGGCATTGATGCGCCTGAGCGTAAGCAGGCGTTTGGGCAAAAGTCTAAGCGGTCACTCAGCAATTTGGTCTTCGAGAAAGAAGTCACCATCGACTACGAAAGCCAAGACCAGTACAAACGATATCTGGGCAAGATCACCGTCGATGGCAAGGATGGCAGGGGCCCGCGGTCCTGATGATTCGGGCACTACTTGACCAACTTCCGTTGTGGGTCGGAAGCTGACCTGTCCTGGGGCGCTAGTTCCAATCCCCGACCCAAACAAAAATAGAGGATCTGAAAACCGAGCGAGTTAGTTGAACAATCTCTTCGGGGCCGCCAGATACCCTTACAGAAAGCGCCTTTCTGGCGCCATTTTGTTACTGCCCCAATCTAGGACGGCAACGATTCCGGATTCTTGTACCAACGCCGCTCAGACCAAGAACACAGAAACTCCACTGCTGCCTTTTCCGCCCGGCGCTCAACTGGCCGATGAGAACTCGTCATCGCTGTTGCTGGATGGGGTCGATGTCAGGGTGGACCCAATAACCCTGCGCTCATGCCGCCATGGTAGCAAAATGCTGCCTGCGTCTTGTTCCGCGTTTCTGTCGTTTTCTCACAAATTCAGAATTACCCTGCCGGAGCGCAAAAGGAGTCCCACTCATGTCGTCACCCCTGAAACACGACTTTGCCCTGCGTTACACCACCTTCTACATTGCGCTGGCCGGTACCGCCCTCAGCGCCCTGGTCTTTCTTACCTCTGGAAATTGGTTTTTGATGCTGCTGGTTTTCGCCAGCCTGTCGGCACTGGGCTTTCATGATTTGAAGCAGGAGAACCGCGCCATCCTGCGTAATTACCCGATCCTGGGTCACCTGCGTTTTCTGCTCGAATTCATCCGGCCTGAAATCCGCCAGTACTTCATCGAATCAGAAAGTGAAGCGGCACCTTTCTCCCGTGCACAGCGCTCGCTGGTGTATGCCCGGGCCAAGGGCCAATCCGACAAACGCCCTCTGGGCACCCAGCTCGATGTGCAGGCGTTGGGATACGAGTGGATCACGCACTCGCTGGCACCCACGCACATTGCCAGCCACGACTTTCGCGTCAGGGTCGGTGGTCAGGATTGCACGCAGCCCTATGACATCAGCTTGTTCAATATTTCGGCCATGAGCTTTGGCGCCCTGAGTGCCAATGCCGTGCTCTCACTCAATCAGGGGGCCAAGATGGGCGGTTTTGCCCATGACACGGGCGAGGGCTCGATCTCCCGACACCACCTGACCCATGGCGGCGACCTGATTTGGGAAATTGGGTCCGGGTACTTTGGCTGTCGCACTGCGGATGGGCACTTTGATCCAGACAAATTCCAGACCAACGCCCGGCAGCCCTCGGTCAAGATGATCGAAATCAAGCTCAGTCAGGGCGCCAAGCCCGGCCATGGCGGTGTTTTGCCAGGATCCAAAGTCACCGCTGAAATCGCTGAAGCGCGGGGCGTTGAAATCGGAGAAGACTGCATTTCCCCGGCCGCGCATTCTGCGTTTTCCACCCCGGCTGGCCTGCTGGACTTCATTGTTCAGTTGCGCGCTCTGAGCGGGGGCAAGCCAGTGGGATTCAAGTTTTGCGTGGGCCATGTGTGGGAGTGGTTCGCCATCGCCAAAGCCATGCACGAGCGGCAGATTTTCCCGGACTTCATCGTGGTCGATGGCGCCGAAGGAGGCACAGGCGCAGCACCGTTGGAATTCAGCGACCACCTGGGCATGCCCATGCGTGAAGGCCTGCGTCTGGTCCACAACACGTTGGTAGGCCTGGGTCTGCGCGAGCGCATCCGCCTGGGCGCCAGCGGAAAAATCGTCAGCGCTTTCGATATTGCGCGCGCCTTGGCACTGGGCGCAGACTGGTGCAACAGCGCGCGGGGCTTCATGTTTGCCCTGGGCTGCATACAAGCCCAAACTTGCCACACCGGTCATTGCCCAACCGGTGTCACTACCCAAGACCCGGTTCGCCAGGCAGCACTGGTGGTGTCGGACAAATCGGTCCGGGTAAAAAATTTCCATCACCACACCCTGGAAGCCCTCCAGGAATTTTTGCAATCAGCGGGGGTCAATGCACCCTCTGACTTGCACCCTGGCATGATCTTCAAGCGCATCACCCAAACCGAAGTCCGCTCACTGGCAACGCTCTACCCCGCCTTGGCCTCAGGCTCGCTGCTGGAGCTGCAGAACAACGATCACCTGCCCGAACCGTTCCACACTTACTGGCAGCAGGCCAGCGCCCAAACCTTTGCTCGACAGCACATGGTTCGCCGCCCTGCTTAAGTGCTGATGGATATAGCGAAGCCCAGCGCTTGAGAACTGGGCTGTCAATCCCTTACAGTCGCAGTTGCGTTGTGTGTCATTGGGGCTCAATGCCCTCCTTCTTCACCAGCGCAAGATAACGGACCATCTCGGTGCGAAAGGCCCTGTGTTAAGTCTTAACCCGCGTCTTACCTGGTCGGCGACACAGGCCGGCTTTCAGTCCGTTGACCTACTTTCCCTGCCTTTGCCGCTAAGGGACCACTGGCATTAGCCAAATCAGCATACAAATATGATGACAAAACTGAGCTAAAAAGAGCGAATGCACAGAACGAAAAGCGCAAGGGCACAGAGATGAATAAATCAGACGAACAGCAATTCTGGAACCAGGCGGGCGTGACCTCGGTCTCAGACTTTCCAGACTTTCCCCTTCCAAGCCATGCAGATCTGGTGCAGGGGGTTAAGCGTGGCTCCGCAGAAATTGGCATTGACCTGACCGCTGCCATGGCGCTGGCACGCTACACCAAGTCGATGACGGCCTCGGTCATTGGCAATCTGATTGGTTTCGTGCCGCTTGTGTTGTCGCTGTTATCCGTTCTGGCGTCGTATCAGTATGGCAACTGGCTCATGCTCACCGGCATTCCCGCCGCTTTGCTGGCCTATTTGCTGGTTAACCCGCGCAATCCTTTGCACAAGGTGTTCTACGTGATTGCACTAACTGCACTGGCCTTCTGCATTATTTCTGGCGGCGTAGGCACAACCGGCACATGGCTGGCCAATGCGTTTGGCACATCGTTTTTGGCACTGCGCTTTTGGTATCGGCTTGCGAATCGCTGGGCTTACGCAGCGGTGCTGGAGTCTGAGGCCCTGACAGCTTATCTGTGGAAGGCGTCAAGCCTTCACATCAGTACTCCGGAATTTGGGCTTAAAACGCACCTATAGCTATGTCACCGCTCATTGGTTTCAGCGCATTCTTACTTGCTGCAAACGCGTTGGCAGCACCCAACGAGCTTGCGCTTGGCAAGGACGAAAACTACCCGGCCTGCAAACACTTCTATGAGTACAGTCAAAACCGCAAGTGTCGAGTCCATAGCTTCAGCCATCCGGTGGGCGAAAAGGTGGCAGCTTCTTCAAACCCAAGGCCGCTAGCCCGTTACCCCGAACAACACCAGTTGGCCCAATCTGGTGGTCAATTAGACGTGTACTTCAAATCTCAACAGGCCACTAGCGTGATGGTTTTGAAGGATGGGCAGGTCGTTTATGAAAACTATCAATACGAAAGGAATTCAGGGCATAGGTTCCGGTCCTTTTCGATGGCGAAGACCTTGACGGCAATCTTGGTCGGCATCGCCCTGGATAAAGGTTTTATACGATCTTTGGATGACCAGGCGTCGAAGTATTTACCCGATATCGCTGGAACCGTCTGGGGCGACGCAACGATTGAATCGTTGCTGCGTATGTCATCTGGGGCAAACTTCGATGAGTCTTCCTACGGACCAAACTCAGACATAGTGAAGTGGGTCAGGTCGTACATTCTGTCCAAAGACAAAGACGCGTTTCAAAGGACTGCTCAATCGTTTAACAAAAGAATTTTTGATCAAGGATCGAAATTCAACTATGCCAGTGCCGACACCTCAGTCCTCGTCCATATCCTGGAAAACGCCACCAAGAAGCGAACCGCGGAGCTCACTCGCGAATGGCTTTGGGAGCCGTTGGGCGCAGAAGACGATGCTTATTGGTTAACGGCGCAGAGCGATGGGGCCGCTCTAGGTGAAAGCGGGTTTTATGCATCGCTTCGTGACTGGGGAAAGATCGGCGTGTTACTGGCGAATGACGGCAAGGTCGGCGATAACCAGGTTATTCCCTACGATTTTTTAATGCGAGCTACCGATCAAACCTTGGTGCCCAAAGCCTTTCGCCCTGGAACCGCAACATTTCGCTGGGGATATGGGTTTCAAACCTGGCTGTTTAGCAACTCGGTCAGGACATTCGCCCTGATCGGGATATACGGACAGTCGGTCTACGTACAGCCAAGCAGCAAACTTGTCTTTGTTCAGACATCGGTGTACGACAAACCGTCTGGGGATCCGGCCTGGGGGCCCAAAAACGTACAGTGGATGGAAATTTTGACCAAGCTGGGTGGCACGCCCTTTTAACTTCCCAAGCGTTTTCTCAACGCATCCGGCATGAGACGCCACTGACACGGTTCTGGTTTTAGGCAATAACGCCGAACTGATGCAGATTGAATGTGGCCTGAACTTTTAAATTGACAAGCTAATTGGCTCGCTGGTGCATTGTGAAGAAGGCGGTCGTTTGTGCGATTGCGTCATTCAGCAACTCAAGGCCTTGTCTGCTACCGCCCTCGGAATGTTCGGTGCCGGCCCGGACCAAGCGGCCACCTGGTCGGCATCGTCCAAGTCAGCCGACTTTGACCTAAGATCGGCCACATGTTGTTCGTTCTTTCCTATATCAGTTACTCGGCTCACAAGGTGAGCCCGGAGGAAATGGAAAGCTGGCTCGAAGAGTTCCGGGCTAAAAATGTGCGACTGGGTATTACGGGCTTGCTGGTCTGTCAGGGTAATAAGTTTTGCCAATTTCTCGAGGGTGAAGAGGCCAGGGTCCGTGAGCTATTTGGAGATATTAAAGTGGACGGTCGACACATACAACCTACAGTCTTGTCGCAAATGCCGATCCAAGCCAGGGCGTTTGGAAACTGGGCGATGGCGATCAATGGGTTTGCCAGTATTGAAAACTACGATCTGTCTGAATTACCGGATCCATACCGCGCAGTGATCAGACAAGCTTTTTCGAAATTAGTGATTCGGCGCAGTCATCCAGATTAGTGAGCCAGCCACGCTTGCAGCTTGTCGAGGCTGCCGCCCCAACCGCCGGTCATGCTGTCCATCTGCTTGACAAACATGGCCAGAGCAGCTTCTGTGTATTCAAGCGGTATCCACCGCAAGCACAGCAAAGTGGCGCCCGCGTGCGGCACCAGGCTCACCTCGGTCAGCAAAGTCTGCGGCCAGTCATCAAAGAACGGCGGTGCGCATTTAGCCCCTTCTCGGGTGCAAAAGCTCTGCTCCCACACCACCCGGCTAGGTGGCGTGAGTTCGCGCCACAGGCACAGGCTGAACATCTCTGGCCCGCCAGGCGAGCTCGTGCGTGAGATGGTGGACTCACCAACAAGTTGACGGCCTTGCAAGATCTCAACCGACGAGCCCTTGGGCCCGGACCACTGGGCCAACTTGGCTGGGTCGGCCTAGGCCTCGTACAGCTGCCGGGGCGGCGCCTTGAACTGCCGCGCAATTGAGAAGACTGGTATCTCAGAAGTGGTCATGTTGTCACCTGGGATGAGTCGAGCACCTGGTCGGCCTGCCTTGGCCTGAACAGCTTAATTGCAAGTCCTGGATGTGACACCCTTTCCGCCCGGGCGCTGACGCAGCGCATGAGTCCTTTATGCCTGAAAACTTCTGGCGGTCCGGGCGCAGGCAGGCTCGAGGAGCTTACCGGATCTTTTAAGCTGGCAAGCTAATTTGCTCGCCGGTGCTTTGTGAAGAAGGCAATCGTTTGTGCAATTGCGTCGTTCAGCAACTCACGGCTTTGTCCTTTACCGCCTTCACGCGTGAAGCATTTGTCGATGTCTTCCCGCGCGACGACTGTGCCATCGTAGCGACGCAGCTTAGGGCCATCAATGAATATCGGATTTTTGGCGCAGCCATTGAATGCAATACCGTTGTAGGTTATTTCGCCATTGAGGCTGAAATAGTGGTTTCCACCCGCAAGCAAGCTCAGCTCTACCGGGTTACCTGCTTTGCGATGGCGTTCAGTAACCAGTTCGCACGCAATCGGGTAATAGTGGCTTTTGGTTCCTTTAAGGATCAGCAGCGGGAAAGGAATGGGCTTGGGTTCAGCGACCACATTGCATGCGGGCTCAGCGGCCACAAGCGCCCGCCAGCCCTCATAAGGCGGATAGATCCAACTCGGATAGAGCTGATTCATGACGGCGTCGCCACCGTAACTAAAACCCGTGTAGAAGGTGTTGTTCGGGTCCAATTCAGCGTATTTCGACAACAGGGCCTTGCGAAGTTGTTTGGCGTAGTCCTCGGCCTTTGGAAAGGCGCGCTTGTCGCTGGGCCTGAGCCCTTTCCCTTCATAGGCGTCTAATGCAGCAAAGGCAAAGCCACCAGCGAGTGCGGCCTTTTTCAGTCTGGATCCATGCTCGTCCGTCTTGCCGATTCTTCCTTCAAAGGCAAACCCGTCTCTGGAACTCCCATGCTGGTAAATGATCAATGGGTATGGTGGTTTCGCAGCTTTTGGAAAAACAATCTCGACCGGCACAGCTTGAGCACCATAAACCCTGTCCGTCAGGTTATACGTTTCCGCCTTGGACATCGCCACCATCGATGGGGCCGATGCCGTCAAGTCCGCGTTATCGGCTCGAAGTGACCCGTCTGTTGTGACACAAGAGCTCAAGCAAGTCGCCGCAAGAACGCTGACAAGCGCAATTTTGTTCATCAATCGCTCCGGCAGTTTTGTTGGCGGCAATGTATCAGATGTGGTGGAACGCATCAGAGCTGAACATGATCCCTCGCTACACTTGCGACTCGCTGCGTTTGGCTTGATGCTGCAGTTGCTGGCAAGGTCCAACGGCACGTCGCCCCTGCGGCATGCTGAACCAGCAATATGCAAACAAGCCTTAAGCCCATTACACCGATTCGATGCTCTACGCCAATTCAAAGGGTTCGGCAATGAGGACCGCACCCCTATTCATCTGAGGCAACGATGGCCATCAAAAACCAAAAAGATTTTGTAACAGGCCTGCTGTTCATGGCCCTGGGCATTGGCTTCGCCGTGGGCGCGAAGGACTACAACATGGGCTCGGCCGCGCGCATGGGCCCGGGTTACTTTCCAACCATGCTGGGCATCATTCTGGCCATTATTGGTGGCGTACTGGCCCTCAAGTCGCTGGGGGCGCAAGAACATCCAGGGGGACGGATCGGCAGCTGGGCGCTCAAGCCGATGTTTCTCATCATCGCCGCCAACCTGCTGTTTGGCGCCATGCTCGGCGGCTTGTCCTGGCTGGGTCTTCCACCCATGGGCCTGATCGCGGCGATTTTTGCTTTGACGATTGTGGCCTGCCGTGCGGGCACAGAGTTCAAGTGGAAAGAGGCGCTCATCCTGGCCAGCGTCCTGGCAGGGGGGAGCTATGTTTTGTTTGTCCTGCTGCTGAAATTGCCATTTCAGGTTTTGCCAGCGTTTGTGACGGGCTAAGGAGCACGCGCGATGCAAGATCTGATCAACCACCTGTCGCTCGGTTTTGAAGTCGCCGTCACGGCGCAAAACCTGATGTACGCCTTGATCGGTTGCCTGCTGGGCACGCTGATTGGGGTGTTGCCCGGTCTGGGCCCATTGGCCACTATTGCCATGTTGCTGCCGGCTACCTACGCACTGCCACCGGTGTCAGCGCTCATCATGCTGGCCAGCATTTACTACGGCGCGCAATACGGCGGCTCGACCACGGCGATTTTGGTGAACCTGCCCGGCGAGGCTTCGTCCATCGTCACCGCCCTGGACGGCTACCAGATGGCGCGCAAAGGCCGCGCCGGGCCAGCCTTGGCTGCTGCAGGCATCGGCTCGTTTATTGCCGGCTGCGTGGGCACGCTGGTACTGGCAGCGTTTGCCAAGCCGCTAACGGAGCTTGCCCTCAAATTCGGCCCACAAGAGTACTTTTCCTTGATGGTGTTCGGGCTCATCGGCGCGGTCGTGCTGGCCTCAGGGTCTTTGTTGAAAGCGGTGGGGATGATCATTCTGGGCCTGTTGCTGGGCTTGGTCGGCACCGACGTCAACTCAGGCGCGGCGCGCTACAGCTTTGGCATACCGCAGCTGACCGACGGCATCAGTTTCATCGTGATCGCCATGGGACTCTTCGGTTATGGAGAGGTCATCAACAACCTGTCGCATTCAGCGGAAAAGCGCGAATTATTTTTAAACAAAGTGACTGGCCTGATGCCCAGCAAAGAAGACTTCAAGCGCATGATGCCGGCGATTTTTCGTGGCACGGCATTGGGCTCAAGCCTTGGCGTGCTGCCCGGAGGTGGCGCGCTGTTGTCTTCGTTTGCCTCCTACACCATTGAAAAAAAGATCAAACCCAAACCCGGCGAGGTGCCCTTTGGGCAGGGCAATATTCGCGGCGTGGCCGGCCCGGAATCAGCCAATAACGCGGGCTCGCAGACCGCGTTTGTCCCGCTGCTGACGCTGGGCATTCCGCCCAATGCGGTGATGGCCCTGATGGTGGGCGCCATGACGATTCACAACATTCAGCCTGGCCCACAGGTCATGAGCAGCGACCCCGCGCTGTTCTGGGGCCTGGTGGCCTCGATGTGGATTGGCAACGCCATGCTGGTGATTCTTAACCTGCCGCTAATCGGCATCTGGGTAAAGCTGCTGACCATTCCCTACCGCTGGCTGTTTCCGGCCATCGTGCTCTTTTGTGCAATCGGGGTTTATTCCACCAACAACGACGTCTTTGACATCTGGATGATCGGCATTTTTGGCATCGTGGGCTATGTGTTCATCAAACTCGACGCCGAGCCTGCCCCCTTGATGCTGGGGCTAATTCTGGGGCCGATGATGGAAGAAAACCTGCGCCGCGCCATGCTGCTGTCGCGCGGCGACTGGAGCGTTTTTGTCACAAGCCCGATTTCGGCGGTGCTGCTTTTTATGGCTGCCCTGCTGCTGGTGATTGTGTTATTGCCCACCGTGAAGAAGCAGCGCGAAGAAACGTTTGTCAAGGACTGAGCGCAGATCCGGTGGTGCAACGATGCGTCATCACAATTTGCGCTACCTGCCGGGCCATCAGGGTCCCCATGCCGATGGACAGCACGCGCCAGTCAGGCGAGTTCAACGCAGGTCTGCACTGGCACGCACGCGGCGCCAAAGCCACCAGAGCGTGCCCAGCATCACAGCCCAGCCCAGCAGGCGCACGATGCCAGCCAGCAGCGTGTCGCTGGCCAGCACACCCCAGCGGCTGAAGATCTCGGTCCAGTCGTGGTCACCACCGCCCACCAGCGGCAAGGCCCGTGCCCGGGCATCAGCCATGTAGCGGGCAATGTTGAAAAAATTCTCACCCAGCCAGAGCATTGCAACGCCAAGCGATGCAGCCTTGCGCTGGCGGTAAAAAACCCAGGCGGCAACGAGCGGAAAAGTCAACTGGCCCAAGGTGCCGCCATAGAGCGCCATGCGGTGCCCGAGCACACCATAAATCAAATGTCCGGCCTCGTGAAAAGCCAGATTGGCGCTATCGATCACATGAACCCACTGCTGCCCGGTGTGCGCCAGCCACAACATCACAGCAGCAACCAGCGCGCAGCCGGCAAGGTGCAGCGCAGACACCTCTGACCAGTCGTGCTCATGCGCATCAGGATGGGTCTGCCAGGGAAACATCAGGCCAGTGTGCCAGAAGCGATGGGCTCGGGCCGGACGGCTCGGCCCTGCAAGGCGGCCAGGTGATTCCTCGACGCCAGAAAGACGCCCCTCGTTCCACGCCGTGCGCCACGATGGACTCCTCACGGGAAACAGCCGCCCCGTATGACGCGGCACTGGCGCTGGCCTGGCCGGGACTAAGGGGCTTTCTTAATTTTGGTGATCATCAGGCGGCCGGCCTGGTCGACCACTTCAAACATGACCTTGTCGCCAACCTTCAGGTCCTGCATCTGTTGGGGGTCTTGCAGCGTAAAAACCATGGTCATGGGGGGCATCATGATGTTCTTGATTTCCTCATGACGAATGGTCAGCTTACCCTGCGCTGCATCCACCCTGCGGATTTCGCCCGCTGTCATCGCATCAACGGCCGCATGGGCCATGCCCGCCCCATGCCCGCCGTGGTTGTTGTGGCCCTGCGCCAGTGCCAGCCCACCTGCCCCTGTCAAAACCAGCGCCACCATCAGTTTCACCATGCACTTGTTGCTATTCATCGATTTACTCCGTCTTGGTTTAAAGACGTCCACGCCTCGGCAGCTTTCCCATGACGGTCAGCGCCAAGCTTTTGCCACCTGCCTATTTGCGCACCGCCAGCGCGCCCTTCATGCCCGCATCAAAATGCCCGGGCAGCAGGCAGGCAAACTCAAACCTGCCTTCGCGGTTAAAGGTCCAGAAGATGTCGGCACTCTCACCGGGCGCGACATGAACCATGTAGGGCTCCTCATGCTCCATGTTCGGAAAGCGCTTCATCAGCTGTGCATGCGCAATCAACTCTTCGCGGCTACCCAGAACCATCTCATGCTTGATCTTTCCCGCGTTGCGAACCCGAAAGCGGATGTGCTCGCCTTTACGAACATCGATGACATCAGGGGTGAATCGCATGCGATCGTACATGGTCACATCAATCGTTCGCTTAACCGTTTGCGCCGTTGCCGCAATACCCCAGGGCTTTTGCTCCATCACCACGGGCTTGGGGCTGCCCTGATGCTGGGCGTCGCCATGCGCCCATACCGGCATGGCCGTCACCAAACTGCAAATAAACCAAAAAACTTTCATGTTTTTCCTCCTCAATTCTTGTGTCTGGAAGGTTTTCGAACACGCATCGCCACCTCAGAGGGCATGGCTTGTGCCAAAGGCATGGCGCCCTGTCCAGGCGCTTCGGATCGAAACGCACCGGGTGCTGCACCCTTCCATTCGTAAGCCTGGGTGCCAGGCGGCTGTTTGAACCAACCCGGATCTCTGTAGTCACCGCGCGGCTGGTCGGCACGAACCTTGACCACGCTGAACATGCCGCCCATCTCGACGGAACCGTACGGCCCCTGGCCGGTCATCATGGGTGCCGTGTTGTCTGGCAGCGGCATTTCCATCTCGGTCATGTCAGCCATGCCACGCTCACCCATGACCATGTAGTCCGGAATCAGAGACTTGATCTTGCTCGTGATGCCGGAATGGTCAACCCCAATCAGCGTGGGCACGTCGTGGCCCATGGCGTTCATGGTGTGGTGGCTCTTGTGGCAATGGAAAGCCCAGTCACCCTCTTCGTCAGCCAAAAATTCAATCTGCCGCATCTGCCCGACCGCCACATCGGTGGTCACTTCATACCAGCGGGTGTTCTTGGGCGTTGGCCCGCCGTCGGTGCCGGTCACCAGAAACTCATGTCCGTGCAAGTGAATCGGGTGGTTGGTCATCGTCAGGTTGCCAAAGCGGATGCGCACCTTATCGTTGAGGCGAACATTGAGCGAATCAATGCCCGGAAAGATGCGGCTGTTCCAGCTCCATAGGTTGAAGTCGATCATGGTCATGATCTTGGGTGTGTAGCTGCCAGGGTCAATGTCATAAGCATTGAGCAGGAAACAGAAATCACGGTCTACCTCGTCAATCAGCGCATGCTTGTTCTTCGGATGCGTCACCCAAAAGCCCATCATGCCCATGGCCATCTGCGTCATTTCATCGGCATGCGGGTGGTACATGAACGTGCCTGGGCGGCGCGCCTCAAACTCATAGACAAAGGTCTTGCCTGCGGGAATCGCCTTCTGATTCAAGCCCGACACGCCGTCCATGCCATTGGGCAGACGCTGACCATGCCAGTGAATACTGGTGTGCTCGGGCAGCTTGTTGGTGACAAAGATGCGTACGCGGTCGCCCTCCACCACCTCGATGGTCGGGCCCGGGCTTTGGCCGTTGTAGCCCCACAGGTGTGCCTTGAAGCCAGGCGCCATCTCGCGCACCACAGGTTCAGCCACCAGGTGGAACTCTTTGACCCCCTGGTTCATGCGCCAGGGCAAGGTCCAGCCGTTGAGCGTGACCACCGGGTTGTAGGGGCGTCCGCTGTTGGGCACCAGCGGGGCCATGGTGTCCGCGCTGCTCTGAATCACGGGCTCAGGCAAGGCAGCCAGGCTGTGGCGACCGACCGTTGCTGCGCTGATCGCACCTCCAGCAAGGCCTGCCCATTTGAAAAAGTTTCTTCTCGAGCTCATGCCGATCTCCCTCAGTGTCCGCCGCCGGCAGCATCGCCCGCGCTGGCCGAGACTGCGCGCAACGACGCGCCTACAGGCCTACCAATCAAAGACGCCTGCAGCGCTGCATCGGCGCGCCAGAACTGTTGCTGTGCATCGATGGCTGACCTGACCACATTGATTTGCTGGCGGGCACCGGCAATCAGCTCGAAGACGCCGATGATCATGCCGTTGTAGCGCAAAAGGTTTTCATCGGCGATGGTCTGCTGCAGCGGCAAAAGCTCGTCTCGAAATTGACGGCTGATGTCGTAAGCTGATCGATAGGCCACGTAGCTCTCGCGCACATGCGAGCCGGCGGCACGCAAAGTAGCCTCCAGCACATTGGCAGCGGCCAGCGTGCGCGCGCTCATGCCTTGGCGCTTCAGGTCACCACTGTCAAACACCGGCAAGGAAATGCCCACCTCGTAGCCGCGCGAGCGCGAAACGTCACCGCCAGCCTCGCTGGTTGTGGCACGAATCAGTGTCATCTCTACATCCGTCAGGCTGGTCACATCAGATAGCCCCTGCGCCCGCGCTGCGGCCTGCCACTGGGCTTTGGCCTGTTGAACGTCCAGGCGCTCCTGACTCAGACGCTGTGCAAGCTGCTCAGTGCCAAGCGGCTGCTCGGGCAGAGACGGCAACCTGGCGGGCAACTGCAGGCGTTTGGCCTGTGCGTCCGTCAGCCCCAGGCGTCGCACCAGAGCCTCGCGTTGGGCCTGAGCCTGCTGCTCAGCCAGCACCAGCGAGACACCCGCGTCGGCATACACCGCCTGATGGCGCGCTGTACTCAGGCGGTTGAAATTGCCCACCGCTTCCATGCGCCTGGCCAGGTCAGCGCCGGCTTCAGCCACGCCATAAACCTGGCGCGCATAGGCCAGCGACTGCTGCGCAGCCACCGCGTCCACCCAGGCCTGGCGCACCGCAGTCACCTGGTCGACCACGTCAGCGGCAAACTGCAGCTGTGCAAGCGCCACACGATGTTCGGCAACCGAGGAGCGCGCCGGCAATGTCAGCACGTCGAGCAGCCCAAAGCTCAAAAAGCGTGAAAGCTCGCGCTCGGGGCCTGTGACCAGGCGCTCAAAGGAAAACATCGGGTTGCCGATACGCCCGGACTGCGCAGCATCGGCGGCGTTGGACCAGTGCTGCGCCAGCAAGGCCTGAAATGCCGGGCTGTTGGCCAGCATCAGGCGCACGGCCGCTGGCTGATCCAAGGGCTTGGCCAGGATATCGGCGGCCACACGCTCGCGCTCCTGCCGTTCTTGCGCATGCATGGCCAGTTGCAAAGGCTGCTGGGTGAAGCCCTGGGTCTGCTTGTCAATGTTTTTGAGACCCTGCTGCAAGTCGTAACTGGCGCAGGCCGACAGCGCACTAATTGACACAGCCGCCCAGGCCCAGCGTTGAAGCGATCGCTGTGTCATCGCTGACTCCCCTCGGGCTTGGGCGCCTGCTCGCGCGAATAAACGCGCCAGCCGCCTCTCTGATGAACGGTCTCGTTGGCCTTGACCCAATCCGGGTTCGGCGCCGGTGTGTACTTTTGATATTGCCCCAGCGGCGAGACATAGTCAGGCACCGTCAGCAGGCGCTGCGGTTGGCCTGTCTGCTGGGTGAGCGACTGTGGCTGCGCGGGTGCGGCCTGCGCCTGTCCCAGTGACGGCGCAAGCGCCAGCAGGCCCGCCAAAGCCCAGAAACTTCGCACGACTTGAAATGGACCAACACGGTGAAATGGCATACATCCCTCGCTGATTGCTCTGACACACAGCCTCGGGCATTTCTGCCCTCGGCCTTGCGCGACCCGAAGGCCGCGCAGCAAACTCAGTTAAACCGTGTTGGGGGAGGTCGCTCGATGCTGTCGAGCGTGGCGTTGCCCTGCAAAAGCGGAATCGCTGCCACCTGCACGGACGGCCATGGCGCCATCACAGGGTTTGCAGTTGCCAGGCCTACAAGCGACGCGCCGAAACAGCAGGTGGCGCAATTGCTGCACGTGTGATCCAGGCCGGCCAGGTCCTGATCCGGGCTGACAGGCGCACTGGCCTCGACCGCCGCGTGTCCTTGATCATGGTGGTGCGCATGGGCGCTCTGAGGCTCAGAGGTCTGTGCCTCGCCCTGATGGCAGAGTGACTGACTCAAGGCCGCATAGCCCTGCAAAGGCAGGCCAAGGACCATCAAGCACAGCAACATGACACGAAGTGCTCGCATACCCTTCATGTTATCGCATCGCGTTGGTGGCGAGCTCGCCTGCCCGCCAAGTCACCGCCTGGCCAGGGGATAAGGCAGATGCCACGCTTGAGGATAATTGCGCAACAAGCCCCACCCGTTTGAAGACCTTGAGGTCCATCATGAGCATTTACGACACCCACCTCTCCCCCAACCCGGCCAACCACGTTGCGCTCTCGCCCGTGAGCTTTGTTGAGCGCAGCGCCGAGGTGTTTGGCGACATGCCCTCGGTGATCCACGGCGCGCGCCGCTACACCTGGGCGCAAACGCGCGAGCGCAGTGCTCGCCTGGCCGCTGCCTTGCGCGCTGCCGGTGTGGGCCATGGCAGCACGGTCAGCGTGATGTTGCCCAACACGCCCGAGATGGCCGAAGTGCACTACGCCGTGCCCGCGCTGGGCGCAGTGCTCAACACCCTGAACACGCGCCTTGATGCTGCCTTGCTGGCCTGGCAGATGAACCACTGCGAAGCGCAGGTGCTGATCACCGACAGCGAATTCGCACCCGTCATGCAGCGGGCGTTGGCGTTGCTGAAGTCTGAGCACGGGCGTGAGTTGCTGGTGATCGACGTGTGCGACAGCGAATTTGCAGGGCCGCATCAACAGCTGGGCCATCAAGACTACGAAGCCTGGATCGCCGCGCACGAGCCGCTGGCACGACTGGACGGCCCGCAAAACGAGTGGGATGCGATTGCCGTGAGTTACACCTCAGGCACCACCGGTGACCCCAAAGGCGTGGTCACGCATCACCGCGGCGCCTACCTGAACGCGGTGTGCAACGCAGCCACCTGGACCATGCCGCACTTTCCGATCTACCTGTGGACGCTGCCCATGTTCCACTGCAATGGCTGGTGCTTTCCCTGGACGATTGCCTTGGTCGGCGGCGTGCACGTGTGCCTGCGCAAGGTTGAGGCTGGCGCCATCTTGCAGGCCATTCGCACCCACAAGGTTACGCACTACTGTGCCGCGCCCATTGTGCACAGCCTGGTCTACAACGCGCCAGCCGAACTGCGCGAAGGCATTGACTGGCAGGTACGCGGCATGGTCGCAGGTGCCGCACCGCCGGCAGCCATGATTGAAGGCATGGCCAAGATCGGTTTTCACATCACCCACGTCTACGGCCTGACCGAGTCCTACGGGCCTGCGGCTGTGTCGGTGCAGCGGCCAGCCTGGTCCGAGAAAAGCCTGTCTGAACAAACGCGCCTGAACGGCCGGCAAGGCGTGCGTTATGCCCTGCAAGAAGGGATGACCGTGATGGACCCCGAGACCATGCAGGAAGTGCCCGCCGACGGCCAGACCATGGGCGAGATCATGTTCCGCGGCAACATCGTGATGAAGGGCTATCTGAAAAACCCGGCCTCGACCGACAAGGCGTTTGCCGGCGGCTGGTTTCACACCGGCGATCTGGCGGTGATCGAGCCTGACCGCTACGTCAAGATTAAAGACCGCAGCAAAGACATCATCATCTCTGGGGGCGAAAACATTTCCTCGATCGAGGTGGAAGACGTGCTGTACCGTCATCCGGCTGTCGCGGCCTGCGCCGTGGTGGCCAAGCCGGATGCCAAGTGGGGCGAGACGCCGGTGGCTTTTGTGGAAACGCAGCCGGGCAAATCGGTAAGTGCCGAGGAGCTCGTGGCCCACTGCAAAAGCCTGCTGGCGGGCTACAAGGTGCCGCGTGAAATCCGTTTTGAGGCCATCCCCAAAACATCGACCGGCAAGATTCAAAAATTCCAGCTGCGCGAGCGCGCGCAGTCTGCCCAGGCCATTGAGTAAGCCCGCCATGACAAGCCCAGACCAGGACATTTTGCTCATTGAGCGCGATGCGCGCGGCGTCGCCACGCTCACGCTGAACCGCCCGCAAGCCTTCAACGCCCTGAGTGAGGCCATGCTTGCGCGCTTGCATGCGGCGCTGGATGCGCTTGAGCAGGACACGTCGCTCAGAGCGGTGGTGCTGGCGGCGCGTGGCAAAGCCTTTTGCGCCGGGCACGACCTCAAAGAAATGCGCGCCAAGCCCAGCGAAGCCTATTACCAGGACTTGTTTATGCAGTGTTCGCGCATGATGCTGCGCCTGCAAGCCTTGCCGGTGCCAGTGATTGCCAAGGTACAAGGCATGGCCACCGCCGCAGGCTGTCAGCTGGTGGCGCAAGCGGACCTGGCCATTAGCGTGGCCGACGCCCAGTTCGCGGTGAGCGGCGTTCGCCTTGGCCTGTTTTGCAGCTCACCGAGCGTGGCCCTCTCACGCAACCTGGGGCGCAAGCAGGCCTTTGAGATGCTGGTCACGGGTGATTTCATCTCGGCCGAGCAAGCCCAGGAACGCGGCTTAATCAACCGGGTGGTGGCCAGCGACGCCTTGGATGACGCAGTCGAGCAGTTGCTAAGCAGCATCTTGAGCAAACCGCCAGAGGCCCTGGCTATGGGCAAAAGCCTGTTTTACAGACAACTTGAGACCGGTATCGAGGCCGCTTACCAAGACGCCGCACAGACCATGGCCAGCAACATGATGGAGAGTTGCGCGCTTGACGGCGTGCAGGGCTTCATCGACAAAAAACCAGCTCGGTAAACAGCAACGCCGCGTGGGATGACTGGCAGCACCTGCACGTCAGTCCCACACCATGCGCAGCAGCAGCCAGGCTGCCAGGCACCAGATCGCCAACACCATGAACAGGCCGCTCCAACTACGCGGCTTGTCGTGGTGAGTCTGCATCCACTGCTGCGCCTGCCCGCGACACTCCAGCAACACCTCCTGCGGGAGCAGGCGCAACAGCAACCAGACACCGGCGGGAATGATGAGCAGATCGTCCAGATAACCCAGCACGGGAATGAAGTCGGGAATCAGATCGATCGGGCTGAGCGCATAGGCTGTGAGCACGGCTGCCAGGGCGCGCGCATACCAGGGGGTTTGAGGGTGTTTGAGCGCAAACCACAGCGTCATCACGTCACGCTTGAGGCCCTGCGCCCATGCTTTCAGGCGCTGCATGGTCGTTTCTTGTCCGTTACCGGGATTCTCACCGCTTGTCCAAGCGCGCGCCTCGCTCGTTAAACTCGGGGCTCCCAGATGAATGGAGGTACTATGACCGTCAAAGGACGTTGTTACTGCGGCGACATCAAATATGAGTTCGATGGCGAAGGCACGGCCATTCAGTGTCACTGCCGCGAGTGTCAATATATTTCGGGCGGGCATCCCAATGCCGCCTTCATCACGGGTAAAAAAGGTTTCAGGTGGCTGCAGGGCGAGCCCAAGTCTTTTGCCCGCACCGACCTGGAAGTTGCGCGCACGCGGCTGTTCTGTCCGCGTTGCGGCACCTCGCTGGCAACGCTGAGCCCACGTTTCCCGGATGCCATCATCCTGAAGGTCGGCACCTTCGATGACCCGTCCACCTTCAAGCCGGCGTTTGCGCAGTTCACCTGTGACATGCAGCCTTTTCACGTGCTGCCAGAAGGCGTGCCGGCTTACGACAAAACCAAAACCAGTTAGGGCGTACGCAGTCCATGCCGAAAGGGTGCGCCTTGCGGGCCTTGCTGTTTAAGCCAGCGGCGGGCCGCCGCCTTGCAAATGCGCATGCAAGTCGGTTGGGTGCTGGGACAAGAAACGCTTACGTGATGAAGCCGCTTGGCCGCTTAGGTCAGAATCAGCTGCCCGGCCAGGCCGCCACCCCATCATCATGATCCCCAGTCACGTTCTGCACAACCTCTTTCCTTTCTTGCGATGGCCCAGGGCTACGCGAGAGTCGATGAAGATGGACGCATCGGCCGGCCTGACCGGTGCGGTGATCGTCTTGCCGCAGGCCATCGCCTTTGCCGCCATTGCTGGCCTGCCACCGCAATACGGCCTGTATGCGGCCATGGTGCCTGCCATCATCGGTGCGCTGTGGGGTTCGAGTTGGCACATGGTGACCGGCCCAACCACGGCCATTTCCATTGCAGTCTTCGCCTCCGTGAGCGCGCTGGCCTCGCCGGGCAGCGAACAATACATCGCCCTGGTCCTGACGCTGACCTTTCTGGTCGGCTTGATTCAGTTCGTCATGGGTGCAGCGCGCCTGGGCGCCCTGGTCAATTTCATTTCCCACACGGTGATCATTGGCTTTACCGCGGGCGCCGCCTGCCTGATTTTTGCCAGCCAGGTGGGCCACTTTCTAGGCCTGAGCATTCCGCGCGGCATGGCGTTTCACGAGATCTTTCTGTACGCCGGCCAGCACATGACCGAGGCGCACATCTGGGTGGTCGTGGTGGGCGTGTCAACGCTGATCGCGGGCTTGCTGGCGCGGCGCTTTCTGCCCAGATTCCCGTACATGATCATGGCGCTGGTTGTGGGCAGCCTGGTCGCTGTGGGCTTCAATGTGATGATTGGCGAGTCCAGCACAGGCATCAAAACGGTGGGCATCATTCACACCTCGCTGCCACCGCTGATCGCGCCCGACCTGAGCTTTCAGGCCATCAGCAAAATGCTGCTGCCGGCCTTCATCGTCGCCACGCTGGCGCTCACCGAGGCGGTGGCCATTGCGCGCTCGATCGCCAACCTGTCGGGCCAGCGCATTCACAACGACCAGGAATTCATCGGCCAGGGCCTGTCCAACCTGGTGGGGAGCTTTTTTTCCTGTTACACCGCCAGCGGCTCGTTTAACCGCAGCGGCCTGAACTACGCATCGGGTGCGATGTCGCCCCTGTCGGCGATTTTCTCGGCCGTGTTTCTGGTGGTGGTCTCAATGTTTGCCGCGCCGCTGGTGGCCTACATCCCGGTGCCCGCGATCGCGGCCATCCTGTTCATTGTTGCGGTGTCATTGGTGAATTTCCATCAGGTCAAGCACATCCTGCTGCGCCAGCCGCAAGAACGCATTGTGTTTGTCATGACCTTTGTGGGCACGATTGTTGATCTGGAGCGCGGCCTGCTGCTGGGCATCGTGACTTCGTTGTTCTTCTACCTGTTCAGAACCTCGCAGCCGCCGATTGATGAAAAGATTCTGAGCAAGGACGATCTCAAGCAAGCCAATCGCTCACTCATCAGCGTGACCCCGGCCACGCCGACCTGCCCGCAAGTGGCCATGCTGCAGCTTCAGGGCTCAATCTATTTTGGCGCAGTAGGTCATGTGCGCGCCAGCCTCAACGCGGTCGACGCCGCCGACAAACGGCGCAAATGGGTCCTGCTGCTGGCGCGCGGTGTCAACTTCATCGACTTCGCCGGTGCTGAGCTGCTGGGCGAAGAAGCGCGGCGCAGACGCTCAATGGGCGGCGGGCTCTATCTGGTGGGTGCGCCGCCAGCGGTGCACCAATCCATCGAACGCGCCGAACAGACACGCCAGATCGGCGCCAAGCGCATCCTCACCCACAAAAGTGATGCGCTGGCTGCGCTTTATCCGCAGCTCGACTCAGAGATCTGCCGCTACTGCACACAGCGGGTGTTCCGGGAATGCCAGGACCACTTACCCAATGGTGAAGACCGCGACAAGGCTGACGACAGCAAGCCTGCGACCATCACCTAGGCCAGTGGCGGGGTGCGCCGGCGTGCGGCGCAATACAACCGTGCGCTGTAAGGCTTTGCACCATGGGGCTTGACCCTTTGCCTTCGCTGACGCACAGTGCAAACCCGAAGCGTTGCTCCAACAGACTGCCTGCAGGCGGCGCGCCAGTGAGGAGGAGACAGACATTGAAAAACTGGTTTGCTCTTGGCCTGATGCTGCTGGCCAGCCAGGCCTGGGCGGTCAAGCTCAGCCAGACCACGCTGCGGCTCGCAGATGTGCTCATGCCCGTGCACATCGCCGTGCCCGACGGCAAGGGCCCGTTTGCGCCAGTGCTGTTCATTCACGCCAAGCGCGGCATTGACGACAACGAAAGCCGGCACATTGCCGAACTGGCCGGTCAGGGCTTTCTGGTGGTCATGCCCGACTGGCAAGCTGGCCGCATGATCGAGCGCTGGCCCTCGGCGCATGACCCCGAGACCGAAGCGGATGTGGAAGCCGCGCTGGACTTTCTCATCAAGCACCCGCTGGCCTGTCGCACGCCGGTGGGTATCGTCGCCCAGTCCAGGGGACCGTACTACGCCATCCGCCTGGCTGCCAAGCGCGGCAAGGATATTGCCGCCATTGCCAGCTACTACGGCCACATGCAAAACCCGAACGCGCCCGAGCCAGACCAGCTGTTTCGCGTCGCCCCAGAGGTCATGCAG
Source organism: Comamonadaceae bacterium (assembly GCA_038145425.1). Lineage (GTDB taxonomy): Bacteria > Pseudomonadota > Gammaproteobacteria > Burkholderiales > Burkholderiaceae_C > Rhodoferax. Next base: position 108,533 of record JAYQPP010000005.1, on the reverse strand, counting down.
ATCACCACGCCCACGCTGCTGATGATCGGCGACCAGGACTTCGAGCTGCGCCGCATGAGCACCGGCCGCGCGTTTTATGCCTTGTGGGAACGCGGTGTGCCGGTCGAGCTACAGTCCTACCCCTTGGCAAGGCGCGCTTTTGACTTTCGCGCCGACCAGTCGCCGGAAGAAAAAATTGCCACCCGCCACGCTCGCCAGCGCACCAAGGCCTGGCTGCAACAGTGGATGAAGCTTGATGCCAACAGCGCCTGCCGCTAAACACCTGCTGACCCGCCCAGCAGAACTGATGCCCTCGCCGTGGCAAGGCGGGCTTGCACTCAGGCGCAGCGCGGCACGCTGGCTGAGCATGCTGGGCTTGTGCGCGCTGTCTGCTGCAAGCCTTGTTGCGGCAGCGGGCGCCGGCACGCTTCAAAGCGAGAAGCATGCGTTTGGCCTGGCCAAGCTCACCAGCGGCCTGGCGCACCCCTGGTCGATGGCTTTTCTGCCCGACGGACGCATGCTGGTCACCGAGCGAGCCGGCCAGATGCGCCTGATCGGGCGCGACTTCAAGCTCGAGCCCCAGGCTGTTGAAGGCCTGCCGGCTGTGACCGCCGTCGGGCAAGGCGGCCTGTTTGACGTGGTGCTGCACCCGGACTACGCCAGCAATGGCTGGGTTTACTGGGCTTACAACGCAGCGGGCGACGGTGGCTGGGGCACGACGCTTGCACGCGGCAAGCTGCAGGGCCAGCGCATGACGCAAGTCCAGGTGCTCTTCAGTCTGTCGCCCAAGACCCGCACCGGCCACCACTTTGGCGGTCGCATTGTTTTTGACCGTCACCACAAGGTCTACCTCACGCTCGGCGACCGCGGCGACAAAGATCGCGCCCAGCGCCTGGATGACCATGCCGGCTCAGTCATTCGCCTGCACGACGACGGGCGTGTGCCCGCGGACAACCCCTTTGTCGGCAAGCCCGGCGCACGTCCCGAAAAATGGACGCTGGGCAACCGCAACATGCAAGGCGCCGCGCTGCACCCCGTCACAGGCGAACTCTGGACGCACGAGCACGGCCCGCAGGGTGGCGATGAGATCAACCGCATGCAAGCCGGCGTCAACTACGGATGGCCCGTCATCACCTATGGTGTCAATTACGGCATCGGCACCAAGATCGGCGAAGGCACGGCCAAGCCGGGCATGGCGCAGCCGCTGCATGTGTGGGTGCCGTCCATTGCGCCATCTGGCATGGCTTTTGTCACGGGCGAGCGCTTTGCCCATTGGAAGGGCAATCTGCTGGTGGGCGCGCTGCGCGGCCAGGTGCTGGTGCGCCTGGTCTTGCAGGGCGACACGATCGTGCATGAAGAGCGCATGCTGCAAGGCGAGGTGGGGCGCATCCGCGATGTGCGCATCGGGCCCGACGGCCTGGTCTACCTGCTGAGCGACGCGCCCGACGGCGCTTTGTACCGGCTCGAGCCCCATCGTCCCTAGAAACAACAGCAAGCCACTGTGCAGGAAATACAGGTCATCGTCGGCGGCATTGCCCAGGGCTGTATCTACGGCCTGATCGCACTGGGCTTTGTGCTCGTCTACAAAGCCACCGAAACCGTGACCTTCGCCCAGGGCGAGCTGATGATGCTTGGCGCCTTTGCCGGCCTGCTGCTGTTTCAGCGCCTGGGCCTGAGCTACTGGCTGGTCCTGCCGGCCGTGCTGGCCGCGCTGGCCGCCACCGGCTGGCTGATCGAGCGCGCCATCATCCGGCCGATTCTGGGCCAGCCGGCCTTCTCGGTGGTCATGCTGACCTTTGGCATTGGCTACGTGGCGCGCGGGCTGGTGACCATGATTCCCAACATCGGCACCGACACGCACGCGTTTGCCGCGCCCTACAAAGACGTGCTGTTCAATTGGGGCGGCGTGGTCGTTGGCGCCAGCCAGATCGTGGTGCTGGGCAGCACGGCCGTGCTGTGCCTGCTGCTCTATCTGGTGTTCAGGTTTTCGCGTGTGGGCATTGCCATGCAGGCCTCCTCGCAAAACCAGCTGGCCGCCTACTACATGGGCATTCCGGTCAAGCGCCTCAACGGCCTGGTGTGGGCGCTGGCCGCAGCGGTTGCCGCCGTGGCCGGTCTGCTGCTGGCACCCATCACCTTTGTGCACGCCAACATGGGCCTGATCGGCCTGAAAGCCTTTCCCGCTGCGGTGGTGGGTGGATTCACCAGCCTGCCCGGTGCGATCGTGGGCGGCCTGATTATTGGCGTGGTTGAGGCGCTGGCGGGCTTTTACCTGCCCGAGGGCTTCAAGGACGTTGCCGCCTATGTGGTGGTGCTCATCATGCTCGCGCTCAAGCCCAACGGGCTGTTTGGCGAAAACACGCGCAAGAAAGTCTGAGCCAGAGCCATGCGCTTCATTTTTCACACCAGCTACCTGCAAGACATCCGCCTGGCCAAGCACGGCGGCCATGTGTTCTGGTACAGCGCACTGGGCCTGCTGCTGCTGGCTGCGCCCTGGCTGCTTGACGACTACTGGCTGGCGCAGCTGACCTTCGTGCTGATCTACGGCATCGTCGGTCTGGGGCTGATGCTGCTGGCCGGCTTTACCGGCCTGTTCTCGATCGGCCATGCCGCGTTTTTGGGCGTGGGCGCTTACACCGGCGCCGTGCTCTCGGGCCTGGGCTGGCCCCTGATTCTGAGTCTGCCGGCAGCAGCCGCGCTGTCGGCGGCTGTGGGGGCCGTGGTGGGCCTGCCGGCGCTGCGCGTCAAAGGCATTTATCTGGGCATTGCAACGCTGGCCTTTGGCTTTATCGTCGAAGAAGGACTGGCGCGCTGGGAAAGCGTCACCGGCGGCAACGCGGGCAAGACCGTGGCTGCCGTCGAGTTCAAGGCCTTGCATCTGGGTGCAGAAGCCAGCCTGTACGCGCTGTGCCTGCTGGTGGCCGTGCTGGCCACGCTGGGCGTGGCCAATTTGCTGCGCAGCCCGACCGGGCGCGCGTTTGTGGCCATTCGCGACTCGGAAATTTCAGCGCAAAGCATGGGCATTCACCTGGCTTACTACAAGACACTGAGCTTCATGATCTCAGCGGCGCTGGCTGGCGTGGGCGGCGCGCTCTACGCGCACAAAATGCAATTCATCAGCCCCGACCAGTTCAATGTGCTGCATTCCATCGACCTGCTGCTCATGGTGGTGATCGGCGGGCTGGGATCGATCCACGGTGCCTTCCTGGGCGCGATCTTCCTGATCTCCATGCCACAGCTGATCTCGCTGGGCAAGGCCTATCTGCCCGATGCGCTGGCGCTGGCGCCCGGGCTGCAGGCCGTGATCTACGGCCTGGTGCTGATCGCTTTTGTGCTGTTCGAGCCAATGGGCCTGTACGGGCGCTGGCTAAAGATCCGCACCTGGCTTCAGACCTTTCCGTTTTACCGGCGCGGCATGTTCAAGCGCCAAAAAAGCTTCCAGAAATCGGACCGGATGCGATGAGCCAGGACGCACTGTTATCAGTACAAGACTTGAGCGTCAGCTTTGGCGGCCTGCGTGCGGTCAACCAGGTAAGCTTCGACGTGCGCGCCGGCGAGGTGTTCACCCTCATCGGTCCCAATGGCGCGGGCAAAACCACCGTGTTCAACCTGATCAGCGGCATTTACCAGCCCGCATCCGGGCGCGTGTGCTACCAGGGGCAGGACCTGAGCACATTTGCGCCGCACCAGATCGCCGGGCTTGGCATCGCGCGCACATTCCAGAACATCGAGTTGTTCGAGCATGCCACCGTGCTGCAAAACCTGATGATCGGGCGCCACCGCCATCGGCAAACCGGTTTCTGGCAGCAGCTGCTGTTCAGTCCACGCGCGCGCGCTGACGAGCTGCGCACCCGCGGCAAGGTCGAAGAGGTGATCGACTTTCTCGACCTGCAGCATTACCGCAACAGCATGGTCGCCGGCCTGCCCTACGGTGTCCGCAAGGTGATCGAGCTTGCGCGCGCTTTGTGCACAGAGCCCAGTCTGTTGCTGCTTGACGAGCCGTCCTCGGGCCTGAATTCTGAGGAGACCGCCGACATGGCCTACTGGATCGAAGACATCAAGAACCTGCTGGGCATCACGGTGCTGATGGTTGAGCACGACATGAGCCTGGTCTCCAAAGTGTCAGACCGCGTGCTGGCCATGAACCAGGGCGAGGTGCTGGCCTTGGGCACAGCCGCCGAGGTGCAGGGCAATGCGGGCGTCATCGAAGCTTATCTGGGCTCGAGCGAACAGGCCTGGACGCCACCGGCACGCACAGAGGCAGCCACATGAACGCGCAGTCGTCTGGCCCTGCGAGCACCGCGCTGCTGCGCCTGTCCAACATCGAGAGCGCGTACGGCCCGATCCGCGCGCTCAACGGGGTGAGCCTGCATGTCAACGAGGGCGAGATCGTCACCATTCTGGGCTCCAACGGCGCGGGCAAGTCCACCGTGCTCAAAACCGTCAGCGGCATCATCGACCCGCGCAAAGGCGTGGTGGAATTCGCGGGCCAGAACATCACCGCGCAAGACCCGGCGCACATCGTGCAACAAGGCCTGGTGCATGTGCCCGAAGGGCGCGAAGTGTTTCCCCTGCTGTCGGTGCGCCACAACCTACTCATGGGCGCCTACACCCGTAGCAACGCCGACGATGTGGCGCGCGACATGGAGGCTGTTTTCAACTACTTCCCGATCCTGCGCGAGCGCGCCGAACAGGACGCCGGCCTGCTCTCGGGCGGGCAGCAGCAAATGCTGGCCATCAGCCGCGCGCTCATGGCACGCCCGCGCCTGATCATGCTCGACGAGCCCAGCCTGGGCCTGAGCCCCAAGCTCACGCGTGAGATCTTCGAGATCGTGCTGCGCATCAACCGCGAACGTGGCACCACGCTCTTGCTGGTGGAGCAAAACGCCCACCTCTCGCTGCAGCTTGCAGACCGCGGCTATGTGCTGGAAAACGGCCGTATCGTGATGGACGACACCTGTGCGCGCCTGCGCGAGAAGGAGGATATTCAGGAGTTCTATCTTGGCTTTGGCGGCGCCGGCGCGCGCAACGAGCGGCGCTGGAAAAAGAAGAAAACCTGGCGGTAAGACCATGAGCGCACTTTGGAAACTTGACCACCTGCGGCCCGAGACGGCCAGCGTGCTCGACGGCGACACAGTTCCCGCCATGTTCTGGAACGCGGTGCGCCAGCGCGCGCCCAAAGTCTGGCTGCGCGACAAGCATCTGGGGCTGTGGCGATCATGGACCTGGACACAGACCGGTGAGGCGGTCAGCGAGATTGGGAACGGTCTGCTGGCACTGGGCTTTCAGGCCGGGCAGACTGCATCGATTCTGTCCAACACCCGGCTCGAGTGGGTGCTTGCCGACCTGGCGGTGCTGAGCTGCGCGGGCGTGTGCAGCGGCATTTACCCCACCGATGCAGCCTCGCAGGTGCACTACCTGTGCGAGGACTCGGGCACCACCGTGCTCTTTGTCGAGGACGAAGAGCAGCTTGACAAGGCGCTGCTGGTGCGCGCCGAGTTACCGCTGCTTCGCCACATTGTGGTGTTCGACATGAAAGGCTTGCAAAAGCTGCAAGACCCGATGGTGATGGGTCTGGATGCGCTGCGCGAGCTGGGCCGCGCGCATGCTGCTGCGCATGCACAGGCGCTGACACAGCGCTGGACGGCCTGTCAGCCACAAGACCCTGCCATCCTGGTCTACACCTCGGGCACCACGGGCAAGCCCAAAGGTGCGATCCTCACCCACCACGCGCTGACCTACACCGCCCGCGGCTACAACACCTTGCTGTCGCGCTACGACAGCGACGAATGCATGTGCTTTCTGCCGCTGTGCCACATTGCCGAGCGCATGGGCGGCGAGTACTTTTCGCTGTACACCGGCGCCGTGCTCAACTTTGTGGAAAACCCAGACACCGTGGCAGAAAACGTGCGTGAAATCGCGCCCACCGTCTTCACCGCTGTGCCGCGCGTGTGGGAAAAGTTTTATTCAGGCGTGATGCTGGCCTTGCGCGAAGCCAGCCCGATGCAGCAGGGGGCTTACCGCTGGGCCATTGGCGTGGGCGAGCGCGTGGCCGAGCGCGTGCTGGCCGGGCAGGCGGTGCCCTGGCGACTGCGCCTGGCCTTTGCGCTGGCGCGCTGGCTGGCTTTGGACAATGTGCGCAAGCTCGCCGGCATTCACCGCGCACGCTATCTGGTCACCGGCGCGGCGCCGATTTCGCCGGATCTGATTCGTTGGTATCTGGCGCTGGGCATTCCGATGCTCGAGGTCTGGGGCATGACCGAGACCTGCGGCGCCTCGGTGGGCAACCCCTTGCAGCGCATCAAGCCTGGCACGATTGGCGTGGCCGCCAGCTTTAACGAGGTGCGCCTGGCGCCCGACACCGGTGAAATTCTGGTGCGCGGGCCCAATCTGCTCAAAGGCTATCTCAACCTGCCCGAAAAAACCGCCGAGGCCATCGACAGCGAGGGCTGGCTGCATACGGGTGACGTTGGCACGGTCGACGAGGAAGGGTTTTTCCGGATTACCGACCGCATGAAAGACATTATCATCACCGCGGGGGGCAAAAACATTACCCCCACTGAGCTGGAAAACGAGCTCAAGTTCTCGCCCTTTATTACCGACGCGGTGATCGTTGGCGACCGCAGACCTTACCTGGTGGTGATTGTGATGATCGATCAGGAAAACGTTGAGAAATTTGCCCAGGACAAGGCCGTGCCCTTCAGCAACTATGCCTCGCTGACACGCGCGCCCGAGGTCCAGGCCCTGATCCAGGCCGAGGTCGACCGCGTCAACCGCAAATTCGCGCGCGCCGAGCAGATCAAAAAATTCTTTTTGCTCGACACCCAGCTCAGCGCTGAAGATGAAGAGCTCACCCCCACCATGAAGCTCAAGCGCAAGCTGGTCGAGAAGAAATACGCCCAGCGCATTGAGGACATGTACCGTTCCAGCTGAGTTTGTCCCGATCACTTTTTACTAGGAGTTGCACCCATGAAAAAAACCCTCTTGGCGCTGGCTGGCGCCCTAAGCCTCGGCACTGCCTTCGCTCAACAAGGCGTGAGCGACACCACGCTCACCGTGGGCACCATCCAGGACCTCTCCGGGCCGCTGGCCGGCTTTGGCAAGGAGCTGCGCCTGGGCATGACCATGGCGGTCGACGAGCTCAATGAGAAAGGCGGCGTCAACGGCCGCAAGCTCGACCTCAAGATCGAAGACTCGGGCTACGACCCGCGCCGCGCCGTGCTGGCCGCGCAGAAGCTGGTCAACCAGGACAAGATCTTCGCCATGATTGGCCATATCGGCACCGCGCACAACATGGCTGCGATGCCGGTGCAGTTCAGCAAGAACGTGATCAACTTCTTCCCGGTCACGGCAGCGCGCGAAATGTTCGAGCCCTTTCATCCGCTGAAGTTCGCTTTTGCGGCCACCTACTACGACTCGGTGCGCCTGGCCACGCCCAAGCTGGTTAAGGAAAAAAACGCCAAGAAAGTCTGCACGATCTACCAGGACGATGAGTTCGGGCAGGAAGTCATGCGCGGTGGCGAGGACGGCCTCAAGACCCTGGGCATGAGCTATGTGGAAAAAACCACTTACAAGCGCGGCGCCACCGACTTCTCCTCGCAGGTCGCCAAAATGAAAGCGGCCGAATGCGACATGGTGGTGCTTGGCACCATCATCCGCGAAACCGCCGGCACGATTGGCGAGTCGCGCAAGACCGGCTTCAACCCGGTTTTCCTGGGATCGTCTGCAGCCTACACCGACCTGATCCCCAAGCTGGGCGGCAAAGCCATGGACGGCCTGTATGCCACCATGACCTCGCAGCACCCCTATCTTGACGAGGCCTCGGCGCCCATCAGCGAATGGGCCAACAAGTACAAGGCCAAATTCAGCAGCGACCCCACGGTGTTCTCGGTCTATGGATACCAGGCGATCAAGCACTTTGCCACCGCAGCGGGCAAGGCTGGCAAGAACCTGACGCACGAGACCTTTGTCAAGACCATGGATGGCATCACATTTGACGGCGACATCTTTGGCAGCCCACCCCTGAGCTTCACCGCCACCAAGCGTCTGGGCAATGACATGTCGCGCCTGTCGCAAATTCAGAACGCGCGCTGGAAAGTTGTCTCCGACTACGTCAAGTAAGGCTCTGGGCGACGCCCCAATCTGTGGCAACAGCGGCCTGGCGTGAGCCGGGCCGCTTGATGTTTTTTTGCGCCAAGGCTTTTTACCGATGCGGCAAGCGCGCTGGCTCAAGCGAATCCTGTGGACACTGGCTGGCTTGCTGGTGCTTGCCCTGGCCTGGCTGGCCTATCTGGCGTTTCGTGGCCTGCCCACGCTCGACGGTGAGATTCGCCTTGCGGGCCTTGCCGCGCCGGTCACGGTCACGCGCGATGCAGCCGATGTGGCGCACATCCAGGCTTCCTCCCCGGCAGACGCCTGGCGCGCGCTGGGCTTTGTGCATGCGCAGGAGCGTGGCTGGCAGCTTGAGTTCAACCGGCGCGTCATGCACGGTGAACTCTCCGAAGTGCTCGGCCCTGCCACGCTCGACATCGACCGCTTGCTGCGCACGCTGGGCATCATGCAGGCCGCGCGCACGCAACTCAAAGCGCTGCGCCCTGAAACCCAGGCGGCGCTCAAGGCCTACAGCCAGGGCATTGGCGCAGCCTTTGCGGGCGGCCATGCGGCAGGCGCGCCCGAGTTCGCCATTCTGGGCATCAAGCCAGACAAGTCCAGCGCAGCGCAGTGGTCGGCCGAAGACAGCGTGGGCTGGGCTTTGATGATGGCGCTGGATCTGGGCGGCAACTGGGGCAATGAACTGGCGCGCTTTGCCATGCTTGAAAAGCTCACGACCGCGCAGCTGTGGCAGGCCTGGCCGCCCTACCCTGGCGAGGCCGCGCCCACGCCGATGGACCTGGCCACGTTCTACCGCGAGCTTGGCGCCTACGCTGACAGCACGTCGCCGGCCAAAACCGCCCAAGCCCCCATCGATGCCCCGCAAGCCGCGTGGGATGGGCTGGCCCGGTGGGCGCAAAACTGGGCGCGCGATGTCGGCACGCTCGACGGCAAAGGCAGTAACAACTGGGTGCTGGCCGGCTCGCGCACCAACTCGGGCAAGCCGCTGCTGGCCAACGACCCGCACCTGGCCCTGAGCGCACCGGCCATCTGGTACGTGGCGCATCTCAAAGCCAGCGCCAGCGGCGCGGCGCCCGCGCTCGATGTGATGGGCGCCACCCTGCCGGGCCTGCCCATCGTGGTGCTCGGGCGCACACGTGGCGTGGCCTGGGGATTTACCAACACCGGGCCGGACGTGCAGGATCTGTATCTGGAAGCCATTGACCCGGCGCAGCCCGGCCGCTACCGCACACCGCAAGGCTGGCAGACCTTCGAAACCCGTGACGAGACCATTCGGGTCAAAGGCCAGCCCGATGTAACGCTCATAGTGCGCAGCACCCGCCATGGCCCGGTGATCAGCGACGTGCAGCCCGCGTATGACGGACTGCTCAACAAGGCGCGCTACGTGGTCGCCCTGCGCTGGAGCGCGCTGGATGCCGACAACGCCACGCTCGATGCGGGCCTGGCGTCCAACCGCGCGCAAACGGTTGACGAGCTTCGGGCCGCTTACACCGCCCACCACAGTCCGATGCAAAACATCGTGATGGCCGACACCCAGGGCACAACAGGCTATTTCGCAGCCGGCCGTGTTCCCGTGCGCTCCGATCGCAACGCGCTCAGGGGCGTGGCGCCCGCGCCCGGCTGGCTAGCCGAGTACGACTGGCAAGGCTGGCTGGCAGTGCAGAACAACCCCTCGCGCAGCCACGCAGACATTCAAAAACAGGGCTGGCATGCCACCGCCAACCAAAAAATTATTGGTGCTGACTATCCGCACCACCTTGGCAGCGACTGGCACAACCCTGAACGCATGAACCGCATTGCGACCTTGCTCGACGAAAAGCCCCAGCATGACATCGCCAGCATGCGCGCGATCCAGCAAGACGTGCTCTCGCTGAGTGCGCAGGCATTGCTGCCGCACGCGCTGCGCGCGCGCCCTGCCCATGCGCTGGGCGCGCCGGTGATGCAGTTGCTGCGCAGCTTTGACGGCCAGATGCGCCAAGACAGTGCCGCCGCAGCCATTCTGAACGTCTGGGCCGAAGACCTGACGCAACTGCTGATCAAACCCCAGGTGGGCGATCGCTTCATGAGCCTGTACGGCAAGCGCCATTTCCGCGCCGGCCTGCAAAACCTGCTGGACAAGCCCGATGCCTTCTGGTGCCCACAAGCCTCTTGCGATGCGCTGATCAGCCAGGCCATGGACGCGGCCATCGCACGCATGGTGCAGTGGCAGGGCGACTCGCCGGCGAGCTGGCGCTGGGGTACGCTGCATCCGGCGCGCAGCGGCCACCGCCCTTTTGACAAGGTAGCAGGCCTGTCCAAAGTCTTCAGTCTGAGCGAGCCCAGTGCTGGCGACCTGTTTACCGTCAACGTCGGACAGTACTGGGCCAACGAGCCTGACCAGCCTTTTGCCAACCGCCACGCGGCGTCTTACCGCGGCATTTACGACCTCTCACGCGAGGGCGCAGACCTGTTCATCTACCAGACCGGCCAGAGCGGGCACATGCTCTCCAGCCGTAGCCGCGACATGGCCAGCGACTGGGCCAACAGCGCTTACCGGCCGCTGCAGTTCGAGCCCGCGCAGACCCGGCACACCCTCACGCTGTCGCCTGCACCGTAAGGCGCACCTGGGCGCACGTCGATGCGCCTGCCCGCGTGCCAGGCGCACGGTGCCAGGCGCTTCACCGGCTTACATGGAAAATTCGCCGCGCCAGAGGCCGCCGCGGCAATCGATCTGCACTTTTTTTGGCGCCAGGCGCAAGGCCTGCGGCGCGTCAATCTCGGTCTCGGGCTGGCGGCCCATGGCATGGGCCTCCTGCGGACTGCAAGCAGTCGACGTCACCGGCCGCAGGTACACATACAGGCCCTCAGCCACGCGCGTGGCGGGCAGCACGCCGCGAGGCGCATCGCGAAAGTGCATAAACTTTTTGACCAGGCAGGAAAAATAAAGCTCAAGCTCCACATACAGATCGCCCGAGCGTTGCGCCAGCGCCTGCTGGGCTGCCGCTGTCCAGCGCACCTCGAGCGCTTTGCCGTTGATCTCGACCGTCTTGCTGTGCGTGACTCCGAACATCGCTTGCTCCTTTCAAGCCTGCTGCCTGTGCGCCCTTCCAAGGGACAGCCCGGGCCTCAGGCGCAACAATCGGCCAGCCACTGGGCGCAGCAGCGCACCGCCAGGTTGGCCTCGTCGATCACGCCGCCCATGCCGATAAAGCCGTGCATCTGGCGCGAAAAGTCCATATAGCTCACCGCATTGCCCGCCGCGGCCATCGCGTCCGCATACAGGCGCCCTTCGTCGTGTAATGGGTCGTAGCCCGCGGTCAGCACCAGCGCAGGCGGCAAGCCGCTGAAGTCGCCTGCCAGCAAGGGTGAAGCGCGCCAGTCGTCGTACTGCGCCTCGTCCAGGTACTGTTTGCGAAACCAGGCCATGTCAGAGGCCGACAGCGTGTAGCCGCTGGCCATGCTCTGGTAAGACGCGGTGCTGGCGTGCTGCAGCGTCACCGGGTAAATCAGCAACTGGCCGCAGGGCTTCAAGCGCTCGGCGCGCAGCGTCAGCGCCACCACGGCCGCCAGATTGCCCCCTGCACTGTCGCCGCCCACTACCAGACGCTGCGCATCAACAGCCAACGCGGGCGCCTGGCTCAGCAGATAGCGAGTGGCCGCCAGCGCATCGTCGACGGCAGCGCCAAAGCGGTGTTCAGGCGCGAGCCGGTAGTCCACCGAAAACACCGCCAGCTTCGACAGGTCGCACAGGTCGCGGCACAGCACGTCGTGCGTCTGCAGGTCTCCAATCACCCAACCACCGCCATGAAAATAAACCAGCGCCGGCAGCACATCGTCTGGCGCGCAGCCGCTGGGGCGGTACATGCGCACAGTCAAGGCACCTGCCGGGCTGTCGATGTCAAAGTCGCGCACCAGCGGCAAGGGGCGCGGCGCCGGCTGCGTCGGGGCTCGGCTGTTGCGATAGGCCTCACGCGCCTGCGCCGGCGGCAAACTGGTCGGCCTGGGCGCGCCCGCTGCGGCCGCACGCTCCAGCACCGCGCGTGCCTGGGGGTCAAGTGCCATCGGATGCATACGCGTCTCAGATCTCAATACAGGGTCAGCAAGGCGGCCGCTAAACGGCCTGGTACTGAAAACGCTTGACCTTGGACATATCGGTGCCTTCGATGCGTATCAGGCTGGTGGGTGCCTCACGCTTGGGCGAGTGCAGGTCGCCCTCGTTGTACACATAGGCCATGCCCGGGCGCAGCGTGTAGGTGCGGGTGTGGCGAACCTTGCCAGGCTTTTCGGCCGTGGCCGCCTCGATCAGGTCGTAATCGCGCATCTCGGTTTGGCCGCAGGCCTGCCCGTAAATCGCCCAGGAATGAGCATGGTCATGGGCCCCGCTGGTCTTGGCGTCGGTGTAGTTGTGCGCCAGGATGCAAAACCCCAGCTCAGGGTCCTGGTAAAGCATGGTTCGTTCACCAACATCGCCAGCAAATAGCTGCGCCACCAGCGCGCTGTCCTTGAGCAGGCCCTCCAGCAAGCGGGCCACCTTCTCGCGCCCGGGCGGGCCCGGCTGCGCCTTGATCGCGTCGTGACATTGGGCAGCAAACTGATCGAGCGTTTGTTTCATGAGCGGCATCTCCGAAAAACACGCAGAATTTACCGCATTGTGCCCAGCCCAGCGGCCCAGGCCGCCAATGTCAGCAACCGGAGCCGACTACCGCACGTGGCGTCAGGTCTGTTGTGACCTCGCGTTGCAGCCAGTTGACGCACAATGGGCTGTACAGTCAGGCTTTCCTTTTCAGAACGGACATCCGTATGCAGACCCCCTACAACATCCTGATTCTTGGCGCGTCTTACGGGTCGCTGTTGGGCAGCAAGATGCTGCTTGCTGGCCACCACGTCACCCTGGTCTGCCTGCCCGCCGAAGTTGAGCTGATCAATGCCCAGGGCATTCGCGTGCGCATGCCGGTCAAGGGCCAGGACGGCCTGGTTGAAATCGACTCGCGCCAGCTGCCCGGCACGCTCAGAGCGGCCAGCCCGCAAGAGGTCGACCCCGAGGCCTTTGACCTGGTTGGCCTGGCCATGCAAGAGCCTCAGTACCGTTCACCCGGCGTGCGCGAACTGCTCGAGCGCGTGGCGCGCGCGCACGTGCCCTGCATGTCGATCATGAACATGCCGCCACTGCCTTATCTGGCCCGCTTGCCGGGCGTGGACGTCGCGGGTCTGCGCCACTGTTTCACCGAGGCCGGCGTGTGGGACGCTTTCGACCCCGCTTGCGTCACGCTGTGCAGCCCCGACCCACAGGCCTTTCGTCCGCCGGAGGAGCCGGTCAATGTGCTGCAGGTGCGCCTGCCCACCAACTTCAAGTCCGCGCGCTTTGACAGCGAGGCGCACACCAAAATCCTGCGCGACCTGCAAGCCGACATCGAAGCGAGCCGCCTGCCCGTCAAGGGCCAGAACATGGAGCTGCCGGTCAAGCTCAAGGTGCATGAATCGGTGTTCGTGCCGCTGGCCAAATGGAGCATGCTGCTCGCAGGCAATTACCGCTGTGTCACGCCCCAGGGCATGCGCCCGATCAAGGACGCGGTGCACGCCGACCTGGCCGCCTCACGCGAGGTGTACAACTGGGTCAGCCAGTTGTGCCAGTCGCTGGGCGCGGCAGAGTCCGACATGGTCCCTTTTGAAAAATACGCGGCAGCAGCCATGGGCTTGGCCAGCCCCTCGTCTGCGGCGCGTGCCCTCTACGGCGGCGCGCACAACATCGAGCGCGTCGACCGCCTGGTGCAGGCGATTGCCGCGCAAAAAGGCTTGCGCCACCCGGTGGTCGACCAGACCGTTGCGCTGGTAGACGCCCAACTGGCCATCAACCGCCAACCCAAATAAGCACGGCGCGCGGCCAATAGGCGGTGCCGGATTAACATCTGCCCACAACCATGGCTGCACCCGTGAGCGAACACGCGCGCAGGGCTGGTGGCCCGCATTGGGCCGCCAGCGCACAGCCTTGATTCACCAAGCCTGCCCACAGCCGATGCACAACAAGACCACCACATTCCTGCTGAATTTTGGTCATGCGCTTGACCATATGTTTCTGCTGATTTTTGCCACGGCCGTCACCGCCATCGCCGAGGAATTTCAGGTGCAGCATTGGGAAGACCTGATGCCTTACAGCGCGGCAGCCTTTTTCTTTTTCGGTCTGGGCTCGCTGCCGGCCGGGCGCCTGGGCGACCTGTGGGGCCGACGCCAGATGATGGCCGTGTTCTTTTTCAGCATTGGCCTGGCCTCGATGCTGGTCGCGCTCACGCGCACCCCGACCCAGCTCGCGCTGGCTTTGGCCGTGCTGGGCTGTGCGGCCTCGATTTACCACCCGGTGGGCATTCCCATGTTGTTGCAAGGTGCAAGACGGCCTGGTTGGACCATCGGTGTCAACGGCCTGTCTGGCAACCTCGGGCTGGCGCTGGCCGCCGCGATCACCGGCCTGTTCGTCAAATACGTCGGCTGGCGCGCCGCGTTTGTGGTGCCCGGTGTGCTCAGCATTGTGTGTGGCATGGCGTTTTTGCGCTTCGCGCCGCGCGAGATGCTGTCGCCGGCCAAGCGCAAGACGGGCGCGGCCAGGCCTGCCGAAATGTCCATCGCCAGGCTGTTGCTCATCATGACGATTGCGGCCACCACCGGCAGCCTGGTGTTCAATTTCGCCACCAGCAGTAATTACGAACTCCTGACCAGCAAGTTTTCAGCCATAACGCAAGACCCGGCGCGGATTGGGCTGTTTCTGGCTGCGGTTTATGTGCTGTCGTCCCTGGCGCAGCTGATTGTGGGCCACCTGCTCGACAGGCTGCCCCTGAAAGCCCTGTTTCTGGGCGTGCTGTCGCTGCAAATTCTGGCCCTGCTGGTGGCAGGCCTGAGCCAGGGCTGGCTGTTCTACCTGGCTTTGCTTTTGTTCATGGCTGGCGTGTTTGGCGCGGTTCCCTTTACCGACGCCATGATGGTTCGCTACGTGGACGACGCCATGCGCTCGCGCGTCTCAGGCATGCGGCTGGCGATTTCGCTGGGTGCGAGCTCGCTGGCCGTCGGGCTGATCGGGCCGATTGTGAAGGCAGCGGGTTTTGCAAGCCTGATCGCCGTCATGCTGGCTACGGCCGCGCTGACGCTGTTCGTGGTCAGCCTGCTGCCAGCGGCCACGCCACCCCAGAGCGCCCCGGCCACGTGACGCGTCGGTTCTGATCCGCCAGACCCGGCCTGGGCTGGCTTAGGCCTGCAAGTGCGGGGCAAAAAGCGTGCGTATTCGCCCTCAGGCATCGAGCGCGTCTTTGCGCTGCTTGTATTCCTGCTCGTCGATCTCGCCCTTGGCAAAGCGCCTGTCCAAAATCTCACGTGCGTTGGCACCGTCGCGGCGCGAGCTGCCCACCAGCCACCACACTGCCAGCACCAGCAACACCATCACGATCAGCCAAAAAATAAACATCATCGAGCCACCCCACATGCCATTGCCCCACATATGCCCCCAGAAATACTCACTGCGCTCAGCCTGCTGAGCGCGAACGCCTACAGTCGCAAACGCGCAGACGACCGACAGAATTAGAGGACGCCACATCATTCAATCCTTTCTCCTTGGTCAGAACCTGAACTCAACACCATCAGCGATCAGGCTTTCAGATGCTGGGCAAAAAACGCCAGCGTACGGCCCCAGGCCAGCTTGGCGGCATCGGCATCAAAGCGCGGCGTGGTGTCGTTGTTAAAGCCATGCTGGGTGCCGGCATAGGTGTGGGCGGTGTGCGCAATACCCGCGGCCTTCAGCGCCGCCTCGTAAGCGGGCCAGGCGGCGTTGATGCGCTCGTCCTTCTCGGCAAAATGAATCAGCAACGGCGCCTTGACCCTGGCCGCTGCATCGGCTGGCGGATGGTTGCCGTAAAAAGGCACGGCGCAGTCCAGATCAGGCAGGCGAGTGGCCAGCGTGTGCGCGATGCCCCCGCCGTAGCAAAAGCCCACCACGCCGACCTTGCCATTGCCGTTCGCGTGGGACTTGAGCGCGGCGGCAGCGGCCAGGAAGTCTGGCAGAGTTTTTTTCTGGTCCAGCTTGGCAAACAGGGCACGCGCCTTGTCCTCGTCGCCCGGATAGCCGCCCAGCGGTGTAAGCGCATCGGGCGCCATGGCCAAGTAGCCCTCGAGCGCCAGGCGCCGGGCAATGTCCTCAATGTGCGGATTGAGCCCGCGATTTTCATGAATCACCAGCACGCCCGGCAATTTGCCCGTCGCGCCAGCTGGTCGGGCCAGGTAAGCGTTGATGCTGCCATGACCCTCTGGTGAGGCGATGCGCACGGTCTCGGTCTGGATGCGCTTGTCATCCGGCGCGATCACCTGGGCCGCGGCAAATTGGGGGCTCAAGGCCGCCAGCAAGCCCGCCGCCGTCAGGCCACCGACGGCAAACTTCTGCGCCCGCTCCAAAAAGCCCCGGCGATCGATGTCGCCATGCACATAGGCATCAAAAAGAATGAGTAAGTCCTGGTCAAAGTCAGCTGCAGTCAGACGTTGCATACAAATTCCTTCCTCTGAAAAAAAACGGCCCAGCGCCTGGTCGCAAGCTTACGCGACAAGCGCGTGTCAATGTGTAAGAAGTGTTGAATTCCTGTCCCCGGCACGACTGGCTCAGTGGGCACCTTGGCTGCTTAGTCCAGGGTAAAGGCCTCGTGAATCGAGGTCTGGATGCCTCCGCCCATCACGGCGCCGCCGCCGGCGACATAAATCGTGCGCCCGATGGCCACCGCCCCGAGCCCGTGACGTGGCGTGGGCATGGGTGCGAACTGGGCCCAGGTGTCGCTTGTCGTGTCGTAGGCCTCGTTCTGGCCAAACACCCGGTTCGAGCCCTCACCGCCCATCACAAAAATGCGCCCCTCGATGATGGCCGCACCGTGCCCCGAGCGTGCCGTGGGCAAGGGGTTGCGGGGCTCCCAGGCGTCTTTTTTCGGGTTGTAAGCGTGGTGCAGGTTCGAATTGGTCAAAAAGCTGTTGACCCGCCCGCCTATCACATGGATCAAGCCCGCATGGGGCAGCGCGGCCACATGGTCGCGCGCCGTCGGCAGAGGCGCCGCCTGCGCCCAGCGGTCGGACTTGGGGTCATAAACCAGATGCCAGTCAATCGATCTTTTGTCCGCAAAGCTGTCGCCAACAGCCCCGCCAATGCCGTGCAATCGCCCGTCCAGCGCCACGCAGGCGACCGAGCCACAAGCCCTGGGCAACGGCGCGATCGGCTCCCAACGATTGGCCTGCTCGGTGTACACAAAGCACTGCGCATGCGGCTTGCGGTTTTGCTCGACAAAACCGCCAATCGCATAAAGCCGGTCGTCGAGCACCGTCACGCCCACATGGTTGGCACCCAGCGGCAATGGCGTCGCGACGCGCCAGGCGTCGGCCTTCGGGTCGTACACATGGTGATAGGGCCGGTCCACGCGCTGCTCGCCATAGCCGCCAACCAGATGCATGCGCTGGCCCAGCACGGCTGCCCACGCCATCTCGCTGCGCGGCAGCGGCAAGGCCGCGCGTGCAAGCCAGCGCCCCGGCCGCTCAGCCTTGGGCGCCGGGCTGTCAAACACCATTTGCTGGTCGGCCAGGGGCGGCCTGGACACCGCGCCCGGCTCGCGCAATCGCTCATAGCCACCATGCTGCGCATGCCCGGACTGCGCCCATGCGGGCAAAGCCACGGCCATGGCAGCGGCGCCGCCCATTCCCAAAAGGTCTCTGCGCTGAAGTTTCATGACACCGCCTATTTTTTTCGGCCGCTGCGGCAAGTTGCCGCCGCGTGGGCTCGGCATCTTAGGCGCAGCCCGACTTGCTGTCTACCAATGCCTCAGGGGTGTTGCTTTTGGCACGAGCGCGGGGCTAAGGCGGCCAGTGACGGCGTATCAAGCTCGCGTCACATGCTTCTTTGGCGGCAGGCCGCGCATGACGCAACAAGCCAAGGCCGAGCGTACGGCTTGCCGGGCCCTAGAGCTGAGCGCATGCGTCAGCAATGGCTTGATGAAGCTCTGCCTCGCTATAGGGCTTGGTCAGGTAAGCCAGCGGCTGCGAGAGCGCTGCGGCATCGCGCATATCCTGGGTGTCTTGCCCGGTCAGAAAAATCGTAGGAATATTGAAGCGCTTGCGCACCTCCAACGCGGCCGAAATGCCGCTGGTTGGACCCAGCAGGCGGATATCCATCAAGACCAGGTCAGGACGGTACACCCCCGCCATCGCAATCGCCCCCTCGGCCACGCTCGAAGGCCCGAGGACGTCGTAGCCGGCCTTGCGCAAGCTGTTTTCCAGCGCCATGGCCGTGACAACCTCATCTTCCACAATCAAGATTTTTTTCTTCATCAGCCTTCTTCCGATTCGGTTCTGGGCAACGCCAGCTGCCACGCCGTACCCTGCACACTGTCCGCAAGCGTCAACGTTGCCGACACCTGCCCCGCCAGTCGCTGCACAAGGCCCAGCCCGATGGATTGACCCTTGTAGCCCTGGATCATACCCACGCCATCGTCTGTCAAGCGCACGATGCGCTGCCCCGTCGCAGAGCGCTCAAGGGTACAACGAATCAGGCCATCGCGACCACCCGGGAAAGCATGCTTGGCCGCATTGGTCAGCAGTTCGTTGAAAATCAAAGCCACAGGCACAGCCTCTGACAGCCTGAGCGTGAAGTCCTCGCCATTGACCTCGAAACGCAGCCGACCGGTGCCGTCAGCAGCACCAAGGACGCCCGCGCACAGCTCGGAGAAAAATGGCCGCATCTCAATCTGGCCAAAGTTAGCGGTACGGTAAAGCCGCTCATGCACCAGCGAAATCGCAGCGATGCGGTCGCGCGCAAGCTGCAACTGCGCAACAACTTGCGCGTCGCCTGCCTGGTCTTGCTGCAGGTACAACAAGCTTGAGACCACCTGCAAATTGTTCTTCACCCGGTGGTGCACTTCGTCCAGCAGCGTGGTGCGCTCGGCCAGCGCGCGCTTGAGTTCTGCCTCGGCCGCCTTGCGCTCCGTGATGTCGCGGACGGACGCGAAAAATCCCGTCATGCCGTTGATCTCGACGCGTGTTGCCTGGACCTCGCAGAGAAACTCGGTGCCGTCTGGGCGGCGGTGCATCCATTCAAAGGTCTTGCCGCCCTTTCCCAAGACCTCGGCAATGTAGCGCTGCCCTTTCTCACTTGTTAATTCCCCGTCGGGCTGGCGCTCAGGGGACAGATCGGCCGAACGGAGGCTGGCCAGATGCTCGGCATCGCGCACACCAAACAACGCCACGGCGGCCGCGTTGCCGCCGCTGAACTGCCAGTGCGGCGGCCAACACAGCACCTTCGCGTCGCGGCTGGACTCCCACAGATCGCGGAACTTCGCCTCGCTCTCGCGCAGCGCCGCCTCGGCCGCCTGGCGCTCGGTGATGTCCAGCAGCGCTCCGCTGCAATAGCTGGGCTTGCCTTGTTCGTCGTGCACCACGATCATTTCGTCGTACACCCAGCACCACTGGCCCTGCTTGTTGGCCATGCGGTATTCGTGGGAGTGGTAGCCCTGTTCGCTCAGCGCAGCCAGCCCAGTGAGCACCCGGTCACGGTCTTCGGGGTGCAGCGCGCCCACCCACCAGCCGGGCTCAAAGCATTCCTCGACCGTGTAGCCCAGCAGTTGGGTTACCTTGGCGGAAATGAAGGTCGTGGCCCAGTCACCGCCATAGCGACAGGTATACATCACGGCCGGGCTGGCATCGATCACACCTTGCAGTTGCTGTCGGCTCTCGCGCACCTGCGCTGCGCGCCGGCGCACGCTCTCTTGCAGGTAAGCAACCAGGCAGCCAGCCAGTACGGTGGCCAGGGCTGAAAGAGTCAAGGGCAGCGGGCTTTGCCCACCCATACCCATGTCCAGCAGCGGGGTATCCGGTGTGGCCAGGTCCCAGCCCAGCAGGCCAGCCAGCACGCTGGCCACCAAACCCGCTGTCAAGCCGCCCCAGTAACCGGCCAGCACAGCCGGCAGCAGCATCAGGACGAACGGAAAACCGAGTTGCTCCGCAGGCAAGCCAAGGCCCATCACAGCCCACCATGCCAGCGGCAACAGCGCACTGGCCACCACCTGGCCCAGCGGCCGCGGGTCGGGCTTGGTCAAGCGCGGTTTTTGCCGTCGCTCGACCCGAAGAAAGCGCCTGATCAGGTCAACGCCCAAGCCCCACAGTGCCAGCCCCAGAAACCAGACCAGCACCACGAGCGGCGCGGCGGCGGCGCGAGCCTGGGCCCGCAGGTCGCTCATCGGCACGCCCGCATGCAGCACCAGGCCACCATCGCCGTAGGTTTTTGGCGGGCGCAGTGTGCGCGTGAGCATGAACCAGTCGGCGCCGTCGGGGGCGCGGCGCACCGAAGCCGTGACTGCTGCGGGCAGGGTCAGCCCGGCCAAGGCGGGTACTTCGGGTGCTGTAGGAAAGTCCTGCGCGAAGGGGGTGCCCGGGGGCTTGAGCAGGTGCTCAAAAGCCCGGCCCGGCTGCGGATGCATCAGGTACTGGCCAGCGGCATTGGTCAGCCATTCCTGCGTGTCGGGCTGATCATCCTTGAGAAGGTCGATCAGCGGCTGGGCCTGCAGGTTGACCACCACCACGGCAAATACCTGGCCACGCTCGTCTCGCACCGGCATGGCCGCGCGCAGCGTGGGCCGCGGCGGCTGCTCGATCTGCCCGTTTTCGATATTCAGGTCAATGGGCGAGAGGTACACCTGCCCCGCGGGCAGCGTGAGTGCGCGGGTGAAGTAATCGCGATCGCCCTTTACCTGCAGGTCTTGCGCGCCGGCCATGCTGACCTGGCCGGTCTGGCTCTGGACCACGCGCACCAGCTCGCGCCCACCTTCAGCCACGCCGAGCAGTCTGACTTGGAAGAACCGCGAGTTCGCCTTTGTAAAGACCGTTCCGACGATGCCAAAGCGCTCCTTCCACTGGGCCAGGGTCTGGCCTTTGAATGAGGCCTGTGCAGGGTGGGCGATCAGGTGACCGATGTTGGCCACCGCCGGCAGCGCGGCAAAAAAACGGACCGTCTGCTCGGCTTCGCCGTAGAAAGCCTGCTCCTCGGCGTGGTCTTTTTCCATCGTCGCCCCGAGCAGATCCGCCTGAGCCTGCATCACCTCCTGCTGCTTGGAGGCATAGATCAGCTGCGCGCTGCCCCAGCCGAACAGGGCCAGGAGCATGATGGCGGCCAGCACACCTAAGACAAGCGTGCGGGGGGCGGCTTTCAATCGTGTCATACGGCCTCAGCAGAGCCCAGGTGTTGGGCAGCCCGTGCCGCCGCGTTCAAAGACGCCGCAGCGGGCGCGGGCATCCCGAGCCTGGCAGCGCTCACCAGGCGATCCCCAGGCGCCGGTAGGCAAAGCCCAGCACGAACAGCGGGCCAATCAGAAGATAGCGCAGGTCGTCAAAAAAAGAGGGCTTCACGCCTTCGATTTTGTGGCCGATGAACTGCCCCACCCAGGCCAGCACAAAGACAAGCGCACACACAGTGGTCACGCTGCCGTCGGGCAGGGCGGCCAGCACAGCCAGCATGGCCGCCGACATGAGCAGCATGCCCAGCATGAAAGGTACAGACAACCAGGCGTAATACGCCAGCGAGAGCAGCACCACCGCAAGCGCCAGATAGGGATGCAGCGCCCACAGCAAGCCGATCAGGGTGAACACGATGGCCGGCACGCAAACAATGTGAATCCACTCGTTAGTGGGGTTGCGGTGGCTTTGCGCATACGTCGCAAGCATGGCGTCAATGGGTCGGCTAGGCGCAGCCGCTGAGTCTGGCATGGCGGGGTCCTTGGTAAAGAGCACAAGGCGCCTGATACTAAACCATTGCGCGGCAGCGCTTCAAGGGCGCCGCCCAGGGCGTAAGATGGGCGCTTCTGATCCAGTGAACAGGTATGTTGGTCGATTCTGCTGAGGAGCAACGCCGGCGCGAACTGCTGGCGCATTTTCTGAAGTCCAATTTCGGTGCGTCTGATGACGACACCTTAACCGTGCTGCGCGACAGCATGGATTGGCTCGAGCTCTCAGCCGGGGAGGTCTTGATGCAGCAAGGTCAGCCCGGTGAGTCGGTGTACCTGAGCCTGAGCGGGCGCCTGCGGGTGTATGTGCGTGACGCAGCTGGGCAGCAGCGCCTGGTGCGTGAACTCGGACGTGGCGAGGTCACAGGCGAGATGAGCTTGTTCTCGGGCGGGCCACGCTCGGCCACGGTGGTGGCCATCCGCGACACGGTGCTGGCGCGGCTTGACAAAAGCCATTTTCTGCAACTGCTGACGCACGCGCCGCAAGTGTCGATCGCGATGACGCAAAAAATCATTGAGCGCCTGCAAAGCCAGGACCAGCAGCACGGCCCGCCCGCACCGGTGATGATCACGCTGCAGCCCATCTCTGAGGGCGTGGATGCGCGTGCTTTTGCCCAAAGCCTGAGCCAGGCGCTCGGCGCTTTTGGACGGGCTTGCTGGGCTGATGCGGGCACGCTCGCGCAGCGCGCTGACAACGCTGGCGTGCACCCAGACGCCTGGGCGCTGGCGCTGGACGCACTGGAGTCGCAGCACGACTTTGTGTTGCTGGTGGCCGATGCAGTGCCCAGCGCCTGGAGTCGCCTGTGCCAACACCACAGCGATGAGGTCTTGCTGCTGGCCAGTGCTGGGCAGCCCGCGCGTTCACACGCAACAGAAACCACCCCGCTGGATGACACCCGCCAGCGCAGCGAGGCCGCCGAAACCCTGGTGCTGCTACACCCCGCCGACACAGCCAGTCCGCGCGGCATGGCCGCCTGGCTGGCGCGCAGGCCTGTGGCGGGCCACATCAACATGCGCCAAAACTTCAGCGCCGATATGCAACGCTTGGCCAGACTGCTCAGCCGCAACGCGGTGGGCCTGGTTCTGTCTGGCGGCGGCGCACGCGGCTTTGCACACCTGGGCATCTGGCAGGTGCTGCGCGAACAGGGTATTGACATTGACTATGTTGGCGGCACCAGCATTGGCGCTGTGATGGCCGCGCTGATCGCGTCGGACCAGCCCGCCGACAAGACGCTCAGCGTGGCGCGCCAGGCCTTTGGCAACAACCCCACAGGCGACTACAACTGGCTGCCGTTGATCTCGCTGATCAAAGGCCAGCGTGTGCGCCACGTGGTGCGAAAAGCCATTGAACAGCTTCTGGGCGGCCCCACCGATATGGTGGACTTGTGGAAAGGCTTTTTTTGCATCGCCTCCAACTATTCACGCGGCCAAGAGGTGCGCCTGCAACAAGGCGACCTCGGCCGCGCGCTGTTATGCAGCTTTGCGATCCCCGGCGCACTGCCGCCGGTGGTACACGCCGGCGACTTGCTGTGCGACGGGGGCACTTTCAACAATTTCCCCACCAACGTGATGCGAGAGATGCGCGGCGTGGGAAAGGTGATCGGCGTGGATCTGGGGGCGCGTCAGTCCCGGGCGCTGGCGTTTGACGAAGTTCCGGGCACCTGGGCGCTGTTGCTGGACAAACTGCGTGCGCGCCATCGCCGCCGCTACAAACTACCCTCATTGGTGTCTTACCTGTTAAACGTGTCGATTCTGTACAGCACCTCACGCCAGGCGCAGTCACGCCGCCAGGCCGACTTGTACTTTGAGCCACCGCTTCACCGTGTGGGCTTGTTGCAATGGGATCGCTTCCAAGACATCGTGCGCCAGGGTCGCGGCCATGCGCTGGAGGTGCTGGCGCAGTTGCCTGCGGATCAGCGCCAGCGCTGGGGCCTGGATGAAAACCCCTGAACCCGGCCCGCATGCAAGGCCGCATCAAGCGCAAACAGAGCCAGGCCCTGGCCGCTTACCGCCCGGCTGCAGGCGAGGCTGCGGTGGTGTGCCCGCTGTGCGAGCGGGCGGTGCCCGCAAAGCATCAGGACGCCCACCATCTGCTGCCCAAATCGCGCGGCGGCGTGGACACCGTGGTCTTACACCGCCTATGCCACCGGCAGATCCACGCATTGTTCAGCCTGGTGGAGCTCGAGCGCGAATACGCCAGCATCGAGGCCTTGCGCTCGCACCCGGACATGGCGCGCTTCATTGACTGGGTGCGCAACAAGCCTGACGATTTTTTTGAGCGCACGCGTAAAAGCCAGCGCATGCGCAAGCGCTAGACTGGCCAGCACCGCGGCCGCACAAGCGGCGCGCGCTGCAAGCCCCACACCCAGGAGACCACATGCCATTCAGTGTTCAACATGCCAAAGACCAGGGTTTCACCTATGACGGACTGCGCAAATATTTTGAATACCGCGACCTGGGCATCCACAAAGCCACCGGCGGCAAGGCCGTGGCGCACGTGATCAGGGCGCGCGAAGGAACCAACGCCACCGGCGAGTGGCACCACCACAAAGTCGAACTGCAGCTGTTTTACGTGCTCAAGGGCTGGGCGGTGTTTGAATACGAGGGCCATGGCGTGCACCGGCTCGAAGCGGGCACCTGCGTGCACCAGCCGCCGGGCATTCGTCACCGCGAGCTGGAACACTCGGCCGACCTGGAGCTCATTGAAATTGTGCTGCCAGGGAACTTTGAGACCGTCAGCGACGGAAATTGACCGCGCTGCGGGCGAAGCGACAAACCGGGCCGCAGGGTGCGCCCGCAGCTCAGGTGCTCTGCAGCAGGCGCACCACCTTTCGCAACACCAGTCGTGGCGTGAAGCGCACCAGAAAGGCTGCCAGCGCATTCTTGCGGCCGGAAATAGCCACGGCGCGGTTGGCCTGAAAGGCACTCAGGCCAAAACGCGCGACCTCCATGGCCGACTGCGCGCCCAACTTGAAAGTGCCCACGCCCTGCATGCCCGCTACCTCGACAAATTCGGTGTGCGTCGGCCCCGGGCACAGACAGCTCACACGCAAGCGGGTGTGGCGCAGCTCCTCGTGCAGCGCCTCGGTGTAAGACAGGACAAACGCTTTACTCGCGTAGTACACCGCCATGCCCGGGCCGGCCTGGAAGGCAGCGGTGGAGGCCACGTTAAGCACCCCACCACGGTTGCGCGCCATCATGCCCGGCAGCAGCAAATGCGTCAGGTGCATCAAGGCGCTGACGTTGACCTGCACCATATCGAGCTGGCGCTGAAGGTCCAGGCTGGCATGATCGCCGAGCAGGCCAAAGCCGGCGTTGTTGACCAGCACGTCCACGGCCACACCCTGGGCCGACAGTGCCTGAACAATCTGCCGCGGTGCCGCCCGATCAGCCAGGTCTGCCACCAGAACCGTTACTGAAATCTGATGTTTCTGCCGCAGTTCTTCAGCCAGACTGCCAAGCAAATCCTCTCGGCGCGCGACCAGCACCAGCTGCTTGCCCTGCGCGGCAAACAGCCGGGCCATCTCCAGGCCAATGCCTGAGGAGGCGCCGGTGATCAAAACGGTTTCGGTGCTCATGCCTGGTCCCGCGGGCGCTCAAAGCCGCCAGCGGCTCGCACATCGGGCGCGGCTGGCAACAGGGCACGCACATCAGAAAAAGGGTAGGCCGGCTCGAAGCAAAAGGCCTCGGCATGATGGCCGTCGGGCGCGTTGCATTGGTAGGCGCGCCAAACGCTTTGTTTGGTGGCATTGCGCACAAAGCGCTCGGGGTCCTGGCTCTGGTGGCAGCGAATGGCCGCCACCTTGGCGCTGATAAATGCCGTGGTGTCGACATACACATTGGGCGTGCAACCGGTGCCAGCGAGCGTGTCCATCCACAACACCGGCGCCCTGAAAGAGGCCACGCGCCCCACAGCGGCCGAGACGGCCCGGTGGTCTGGGTGGTAGTCCTGCGGGTGGTGCGTGACCACCAGCGTCGGGGCAAAGTCGGCGATCGCCTGCGCCAGCTGCGCATCGAGCTTGGTGCAGTGTGCCAGCGCGCCGTCGGGCTGGCGCAAAAAGCGGGGCTGAAGTCCCAGCGTGGCCGCCGAGGCCAGCGCCTCCTGCTCGCGCCGCTGACCCAGCTGGTGCGCGTCCTTGCCGGGTCGCACGCCGGCCTCGCCCGATGTGGCCAGCACGAGACCGAGCGCTGCACCCATGGCCTGCCACGCACACAGGCTTGCCCACACATAGATTTCGGCATCGTCGGGATGCGCCGTCACCAAGAGCACTTTGAATGTCGCCGCCTGCATGGTTTCCTCTGCTCTGACCTGCCTGGGCTGGCGCAGCACACCGCGCGCGGCGTCAGCCCAGGCGAGATTGTGCGCCAGGGCCAGGCGGTTTGGCCTTGTGCACAATGGAGGGCAGCGCAGGTATCAAACCGATCTGAAGGACACAGCCGATGAACGACAGCGTAAAAAGCCAGCACGGCTGGCCCGGCCAGGGCACCAGCCGGGTGCCTTTTTGGGCCTATACCAGCGACGACTTGCATCGCAAAGAGCTGGAGCGCTTTTTTTACCAGCGCCACTGGTGTTACGTGGGCCTGGAGGCCGAAATCCCAAAGCCCGGTGACTTTCGACGCACCGTGGTGGGCGAGCGCTCGGTCATCATGGTGCGCGACAAAGATGATGCGATCCATGTGGTGGAAAACGTGTGCGCGCACCGGGGCTTGCGATTTTGCCGCGAGCGCCATGGCAACACCAAAGACTTCCTATGCCCCTACCACCAGTGGAGCTACAAGCTCAACGGCGACTTGCAGGGCGTGCCTTACCGGCGCGGCGTCAAGCTCGACGGCCAGTTCAATGGCGGCATGCCGGCAGACTTCAAGCTCGAAGCGCACGGCCTGACCAAGCTCAAAGTAGCCCGCCGCGGCGGCGTGGTGTTTGCCTCGTTTGACCATGATGTCGAGCCGCTAGAGGATTTTTTAGGCCCGACCATCCTGACCTACTTCGACCGCGTCTTCAACGGGCGCGCCCTGAAGGTTCTGGGCTACCGGCGCCAGCGCATTCCCGGCAACTGGAAGCTGATGCAGGAGAACATCAAAGACCCCTACCACCCAGGGCTGTTGCACACCTGGTTTTCCACCTTCGGGCTGTGGCGCGCCGACAGCAAGTCTGAGCTGAAGATGGACGCGCGCCACCGCCACGCGGCGATGATCTCGACCCGCGCCAAGGGCCAGGCCGATGCGCAGGTGGTCAGCGGCGTTAACAGCTTTAAAGAGTCCATGACGCTCAATGACCCGCGCTTGCTCGACATCGTGCCCGAGCCCTGGTGGGGCGAGCCCACGGTGGTGATGACCACCGTGTTTCCCAGCCTGATTGTTCAGCAGCAGGTCAACAGCGTGTCGATGCGCCACATCCAGCCCAGCGGACACGGTGCTTTTGACTTTGTCTGGACACACTTTGGCTTCGAGGACGACACGCCCGAGATGGACCAGCGCCGCCTGATCCAGGCCAATCTCTTCGGGCCGGCCGGCTTTGTGTCAGCCGACGACGGCGAGGTGATCGAATGGTCGCAACAGGGCTTTGAGCAAAAGCCGGCGCACCGTACCTTGCTGGAAATGGGCGGCCACGAGGTGGCAGACGCCGACCACATGGTCACCGAGACGCTGATTCGCGGCATGTACCGCTACTGGCGCGAAGTGATGGAGGCCTAGTTGCGATGAATTTCGACACCTATGCTGAGCTGCTCGGCCTGTACGCGGACTACGCCATGGTGTGCGACTCGCAGCAGTGGGACCAGTGGCCCGAGTTCTTTGTGGACCACGGCGTCTACAAATTGCAGCCGCGTGAAAATTTCGAACAGGGCCTGCCGCTGTGCCTGATTGCCCTAGAGAGCAAGGCCATGATCAAGGACCGGGTCTATGGGGTGAAAGAGACCATGTACCACGACCCTTACTACCAGCGTCACATTGTGGGTACGCCCCGGATCACGGCGACCAGCGCACGCGAGGGCGTTGAGCGCATCCACGCCGAGGCGAATTACGCGGTCATTCGCACCAAGTACGACGGCGAGTCCACGGTGTTTAACTGCGGCTTTTACCGCGACACCATTGTGCGCACGCCCCAGGGACTCAAATTCGAGCTGCGCCTATGCGTTTATGACACCGAAATGGTTGGTAATTCGATGATCTACCCCATCTAGGCCAGGTGCCTGGTGGCTGCGCGCACACGCCGCGCACCGCGCCCTGGCAAGGCCGTGGACAGGGCCTGTGGCCATTCATACTTATACTTGTACCTCGTCCGCCAGAGCGGCGGGCGCCGATTCACAGTGTTTTTACGCATATAACCAAGAGGACGCATCATGAAGTTGAAATACACCGCTTTGGCTTTGGCAGCTGCCCTGAGTGTGGGCGCCGCACAGGCCGCCACCGTCAAGATTGGCTTTGTCACCACCCTGACCACCGGCGGCGCCGTGATCGGCACCGACATGCAAAACGCCGTCAATCTAGCCATGGAGCACCTGGGCAAGAAAGCTGGCGGCACCGACCTGCAGGTGGTGTTTGCAGACGACGGCTTCAAGCCCGAGACCGGCAAACAGGCCACTGACCGCCTAGTCAAGGAAGACAAGGTGGACTTTGTGGCCGGCTACATCTGGTCGCACGTCTTGCTGGCTTCCATGAAGTCTGCGCTGGACGGCGGCGCCTTCCTGATTTCGGCCAACGCCGGCCCCAGCCAGATTGCGGGCAAGCTGTGCCATGAGAACTTCTTCTCGACCTCCTGGCAGAACGACCAGACCACCATGGCCATGGGTGACGTGCTCAACAAGCAAGGCGTCAAAAAGCTCTACGCGATGGCGCCGAACTACGCCGCTGGCAAGGACATGATTGCCGGCGTTGAGCGCACCTTCAAAGGCCAGGTGGTGGGCAAAGACCTCACCAAATGGGGCGCGGACATGCAGCTGGACTTCTCGGCCGAACTGGCCAAGGCCAAGGACAGTGGCGCCGATGCGATCTTTATCTTCTATCCCCCGCCCGCCGGTGGCGCTTTTGCCAAGCAGTACCAGCAAGCTGGCCTGAACAAGAAGCTGCCGCTGTATTCCACCTTCACGCTCGATGCCATTGCACTGCCCAAGTTGCAGGACGGCAAGCTCAGCGACATTCTGGGTTCGCGCTTCACACAGGAGTGGGACCCGACGCTGGACAACGCGACCAACAAGAAGTTTGTTGCAGACTTCAAAGCCAAGCACGGCACTTATCCGTCGTTCTACGCCGCGCAAAGCTATGACGCGATCATGCTGATCGCGTCGGCGGTGAAGGCCACCAACGGCAACATGAAAGACAAGGACGCGGTACGCAAAGCGCTCAAGTCGGCCAACTATGACTCGGTGCGCGGCAAGTACACCTATGGCAACAACCATTTCCCGATCCAGAATTTCTATCTGCGTGAGGTGGTGGCCGACGCCCAGGGCAAGTGGACCACCAAAGTGGTGGATACGGTCTACACCAACCACCAGGATCCTTACGCATCTGAGTGCAAGATGAAGTAAGGACGGGCTTGCGCAACGTGCGCACCAAAAGGGTTGACCGCTGACACAGCGGTCAACTTTTTTTCCGAGCAGCTCTTGAGGTGACGGTTTGGAATTTTCCCTGTTGATTATTCAGGTGCTCAACGGCCTGCAGCTGGGCCTGTTGCTGTTTCTGGTGGCATCGGGCCTGACGCTGGTGTTTGGCATTCTGGACTTTGTCAACCTGGCGCACGCCTCGCTTTACATGGTGGGCGCAATGATTTGCGCCTCGCTCACCATTGCACTGGGCAACTTTGTGCTCGCGCTGCTGATTGCCCTGCCGCTGACGGGCCTGGTGGGCTGGGGCATTGAGCGCCTGGTGGCGCGCCAGTTGTACGGACGCGACCACCTCGACCAGGTGCTGGCCACCTTCGGCCTGATTCTGGTGCTGGGCACGATCGCCCACCTGATCTGGGGGCCTAAAGGCATCTCCGTGCCGCTGCCAGTGGCCCTGCGCGGACAGGTGGTGCTCAGCGAAGACCTGGTGCTGCCGAGCTACCGGCTGGTGATCATCGCCACCGGGCTGGCTGCGGCGGCTTTCCTGTTCTGGCTGGTCAACCACACGCGTCTGGGCATGCTCATTCGCGCTGGTGCGTCAAACCGTCGCATGGTGTCGGCTCTGGGCATCAACATCGGGCGTCTGTTTTCTTTTGTGTTCGCGCTGGGCGCTGTGCTCGCCGGCTTAGCTGGCATGCTGATTGCGCCGATCACCGAGGCGTCTTTAGGCATGGGCAATTCGATCATCATCACCTCGTTTGTGGTGATCATTGTTGGTGGCATTGGCTCGATGAAAGGCGCTTTTGTGGCGGCCATGCTGATTGGCCTGATCGACACGCTCGGCCGCGCCTTTCTGGACGACTTCTTCAAGCTCTTCATGTCGGCCAATGCGGCTGAGAACTCGGCGCCTGCCCTGTCGGCCATGCTGATTTACATCATCATGGCCGCGGTACTGGCGATTAAACCCAAAGGGCTGTTTCCGCCCAAGGTGCGCTGATGCTGCAGCAGGACTACCCCAAGCTGACGCTGGCGGTGATGGTGCTGCTTGGCGTGCTGCCGCCGGCGCTCTTTCTCAGCGGCCACACCTTTTACATGGACCTGGCGATCCGGCTGGTGATTCTGGCCATGGTGGCCGTCAGCCTGAACCTGATCCTGGGCTACGGTGGGCTGGTGTCGTTTGGACACGCCGCCTACGTTGGCCTGGGTGCCTATGCGGTGGGCATTCCGGCGCACCATGCGATTTACGGCGGCCTTGAAGAGTTGGGCCTGGCCACGCTGTCGGGCTGGGTGCACTTTCCGCTAGCCATGCTGATGTGCGGGCTGTTTGCGCTGATCACGGGCCTGGTCTGCCTGAAGACCAAAGGCGTCTACTTCATCATGATCACCATGGCGTTTGCACAGATGGTGTACTACGCGATTGTTTCGATCAAAACCTACGGCGGTGATGACGGACTGACCATTAATTCGCGCTCTGAATTTCCGGGGGTTTCGCTGGACAGCCCCTTGCAGCTGTTTGCACTGTGCTACCTGGCATTGGTGCTGACCATGCTGCTGGTGCGCATGATCGTGCGCTCGCGTTTTGGACTGGTGCTGCAAGGCGCCAAAGGCAATAACGAGCGCATGATCACCCTGGGCTACAACACCTACCGCTATCAGCTCATCGCGTATGTGATTTCAGGCATGCTCGCGGGCCTGGCTGGCGCGCTGCTGGGTAACTTCACAACCTTCATCAGCCCCGAGATGATGGACTGGACACGCTCGGGCGAATTCATGTTCATGGTGATTCTGGGCGGCGTTGCCACCACCATCGGCCCGGTGCTGGGCGCCATTGCCTTCATCGTGATCGAGGAAATTCTGTCGCAGATCACGATCTACTGGCAGCTGCCCTTCGGCATCATGCTGATTCTGGTGGTGCTCTACAGCAAAGGCGGCCTGCTGGGCATGCTCAACGCCTGGCGCAAGCCGACATCCAAAGAGACAGCGCCATGAGTCAGGTAATTCTGGAAACCCGCCATCTGATGAAGGCCTTTGGCGGCATTCGTGCCACCGATGACCTGAACCTAAGCGTGTTGGCCGGCGAGCTGCACGCGGTGATCGGCCCCAACGGCGCGGGCAAAACCACACTGATCACGCAGCTGTGCGGCACGCAATTGCCCGATAGCGGCCAAGTGCTGCTGCGTGGCAAGGACATCACGCAGGTGCCGCCCCACCGGCGCGCGCACATGGGCATGACGCGGTCGTTTCAGATCACGTCGCTGATGCTCGACATGAGCGTTCTGGACAATGTCGCGTTGGCAGCGCAGGCGCACATGGGCTCGTCGTTTCGCTTTATTCGGGCCGCCGAGAAAGACAGGCCGGTGCGCGAGCGCGCGCTTGGCAGCCTGGCGCGTGTGGGCCTGGCCGATCAGGCCGGCCGGCTCACGCGCGAGCTCTCGCACGGCGAGCACCGCCGCATGGAGATTGCCATCGCGCTGGCGTCACAGTCGGAGCTGATGCTGCTCGATGAGCCCATGGCCGGCCTAGGTGCCGAGGAAAGCGGCGCCATGGTCAAGCTGCTGCAAGAGCTCAAAGGCGATCACACGATTGTGCTGATCGAGCACGACATGGACGCAGTGTTTGCGCTGGCCGACCGCATTTCGGTATTGGTCTACGGCCACATCATCGCCACGGGCACGCCTGATGCGATTCGCGGCAACGCTGATGTGCAGGCAGCCTACCTGGGCGAAGAAAGTGCGGTGGGCTGAGATGCTGGACGTTAAAAACCTCAGAGCGCATTACGGCTCGTCACAAGCGCTGTTTGACATCAACTTGCACATTGACAGTGGCCAGGTGGTCACGCTGCTCGGGCGCAACGGCATGGGCAAGACAACCACCATCAGCGCGATCATGGGCCTGGTTGCGCCCAGCGGCGGCTCTATCCGCTTTGAGGGGCACGAGCTCGTGGGCCTGCCCTCGTACAAGATTGCCAACCTGGGCATTGGCCTGGTGCCCGAAGGTCGCCAGATCTTTCCCAACCTGAGCGTGCGCGAGAACCTGGTGGCCACCGCCTCCAACCACCTGAATC
Organism: Comamonadaceae bacterium; assembly: GCA_038145425.1. Classification (GTDB taxonomy): domain Bacteria; phylum Pseudomonadota; class Gammaproteobacteria; order Burkholderiales; family Burkholderiaceae_C; genus Rhodoferax. The sequence continues at coordinate 76,083 of JAYQPP010000005.1, read as the reverse complement.
AGGCGCAACCCTGGACCATGGAGCGCGTGATCGCGCTGTTTCCCGAAATTCAGCCGCGCCTGGGCATCATGGGTAATTTGCTCTCCGGCGGCGAGCAGCAGATGCTGGCCATTGCGCGTGCGCTGATGACCAACCCCAAGCTGCTGATCCTGGATGAAGCCACCGAAGGCCTGGCGCCGCTGGTGCGCCGGCGTATCTGGCAAGCGCTAGACCATATCCGCCAGACCGGGCTGTCGATTTTGATCGTCGACAAAAACCTGCACGACCTGATGCGCCTGGCGGATCGCCACTTCATCATCCAGCGCGGCGAAAGCGTCTGGTCGGGCAGCAGCGATGCGCTGGAAAACGACCAGGCCGCGCGCGCAAGTTACCTGGGCTTGTGAGCCCTGGTTTTCCCGCCCAAGCCTGAGGCGACTTGTCCGCGCTGGCCTGAATCTTCCTGATCAGGTCTGCTGCCTCACACCCTAGCGCGCAACACCCTGGATCCTTCGCTGTGCCGCGCAAGCCCGAGGCGCCGCACACCGAGGGAAAACACCTAGATCAAAGACACCTTGACAAGGTTTCACGCGGTCTCTTCCTAGGGTAGTATGCCGTGGCGGCGGAGCGGCGCTCGGGTCATTCGAGGGTTGTCGGGACTGAACCGGTCCAAGTTTGCAAACGATACATCCCCAGCCGTGCTGTAGCGTTTGCCGTTCATTATTTTTGAGGAGCAAAAATGAGGAGAAGCTTTATCACCACCGTCGCCGTTGCTGCCATCAGCGCGGCGTTCAGCCTGGGTGTGCAGGCGGCGGAAAAGGAAATCGTGCTGCACGGCGCCGTGCAATTTGGCGATGCCCACCCCTTCACCAAAGGCCTGATGAAATTTGAAGAGCTGGTGGCCAAGTACTACGGCAAGCCCATCAAGTTTGTGCTCCACAAGAACTCGGAACTCGGCCTGGAGAAAGACTATTTCGCTTACATGAACCAGGGTATCTCGGTGGACTACGCCATCGTCTCGCCCGCGCACATGTCGACCTTTGCCAAGGCAGCGCCCTTTATCGACGCGCCCTTCGTGTTTCGCGACCATGCGCAGATGAACAAGGTGATCAGTCAGAACGTGCTCAAGCCGATTGCCGACGAAATCTCGAAAAAAGCCGATGTCTCCCTGATCGGCTACGGCGGTGGCGGCGTGCGCAGCATTTTTGCGACCAAGCCCATCAGCAACATGGCTGAGCTCAAGGGCCTGAAGATTCGCGTGCAAGGCGCGCCGATCTGGACGCGCACCTTCTCAGCCGGTGGCATGGCGCCCACCGTGATTGCCTACAGCGAGGTCTATAACGGCATCCAGACCGGCGTGATTCAGGCCGGCGAAAACGAAGCCGCGGGCGTGGAACAGATGAAGTTCTATGAAGTCGGGCCTAACCTGTCTGAAACCCAGCACGCGATCAGCATCCGCCCGATCTGTTTCTCCAACAAGACCATGCGCCGTCTGCCCAAAGACTTGCAAGCCGCGATCCTGAAAGCCGGCGCAGAAGCGGGCAACTGGGAGCGTGCGCTGGAGTCCAGCAGCGACACCGCCATCCTGGAGTCGCTGGAAAAAGCAGGCAAGCTCAAACGCATCAAGTTCACCGAGCGCGACAAACTGCAGGCTTCAATGGCGCCTGCCCTGGCGGCCTACGCCAAAGAGATCGGCGCAGAGCAAATCTTCGCGGCGATCCAGGCCATCAAGTAGTGGCTTGAGCCCTGTCGCTGACAGCCTGCAACTGCGCAGGCTGTCAGCCTTGTGCAGCTTTCTTCAGGGAACTGTCCCGTCCCGAGCCTATGCGTACCTTCATCAACCGTGTCTACCGCGCCCTGCAGATCCTGTTGACCGTTCTGATCACGCTGCTGATCATCCCGGTGACGATCCAGGTCGTCGCCCGCTTCAGCGAGTATGTGCCCCACTTCATCTGGACTGAGGAGATGGCGCGCTTTTGCCTGATCTGGATCATCATGATCGGCGCGAGCATTGCGGTGCGCGATGGCGCCCACTTTGACGTGGACGTTCTGCCGCATCCCAAAACCCGGGGCGCCGAGGCGATTGCCCGTATGACGGTTCATGGAGGGATTTTGGTTGTGGCGCTGATCTTTCTGGCCTTTGGCTGGCGTTTCACGGAATTTGGCTTTGACCAGGAGTCCGAGCTCACCGGCATCAATATGGCCAGCATCCATGTGGCCTGGCCGCTGGCAGGACTGACCTGGACGCTGTTCATGCTGGAAAAAATTTATGACGACTGGCAATTGCTGCGCCATCGACCCGGAGATGCTTTATGAATCCCGGTGAAGTTGCCCTGATCCTCTTCGGCCTGTTTGCCGTGCTGGTGATCCTGCGCGTGCCGGTGGCCTTTGCCTTGGGCCTGGCCTGCATTCCGGTGTTCTTCATCGACGAGCGGCTGACGCCGTTTTTGCTGCTCAACGAAATGATGAAGGCCTACAACTCGTTTCTGCTGCTGGCAATCCCCTTCTTCATGCTGGCGGCGAATCTGATGAATTCGGCGGGCATTACCGACAAGCTGGTCAATTTGTCGCGTGTGCTGGTGGGCTGGCTGCCTGGCGGCCTGGGCCATGTGAGCGTGATGGTCAGCATGCTGTTTGCAGGCATTTCGGGCTCGAGCACCGCCGAGGCCGCTGGCGTGGGCGGCGTGCTGATTCCGGCCATGAAAAAACAGGGCTACGACACACCGTTTGCGGTGTCCCTGGTGGCCTGCGCCGCTGTGATGGGTGTGATCATTCCGCCCAGCATTCTGATGGTGGTGTGGGGCGGGGTGATCTCGGTGTCGATTGGCGGCCTGTTTCTGGCCGGCGTCTTGCCCGGACTGATGATGGCCGGCTCCTTCATGGCGGTGGTCTACATCTACGCCAAGCGGCGCCGCTACCCGGTGTTTCCCAAGCCCAGCTTCAAGGAAATTGTGATGGCCACCGGCAGCGCGCTGCTGCCGATCATGACGCCGGGCATCATCATTGGCGGCATCGTCGGCGGTTTTTTTACGCCCACCGAGGCCTCGGTGGTTGCGGTGCTCTACGCCATGTTTCTGGGCGTGGTGATTTATCGCAAGCTGGGCCCGAGCCAGCTGCGTGAGTCACTGTACGACTCGGGGCGTTTCGCTGCCATCTCGCTGTTCTGTATTGGCACCGCATCAGCCTTTGGCTGGCTGCTCGCTTACTTTCACATCCCACAGCTGTTCGTCAACATGGTGTCGCACTGGGGCGGCGGCGTGATCAGCGTGGGCCTGATCACCGCGTTTTGCTTTCTGGTGGTGGGTTGTTTTATCGATGCCATTCCAGCCATCATCATCGTGGGCACCATTCTGGCGCCGCTGGCTGAGAGCGTGGGCATGCACCCGATTCACTTTGCCATCATTGGCGTGATCTCGATCGCCTACGGCCTGGTCACGCCACCTTACGGGCTGTGCCTGATGATTGCGTGCTCGGTGGGTGGCATCAAAATTCGCACCGCCATCAAAGATACGCTGATCCTGTTTGTGCCCATGCTGATGGTGCTCGGTTTGGTGATCCTCCTGCCTGAGGTGATCCTGTGGTTGCCTCGATTGCTTATGCCCAAGCTGGTGGGCTGAGGCGTCATCGGCCAACAGCTAACGGCCGGGCCCCAATCACCCGCAGCGCCTCTTTGCTGACACAGCGGCAGAAATGAGCAAGGTGAAGACGCTTCAAGTGACTGCGCTTCGAGCCGGCTTTGGCGCGCGCGCTGGCGCGCTCGACCTGCGCGAAGCTGACCAGGCGTTGCTGCAGCAGGTGCGCGATGCCATGGACCGGTACGCCGTGCTGGTTTTTCCGGGGCAACAGTTTGACCATCAGCAACAGCTCGATTTCGCCGCCAGACTTGACGGCGCGCTGCACAGCAAGACCTCGACTGCGGCCATGCACAAGAACCGTTTTGGCAACGAGGCACTGACCGACATTTCGAATGTCGGGGTAAGTGGAGAGATTCTGGCGCAGGACGACAGACGCCGCATCAACGGCCTGGCCAACCGGCTGTGGCACACCGACGCCTCATTCGAAGACCCACCAGGGCGCTATTCCATGCTGTTTGCGCGCAAGCTTCCGCCAGTGCGGGCCGACACCGAGTTTGCCGACATGCGGGCCGCCTATGACGCGCTCGAGCCCGACACCCAGGCCAGCCTGGCCCATTACAGCGTGCGCCATTCGATTGTGTATTCACGCCATGTCCTGGGCTTTGACTTCAGCCCGGAAGAAAGCGCACGATTGCCCGGCGCGGTGCATCCTCTGGTTCGGCAATTTGCAAATGGACGCAAGTCGCTGTACCTCGCCTCGCACGCCGAGCGCATCATCGAGCTGCCAGTGAGCGAAGGTCGCTTGCTGCTGCACGACCTGATCGAGCACGCCACCAGGGAGCGCTTTGTCTTCAGCCATGCCTGGCAGCTTGGCGACCTGGTGATCTGGGACAACCGCTGCACCATGCACCGCGCCCGTCCCTTTGATGACAAGCGCTACGCCAGGGAACTGACCCGCGTGACCACGCTGGATTTACCGCGCGGCAAGCCGCTGCCCCAGGAGACTTAGTGCGCCGGCGGTTTGCCGCGCTCTTTGAGGGTAACGCGCCAGAGCGTGCGCGCATGCGCGGGGTCGGTTAGCGTGGCCGAGTGCAGCAGCGAGGCGTTGTCCCAGATCACCACGTCGCCCACGCCGTAGGACAGGCTGAGCTGGTATTTCTTTTGCGTGGCATGGTGCTTGAGTTCATCGAGCAGATCGCGTGCCTCGTCCTGCGCCCAGCCCTCAATGCTGAAAGAACTGCCCGAGACCGCGTAAAGCGCCATGCGCCCGGTCACCGGATGCGCGCGCGCGATCGGATGGCGCACCCATTGCATTTTTTGTGCCTGCTCCTCACTCAGGACCGATGCCACGGTGCGTGAGGCCTTGTTCAGGTCGTCTCGGTTGCCGTAGTGATGCAGGCCAATCAGCCCTTTGATTCTCGATTTCATGGCCGCGCTCAGGTCGTCGTAAGCAGCGTACTGGTTGGCAAACAGCGTCTGGCCGCCGGCCTGCGGCACCTGGATGGAGTACAGCGTGGTCGCACGTGCGGGTTCATCGAGATAGGAATAGTCGGTGTGGAAATACGTGCCTGCATCGGCCAGACCGGTGGCCTTGCCCTCACGCACCACATTCGAGAGGATCAGGATGTTGGCGTCTTCTGGATGATGAAACTGGTCAATCACATGCGGCTCTGGCGGGCCCAGTCGCCGGGCAAAGGCCAGGAACTGGCGGGCCGTGAGCTTTTGCGCGCGCAGCACCAGCACCTGCGAAGCAAAGAAGGCGCGGGTCAAATCGTCAAAGGCGGCCGGGCTAAAGGACTGCGACAAATCCACGTCAAAAGTCTCTGCACCAAACCCAGGGCTCAAAGCGCGAAGTGAGAGGCTCACAGCCTGGTCTCCTGAATCAAATAGCCAACCCGACAGCCGAGCAGCGTAGTGCATATTAGCCCGAATGCGCGTCGCCCTGCGCAAGCAACACGACATCAGAAGGCACGGCATGCACCAAGCGCTACGGGCATAAAGCCACGCAACAGGTGCCGTGACCACAGTTCGCTTAGGATCGGCCCTGGGGGTTTTGCGGCCTGCCCAGGCGATCTGGCATCGCCATGCATGAACCCCCTTGTGAACATGGCGATCTCTGCGTTTGACTTATTCAAAATCGGTATCGGGCCCAGCAGCTCGCACACCGTGGGCCCGATGCGCGCGGCGCGCCTGTTTGTGGCCGCACTTCAAAACGCCGGGCAGCTCACAAAGGTGCAGCGTGTGCACTGCGGCCTGTATGGCTCGCTGGGCGCCACCGGCAAGGGCCATGGCAGCGACAAGGCTGTGATCCTGGGCTTGATCGGCTACGAGCCAGAGTCCGTACCCATCGACGACGTGGCCGACCTGATCGCTGGCGTGCGCGAGAGCAGGCGCATGGCCTTGATGAACACGCACAGCATCGCCTGGAACGAACCCGAAGACCTCAGCTTTTACCGCCAGAGCCTGCCCTTTCACCCCAACGGCATGCAGCTCAGCGCCTGGGATGCCGACGGCGCTGTCATCGATGAGCGGACCTATTACTCGGTCGGTGGCGGCTTCGTGGTCAGCGACAGCGTCGCTGCCGACGGCAAGCGCCACAAAGAATTAGCGCCTGATACCACGGCCTTGCCCCTGCCGTTTCGAAGCGGCTCGGAGCTCTTGCAGCGCTGCAAGGCGAATGGCCTGAGCATGGCCGGGGTGATGCGCGCCAACGAGGCGCACTGGCGCAGCGACGCCGAGGTGCAGTCTGGCCTGATGCGTATCTGGTCTGTGATGCAGGCCTGTGTTGCGCGCGGCTGCGCCACCCACGGCGTGCTGCCCGGCGCCTTCAAGGTGCGCCGTCGCGCAGCAAGCTTGCATCGTGAGCTCAGCAGCCAGCCCGAAAAAGCCTTGAGCGACCCGCTGACCGTGCTTGACTGGGTCAATCTGTATGCGCTAGCCGTCAATGAGGAAAACGCCGCGGGCGGTCGCGTGGTGACCGCGCCCACCAATGGTGCGGCTGGCATCGTGCCCGCGGTGCTGCACTACTACCGGCACTTTGTGCCGGGCGCCAGCGACGCCGGCGTGGCGGACTTTTTGCTCACGGCTGCGGCGATCGGCATCTTGTACAAGGAAAACGCCAGCATCAGCGGCGCCGAAGTGGGCTGCCAGGGCGAGGTGGGCGTGGCCTGCTCGATGGCCGCCGGCGCCCTGTGCGCAGTGCTCGGGGGCACGCCTGACCAGGTTGAAAACGCCGCAGAGATTGGCATGGAGCATCACCTGGGCCTGACCTGTGACCCGGTCGGCGGCCTGGTGCAGATACCCTGCATCGAGCGCAACGCGGTGGCTTCTGTGCAGGCGATCAACGCTGCGCGCATGGCGCTGCGTGGCGACGGCACCCATTACGTGAGCCTGGACCAGGTGATCAAGACCATGCGCGAAACAGGCGCGGACATGAAGACCAAGTACAAGGAAACCTCGCGCGGCGGCCTGGCCGTGAACATTGTGGAATGTTGAGCCGTATCAAGGCGGCAAGGTCGAAAGACCCGCATAATTTTTGCCATGACGACTTGGACAACATTTTTGGGCTGGGCGACTTTGCTGCATCTGGTGGCCTATGCGCTCTCGGTTCTCACTTACTGGATTGCTGGTCATCGCCTCTCGGCCTTCTATGCGCGACACATTGGCATCAGCGAGGATGAATTCAGGCGGCTGTGGGTTGGCTTGGTGGGGGGCTACAAGATCCTGATCTGGACGTTTTTTGCCGTCCCCTATCTCGTTTTGCGCCTGTTCCTCTGAGCGGCCCGACAGCATGTCAGGTCACAGCACATCCAGAGGATGATGGGTGTGCGCACGGGGTCGGTCCACACCCACAGCACAGCACAGAACGATCAGTATTGCCGCTCGGGCATCTCGACCACAAGTCCGTCTAGCGAGTCGTCGAGCAGAATCTGACAACTCAGACGGCTGGTGTCGCGCTGTTCTGTGGCTGTGAAAGCCAGCATCGCGCGTTCGTCTTGACTCGCCTGTGGCAGGCGATCGACCCAATCGGGTGACACATACACATGGCAGGTGGCGCAGCTGAGCACGCCGCCGCACTCGGCAACAACACCATCAAGGCCTGCGGCGACTGCCAGCTGCATCACAGTTTGGCCGGGCTGGCCTTGCAGCTCTTCCCCGGCCAGGCTGCCGTCCGGCCAGCGCTTCTGAAAATGGACAGTGGGCATGGTCGGTAGCCTTGAAAAATACTCGCGCCGCGCACAGCACTGGCGGGGCCCTTTACCGAGCGCCCAGTTCCAGCCCGGCCCTAAGCACCCTCGGGCTGACGCAGAAAGCGAAAGTCGCAGCCGTCTTCAGCCTGCAACACTTCCTGCATGTGCAATCGACCGTAACCACGCGGCTGCGCCACAGTGGGCAATTGGGTGTGTGCCGCTTCGGCACGCCGCTGCGCCAATGTCGCCTCCTCAACCAGAAGTTCAAGGCTGGCCTCGGCCACGCTCAGGCGTATGCGGTCACCGCCCCGCACCAGGCTCAGGGGGCCACCTTCGGCAGCTTCGGGGCTGATGTGCAAAACAATCGTGCCGTAGGCGGTGCCGCTCATGCGTCCGTCGGACAGTCGCACCATGTCGCGCACGCCCTGCGCAGCGAGCTTTTTCGGAATGGGAATCAGGCCAGCCTCGGGCATGCCCGCGCCCTTGGGGCCAATGCCGCGCAGCACCAGCACATCGTCGGCTTTCACATCCAGGTTCGGGTCGTCAAGCCGGCGCGCCATGTCCTCCAGGCCATCAAAAACCACGGCACGGCCGGTGTGCTCGAGCAGCTTCTGGGTGGCGGCCACCGGCTTGATAACAGCGCCCTTTGGGGCCAGGTTGCCGCTGAGCCAGCGCAGGCCACCATTGGGGTAGATCGGCTTTGTGCGTTCGCGAATCACCACGGTGTCTGCAGGCGCCTGCAGCGACTGCAGTCTGTCGCGCAAGGTGTCGCCAAAGACCGTGGCCTCATCCAGGTGCAGCAGGTCTTGCAGTTGCGAGAGCACCCGCAGCAGGCCACCGGCTTCATGGAAGTCAGGCATATAGCCCTCGCCGGCCGGTTTAAGGTCAACCAGCACCGGCGTCTGATTGGCCAGGGCATTGAACTGCGCGGGATCGAGCGCCATGCCGACGCGTCCGACCATGGCCGCCAGATGCACCAGCGCGTTGGTCGAGCCGCCAATGGCCAAAAGAACCGTGAGCGCATTGCTCAGCTGCTCGGGGCTCAGAGCAGGCATGGCCACCTCGCCGCGGGCGAGCCGCGCCGCCGCATAACCCGAACGCTCGGCAATACGCAGCCGATCGGCTGATACCGCCGGCGCACTGGCCGCACCCGGCACCGTCAAGCCCATGGCCTCGACCAGGCACGCCATGGTGCTGGCAGTGCCCATGACCGAGCAGGTTCCCACCGAGGGCACCAGGTGGTTGTTAGCGTCGTCAATCTGCGCCTGCGTGAGCCGCCCGGCCCGAAAGTCGGCCCACAGGCGACGGCAGTCGGTGCAGGCGCCCACGCGCTCGCCACGCCAGCGCGACGACAGCATCGGCCCGGTTGGCAGCACCACAAAGGGCTTGCCCGCCGACAAAGCGCCCATGAGCTGCGCAGGAATCGTCTTGTCGCAGCCGCCGATCAGCACCACCGCGTCCATGGGCTGGGCGCGGATCATCTCTTCGGTGTCCATCGACATCAGGTTGCGCAGGTACAGGCTGGTGGGTGCAGCAAACGATTCGTGCAACGAAATGGTTGGAAACACCACCGGCAGTGCGCCTTGCATCATGACCCCGCGCTTGACCGCGTCGATCAGCTGCGGCACGTTGCCGTGGCAGGGGTTGAAGTCACTGCCGGTGTTCACAATGCCCACAATCGGCTTGGCCAGGTCCTCGTCGGACAGGCCTGCACCCTTGATGAAAGCCCGGCGCAAAAAAAGCGCAAAGTCGCGGTCGCCGTAATTGACCGTCCCGGCGGACAGGCCTTTGCTGTTTCTGTTTGCTGATGTAGACACCGAATCACCTCCAGTTCGCGGTCGCATTGTCAGGCATGGCGGGAAACGGCTGCCAAGCCAGTTGGGACAGATTCGTCAAGTGGCCAGCTGCGGTGGTGCACGGGGTGCTGGCGCGTCATCCAAGTGGTGAGCATGTCAGCGCTCATGGATCGCGCCATGCCCAAGCTTCGTGTGCGCGTGGCGGACCAGGCCGGCCACTGCCTGATCGCCACCCATGCATCGGCCTGCGCGGGGCTCATCGACCAACATATGGGCCAAGCGGCCTGAGCGGTTTGTGCGCTTCGATCCAAGGCGAAAATTTTCTTATGCGCTGACTGACGGCGTGGCATGCCACGATCGAAGTGCGCGCTAGCTTCTTTGAACGCCTCTCCAAACCGGGCAGGAATTGAGACGCTGACAGGGCGTATCTGCCGTGTTACAGTGATCCGGCTTATCGATCGATCAACAGAGGCGGCCGCAGCCGTCATCCCAGATCCCAACATCAGAGGACGAGCGCATGGGTATTCGATTCCTTGACCACTTGCTCATCATGACGCACGACCCTGAGGCCACGCGCGACTGGTTCTGCAAAAACCTGGGCTTTCGCGACGGTGAGCATCCCGACTTTGGCTTTCCAGTCTATTGGCTCTACATTGGTGATCAGGCCCTGCTGCACATCACCAAAGCTCGTCATTCAGCCCACCAGAATACCTTCATGAAAGCGCCCACCGACAAGGAAGGCGAAGACTATTGGGCTGCCGGGGCTATGGGCTCCGGACGGGTTGATCATTTCTGCCTGCGTTGCGATGACCTCCAAGGTGTCATCGATCGCTTGAGCGCCAACGGCGTGGAGTTCAGCGAGCGCAAGGCCAGCGGCTCACAGACCTATCAGCTCTTCATGCGCGAGCCGGTCAATGGCATCAAGATCGAGTTGGACTTTGAATGGCAGGAAGCGGTCGAGCTTGGCCGCGTACCGGGCTGGACCACCCAAGGCCAAAATGACAAGACAGCGGCGGAGGTAGACGCCCAGTCACACCAGAAAATAGCGTCAAAAAAGAAGGAACAAACCGCATGAGCACAGCCATTGCTGCCCGTGTTCACCAAACGGGTGAGCCCGACGTCATCCGACTCGAGGAATTTGAGTTGCCCGACCCGTCAGAGGGCGAAGTCACGATCCGCCATACCGCTATCGGACTGAATTTTCAGGATATCTATCTGCGCAGTGGCGTGTACCCCATGGCCACGCCGTTCGGTCTGGGCAATGAGGCCGCAGGCGTGGTCGAAAAAGTCGGCGCCAACGTCAAGGACTTCAAGGAAGGCGACCGCGTGTGCTACGCCGGCGGCAGTTTTGATGCGTATTCGACCCGGCGCAACTTTCCAGCTGCGCGCTTGCTGCACACCCCTGACGGCGTCACAGATGAGCAGGCGGCCGCCATCTTGCTCAAGGGCATGACGGTGGAGTACCTCATGCAGCGGTGTTTTCCGGTGAAGGCCGGCGATGCGGTGTTGTTTCATGCGGCAGCCGGCGGCGTTGGCCTGCTGGCGGGCCAATGGGGCAAAGACCTGGGTGCGCGCATGATCGGCGTGGCTGGCGGCCCCGACAAATGCAAGCTTGCGCTGGCCAATGGCTACGAGGTGTGCATCGACCGCAAGAGCGAGGACATCGCAGCGCGCGCCAAGGCGCTCACACAGAACAAAGGTGTCGCGGTGGTGTTTGATTCGGTCGGCAAAGACAGCTTTGACGCCTCTTTGAATAGCCTGGCGGCGCGCGGCTATTTCGTATCCTTCGGGCAGACCACCGGGCATCCGCCGCCGGTGGCTGGCGCCACCTTGCAAAAGCTCGGATCACTTTATTTCACACGACCCACTCTGGTGACTTACACCGCAGATGTGAATGACCTGCGCGCTTCGGCGAGCCTGGTGTTTGACAAGCTGATGCGCGGCGTCATCAAATTGTCTGTGCGTCAGCGCTACAGCCTCAAAGATGCGGCCAAAGCGCATCTGGCCTTGCAGTCAGGCCAGACCTCGGGCTCGTCGGTGATCATTCCGGACTAGTTTTTGATCGGTGGAGGTACGAAAGTACTTTTTTGTTTTTTTATAACAGGAGACTTAAGACATGAAAACTTCTTTTAAACCCCTGGTGCTGGCAGCCGCTGTCGGCCTTTTCGCGGTAGGCACAGCTTACGCGGAAGACATCAAGCTGCGTATCGCTTCCGGACACCCTGCGGCGAACACGTACGTGAATCTGATGCAAAACTTCTTCGTACCTGAAGTTACCAAGCGGGTCGCCGCACGCACCAAGCACAAGGTTGAATTCGTCGAGGGCTACGGCGGCTCGATGGTCAAGGTGGCCGACACGCTCGAAGGCGTGCAATCGGGCCTGATCGATGTCGGCGGCTTTTGCTTCTGCTTTGAGCCGGCCAACCTGCCCCTGAATGCGTTCCAGATCATGCTGCCCTTTGGAACCATGGACCCCGAGGTCAGCGTCAAGCTTGCGCGCAAGGTTTATGACCAGGTCCCCGAACTCGGCTCAATCTTCGAGAAAAAGTACAGCCAGAAGCTCTTGGGTCTTATTGCAGACAACGGCTACAACCTGGGCACGACCTTCGCCTGGAAAAATGTGGCCGAGCTCAAGGGTCAGAAGATCGCTGGCGCTGGCTTGAATCTCAAGTGGCTGGAGTTCGCTGGCGCAACGCCGGTGCAGTCTTCACTGCCAGAGGCCTACACCTCCATGCAAACTGGCGTTTACAACGGCTGGATCATGTTTCCCTCAGGCTGGGTGAACTTCAAGCTCAATGAAGTGGCCAAGTTCTACACAGAAATCGGCTTTGGCTCGATCACCTGGCACGGCCTGACGATCAACAGCAAGAAGTTTGATCGTCTACCCAAGGACGTTCAAGCAATCCTGGCTGAAGTCGGCCGTGAATACGAAGCGCTGACCGGCAAAGTCAACAAAGAGAACTATCCCAAACAGCTCAAGCAGCTGGCGGATCTGGGCATGACGGTCAACCAGGTGCCAGCCTCGGTGCAGCAAGACTGGGCGAAGTCCTTGAAAGACTGGCCGCAACAAATGGCAACCGACCTCGACAAGCGTGGTTATCCGGGAACCAAGACACTCAAGATTGCCTTGAAAGAAGCTGAAGCCCTGGGCCACAAATGGCCGGTGCGCTACGAGATCAAGTAAGCGCTTGTCATGAATAAGCAGAGATCAAAAGGCGACGTCGCGATCGCCTTGACCGACCGCATTTCGCGCACGCTGATGGTCTTGGCTGCGGTGCTTGCCTTTTTTCTCTGTTTTCTGGTTGTCGCAGACGTCCTGGGCCGGGTGATTTTCAACCAGCCCGTTCAGGGCACGCCGGAGATCATCTCTTTATCGATTGTCATCATCTGTTTCTTGCAGACCGGTTTTGCCATCCGCTCCGGCGGCATGTTGCGTGTCGAGGCGGTGACGGCGCGCCTTGGCCGCACGGCGACGCGCGTCATGACCGCCGTCAGTGCCCTCTTGGGCATTGCATTTTTCTCGGTGATTGTTTACGGCAGTCTTGACGGCGCCATCTACGCCTGGGAATCTAACGAGTTTGAGGGCGAGGGTGCGCTGCGGGTACCTGTCTGGCCGGCGAAGTTCGTGATCGTACTCGGGTGCACACTGGCGGCGATTAATTACCTCATCATCTTTGTCAAGGCGCTGCAAGGTGCGGTGAACGAAGAGGAGATGGGAACATCGCACTGATCGGCCGCCGCGCTTGCGGGCCAGGCTGCTGATTCCCCCAATGAATGTGACGCGTCATGTTTGACATCTCCCAAATGAGCATCCTGATCGCCATCTTGCTGGTGATGGTGCTCAGCGGCGTGCATATCGCGATTTCGCTGGGTATAGCCAGCCTCGTGGGGATCTACATGGTGACCGGGGAAATCGACCCGGTCATCTCTTTTGCCTCGAACACCGCGTATGAAGCATTGCGCGACTACGTGTTTGCGGTCATTCCCTTGTTCATGCTGATGGGGGAATTCGTCGCCCGGTGTGGTGCAGCGCGAGATTTATTCCAGCTGGCCAACCGGTTTTTGCGCTGGATTCCAGGCCGTCTGGCAGTTGCCACGGTGCTCAGCAATGCCTTGTTTGCCTTTGTCACAGGGGTCTCCATCGCGGCAGCGGCGGCGTTTTCAAAAATCGCTTACCCTGAGATGAAGCGCTTTCACTACAGCCGGCAGTTCTCGCTGGGCTGCATCAGCGGCAGCGCCTGCCTGGGCATGCTGATCCCACCCTCGGTGCTGCTGATCGTCTGGGGCGTGATCACCGAAACCGCGATCGGCAAGCTCTTCATCGCGGGCATTCTGCCGGGGCTGCTCATCGCCTCCATCTTCATTGCCTACATCGTCGTCGTAGCCGTCTTTTTCCCGAAAACAGTCGGGGCTGGCTACGCGGACGCGGAATCCGCATTTAACCGCGCCACGGCCCAGGGCCAGGAACGCGAGCCGATTGCGCCACTACTGGTCAACGCCGTTTCAGTCTTGGTGCTCATCGGACTTGTACTCGGAGGCATCTGGCTGGGCTTTTTCACACCCACCGAGGGCGCTGGCGTCGGCGCGGCGCTGGCGCTCATCCTGGCGCTCGTGAAGGGCATGCGCGGCAAAGAAATCCTGGAGGCGATTTTGTCGGTGGGGCGAACCTCGGCGCCACTGCTGCTGCTGCTGGTCACCGCCCAGCTGTATGCCCGTGTGCTGTCGACCACTGGCGTCACCGGCGCAGTGCAGGCCATGTTCACGGCATCCGGGCTGTCGCCGTATGAAATTCTCATGCTCATGATCGTGATCTGGTTCGTGCTGGGCTGCATCATCGATTCGATCTCGATCATCTTGCTGACCGTACCGGTGTTTGCGCCCATCGCGACCAGCATTGGTTTTGACCCGCTGGCGTTTGCCGTGATCGGCATTGTGGCCATCGAGACTGGTCTACTGACGCCGCCCTTTGGCATTTTGGTGTTCACGGTGAAGGCCGCGCTATCGGAAGAGAAAGGTTTGTACGCCGGAGAAATCTTCAAAGGCGCGCTGCCATACTGGATCTTGTTGCTGGGCTCAATTGTGATCCTGGCCCTGTTTCCCGAAATAGCGACCTGGCTACCCAACCTGGGGCTGAAACTGGCCAATGGCTAGATTGAACTCAAACTGTTTTTTAAAGAGGCAACACCATGGCAGCATACTGGCTGGCGCGAGCCCGCATTGACGACCCTGTCGAATACAAAAAATACACCGATCTGGTTCCAGCCATCGTTGCCAAGCATGGTGGCAAGGTGCTGGCCAGGGGCGGGCGCTACCAGATCATGGAGGGCCCGCATGATTTCCATCGTTTTGTGGTGATCGAGTTCGCCGACCTGGAAACCGCCAAGGCCTGTTTTGAGTCGCCAGAGTACGTGGCAGCCGCTTCATTTCGCCGCGCCGGCGCCGGCGTGGTGGAGAACGTGATCGTGGAGTCGGGCGACGCCACCCGGTAGGCCCGGGGCAGGCGCGCCGCCTTGGCGCACCCTATCCGCTTGCCAGATAAGGCCGTGCCCAGCCCAGGCCGGCCTCGGTGCTTATGCCATGTGGCCGGTCTTCGCAGCCGATCGAACGATGCGTGTGACACCAGCGCGCGATGACCCCCCAGGGGGAACAACAACGATGTAGCCCACCATGGCCGCTGGCCGGGGCACACGCGCAAGGCCTACGCAGGCACAAACAGTAAACTGCAGTGAGCACGAAAGACGATCCCCTTGAGCAGAAATCACCATGCGCACAAATACATCCAACGCACACACGCCATTGCAAGTCGGTATCGTGGGCTACGGCTGGTGGGGGCAAACCCTAGCCCGTCAGTTGCAAAGTGAAGCGGCTACGCCGCACTTTTCTGTGCGGGCTGTGGCCGAGACCGATGCCAAGCTGCACAAATTGGCCCAAGAACAAGGTCAGGCTAAGAACATCGCGGTCTATGACAGCTTCGAGACCATGATCAGCCAAGCCAGACTCGATGCGGTGGTGCTGTGCACGCCGCACTTGCAACATGCAGACCAGATCCTGAAAGCCGCCGGGCAAGGCCTGCACGTCTTTTGTGAAAAGCCGCTGTGCCTGACTTTGGCAGACGCGCAGCAGGCGCTCGAACAGTGTCAATCCAAAGGCGTGGTACTTGGGCTCGGGCACGAGCGCCGTTTTGAGCCCGAAGTCATCGCGCTGCGTCAGCGCATTGAACAAGGCGAGTTCGGATCGATTCTTCAGATCGAGGCCAACTTCAGCCAGGACAAATTTTTTGCGCTGCCCAAAGACAATTGGCGACTGTCAAATCAACATGCGCCCGTGGGTCCTCTGACTGCCACTGGCATTCACCTGGTTGACCTGTCGATTGCCCTGCTGGGCCCCTGTCAGTCGGTGTTGGCGCGACTGGCGACTCTGGGTTCGGATTTCGAGAACGGTGACACCCTGGGCATTCTGATGGCGTTCCCCAATGGCGCCAACGCCTTAATTAGCGCCATGCTGGCCACACCATTTGAAGGTCGCTTCGCGGTCTATGGTTCCAAAGGCTGGATTGAAATTCGAGATCTGACGCATCCCGAACAACCCACGGGCTGGGAGGTCACACAATGCCTGCGCGGCCAAAACAGAACAACGCGCCACTGCCAGCCGCATCCGGCCGTGCTCGATAACCTGATTGCCTTCTCCAGGGCTGCGCGCGGCCTGGACACCTACCCGATCACATTGGCCGAGATGCTGGCCAACGTCGCCGCGCTCGAGGCCATCATGCGTTCGGCAGGCTCGGGGCGCCAGACCGAGGTGCATTCCATTTAGGCGCTCCAGGCAGATGGCACCTGGCGCTGGCCATCGTGATCACACTGCCAAAAAATCCAGTAAATGCTGCGTGACCAGTGCTGGCGCCTCTCTCTGCGGGAAATGCCCGACGCCCGGCAGCACATGCCGTGTCAAGCCAGCAGCGCAATAGCGTTCAGTCTGTTCGGTGCTCGAGAGCAAGGTCACGCCGTCGGCCTGCCCATGAATCACAAGCGTGGGCACCTGAATCGTCGGTGGGGTTTGCAACACGGCGTCATCGTCGGCGTAAGCGGGGTCACCTGGGGCATGGCCCCAGCGGTGCTGATAGGAATGCAAGGTCACTGCCAACCAGTCCGGGTTGTCAAACGCCTGCGCTGTCTGGGTAAATTCTTCTTGGGAATACCAGCCCTGCGGCGCCCAGGTGTCCCACATGATTTGTGCAAAAGCGTGCCGGTTGCGGGCAACCTCGGCCTGGCCGCGCTCGGTGGCCATGTACCAGTGATACCAGTAACGACGTGCTTGCTCCATGCTCAGGGGCTGGCTCGCGTTGTTGGTGCCATAGCCGACCGACAACATCCCCAGATGGGACGCTGCGTCGGGCTGTAAGCCGTAGGCGTTGGCCGCGGCGCGCGCGCCCCAGTCATGGCCGATGAGCGCGGGCTTGTCCAGTTTGAGCGCTGCGATCAGCTCGAGCAGGTCACGGCCCAGGGCGGCGAGTTGGCCGCTGCGTGGCGTATGTGCATGCAAGAAAGTGGTGGCACCAAAGCCGCGCAGGCTTGGCACGATCACACGGTAACCCGCTGCCAGCAAGCCCGGCAAAACACCTTGCCAGGTCCGCGGGCTGTCGGGCCAGCCATGCAACAAAATCACCGCCTTTTTGGCGCGCGGCTGGTGGTCGTCATAAGCAATTCGCAAAAACCGGGTTTTGACAAACGGCATGGCATCGGGGGCACTGTCAGCCCTGTTACTAAACTTCCACCACAATGTAGCAAAGAAGCCTGCGCCAAGACCATGACAAGTACAGCCCCACAACTCGATCATCTGGTGATCGCCGCGCCCGACCTGCAAGCCGGCGTGCAGTGGTGTGAGCAAACCCTGGGCATCACCCCAGGCCCTGGCGGCGAGCATGCGCTCATGGGCACGCACAACCGGCTTGCCCTGATCGCATCGCCTGGCTTTCCAAAAGCTTATCTGGAAATCATCGCCATCAACCCGAAAGCCACCCCCACCAAGCTGGCGGCGCAGGCCCGCTGGTTTGGCTTTGACGAGGCGCAACGCCAAGAACGGCTACAGACACAAGGTGCGCAGCTGATTCACTGGGTGGCGCGCGTACCGGATCTGCCCCCTGCCCTGGCGAACTGCCAGCAAGCCGGCGTGGATCTGGGCCCGGCGGTGAGCGCCAGCCGCATGACAGCACAAGGTCTGCTGTCATGGTCGATCGCGATCCGGCCAGACGGCATGCTGCAGGCCGAGGGCATCATGCCCACGCTGATTGCCTGGGGCGACGCCCACCCAACGCACAACATGAGCTCGTCGGGGCTGGCGCTGCAGTCGCTCCAATGCCGTCACCCCCGGGCAGCCCAGCTCAACAAACTGTGGCAAAGCCTGGGCGGCGGCGCGCTGTTCGAAGCCGGCCCGCCCGGCCTGCAGGCAGACTTGCGCACCCCCAAAGGCCTGGTTCGTTTGGGCACCTGGATCTGATGCGCACAGGTCGATCAGGTCAACGCTTAAAATCAGCGTTTTCTTATATATCGCCTCCACGGGCGACGGAGGACTGTCGTGGTTTCAATGTGGCAAGCTTTGGTGCATACCGTGCGTCAACTGTGGTTTCGCGAACTCGGTGACCACAGCCTCTTGATCAACGACGTGGCAGTGCGCATTCGCGCCGGCCTCTTGCTGGTGATTCCGCTCTACATGGGCTACACCTTGTTCAGCGTGGTGTTTGGCCCGCACTGGATCGTGACCGGCAATTTCATCAAAGACACTTACGAGCTCGATTTCGACGACCGCATCCTCTACCACGTCGAAGCCGTGCGGCGCACGTATGACTATACCGTGCAAAGCCTGGTGCTTCTCTACGCCCTGTTCGAAATGCTGGCCGGCATGTTTCGCATCACCTCACGCCTGTCGCCAACGATCCTGATTGCCACGCTGCTGGCCAGGCGCCAAAAACCGGTCTGGAAGCCGCTCATCCCCAAGCGTTTTGCATGGTCAATTGGCGCCTCGCTGATCATCACCTGCCTGGTGTTTTTCAACCCGGACACCTTCGCGGGCTGGCTCAATGCCATCACCGCCAGCGAGCTCTTGCCCACCACCGAGAACTACATGCCGCGCTGGGTTCCGGTGTCGCTGGTCTGGCTGTGTCTGGGCTTTATGTGGATGGAATCTGTGCTCGGCTTTTGTGTGGGCTGCCAGGTTCACGCTTTTCTGGTCTGGATCGGTCTGATCAAGCACAAGTGCGAAGCCTGCACCAATCTGAGCTGGAACTGAAGGCTAGCTCGTTCGCGCCTAGTTGTGGTGTTCCAGGCGCGCTCAGCTGAAATGAAAATCCCCGCCGCAGCGGGGATGGCAAGGGCGAAAACGCGCTCAACCTTTGAGCAATTTCATGGCCTTGCCCAGGGTTTCAACCGACTCCTTGTGCTTGCCAGCCTTGTGCAAGGCTTCGCCGTCGGCACGATGCTTTTTAACTTCTGTCATTTGCGCTTCGCTCAGCGCGGGCTTGGCCGCCAGGGCGGCATCAATTTTTTTCATGTCCGCCGGGCAGCTGCCGGCGAAGGCGGTGCCGCTGGCCAGGGCCAGCGCTGCTGCAAAAAAACTCAATTTCATGGGACTCTCCGGTTGGTTTGATCAAGGTCGCCGAGATGGCCAACTCAGTTTAGGCATACGGCATTAGCTCGATCGGCTGTAGGGCTATTTGGCGCTCAGGGGCGCACGCCAGGCGACTCCAGGGGCATTCCAGCGGCCCGGCTTGCCAGATACAACTCGAGCGCGACCCACTCATCTGCGCCAAACGGGTAGGCCTGGGCTCGCACGCCGTTCATGCAATTGCGCAAACGCCTTTGTAGCGAACCCAGTCCTTGCCATTCGAGCCGGTAAACAGGATACGCCGTGGGATGTGCTTGCGGTATCACATTACCACCCAGGCGCAGGCCAGCGCGCTCCTCATGACAGTGCGCGCAAGATAAATTCAGCTGCCCCAGGCGCGCCTGAAAAAGCGCCTGACCACGCTGCACGAATGGCGCGAGCTGCGCCTGAGGCTGTGGCGCAATCGGCAGGCCCAGCGACTGATAGGCGAGCAAGCTTTCAAGTGCGAGCAAGGCCGCGCTCTCGGGCTTCCAGGGTGCGGCCTGCTGGTGCCGAACGCGGCACTGGTTGATGCGCTGGGACAGATTCAGGGGCTTTTGTGCGGACGCGTCCCAGGCTGGGTAGCGTGCTGCAACGCCGCGCATGCTCACCTCCACAGCGCCGTGGCAGGACGCACACGTCGGCGCCGATGACGCAGCGCCCTCAGACGTGGCCTGCCAGAGTTCGTGCCCCTGCTGCACCCACAGCATGGCCGGATTGGTAGCGCGATCGCGCTGCATGGCCTGCAGGCTTGGGCTCATGTCAGCACTGCCCGAGCGGCGCGGTGCAGTTTGTTGCGCGTCAACCTTCGCTGCTGCCGCCACCAGCACCAGCAGAGCTGCCGCCAGCGCGCGCTTCATGCCACCTGCAAGAGGAGGTCCTGCACATGTTCGAAGCCACGGTCACCCCACCAGCGCAGGCGCAGCATGCCCGAGGCGCTGGCCCGCAGCGAAAAAGCCAGGTAGGGATTGGCGGCGACCGATGGAAACAGCACCGACTCAAAAACCAACTCTCCGTTGTAGTGACAGGTAAATCCCGTGATGATGTTGCGCGCCAGTATCTTGCCGTCATCCCCAGGGCGAAAACCCGTCTCCATGTCATGTCCAATGGTCGCGTGCACCTCGAAGATCTCGCCTGGCTTGGCGCTCGCTGGCGCCTTGATCAGCGTGCGCGCCATTCAGATCACCTCTTCCAAACAGGCGCTGATGGCGACATTGACGCTGACGCGGTGCGACCAGAATTGGCCGTCACTCATGCGCGCGATGGCCAAGACATCTTGCGAGCTCGCCAGGCGAATGCGACTGGCCAGCCAGGCGCGGCCATTGTGCGGCGTGAATTTCACCTGGATCACTTCGCGTTGAGGGTTTCGTGTGTTGAAAACCGCCAGGTCCGTGACGTGGTCACGCTGGCTCATCGGGCTGTCCACGGCGACCGTCATCGGAACCGTGTTGCCGTTATCGACGATCGGGGAAATATCCAGCGTCACACGCCCCGACATAACCGGCGCGCCACCGGTGAATCGGCGAATCGCCGCGTCGAGCTCGGGGCCCTCGGCCCGGGCGGGACCTAGCCACAGATAAGCCCCAAGTCCCAAACCGGCGTGAATGAGCTCTCGGCGCTGCAGCGCGGCGGTATTGTTGCGCGGGTACTTCATCTCAGACTCAAAAGATAGGCAATCACATCTTCAATCTGCTGCGCGTCCAAAATCGTGCGCCCCTGCCAGGCGGGACCGACACGACTCAAACCGTCTGTCACAAAATATGGCGGCATGATGCTATCCTGGTTGATTAGCCTGGAGTCAAGCAAGCGCTGGCGCAATTGTGCAGCCGTGTGGCGTGTACCAGCGCCTGCCAGATCGGGCGCCAGATTGCCCTGAAAACCCTGCTCGGGAAAAGGCCCGCTGTGACACAGCAGGCACAAACTCAAGGACCGGTTGGCTACCAGGCTGCGCCCACGCGCCGCATCGCCCGGCACTGCCGTCAAGGGATTGTCGAAAGCTGTCTGTGCGCCAGCGTGCGAAGGCAAGCCTGCCAGCAGACCGAGAGCCAGCACAACAGGCCAGTGCCGCCAAGCGCATGCGGGCTGGCACCGAGCCGGCGTACGGCCCTGACCCAGCCCAGGACTCATGCCCGCTTCAGGCTGTGATGCTTGAGGGGTAGTTCGCGCACGCGCTTGCCGGTGGCGGCAAAAATCGCATTGAGCACGGCAGGCGCTGCCACAGCAATCGTGGGCTCGCCCACGCCACCCCAGAAACCGCCCGAGGGCAGCACCTGGGTTTCAACTTTGGGCATGTCATTGATGCGCATCACCGGATAGGTGTCGAAGTTCTTTTGCAACACCGCGCCGTTGCTCACGGTGATTTCCCCATACAGCGCTGCGGACAGGCCATACACAAAAGAGCCCTCAACCTGCGCCTCAATCTGCTGAATGTTGACCGCGTGGCCCGGGTCCGTCGCGGCCACAATGCGATGAATCTTCAGCCAGCCGTCGTCGCTGACAGAAACTTCCGCACATGCGGCCACATAACTGCCAAAGCCCATGATCTGCGCCAGCCCCCGGTGCACGCCTTGCGGCGCTGGCTTGCCCCATTGCGCTTTTTCGGCCACTGCATTGAGTACGGCCAAATGTTTTGGACTGTTAGCCAGCAAGCGCTGGCGAAAAGCCAGCGCATCCTGCCCGGCGGCATGGGCTACTTCGTCGATGAAGCATTCAAGGTAGATCGCGTTCTGGTTCAGGTTGACGCCTCGCCAGAAGCCTGCCGGCACGTGGGTGTTGCGCATCGCATGATCAATGCGCAAATGGGCAACGTCATAGCCAAAGACACCCTCCTGGCCACCGAGTTGCAGGCCCTGGAAGACCACCGGGTCCAGCCCATTTTTGATGGCCTGGGGCGCGACCGTTGCCAGGATCGACTGCCCGGAGATGCGCATGTGCAAGGCGGTCATCTGCCCTTTGTCGTCCAAGCCCGCCGTGAGTTTGCACTGGCTCATGGGGTGGAAGGACCCATGGCTCATGTCCTCTTCACGCGTCCACAAGAGTTTGATTGGCGTGCCAGGCATGGTCTTGGCAATCTGCACCGCCTGCGTCACAAAGTCATTGCGTGCGCGCCGCCCGAAGCCACCGCCGAGGTATTCCTGGTACACCTCGCACTTGGCTGGCGGCAAACCAGAAGCCTCCGCTGTGGCAGCCAGTGCCGATTCTGCGTTCTGCGTGGGCACCCACACCTCGCAGCGCTCGGGGGTCCAACGCGCCGTGGCATTCATGGGCTCCAATGGCGAGTGGCTCAGATGCGGGTAGCCATAGACCGCTTCGACTTTGCGCGCTGCGCCCGCCAGCGCAGCCAGCGCGTCGCCCCGTGTCGAGCCTGCGACAGCTTCCTTGGCATCCAGCCCCTCGCGCATGTGCGCTCGCATGGCGTCGGTCGAGGCGCTCGCGTTGGGCCCGAGGTCCCAGTCAATGGCCAGCGCCTCGAGCGCGGTCTTGGCCCGCCACCAGGTATCGGCCACCACGGCCACAGCACTGTCGCCGACCTGCACCACCTTCTTCACACCGGGACGCGAAGCAATGCTCGCAGCATTGAAGCCCTTGACCTTACCGCCAAACACCGGGCAATCCCGAATCGCCGCATTGAGCATGCCGGGCAGGCGCACATCGATGCCGTAATTTTGAGCGCCCATGGTTTTTTTGACCGTGTCGAGCCGTGCCATGCGCTTGCCGATCAGGCGCCAGTCTTTCGGGTCTTTCAGCACAATCTTGGCCGCATCCGGTGCATCAAGTTTGCTCGCTGCAGCCGCTACAGCGCCGAAACTCACCCGCCGCGCGCTCGCTGTATGCGTGATCACGCTGTTGGCTGCCACGCACTCGGAGGCTGGCACCCCCCAGGCATTGGCCGCCGCCTGCACCAGCATGATGCGCGCTGCTGCACCGCCACGACGCATGTAATCCTGCGACTCACGAACCCCGCGGCTGCCCGTGGCGTTGAAGTTTCGCCAGACACGCTTGCGTGCCAGACTCGCACCCGGCGTCGGACGCTCCGCGCTTACTTTGGCCCAGTCACATTCCAGTTCCTCTGCCACGATTTGCGCCAGGCCCGTCAAAGTGCCCTGGCCCATTTCGGCGCGCGCCACACGAACCACCACCGAGTCGTCCGGCCGGACCAGCACCCAGGCATTGATTTCCGGTGCAGCCTCGTCAGCTGCCGCAAACGGCACGTGAAAGCTCAGCATCAGGCCACCAGCGCCTGCAGCGCTGCTGGCCAGAAATTCACGCCGCGTCAACGCAATTGTTCCGCTCTGGTTCATGTGATGCTCCCATCGGCGTGTTGAATCGAGAGCTGCGCGCTCTTGGTCTGCCCGCCCTGGGCCACGACCTTGATGGCGGCGCGCACCCGGTTGTAGGTGCCACAGCGGCAGATGTTGGTAATGGCCGCGTTGATGTCGTCGTCACTCGGATTGGGTTTGCTCTGCAAAAGAGCTGTTACCGCCATGATCATGCCGCTTTGGCAATAGCCACACTGCGGCACATCGAGCTTGGCCCAGGCCTGTTGCACCGGATGGGATCCATCGGCCGAAAGCCCTTCGATCGTCACCACTTTTTCATTCGGGCTGACAGTTGAGACGGGCCGCACGCAGGTGCGCGTGGCCACGCCGTCGATATGAACCGTGCAGGCGCCGCACTGGGCGACACCGCAGCCGTATTTGGTGCCGCTTAGTCCCAGCTGCTCGCGCAGCACCCACAGCAAAGGGGTGTCGGGTTCAGCCTCAAATTCACGAACTTTGCCGTTGACATTGAGTTTTGCCATTTTGGATTGACGTGTTGATTGTTGGATATCGAGCGACTGGCGCTCGGACTGAAGGCAGGAGCGCACGCTATTTCAAGACAAAGCATGAAACTTGACAAGTGGGGTTTATCGGGAGGCAGCAAAGTGTTGCTTGTTTTGTACAGACACATTCCCACCAATATGTCCCAGGTTTGGCGTCGCTCCTTCACGCCGGGTCTGCCCAGTGCGGCCGCTAGGGATGCCCTTCTCGGGTAAACCCTAGGCCCCCGGGGCGCAGCAACTGCTCGGCTGGGCAGACAATGCGGACTCGTCTCCGAAGCAGAAGCGCCCATGACCTCGTGCCTCAGCCCTGAGCGCATTGCGCGCTACCAAAAAGAAGGCGTTCTGTGGCCGCTCGATGCCCTGAGCGACGCACAGGCCGAGCGCCTGTACGCGCGCTACTGCGCACAGGCCGGGCAGATCAAAGGCCGAACCAACCAGAAACCGCATCTGCTCTACACCTGGCTCGACGACGTGGTGCGCGCGCCGTCTATTCTGGATGCAGTGCAAAGCCTGCTTGGGCCTGATTTACTGTGCTGGAGCTCGCAATTCTTTAGTAAGCCTGCCGGCGACGACGCCTATGTGAGCTGGCACCAGGACGCCACCTACTGGGGCTTGTCGTCGCACGACGTGGTGACGGCCTGGGTGGCGCTGACGCCGAGTACGCGCCAGTCTGGATGCATGCAGGTGGTCCAAGGAACTCATCACGTGCAGGTCAGACATGAGGATCGCTTCGACGAAGCCAACCTCTTATCCAGGGGGCAGGAAATTGCGGTCCAGGTAGACCCCGACACCGTCACGGCCGTGGAATTGCGCCCAGGGCAGATGTCGCTTCATCATGTGCTGCTGTTTCACGGCTCAGAGCCCAACCGGTCGGACCACGATCGCATTGGGTTTGCCATACGCTACATCCCGACGCATTTACAGCAGCGCTCGCCCTTGCGCGACAGCGCTCTCTTGGTGCGAGGCCAGGACCGCTTTGGCCATTTTGAAGCCGAACAGTCGCCCCGGGCTGATCTCGATGCAGCGGCCAAGGCCTGCCACACGCAGGCCATCGATCGACAGCTTCGTATTCTTTACGCCGGCGCCCAGTCTCGCGGCAAGCTCAACCCCGCGCGCAGCGCTCAGCTGCCAGCCGATAAGGCTTCTTGAGCGCACGTGTAGCCTCTGGGTATGATGCTGTTGATTCAACAGATTGCGCATCACACCGATCGGTTCTAGCGGCCTGGCCGCTTAGGCCGCAACGATGCCAAAGCCAGGGAAGTTTGGAGCCATGAAGATTGCGGTGATGGGCGCGGGTGCGGTGGGCTGTTATTTCGGCGCCATGCTCGCCCGCGGCGGGCACGATGTCGTGCTGATCGCCAGGCCCCGCCATGTGGAGGCCATCATGCGCGAAGGCCTGCTGCTGGAAACGCAGAGCTTTCGCCAACACCTTCAGGTCGCTGCCAGCACAGACGTGTCTGAGATTCGTGGTGCAAAGTGCGTGCTTTTTTGCGTCAAATCGACTGACACGCAGGAAGCTGCTGGTCTGATCGCGCCACATCTTGCGGACGACGCCGTCGTGTTGAGCTTGCAAAACGGTGTTGACAACGCCAAGCGTGCCCAAATTTTGCTGGCTTCGCCCGTCATGCCCGCTGCGGTTTACGTGGCCACAGAGATGGCCGGCCCTGGCCATGTCCGGCACCACGGCCGTGGCGAACTGGTCATCGGCCCGGGCACACACAGCGAGACGCTCAAGTCTGAATTCAGTAAAGCGGGCGTACCCCTCTCAATTTCTGACAATGTCACCGGTGCGCTGTGGGACAAGCTGATCATCAATTGCGCCTACAACGCGCTGTCTGCGGTGACCCAATTGCCCTACGGACGCCTGTTGATGGGCGAAGGTATCGAATCGGTGATGCGCCTGGCGGTTGATGAAGCGGTCGCTGTGGCCCAGGCCGCGGGCATTCAGGTCTCAGCCGGCATTTGGCAGCAAGTGCGCAACATCGCGCAGTCCATGGCGACGCAATCGTCGTCAACCGCGCAAGACCTGGCCGCAGGCCGTCCCAGCGAAATAGACTTTCTTAACGGGCATGTGGTGAACGAGGGCGCCCGACTGGGCATTGCCACGCCGGTCAATCAAACCTTGCTTGCTCTGGTCAAAACGCTGGAAGCCAAACGCGACAACCGGCTGTAAACCTGACATGAGCACCCGCATCCGATCAATCCAAGCGCGCCAGATTCTGGACTCGCGGGGGCGACCCACGGTGGAGGTGGACCTGACGCTCGAAGGCGGTGTCCTTGGGCGTGCTTCCGTGCCCTCTGGTGCATCGACCGGGCTGGCCGAGGCGCATGAACTGCGTGATGGCAATCCCCTGCACTACCAGGGGCTTGGCGTGCTGGCGGCGGTGTCCAATGTGAACCTTGACATCGCCGAGGCACTGACAGGCCGTGATGCGAGCGATCAACACGCGCTGGACGCACAGATGCGTGCGCTCGATGGCACAGCGCAGCTCGAACGACTCGGTGGCAACGCGGTGCTGGCGGTTTCACTGGCGGCTTGTCGTGCCGTCGCACAAGCCCGTTGCCAAGCGCTGTACGAACGCATTGCCGAACTCAGCGGGCACAGCGAGGTGCTGATGCCCATGCCCATGATCAATATCCTCAGTGGCGGCATGCATGCGCGCCACGGCATGGATGTGCAGGATTTTCTGGCAGTGCCAATGAGCGCACGCGACACCATCGAGGCGCTGCACATGGTCTCGCTGGTGCGCCAAGCCTGCGCTGAGATCATGGCACAGCGCGGGCTGAGCACGCTGCTGGCCGATGAAGGTGGATTGAGCCCAGGCTTTGCCCGCGCCGAACAAGCGCTCGAGCTGATGATGCGCGCCATTGACCAAGCCGGGCTTCGCCCGGGACACGACGTAGGCATCGCCATCGATGTGGCAGCAAGTTCGCTCAAGGGTCCGAACGGCCACTACAAGCTCACACGCGAAGGCCGCCTCGTCAGCGCCGCTGAGATGATCGATCGGGTGCGCAACTGGGTCGCGCATTTTCCGGTGATATCGGTGGAAGACCCGCTCGACGAAAACGCCTGGGGTGACTGGACCACCCTGCAGGCCGAGCTGGGCCACCAGATCCAGCTTGTTGGTGACGATCTGTTCACCACCAACCTGGACCGGCTGAAAAAAGGCATTGACACTCAGGCTGCCAACAGTGTGCTCATCAAGCTCAATCAGAATGGGACTTTGAGCGGAACGCTCGAGGTGCTGAAACTCGCGCGTAGCCAGGGCTTTGCAACTGTGGTCTCAGCCCGATCGGGCGAAACCGAGGACGACTTTCTCGCCGACCTGGCGGTGGGCACGGGATCGGGTCAGATCAAGGTGGGCTCCTTGCGCAGCTCGGAGCGGCTCTCTAAATACAACCAGTTGCTACGCATTGAAGAGCGCAGCGGCGCAGGTTTTGCGGGCATGCGTGCTTTTGCGGCCCGCAAGACATGAAGCCGGCGCCAGAACTACAAGCCTTTTTGATCCATCACGGGCTGACCAAGCCCGACGCGCCTGTGACCTGGTCCATGCTGAGCGGCGGCGTCTCGTCAGACATTTGGCGCGCCGACCTGCCCGAGCGCAGCATCTGTATCAAGCGCGCCCTACCCAAACTCAAGGTGCAGGCCGACTGGTTTGCACCGATCGAGCGAAACACCTCCGAGTGGCAATGGCTGCGCTTTGCCCACCAGTTTATGCCCTCGGCCGTGCCCGAGGTGTTGGCGCACGATGGGGCAGCAGGCTTGTTCGCCATGACCTTTCTGCCGCCCGAGCGCTACCCGGTGTGGAAAGCACAGCTCTTGCAAGAACAGGTTGACACGCGCACCGCTCAGGCTGTCGCAGCGCTGATGGTCGCGGTCCACAATGCCAGCGCGGGCCGCGCGGCGGTGGCGGCACAGTTCAACACCCGCGCGCTGTTTTTCGCCCTGCGTATTGAGCCCTATTTGCTGGCCACCGCTGAGGCCCACCAGGACCTCGCAGCGCCCTTGCAGGCACTGGCCAACCGCACCGCTGCAGCGCAGATTGCGCTGGTGCACGGCGATGTAAGCCCGAAGAACATTCTGGTCGGCCCCGACGGGCCGGTACTGCTCGATGCCGAATGCGCCTGGTACGGCGAGCCGGCGTTCGACCTGGCGTTTTGCCTGAACCATCTCTTGCTCAAGTGCCTGGTACATCCGCAGCGGATCGGTGCCTACCTCGACGCCTATGCTGCCCTGAGCTCAAGCTACCTGCAGGCGGTGCGCTGGGAAGACGCCAGTGCGCTGGAAGCGCGTGTGGCCGCTTTGCTGCCCGCTTTACTGCTGGCACGGGTGGACGGCAAGTCACCCGTCGAATACCTGAGCCATGAGCGCCAGCGCGAGCTGGTGCGCCAAGTTGCACGCCCCTTGATTGCAGAAGCACCACCTCACTTGCGGCTGCTGGCGCAGCGCTGGCAGAGCGCCTGCACGGCCCTCACGCTGTCCTGAGGCGGTCGCGCAAAACAGTCTTTAAGACCTTGCCGTAATTGTTTTTCGGCAGCTCGTCAACCCATACATAGCGCTTGGGTCGTTTGAAGCGCGCCAGGTTGTCCAGGCAGTAGGCATCCAGCGTCGCCTCGCTGACTGCCGCGCCGCTTTGGCGTAGCACGAAGGCGACGACGATCTCACCCCAGTGCGCATCGGGCGCACCAACCACCGCCACCTCGGCCACGCCAGCGGCACTGAGCAAGACCTCTTCGACCTCGCGCGGATAGATGTTGGAGCCGCCGCTGATGATCAGGTCTTTGCTGCGGTCCATGAGCGTGAGGAATCCGTCAGCATCCAGGCTGCCCACGTCGCCGGTGAAGAGCCAGCCCTCGCGCACGGCTGCTGCGCTGGCCTCGGGATTGCGCCAGTAGCCGGCCATCACGCACTCACCCTTGACCAGAATTTCACCGGCCTGTCCTGCGGGCAACGGTCGACCCTGCGCGTCGGCCACCCGCACCTGCACCGGCGTTTGCGCCACGCCGACTGAGCCAATGCGCTGCTGATAGCGCGGATGATGCCGATCGATCAGGTCAGCGCGTGACAAAGCCGTGATCGTCATGGGCGACTCACCCTGTCCATAAATCTGCACAAAGCGCGGACCCATCACCGCCAACGCGTGTTCAATGTCAGCAAGGTACATGGGCGCGCCACCATACACAATGGTTTTCCAGGACTCACCCACCTGCTCGGCACTCAGGCCGGTCTGCGCGGCATGCTCAACCAGGCGGCGCACGATGGTGGGCGCCGCAAAAGTGCTCATCGGGCCCAGCTCGCGCCCCAAGGCAAACAACTCGGCCGGATCGACCCCGCCCGAGGCTGGCACCGCGTGGCGCGCGCCAGCCATCAGATGCGGTACCGCGTACAAACCAGCGCCGTGCGACATGGGCGCGCCATACACCATCACATCGCCAGATGCAATGGCATCAACATCGACAAAATAAGACTGGCCCATGGCATACAGATTGCGGTGCGTGATCATCACGCCCTTGGGCCGGCCGGTGGTGCCGCTGGTGTAGAACAGCCAGGCCACGTCATCAGGTTCCCGCGGTGCGATTGGCTGCGCCATCGCGTCCCCAATAGGCTGCAGCAACTCGGCCATGTCTGACGAGTCAACGTCGGTTTGGCGGGGCAATCCGGCCAGTCGATGGTCGAGCACGTCTGCACTGACAAAACCCCAGGCCGGCTCGGCGTCCCCGATGATCCAGGCGAGTTCTCGCACATGCAGCTTGGCGTTGACAGGTACCACCACCAGCCCTGCCCACCAGGCTGCCCACAAAATTTCCAGGTAACGCGGATGGTTGCGCATGAACAGCAGGATGCGATCTCCTGGGCGTAAACCTTCTTGGCGCATGCGCGCCGCCAACGCTGCGCTGCGCGCGGCCCATTGGCTGTAGGTCGCGTGCAAACGGGTGCCGAAAAAAATCGCGGCGCGCTGCGGGTGCCAGAGCGCCTGTCGCAGCAGAAGGTCAGCCAGGTTCATGGTGCTTCAAGCGCCGATGGAAGCAGACGACCCGCAAGCGATGGGGCCGTGCATGCGTTTGCTAAATCGTGCGGTGTGGTGTTCATGATGCTGTTGCAAATCATTCTAGGGTGGGGGTCGGCCGCAGGATGTCAAAAAATTGCGCTTGCCGCGAAGATCGCCAGGCCTTAGCAGGCATCAGGCATCGAGCGCGCGCCTCAGGCCTGCCAGACGCCAAAGCCTGATTCGCGCAGACGAATGGCCACATCGACCTCCATGTAGCAGGCGTCCGCATAGCTCATGGGCTGCTTCAAGTCATCAACCAGTTCGGGCATCAGGCGTAGGCCATAGTGTTGTACCAGCGCATTGGCCTGAATGCCCGCCTTGTGCCGGTCAAAGCGCGTATCTGGGTCGAGCCCGGTCATGCCCACGTACACGCAAGGCTGGCCCGGCTTGTATTGCGGATTGACCTTAATGAATTTGGCCCGTGTGGCCACCGCGGGGTCGAGCAAAACCACATAGACATGGTGATGATGGGCGGGCATGGCACCTCAGCGAGAAAGTGCGCATGCTACACAGGTGCTCTCTTGCGGGCTAGGCTCACAGCGTCAGCCACCCAGGCTGCGCCACGCGGGCGAGCCGCCAGGCGGCCGTAAAAAAGCCGCTGTCGCGAATCAGTTTTTCGGATTGCTGTTGCGGCGTTCCTGCAGCAAATCCAAATACGCCTTCATCGCCTCTTCGGTCGAGAGCTGCGACTTATCCAAGGGCGCAAATCCTGCGCCAAAACGACGCCGCTCGGTCAGTCCGGCTGCACCATCGCCGGACTGAACCCTGCGCTCGGTCCTCTCAGACTCTGCGCTGTCCTGAACTTGCTTGTGCTTGTCTGTCATGATCAAGGCCTCCAAATCGAGCTTGTTCGCGTCCCCATGTGCGCCATGGGCCTGGTCGAATCCAGTCTATCGCTGACTGCGCTGCAAGAACACATAACCGTCCGATCTGAAGGTTAAATTTCACAATGCCGACACATCGCCAAAAGCGCCATTCACGCACAGCGCCGACGGCGGTATTCGTTCGGGCATGGCCCTCTAGCGTATCCAGTGGCTGCAGCGGCGCACACGGTCCGGCCGAACGATGTGTCTCGATAAAATGGCTGCGCTCAATGACACCGCCCCCATGAAACCGCTATTTACGCTCCTTTTGATGCCCTTGTTCGTGGGCACCAGTCTTGCCAATGATCTGGACGAAGGCTCAGCCGCCTACCAACAAAAGAACTACGCCACGGCCATCGAAAAATTCAGCGCCGCCGCCGCGCGCGGGGATGCCAAGGCGCAGTACAACCTGGGTGTGATGCACGGCCAGGGGCAGGGCACGCCACAGGACTTTGGGCGGGCCGAGCGGTTTTTCACACAGTCAGCCGAGCAAGGCTTCGCCCAGGCGCAGGTCGCCCTGGGACTGATGTTCAGCGAGGGGCGGGGCGTGAGCCGCGATGACAGCCAAGCACTCACTTGGTACCGCAAAGCTGCCCAACAGGGCAACGCCTGGGCTCAGTTCGCTCTAGGCTCGATGTATTACGCTGGACGTGGTGCGGGCAATGACCATGTACGGGCCCACCTGTGGCTGAGCTTGGCCGCACAGGCGGGTCTTTCCGACGCGGCCCACGGCCGAGACCTGGTGGCTGAGGGCATGAGCGCCGAGCAGCTTAAATTAGCGCAGGAAATGGCTACAACTTGCCAAAGCAAAGGCTTGCGCACCTGCCACTGATGACATCCAAGCCTTAGCCTTAGCCTTAGCCTCATCGCTACCCAGCCCCAGATGGCACGCCCCCCAGAAAAAGATGACCCAGCTCGCCCCGTGCTCGTTGCCTGGCTAGGCTATGGCGGCCTGGTGCCCTTTGTCGGCCTGGCGGGTCTGGGCCTGATCGCACCGGATGACGCCCTACGCTGGCAGGGTGCCTTGCTCGCGTACGCGGCTGTGATCCTGAGTTTTGTTGGCGCCTTGCACTGGGCCTTTGCCATGGTGTTGCCGCAGATGTCTGCCGGGCAGCGACGCACACGTTACCTCTGGAGCGTCATGCCCGCGCTGCTCGCGTGGGCCTGCATGCTACTGCCCACGACAATGGCCATGCCTTTGCTGATCGCCGGCTTTGCAGCACAGTACGGGCAGGACCGCATCGTGGTGCGCCACGGTGGCCTGCCTGCTTGGTACCTGCCCCTGCGCTTGCAGCTCAGCGTCGTAGCCTCGAGCTCTCTGGCCGTCGCCTTTTTGACCGCAAGCATTTGAAGGTACTGCGCGCGAGCAGCGCTCAGGCGGCGTCGCGTTCGATGCGTGTCCGACGGCAGAACCAGAACACAGCCTGGAGGTATCAGGGTAAACACCAATAAGATGAAGCGCTGGCGACAGGCTGCCGCCAACAAAATTCGTATACGCTTACCGACGATGTCTATGGCCCATCAGGGCGCGTACGCATCACTGGCAGGGAACCTGCCTGTTAGCCTCTTCACAACCATAGTTTCAAGGAGACGACGACATGAGACCTTTTGCGAAATGGGTAGTGCCTGCGTTACTGTGCCTGGGAGCGCTTGGCGCTCAGGCGCAGGTGTCACAGGTAAGTGTGTGGGCGGCGGCCTGTGCCAACTGTCACGGCACCGATGGCCGGGCGCAAGCGGGCAATGCCTCACTGGCTGGCCAGCCCAAGAGCCAATTGGTGCTCAAGCTGCAGGATTACAAAAATGGTCGCCGTCCAGCCACCATCATGCACCAAATCAGCAAGGGCTATAGCGACGAGCAGCTCGACCAGATTGCGGGCTATTTTGCAGCCCAGAAACCTTAAGGAGAACAGATCATGCAAAGACGTCAATTTGTTCAAACCGTAGCCGCAGGCTCGGCCCTGAGCTCCCTGGGTTTTATTTCTGGCTGTGCCACAAGCGCTGGTAGCGGTGCGGGACATGTTGTGGTGATTGGCGGTGGCTTCGCTGGATCGACCGCGGCGAAATACATTCGCAAATTTTCGGATGGTGCGGTTCGCGTCACGCTGATCGAGCCCAATGCGGCCTTCGTGTCCTGCCCGATTTCCAACCTGGTGCTCAACGGTGCGAAAAACATCAATGACATCACCACGCCCTATGACAACCTAAGCCGCCGCCACGGCGTGACGGTTGTGCGCGCAACGGTTGCCAGCATCGACGCTGACAAGCGCAGCGTGACACTCAGTGATGGCAGCAAAGTGTCGTACGACCGACTGATCGTCTCGCCCGGCGTTGACTTCATGTACGAAACCATCCCTGGCCTGGGCACCGCTGCCGCTCAAGCCGAGGTACTGCACGCCTGGAAGGCTGGCGCGCAAACGGTTGCGCTGCGCAAGCAGCTCGAAGCCATGCCCGATGGTGGTGTCTATGCGCTGGCCATACCGCGCGCGCCCTACCGCTGCCCCCCTGGCCCTTACGAGCGTGCCTGCATGGTTGCAGACTACTTCAAGCGCGCCAAACCCAAGAGCAAAGTGGTGCTGTTCGATGCCAACGACGATATCCAGTCGAAGAAAGGTCTGTTCATGAAGGCGTGGTCACAGCACTACGCTGGGCTGATCGAATACCGTCCCAAGCATCGCGTGGTCGACGTCGACGTGAAAACCAAAACATTGAAGTTTGATTTCAACGACGACTTCAGAGCAGCGGTGCTCAACGTGATTCCCGATATGCGCGCAGGTGACATCGCCGTCAAGACAGGCCTGGCCACCGCGAACAAGCGCTGGTGCGAGGTCGACTTCCTGACCTATGAATCCAAAGCAGCCAAGAATGTGCACATTCTGGGTGACTCCATCCAGACTGCGCCAGGCATGCCCAAGTCGGGTCACATGGCCAACCAGCATGGCAAAACCTGCGCTGCAGCTGTGGTCTCTCTGCTCATGGGCAAAGAGCCACCGCAGATGCCGATTTTTGCCAACACCTGCTACAGCTTTGTCACACCCGGTGATGTGGTCCACGTGGCCAGCATCCACCGCTATGACAAAGACAAGAAGACCATGCTCACGGTTCCAGGCTCTGGCGGCATCTCTTCTGCAGCCAGTGACCTTGAAGGTCAGTACGCCATGGGCTGGGCGCGCAACATCTGGGCCGACATGCTGGCTTAGTTAGCGGCACACCGCCCCGATCAACCCCGGCTGGTCCGGGGTTTTTTATGCTCTTGCGGCCTGTCCATTCAAGTGGTCTGCGGCCCGACGTCCACGGCCCTGATTTCATTCCAGGCCAGCACATCACGGCCAAAGGCCTTGATGCGTGCGCACACATCCTGCTGTGCCGCTTGCTCATCAAGGTTCTCATCGAAGCCGCCGATCTCAAGCAACACGGCCTTGGACACCAGCAAAGGGACAGCTTTTCCCAGTTGCCCTGCCACCAAGCTTGCCCCGGGCGACGGGGCAGCGGCCGTGGCCAACGCTTGGTCCATGCCCTCAGGCAAAGGCTCATCCCGATGCGCAAACCATTCGCCGTAGAACAGGCTCACACGAGGGTGCTCGACCACGATGTCCAGGCACTTGAGCAAAGAGCCGTGTGCCAGCAGCGTGTCTGCACTTAAAAACAAAAGGCTGCGGCTTCGCGCCAGGTTCGCGCCAAGGTTGTAGCTCTGGGCCACACCCAAATCAGCGTCGCTGGGAACAATGCGAACCGAGGGAAACTGACGCGTCAGGCTGCGCAGATCGCCATCGGCGCTGCCACTGTCGACCACAATCACCTCGACCATGGCCTGGTCACGAATGTCATCAATCTCCACTTGGAGCACGTTGACCAAGGCCTCAACCTGGTTACCAAGTTGCGGGTTGTTGTGCCGCTTGTCGCTTCTGATGATGATTGACAGATCCATCGTCGGGCTCGTGGGTCCTCGCTGCCTGCGTCTCGGCGCTGATGAGCCAACATTATGCTTTCTTGCGCTAGCACAAGCCGCCCACGCGCCACCGACCGATGCGCAGCGTATGCCATGCGGTATAACCGGCATGTGTGTGAAACCTCTACATGGAGCGCTGATGTATTACGTTGTTGATTCTGAGAAAACCTTTGAGCAAGCCTGTAACGATCTCGATGCCGCGGTCAAGCGCCATGGCTTTGGCGTCTTACATGTGCACGATATTGGTGCAACGCTGCGCAGCAAAGGGCTTGAGTTTGACAAGCAGTGCCGGGTCTTTGAAGTTTGCAACCCAGGCCAGGCTGCCAAGGTGATGGCTACCGACATGCAGCTCAACATGGCGTTGCCCTGCCGGATTTCGGTTTATTCGGACGCTGGCCGTATCAAGATCGGAATGATCAGCCCGCAGCGAATACTGGCCATGCTGTCGACCGACCCGCGTCTGGCCGTCATCGCCGCCGAGGTCGAACAGCAGACCACGCGCATGATCGACGAAGCGCGCTAGAGTCGGCCAACTTTCTGGCAAGCGCAAGCCTTGAACGGCATTTATCCCCAGATTGATTGAACAGGTCTGTGGATAAGCCGCTGAAAACTCATCAAATCTTCACCACGTCTGGGTTTTCTTAAATTGCTTATTTTTTAGGCAGTCGCGCAAGACAAGGCGCCGGCCAGGCCAGCGCGAAAAATCCAAAAAAATGAGCGGCTTGGCGGCCGCTAGCGGACGGTAGCGCCGGACTCAAACCAGCGACGAATCAGGTCGCGCTCGGCATCGGTCATGCCCGTGGCGTTGTTCATCGGCATCTGGCGGGTGATGACCACTTGCTGGTAAATGGCCTGCGCGTGCGACTGCACTGATGCCGCCTGATCCAGGCGCAGTCCCTTCATCTGCACAGCGCTACCGTGACAGCTCAGGCAGTGGCGCGCGAGAACGCCCTGCACCTGCGCCAAAGTGGGCGTCACGCTTGGTGCAGCCGTGGGCGCAACAGCGGCTGGCCGCAAGGCAAAAACCAGCAAGCCGATCAGCGCAATGCCCAGAGCCGCAAATGGCCAAGGGTTGCGGGCCCGACCCAGCAAATGGGCGTGACGCTGCACAAAAAACTGCCGGATCAGCGCGCCAGCAACCATCAGCACAAAGAGCACCAGCCAGCGCTGGGGGTGCAGGTACAAAAAGCTGTAGTGGTTGCTGATCATCGCAAAGAGAACCGGCAAGGTGAAATAGGTGTTGTGTACGCTGCGCTGTTTGCCGCGCTTGCCATGTATGGCCAGGGCGCTGACATCGTAAGGCGCGCCACTGGTCATCGCGGCGACCACTTTGCGTTGCCCGGGGATGATCCAGAAAAACACATTGGCGCTCATGGCCGTGGCCATCATGGCGCCAACCAGCAAAAACGCGGCACGTCCGGCAAACAAATGATTGGCCAGCCAACTCGCCAAAGCGAGCACCAGCAGTAACAAAGCGCCAACAATCAGCTCGCCATGGCGTCTAAAGCCGAAGACGCGGCTGATGGCGTCATACAGCAGCCAGAACACCACCAAAAAAGCCAGGGCCGCAGACCCAGCGGCCGCGCCCGACCAGTCCATCAAGGACTTGTCGACCAAAAAAGTGCCTGCGTTCCACAGATACATCAGCGTAAACAGCGCAAAACCACTGAGCCAGGTGGCATAACTCTCCCAGAAGAACCAGTGCAGCTTGGTATGAATTTTTTTCGGCGCCACCATGTACTTCTGCGGGTTGTAAAAACCCCCGCCATGGACCGCCCACATGGCGCCATCCACGCCTTTTTCCAGCAGATCGGGTGAGGTGGGCCGCTGCAGGTTGTTGTCCAGGAACACAAAGTAAAACGAAGAGCCGATCCAGGCGATGGACACGATCACATGCGTCCAGCGCAGCAGCAAGTTCGCCCAGTCCAGCCAATACGCGTCCATGGTGAGGTCTCAGCGCTTCACAAAAGGCCGGGCAATGCCCCCAGCGCGAGACAAAGCATCACCTGCGTGGCTGCAAGGCCCTGTTGGCGCGCAAGGAAACAAGACATGTCGTGGCGCACGGTCGTCATTCAAAGGCCGCATCGTCATGAACCGCGGTACGTGCTGTAGCTCCAGGGGCTCACCAGCAGCGGCACGTGGTAGTGCTGCTCAGGCGCAGCGATGCCAAAGTCGATTGGCACCTCTTGCAAAAAAGGCTCTTCGGGCAGATTCACGCCGCGCGCCTGAAAATAATCGGCCACATCAAAAACCAGGCGGAACCGACCTTGTCGCATGTGCGCTGGGTCAATCAGCAGGCCGTCCGGGTTGCGGCCATCAGCATTCAGCGTGATCGATTTGATCAGAACCAGTTCGGCACCGTCGAGCGCGAACAGGCGCACATGCATACCCGCTGCCGGGCAGCCGTGCATGGTATCCAGAACATGTGTGCTCAAGCCCATCAGAGCCAATCCTGCATCAATGAATTCAAGAAATGACGGTTGACAAAGTGTATACAAAAATACCGCGCTTCGGCTATCATCATGGCTCGAAAGCGCATCCCATGGACCAGACGCCGACCAGCATCATTGTCTCTGCCATCACGCAGGCCATTGTCGATCACAGACTTGCGCCTGGCGCGAAACTCGGCGAGCAAAAACTCGCAGACCATTTTGGCGTTTCACGAACGCTGGTACGTCAAGCCTTGTTCCGATTGTCGCAAAAGCGATTGATCACGATGGAGCCATCGCGCGGCGCCTTTGTAGCCGCACCCTCACCGCAAGAGGCGCAGCAGGTGTTTGCCTTGCGCCGCGTGCTTGAGTTGGAGATGACACGAAAGTTTGTGGCACAGGTCAAGCCCGCACACATCAAGGCCTTGCGACAGCACCTCAAGCTTGAGCGCGCAGCGCTCGACGGCCACGACCTGACCGGCCGTAATGAAATGCTGGGGGACTTTCATGTGGTCATGGCCAACCTGATGGGCGACACCGTGCTGGCCGAAGTGCTCGGCGACCTGATCTCGCGATGCGCGCTGGTCACCCTGATGTACCAGTCCAGTGACGACGCGGGTCACTCGGTCGACGAGCACGAAACACTGGTGGCCGCGCTGGAGGCCAAAGACACCGACCATGCCACAGCGCTGATGGCGCAACACCTGGACCATGTCCTGGCC
This sequence comes from Comamonadaceae bacterium, assembly GCA_038145425.1. Lineage (GTDB taxonomy): Bacteria > Pseudomonadota > Gammaproteobacteria > Burkholderiales > Burkholderiaceae_C > Rhodoferax. Next base: position 38,078 of record JAYQPP010000005.1, on the reverse strand, counting down.
AGCCTGACACTGCAAACCAACCCAGGCAAACCGACACCGGCTGTCCCCGTTGCAAGCTGGCCATGATTGTTTGAGAAAACCCTGCACCATGTCACATTACGACAGCACTGCCCAATACCCCCGTGACCTCATCGGATATGGCCGGAACCCGCCGCATGCCCAGTGGCCCGGCAAGGCCCGCGTGGCTGTCCAGTTTGTGCTGAACTACGAAGAAGGCGGCGAAAACTCGGTCCTGCACGGCGACAAGGCGAGCGAGCAATTCCTCTCTGAAATGTTCAACCCCGCGGCCTATGAGGCGCGGCACATGAGCATGGAAGGCATTTACGAATATGGATCGCGTGCGGGGGTCTGGCGCATCCTGCGCGAATTTGAAAAACGCCGACTTCCGCTAACCGTATTTGGTGTGGCCAGCGCATTACAAAAGCACCCCGAGCTGTGCGCTGCCATCAAGGCGCTCGGACACGACATGGCCTGCCACGGACTGAAGTGGATTCATTACCAGCACATCGACGAGCAAACTGAGCGTGAACACATGGCGCAGGCCATGGCCATCTTGGAAAGCCTGATGGGCGAGCGCCCCTTGGGCTGGTACACCGGGCGTGACAGCCCCAACACGCACCGCCTAGTGGCTGACTACGGCGGCTTCGCCTACGACAGCGACTACTACGGCGACGATCTGCCCTTCTGGATGACCGTTCGCAAGACCGACGGCCAGGTAGTACCCCAGTTAATCGTCCCCTACACACTGGACTGCAACGATATGCGCTTTGCACTGCCGCAAGGCTATTCGCACGCAGACCCCTTCTTCCAGTACCTGAAGGACACCTTCGATGCGCTTTACGCCGAAGGTGACCCGCAGGGCGAGAATGCACCGAAGATGATGAGCGTGGGCATGCATTGCCGCCTGCTGGGCCGACCTGGACGTATCACGGCCTTGCAACGTTTTCTGGATCATGTCTGCGCGCATGACCATGTGTGGGTTGCCCGGCGTATCGACATTGCTGAGCATTGGCGCTCGGTTCACCCCTTTACCGCGTAAAACCATGGCCCTGACACTGGAGCAGCTCAATGCAGCCGATGCTGACCAGGCCACAGCCTGGCTTGCGGGTATTTACGAACATTCGCCCTGGATCGCGCGTGAAGCACTGACCAAACGGCCATTCGCATCACTGGCCGCACTCAAGGCAGCCATGGCCGACGTTGTGAGCCAGGCAGGGACTGAGGCGCAGCGCCAGTTGATCGAGGCACACCCAGAACTGGCTGGCCGTGCCATGGTCAGTCAGACGCTCACCGCTGAGTCGACCAACGAACAACAAAAAGCAGGTCTGACCGCGTGCTCGCCGCAGGAATTTGAAACCCTGCACGCACTCAACGCCAGCTACAAGGCGAAGTTTGGCTGGCCTTTCATTCTGGCCGTACGTGGCCCGCGCGGCACTGGCCTGACGCGCACCGAGATCATCAATACCCTGGCGCGCCGGCTGCACGGGCATCCGGACTTTGAAATGCAGGAGTGCCTGCGCAACATCCATCGCATCGCAGAGATCCGGCTCAAAGACCTGTTTGACGCAAACACCCAGCTCGGCGACCTGGTCTGGGACTGGCACAGAAGCTTGGCGCGCCACAGCGAACCGCCTTTCGCAGCCAAGGGACAGCTCACCGTGACCTATCTGAGCGATGCACACCTGGCTTGTGCCCAGGAGATCGCGCAAGGCATGCGCGATGGTGGCTTCGATGAGGTCAGCATTGATGCTGTTGGCAATGTGGTGGGCCGCTACCGTGCGCAAGATGCCACAGGCAAGATTCTTCTCACGGGCAGCCACTTTGATACGGTTCGCAATGGTGGGCGCTACGACGGACGGCTCGGCATTTTTGTCGCCATGGCCGCGGTGCGAGAGCTGCACCAGCAGGGAAAACGCCTGCCGTTTGAACTGGAGGTGGTCGCGTTCTCCGAAGAGGAAGGTCAGCGCTACCCAGCCACTTTCCTGGGTTCCTCCGCCCTGGTCGGTGACTTCAACCCCGCCTGGCTCGAGCAGCGCGACAGTCAGGGCATCTCCATGCGCGAAGCCATGCACAACGCTGGCTTGCAAGTCCAGGACATTGCCCAACTGCAGCGTGACCCCAGCAACTATCTGGGCTACGTGGAAGTCCATATCGAGCAAGGGCCCGTGCTCAACGAGCTGAATCGACCGCTCGGCGTGGTGACATCGATCAACGGCAGCATTCGCCTGCAGTGCGAAATCACCGGCGTACCCAGCCACGCCGGCACCACACCGATGAAGCGACGCCGTGACGCTGCAGCGGCGGTGGCCGAGCTCAGCGTGTATATAGAACAGCGCGCAGCGCAAGACGACAGCCTGGTTGCCACCATCGGCCAGTGGCAGGTGCCCGACGGCTCCATCAATGTGGTGCCCGGGCGTTGCCTGTTCTCTCTGGACATGCGCGCACCCAGCGACGCGCAGCGTGACGCCCTGGCAAGCGATGTGCTCGACCAGCTCAAGGCCATTGCCGAGCGCCGTGGTCTGCGCTGGCGAGCTGACGAGGTGATGCGCGCGGCCGCCGCACCCTGCGACCCCATTTTTCAGGACTTCTGGGACAAGAGCCTGGCCCGCCTGGGCGTGCCGCTGACCAAGCTGCCCAGCGGCGCTGGCCATGATGCGATGAAGCTGCACCAAATCATGCCCCAAGCTATGCTGTTCGTCCGCGGCGAAAACGCCGGCATCAGCCACAACCCGCTCGAGTCCAGCACCAGCGACGACATGCAACTGGCCATCGACGCGTTTCGCGAGTTTCTCGCGCTGCAAAGTGAGCGCCTGGCCTGAGCGGCTCGCCGCTGCACGCGCGCACTGCCCTTAAGATCGCGCCAAACTTTGGAGGAGACTGATGTGCTGACCCTGTGCGGATTCCCGATCTCGAACTACTACAACAAAGTCAAGATGGCCCTGCTTGAAAAAGGCCTGGAATTCCAGGAAGAGCGCGTGGGCACAGGCAGTACCGAAGAGGCTGTGCTGAAAGACACGCCCCTGGGAAAAATTCCATTCATCCGCACGCCTCAGGGTGCTTTGTGCGAGAGCCAGGTCATCATGGACTATCTTGACGACGCGTACCCCTCGCACAGCCTGCGCCCGAAAGACCCGTTTGAGGCGGCCAAGGTCAGAGAACTGATCACCTTCATCGAGTGGCACCTGGAAATTCCGGCGCGTGAACTCTATGGCCACGCCTTCTTCAACCGCCCGGCCAGCGAATCCACCCAGGCGCGTGTACGCAAGACCCTCGAGAAAAACCTGGCGGCGGCCAAAAAACTGCTGCGATTCGCACCCTTTGCGGCGGGCGAGACCTTCACCCAGGCTGACTGCGCCGCCTTTGTGCACCTCTCCCTCATTGGCATGACCACCAAGGCGGTGTACGGCGAAGACCTGCTGCTCGCTGCCGGCATTGACTACAAACCCTACGCCAAGATGGTGGGTGAGCGTGCGTCGGCGCAGAAGGTGGTGGCCGACCGCAAGGCGTCAACGGCCAAGGCTTAAGCCTCGCGGCAGCCCAGACCCGCAGCGCCTCGTGAGCGTGATGGGACCCGATTCGCACACGGCGCCTGCGGCGCCATCGGCCGGTGACAGCCATGCGACGGATGTCCAAGCACCCAGCTTTCGTGCCGCTTTGTGGTTCTGGCTTAAGCTGGGCTTCATCAGCTTTGGTGGGCCCAGCGGACAGATCGCCATCATGCACACCGAGTTGGTCGAGCGGCGCCGCTGGATCAGTGAACAACGCTTTTTGCATGCCCTGAACTACTGCATGCTCCTGCCTGGTCCTGAGGCGCAGCAACTCGCAACCTATCTGGGCTGGCTCATGCACAAAACACGTGGCGGTATTCTGGCAGGCCTGCTGTTTGTGCTGCCGTCTTTGCTGCTCCTGATCGCTTTGTCCTGGATCTACCTGGCCTGGGGCCACACCAGCCTGGTCGCCGGAGTCTTTGCCGGCATCAAGCCAGCCGTGGTGGCGGTGGTCGTTCATGCCATGCTGCGCCTGGGCACCCGCACCTTGCACAACACCACGCTGTGGAGCGTGGCGATCGGCGCATTCATCGCCATGGTCGTGCTGGGCCTTCCTTTCCCAATGATCATTCTGGCTGCGGCGGCGCTGGGCTCTGTGGGTGCACGCATCCGGCCTGCCGCCTGGTCGCAGGCTGCTGCGCACAAGGCTACAGGGCAGGACACTCACACCGCCTTGATTCATGAACACTCGCCACGTGCCGAGCACACCCGATTCACCTGGCCACGCCTGGCCCGGGTGGTCGGCGCTGGCGCACTGCTGTGGCTGATTCCCTTTACCGCACTGGCGCTGGGCTGGGGACTGCAACACGGCCTGGCGCAGATGGCCTGGTTTTTTACCAAAGCAGCCTTACTGACGTTCGGGGGCGCCTACGCGGTTCTGCCCTATGTCTACCAGGGCGCTGTGGTGGACCACGGCTGGCTGAGCGCGGCACAAATGATGGACGGTCTTGCGCTGGGCGAGACCACGCCCGGGCCTTTAATCATGGTGGTGGCATTCGTCGGCTTTGTCGGTGGCTACGCGCAGACCCTTGTGGGGCCGCACCTGCCCGTCGTCTCGGGCGTGGTCGCGGCATGCGTGGTGACCTGGTTTACCTTCTTGCCCTCCTTCATCTTCATTCTGGCAGGCGGCCCAGTCGTGGAGTCCACGCAAGGCGAAGTTCGCCTGAAGGCCCCCTTGCAGGCCATCACGGCAGCCGTGGTTGGAGTCATGGCGCAACTAGCCTGGCTGTTCGCCGTTCACACTTTTTGGCCCGCAGGCATCGCGCAAGGCGTCGATCTTCCAGCGGCCGTGTTGGTTGGGCTTGCGCTGCTGGCCCTTATCAAATTCAAGCGTGGGGTGATTGAGACCATCCTCGCCTGTGCAATGGCAGGGCTGGTCATCAACAGCCTGTCGCTGGCCTGATGCGTCCGGCGCGCAGCATGGAATACCGCGCCCTCTGGCAACACCCGCGCAACGCAATCGACGCGCCACATGCAGGCCTTGCTTGACACCATCGCCACCATGGCGCTGCCCACACAGGCCTGCCGCTTGTTTCATGGCCGCGGTGGGCGTCACCCGGGCTGCGAACAATGGTCACTGGACTTTTATCCGCCAGTCTGGCTGATCACCAGTCACGCGCCGATCGAAGCCGCCGTGCGTGAACGTCTCCATCTGGCCTTGACGCAGCGCTGGGCCCATATCGCGCCGAAGCAGCCGCTCCATCTGGTGCTGCAGGTTCGCCACGGCGGGCAGGCCAACACCGAGCTGCTCTGCGGTCATGTGCCCGAGCCGCATCTGGTGTGGGAGGACGGTGCCTGCTTTCAGATTCAGCTGCTGCGATCAAAAAACCATGGTTTCTTTCTCGACATGGCCGGTGCTCGCCAATGGCTGCGCCAACACCTGGCGCAGCATCCACGACTGTCGCTGCTGAATCTGTTCGCTTACACCGGCGCATTTTCGGTGGTCGCTTTGCAAGCCGGTGCAAGCCAGGTCATCAATGTCGACATGAGCCCAGGCGCCATGGCTGTGGCACGGCGTAACCACCAAGCCAACGGGGTTTTACCGGGCGCTGTTTTTTGGGTTCACGACATTTTCAGCAGCTGGGCCAAAATCCGGCGCAACAGTCCATACGGGCTGGTCATCATCGACCCGCCCAGTTTTCAAAAAGGCAGTTTTGTGGCCGAGAAAGACTATGTGCGGGTGCTGCGCCGCTTGCCCGACCTGCTGGCACCCGGTGGCCACGCGCTGGTGTGCCTCAATGCGCCCGAGCTGGGCACCGATTTTCTGCAGCAAGCGATGGCGCAATCAGCACCCGGCTTAAGCTACCGGCAGCGCATCGCCAACCCAGCGGTCTTTGAAGATGTGTCCCAGGAGCGCTCGCTCAAGGTGATGCTCTACCAACGAGAGGAGGCCTGATGCTCAGCGCCGATTACCGCGCGCTGGTTGTTGGCGCCACAGGCTCTATCGGGCAAGCCTTTCTGGACTACTTCAAGTCTGACACCTGCTGCGCACAAGCCATTGGCCTGAGTCGCTCGAGCGAACCCCGGCTGGACCTGCGCGAGCCCGACTCGATTCGTGCCGCAGCCCGAAGTCTGGCGCAGCAGGGTCTCTTTGACATCATCGTGGACGCCACAGGCGCGCTGACCATCGATGGACAAGGCCCCGAGAAATCCCTGCAGTCGCTGGACCCGGCGCAGCTGATGGCCTCGCTGCAAATCAACACCATCGGCCCGGCGCTGGTCTTGCAGCAGTTCACACCTCTGCTAAGGCCTGGCGATGCGTTTTATGCCAAGCTCAGCGCGCGCGTCGGCAGCATCAGCGACAACCGCCTGGGCGGCTGGTACAGCTACCGCGCATCCAAAGCGGCCATGAACATGGTGTTGCACACCGCGGCCATCGAATCACAGCGTCGGCAGCCGAACTGGCGCTTTGTGGCACTACAGCCGGGCACCGTGCGCTCGCGCCTGTCGGCCCCATTTGCCAGCGGTGTCGCCGCGCTGCTGGATCCGGCCGAATCGGTCGCGGGCATGATGAAAGCCCTGCGCAGTCTTGCGCCGCAAGCAGGAGCTTCATTCATCGACCACCGGGGTGAGCCGATCGACTGGTGAGCGCGCCACCGCTCAAAACCAGCATCAGCCCTGCCCGATGCCCTGCGCAGTCTGGCCGGGGCTGATGTCGTGTTCACGCGCCCGGGCCACCCGGCGCATCAGCGTAATGAACAGCACGCCAGCCAGCAATGTTGCGGCCACACAAGCCTGCCAAAAGCCCGCGACCGAGGGCTGCTCGGCGCGCCAGGGTGCAGCAAAGCTTAGCCAGTAACCGCCAGCCAGCCCCACGCCCCAAAAACAAACTGTGTGCAACACCATGGGCAACAACGTGACCTTGTAGCCCCTTAGCGCGTAGGCGGCCACGGTCTGCAGACCATCAAAGGCCTGATAGAAGCACAGGTAGATCACCAGACTCAGCGCCAAGGCACGCACTGTGGGGTCGGTGCTGTAAAAACCAATCAGGGGCTCGCGCAGCAGCCAGACCAGCACGCCAATGGCCAGCGCAAAACTCAGCGTCAGACGCAAGCCCACCCGGGCCACCGCACGCGCGCGCTGCGGGTCTTGTGCACCCATCGACTGCCCCACATGCACCAGCGTCGCAATCGCAAGCGACAAAGGCAGCATGTAGATCAGGGCCGTCATATTGGCAATCACCCGGTGCCCTGCCACGGTGGCCTCGCCCATGCGCGCCGCCAAAATCGCAATCAGGGTAAACGAGCTCACATCGATAAACGTCGACAAACCCATGGGCAGCCCCAAGCGCAGCAAGTCACGCTGCGTCGCCCAGCTTGGCCGGCGCCAGCGCTCAAACAGCGCAAAGCGCTGATAGGCCCGGTGCACACGCAGGTAGACCAAGCCACTGATCAGAGCCAGCCAGTTCACAATCGCTGTCGACACGCCACAGCCCGTACCGCCCATGGGCGCCAGACCCCACACGCCGTTGGTGAGCGACCAGGCCAGCGGCACGTGCGCGGCAGTCACCACCGCGCCAATCACCATGAGCGCACGCGGCTGTCCGATGGCGTTGCTAAAACCAGCAAAGGTGCGGAAAAAAAGCACGGCCGGGAAGCCCCAGGCGGCGGCTCGGAGGTAATCAAGAGCGCGCTCAGCAGCATCGCGCGGCACACCAGCCCATTCAAACAGGGGCTGCGGATGGGTGAGCAGCAGCAGCCCCGGACCCGCCAGAAAACAAGCCAGCCAAAAACCCTGTTGCAAAGTCGCAGCTGCGGCCTGGTCCTGGCGCGCACCGACATGATGCGCCACCAGGGGCGCCACGGCCTGCAGCGTCCCAGTGAGCAAAAGCATCACGCTGACGTAATAACTACTGCCAATGGCAACACCGGCCAAGTCGGCAGTGCCGAAGCGACCCGCAATCACCGTGTCGGCAATCATCATGCCCATGGAGAGCACATGCGCCACGAAATTGGGCCAGGCCTGTGCCATCAGCTGACTCGAGATGACGGCCATGGGAGAAAACAGTCGGGGCATGCTTTTTTATAACTTTGCTGCTAGCAGGTGGCATTGATCAGATCAGCCCGTTGGAGCAGCAAGGGCATCAGTGTAGTCATGATCCCGCAGCAGACCGACCTTCAGACGGTCATGTCCATTGCAGCGTCGATCGATTGATCGAACCATTTGGCGCATGAGTACAAAAATTTGGCGCATGAGTACAAAAAGGTGTCGTGTACGTACAAGATGAATGAGCCGTGAACGAGCAATATATCCCTGTGTTTTATGTACCTGAAGGAGAGTTCACATGAAAGCCGCACTACTCAAAAAAGCCAGCGTCGTTGCCGTACTGGCTGCCTCTTGGGCACTGGCATGGGCATGCGAAGTCACGCCATACCCGGTTTCGAATCTGGGCGCTCAGCAAAGCATCCATACACCGGCCCTGGGCTTTGACCTGGCCTCAACTGCCGACCCAGCCTGGCTGCAAGAGATGTCAAACAGCGTCATCGCGCAAGCCAGCGAAGGCGTTTTTTCTGCTTCGACAGACCTGAACCAGGTGCTGGAGCCGACCGCCGCGGGCACCACAACGCCCTTGTGCAATGAGCAACAGTAAGCAGACGACTATTGCAGCGACATCAGTTGTGGAGTCTTTCCGGCAAAGCGATGCGCCCGCTCACAAAGCGGGCGTTTCGTTTTTCGCGACACAGCGCCAGGCAGCCGGCATCAAGCCGCCAGCATCAAGCAGTGGCAGACCGTCCAAAAACCAGAGCCTGTCAACTTGTCGGATGAATCCAAAAAGTTGTCGCCTGGATTCAAGATTGAAGGCGCGCGCCGCGTGATCATGGCGGCAAGTCGAGATCGTTGTGTGTTCAACGTTGTTCAGGAAAGGAGTCACAAAATGAGACGCAATGTCATCGCCAAAGCCACCTTGGTGTTGTTGATGGGGCTGTTCTCCGGGGCAGTTCTCTCAAATGGTGGTGGTACTGGGCATAACGCTGTTGAGGGTGCCGTCGCGCAAGGCGCAACCACTGTAGAGACAAGGAGTTACAACAACCCCTCGGCTTACATTGGGCACGCCGAGGACTCGACTGTTGCCGAGACGAGAGGCTACAACAACCCCTCGGCTTACATTGGACGCGCGGAAGATGCGACTGTGAACCCTTTGGCAGCCGATGATTCTGCCTACGAGGAGCTGCGATCGGCATTTGGCATTGACGACGACCCGGCGGTATTGGCTGAAACAGCCTGCCCCGAGCCAGGTCTAGGCACCATTGCCGCAGACAGCCCCAGCCCCACCGAGTTGATGGGTCTGATGCTGACCGAGGAAGTCTTCGCAGACATGAATCGGCCACCCATGCAGACCGCCGACGAGGCGTTGGCCGAAGCTGAGGACCTCAACCTGGCACTCGAGCCCACTGCAGCCGGCAAGGCTGCAACGACCTGCAAATGACGCAGGTGCGAAGGCAGGGTGAGACAAGCCTGTTCGATGAGAACGCCGCTGTCGCCCTGTCCACCAGCCAACACCTTGACCCAGCGCAAACTGCAGGGTCGGTGTTGGCTTGTCTTTTGACCCCTAGGTGATTAAGCTTGATCGCATACGAGCAATCATAGGAACGACAGTCCTGGCAGTCAGGGCCCTCAGAAGGGAGCCCGACATGCGGGAGCTCACATTTCGGTCGGTGGTGAGTGAGTTGCTGGCCAGGCGCCGCTTGTCAAGAAGGCGGCGTATGCCCTTGGTCCTCGGCGACATCGTCAATGGCACATTCCCGCACAGCGTCTACCTGTTCGCGCCAGCGTTGCAACAACTCATTGCATCAGGTCACAGCGATCTAGAGCAGGCCTACGCCGAGTTTCGCTACACCAACCTCAACCCGCTCTCGGCGGTGTACCGCCCCGGCGTGGTCCCTGTCTTGCGCAGCCGCGTTGCCGCCCGGCGGTTCATGAACGCCCGTCCCGCGCGCAGGACCACAAAATCGATACCCTGAGTGAAGTGGCTGCCTTTTTGCATCTGCAGACTTCCATCACGCACAAGGTGCTTCAGGTTTTGGAAGCCACAGGCCACCACACACTGCCCGATGTCGCCGGTGACCTGGCATGCAGCCCGCGCACACTGGAGCGCCATCTACATGCGGAAGGCACCACTGTTGAGACCTTGCGCAGCGCGGTGCGCCTGCTGCGCGCCAACGCCCAGTTGCGCACTGGTGAAAACCTGAGCACGATTGCACAGACGCAAGGCTTTGCCGACCAGGCCCACATGAATCGGTGCTTTGTGCAAGCCTGCGGCCTGAGCCCCGGTGCACTGCAACGGCTCTACTTGGGCAAGCTACCCAGCGCGCTAGCCGAGCCAGAGGCGGCGCGTTACCGGACCGCGGTTTTGGTTTGAAACGATCTATTTAAGCCGTCGTTACGGCTGGTGGCCGCGCACCCCAGGCCAAGGTGCGCGCGGGGCCTGCCGTTTCTTGCACAACGTCTAGTCGGATTGATTGGCTTGACGACTCTGACTGTCCTGATCCTGCTGGATTTTTTTCTGCCAAAGGTCGTAGCACTCCAGCCCACAAAAGTGCACAAAATAATCCACGGCCTCCGGCACCTTTGCTTCAGAAGCGGGCACCAGCTTGGCACAAATTTCGCAATTCACCAATGGACGGTCATCGGCTTTCGTCGGTGTGCTCATAAGCTTCTCCTTGCTTGGCTCAGTCAGTGCTGATCGCGCACACCGACCAAGTGGTCTCCACCATCACCAGCCCGACGATTCAGGCCGGATCAGTTGCAAGTTCACCGCACCAGCGCCAGATGCGCCATGACTTATCGCAAAGACTCAGGCGTTGCCACTGCACCGCTGTCAACCAGTGCGGCAATCTCGGCCCGGCTGTAACCGAATTCCCCCAGCAAATCCTCTGTGTCCTGCCCCAGCGATGGTGCAGCACAGTCAATGCGCGTTGGCGTTTCAGAAAAATGAATCGGGCAGCCCACCGTCTGCATGGCGCCAAGCTCGGGATGCTGCACATTCTGAACCATGCCGCGCGCCAAAGTCTGCGGATGACTCAGGGCCTGGCCAATGCTGTGCACAGGACCTGCTGGTACACCAGCTGCATCAAACAAGGCCAGCCAGTGCGCGCTGTCGTGCTGGCTCAGGATCGCCTGCATGAAATCAACCAGGCTACCGCGGTTGGCCATGCGTGCGGTATTGCTCTCAAAGCGCGGGTCCGTGAGCCAGTCAGCTTGCCCCAGCACGCGCGCGATGCGCTCCCAGTTGGACTGGTTGGCCCCGCCGATATTGATCCAGCCATCGCGGGTCTGGAAAGCCTGGTAGGGCGCGCTAAGCAAGTGCGCCGAGCCTGTGGGGCCGGGCGACTCGCCTGTGGCAAAGTAACTGGCGGCCTGCCAGTAGGTTTGCTGCAGGGCCGCGTCCATCAGCGAGGTTTCCACCATCTGGCCCTGCCCCGTTTTGAGCTTGTGCGCGTAGGCCGCGCAAATGCCGGTGGCAGCCAGAATGCCGGCACAGATGTCGGCGACCGAGTTGCCGGTTTTCACGGGCGCACCACCCGGTTCGCCGGTGATCGACATCAGCCCCGCAAAGCCTTGTGCGATCAGGTCAAAACCACCCTTGTCGGCATAAGGGCCGGTGCGGCCATAGCCCGAGATCGCGCAATAAATCAGGCCCGGATTCACTTGCCGCAGCACCTCATAACCAAGGCCGAGTTTTTCAAGCGTACCGACGCGGTAGTTCTCGGTCAGCACATCAGACGCTTTGACCATGCGCAGCAACACCGCCTTGCCCTCAGGCATCTTCAGGTTGACAGCCATGGCGCGCTTGTTGCGGTTCATCACCAGGTACGGCGCCGAGATGCCACGAATACGGGGCTCGCGATAACCACGGGAATCGTCGCCCCCCGGCAGCTTTTCAACCTTGATGACATCGGCGCCCATGTCGGCCAAGAGCAGGCCGCAGGTCGGCCCAGCCATGATCTGGGCCAGTTCGAGCACGCGCATGCCCGCCAAAGGCCCGCTGTGCGCCGAACGCTGTGCGCTCATCGGGCGCCCCATTGCTGCATCAGCGACCTTGCCATTTCGGTGGCCGCTTTTCCACAAACGCACGCACGCCTTCGTGGAAGTCGTCGCTGGTGTAGCAACGCACGACCAAATCGTCGCCCTCAGGCAGCTGTTCGGTCACCAGGCGCTGCAAGCCCGTCTTCATGGCACTTTGCGTCACCGGCGCCAGGGCGCTCAGGCGCTCGCACAAGGCGCGCGCGGCCGCGTCGATGTCGCCAGCCTCACACACCTGCTCCAGATAGCCACACGCCAGCGCCTCGTCAGCCTCAACAAACTGCGCCAGCAAGAGCATGCGCTTGACACGCTGGTGACCAAAGGCACGCTCAAGCCGGGCCAGATTCGGCATGGCCAGGCAGTTGCCCAGCGTTTTGGCGATGGGCACACCCATGCGCGTGCCGCTGCGCGCGATGCGAAAGTCGCAGGCCGTGGCAATGGCCAGGCCACCACCCACTGCCCAGCCCTCAAGTACCGCCACTGTGGGCATAGGCAAAGACTCGAGTGCACCCATCACTTCACTGATGCGCGCCTCGTAGTCCAAGGCGTCCTGCGCGGTGCGAAAAGCCTTGAACTGCTCGATGTCGGTCCCCGCCACAAAGGCTTCGCCGCCCGCGCCGCGAAATTGCACCACGCGCAAACCGGGTGTTCGGGACAACTCTTTGCAAATGCGCTCGAGTTCAGCGTACATATGCCAGGTCATGGCATTGCGCGCCTGCGGCCTGTCAAAAACAACCTGGGCGAGAGCGCCGTCGATGTGGCAGTGAACCCGCCCCGAGGCCGTGTCCGTCAAGTTAGATCACCTGTAAAACAAATCGACCAGTCCGATGCCCACCACCGGAACGTAAGTCACCAGCGCCAGCACGGCCAACAGAACGCCGATGTAGGCCACATTGGTGCGCGTGACTTCCCAGACGCCGATCTTGGCAATGGACGAAGCCACCATCAAGACACTGGCCACAGGCGGCGTCTGCTGCCCGATCGCCAGGTTGAGGGTGACCACAATGCCGAAATGCACCGGATCAATGCCCACCGAATTCACCAGGGGCATGACGATCGGCACCACCAGAATAATGGCAGCGGCCGAATGCAGGAAGATACCCAGAAACAGGAACAGCAGATTCAACAACAAAAGCACCATGTTGGGGTTCTTGGTGAAGTCGCCAACGGCTGCAGCCATCTCCTGCGGTGCACCACCAACCGTTAGGTAAGAGCCCAACAAAGCACTGGTGGCCACCATCAGCATCACGACCGCCGTTTGCACGCCGCCTTCCAAAATGGCCTGGCGCAGATGCTTCCAATCCAATTCGCGGTAAATCACCAATCCGATAAACAGCGCCGCCACCACCGCCAGCGCAGCGCCTTCGGTGGCGGTGACAAAGCCGCCAAAGATGCCACCCAGAATGATGATCGGAAGAACCAGGGCCCACCCCGCCTCACGAGCACTTTTCAGGACGCGGCGTCCTGAAAAACTGTCCTCACGCGGCAGGTTGTATCGAATGGCAAAGTAGTACGACAAAGCCATCATGCCAAAGCCACCGAGAATGCCCGGGATGATGCCAGCCACAAACAGCTGTGTGACCGAGGCACCAGCCATCACGGCGTAAAGAATCATAGGGATTGAAGGCGGAATAATCACCGCCAGCGACGCAGCGGATGAGCAAACGGACGCGGCCAGCGCGCTGCTGTAGCCTTTTCTTTTCATCTCCGGAATCAGCACAGAGCCCAGTGCGGCCACATCCGCCACGGCAGAGCCCGAGATCTCGGCAAAAAACATGGACACGCCAATGCTCACATGCGCCAAGCCTCCGCGAATCCAGCCAAACAGGGCCGAGGCCAGATTGATCAGACGCCGGGAAATACCCGACGAGTTCATGATCGCGCCAGCCAGGATGAACAGCGGGATCGCCAGCAGGGGGAAGTTGGTCGCGCCATTGAACACCTCAATGGCCACATTGGGCAGGCTGTCAAGGCCTTGCGTGAGAACCATTGCGCCGGTGGCCACCAGGCCAAGCGCCACGGCGATCGGCACATTGATGATGACCATCAACAGCACCAGACCAAACAAAATCATCATGGTTTGCATCAGCGCACCCCCGCCAATGAAGGCTTACGCGACAGCAAGATCAGCAAATAGCGAACCTCGATGAGCAAAATCATGGTGGCCGATATCGGAATCACCGACTGCACCCAGTTCATGGGCACGTCGGGCAGACTCGTCATGGTGTCACTGGCCAGGATCGGCATGATCTGCATGCCCACCCAGGCCAGCAGGCCAAAAAACACAATCACCAGCAGCTGGGTAAACAGTTGCAGATACCAGCGCACCGCACCCTTGAGCATGTCGACCACCTCGGGGCAACCGATGTGACCGCGCTTGAACGAGGCCAGGGCTGACCCGTAAAAGGTCAGCCAGGCCAGGATGATGGAGGCCACCTCGTCGTACCAGACGAGAGAGTGGCCTGCCACGCGGAAGACGACCCCGAGCATGACCTCGAGGAACATCACCACCATGAGGACCATCACCAGTCCTTCCAGAAGCTTCCCGTACCACCTGTACCAGGTCGGCTGGAATTCAAATTCAGAACTGGCGCTGCTCATAGTTAATACCGCTTGGCTTGAAGAATTAACGCAGGGACTGCGCCTTGGCGATCAACTCGCCAGATCCGGGGACTTTCTTGGCGAACTCATCGTAGATCGCGCTGCTTGCTTTCACAAAGGCCGCACCGTCAGCCGTGTTCACCATCACGCCAGCAGCCTTGATCTTGTCGAGCAGAGCCACCTCATCGGCTGCAGCCTCCTTGTACACATAAGCCTGCGTTTCTTTGGCTGCTTCGGACAGGGCTTTCTGAATTTCAGGCGAATAGGTCTTCCACTTGTTCGCACCAGCCGTCAGGTAGGCCGGCGTGTAAACGTGACCGGTGATCGACAGGTACTTTTGCACCTCATGCAGCTTGGCCGAATAGATCTGGGTGTAAGGGTTTTCCTGACCGTCCATCACGCCGGTCTGCAGCGCGGTAAACAGCTCGGAGAAGCCCATGGGCGACGGGTTGGCGCCGTAGGCCTTGAACATCGCCACGCGCCATGTGCTTTGCGGCGTGCGCAGCTTGATGCCCTGCAGGTCTTCCGGCTTGTTGATCGGGCGCTTGTTGTTGGTGATGTGACGCACACCGTTTTCCCAAACGCCGATGATCTTCAGACCCTTTTTCTCGGCAGCGGGCGCCAGCACCGGCCAGACCACCGCTTGCTCGATTTTGGACATGTGCGCACGGTCAGCCACCAGGTAGGGCATCTCGAAAATACCGAACAGGTCCACCTCGGAGCTCATCACCGACGACGGCAAGGCCAGATCGATCGTGCCGAGCTTGAGCTTTTGCACCATGGGCTTGTCGCCACCGAGCTGGCTCGAGCCATAAACCACCACTTTGGCTTTGCCAGCCAATTTGGCATTGGCAATGCGCGCGAATTCATCGCTGGACTTGGCAAACAGCGAGCCGGGTTCACCCACGTGGCCGAGTTTGATCTCGGTCTGGGCCTGCGCTGCGCTCAAGGACAGAACGCCCAAAGCGCCAGCCACCAGTGATTGAACACCCCACTGCGCGAAGCGCTGGGTCCAGGACGTGCGTTTGAAACTGCATTTCTTCATGATGTCTCCTTCAGTATCAAAAAAATGCCTGCAGCATGCCAGGCGGAACAAAACCACATTACAACCGATCTGCCAGCTCACTGTTTCAAGGGCGGGACCGGATGCGCCGAAAAATAGTCCATGGCCGCCTGCACGCCCGATGCCCGCAGATCAACACCAGATACTTTCAAGCCCATCTCGCAGGCGGCCACCGCGGCAATCACCGTGAGGTCGTTGCAGTCACCCAGGTGACCAATGCGAAACATCTTGCCTTTGATCTTGCCCAGGCCCGTGCCCAGCGAACAGTCAAAGCGCTCATAAATCACCTTGCGCACCGCGTCTGCATCCACACCGGCAGGCATCATCACGCCCGTCAGGATGGGCGAGTACACCGCCGCGTCAGCACACTGGATGTGCAGACCCCAAGCCTGTACCGCAGCCTGCGTGGCTGCAGCCCAGCGCTTGTGGCGCGCAAAGACAGCGGGCAAGCCCTGCCCCAGAATCATGTCGCAGGCCTCGCTCAGGCCATAGAGCAAATTGGTATTCGGCGTTGAGGGCCAGTAGCCTGTGCGGTTCATCTCGATGATCTCGTCCCAGGCCCAGAAGGCCCTGGGCAATTTGGCCTGCTTGCTCGCCTCAATCGCTTTGGGTGACAAGGCATTGAAACTGATCCCCGGCGGCAGCATCAGGCCTTTTTGGGATCCGCTGATCGACACGTCCACGCCCCAGGCGTCGTGCTGATAGTCGGCGCCTGCCAGACCAGAAATGGTGTCAACCAGCAACAGGGCGGGATGGCCTGCCGCGTCGATGGCGCGCCGAACGGCAGCAATGTCGCTGGTGACGCCGGTCGATGTTTCGTTGTGCACCACGCAAACAGCTCTGATCGCGTGGGCGCTGTCCTGACGCAAGCGCGCTTCAATCAGGTCGGCCTGTACGCCGCGACGCCAGCTCGCCGGCACGCCGCCGTCTTCACCGGGACAGGCGATCACCTCGGCATTCAGGCCCAGTCGCTTGGCCAGCTTGTTCCATAGAAACGCGAAATGACCCGTCTCATACATCAGCACGTGGTCGCCCGGGCTCAGGGTGTTGACCAGCGCGGCCTCCCAGGCACCCGTGCCAGATGCCGGGTAGATCATGACCGGGTGACTGGTCTGAAAAATCTTTCGCATGTCAGCCAGCACCTTGAGTCCAAGCTGCGCAAATTCAGGGCCACGGTGATCAATCGTCGGCAGGCTCATGGCCCGCAAGATGCGATCAGGCACAGGCGAGGGGCCAGGGATCTGCAGGAAATGGCGGCCGCTGGGGTGAAAGTCGAGATTGGGCATGATGCGGGAAAGTGAGAAGTTAAGCTGATTTTTGCATACAAATGTAGAATTGCAACAGGGTTTCCCCTAGGGTTATGACTAAATTTTGCATACAAAATAGAAACATGGTGGTCAAATCTGCGCTGGCGACAGGCATGGGCACACAACAGGCATCGGCCTCGCTGGTGCAAAAAGTGGCTCAGCAATTGCGCACCTTGCTGGTCGAAGGGCGTATCGCGCCCGGGGCCAAACTGAACGAACGCGAACTTGCACAGGCCTGCGCGGTGTCGCGCACCCCGCTGCGTGAGGCGATTCGCATGCTGGCAGCCGAAGGGCTGGTGGTGCTGCTTCCTAACCGGGGCGCGGCCGCGGTCGATTTAAGTGAGTCCGACATTGCTCACACCTTCGAGCTGATCGCGGGCTTGGAGGGGCTATCAGGCGAATTGGCCGCCCAGCGCATCACCGATGAAGCGCTCAATGAGATCAAGGCCATGAACCTGGAAATGCACGCTGCGTTTGTGCGCCAGGACCTTTCGACCTACTACCGCATCAATGCCGCCATCCATCAGGCCATCAATGCTGCTGCGGGCAACCCGGTACTGATCGATACCTACACACAAGTCAATGCACGTTTGCAAGCGCTGCGCTTTCGATCCAACCAAGACGCTGACAAGTGGCAAAAGGCACTGCAGGAGCACGATGCCATGGTCCAAGCGCTGGAGGCCCGCGACGCCGCCGGCTTGCGTGCCTTGCTGGTGGCCCACCTCCACAGCAAGCGCGATGTTGCGCTTGAGCAGCTGCGCGCGCAAACGCAGGCCAGCACCGGCGCAAGCCCGCAGCGCAAAACAGCTGCCAACACCCTCTGACAAGGCGCGACCCTCCATGAATGCACCGCTTGAACAAAAGAGCCTGACACCGCCCTCGGGGCGCGCGATCTATGAAAGGACGGCCAGGCAAAGCAACGAAGTCGCTGCCCTGTTGGCGCGTCGCCTGCGCGAGGAAACCGGCGGCGACGTTCTGTTCGAAGCAGCTGATCGCGGCCGCTACGCCACCGATGCGTCGATCTACCAGGTCATGCCCACGGGCGTGTTTCTTCCTAGAACCGAGACAGACGTCAGCCTTGCGCTGGCCATTTGCCGCGACCTGAAGGTCCCCATCGTGCCCCGTGGCGGGGGCACCAGTCAGTGCGGCCAGACTGTAGGCGCTGGCCTGGTGATCGATTTTTCCAAGCACATGCGCCAGTTGCTCTCGCTCGATGCCGCTCAAGGCCGGGTCACGGTTGAGCCCGGCCTGGTGCTTGACCACCTGAACGCCCAGCTCAAGTCACACGGGCTGTGGTATCCGGTGGACGTCTCCACCAGCGCCCAGGCGACGATCGGCGGCATGGCTGGCAACAACTCCTGTGGGAGCCGCTCGATCGCCTACGGCAACATGGTGCACAACGTCGAAGGCGCCAGCGCCTGGCTGGCTGACGGCACCCTGCTGAACTTCGGGCGCATGGACAGCGACAGCACCAGCACAAGCGTGCGCGAGCTAGGCCACTGGCTGCGCGAGCTCAGCAGTTCGCTGCACGACGACATACAGGCATACTGGCCGCGCGTGCTGCGCCGCGTGGCGGGCTACAACCTGGACCTGTTCGCGCCGCAAAGCTTACGTGCCTACACCCGTGACGGCAGCGTCAATCTCGCGCACTTGCTGGTTGGCAGCGAAGGTACCCTGGCCGTGACGCGCTCGCTCGAGCTGCGACTGAGCGAGCTGCCCACACACAAGGTGCTTGGGGTGGTGAACTTTCCGAGCTTCTACAAGGCCATGGATGCAGCGCAGCATATCGTGGCGCTCAACAGCGATCAGTCGCTGATGGCAGTGGAATTGGTCGATCGCACCATGATTGACCTGGCCCTGCAAAACCCCGCGTTTGCGCCCACGATCCGAACCGCACTCATCGGCCAGCCCGAAGCCATTTTGCTGGTGGAGTTTGCTGGCCATGACAAAGCAGCACTGCAAGCCCATCTGCAGGATTTGAGCGATGTCATGGGCGAGCTTGGCCTGCCCGATGCCGTCGTTCGCATGACCGACGCTGCCATGCAGCGCAATTTATGGGAAGTGCGCAAAGCCGGGCTGAACATCATGATGAGCCTGCGCGGGGACGGCAAACCTGTAAGCTTTATCGAGGATTGCGCGGTCCCTCTGGAGCACCTGGCCGAGTACACCGACGCACTCACCGAGGTGTTCGCCCGCCACGGCACGCGAGGCACCTGGTACGCGCATGCATCGGTGGGCACGCTGCACGTGCGTCCCATTCTGGACATGCGCCGTGACGGTGCCCCCAAGATGCGCGCCATCGCTGAAGAAGCCTCGGCACTGGTGCGCCGCTACAAAGGCGCCTTCAGCGGCGAACACGGCGACGGCCTGTGTCGCGGCGAATGGGTGCGCTGGCAGTTCGGCCCGCGCATCGACGAGGCCTTCGCCCAGATCAAACAGCGCATGGACCCACAAGGCCTGCTCTGCCCACAGCGCATCGTTAACCCGCCCAAGATGGACGACACCAGCCTGATGCGCTACGCCCCGAGCTACCGCGTCCTGCCGATAAAGCCTGCTCTGGACTGGCAAGCGTGGAACGTGCAAAACGACCCGCGAACCGAACAGATCACTGCGGCTGGCAGCGGTGGCGACCCGGCCCAGGGCCTGGCCAAAGCGGTGGAGATGTGCAACAACAACGGGACCTGCCGCAAATTCGACGCCGGCACCATGTGCCCGAGTTTTCGCATCAGCCGCGATGAGCGCCACGTCACCCGCGGGCGCGCCAACACCCTGCGCCTGGCCATGAGCGGACAGCTCGATGCAGCGCCCGAGCAAGGCCTGCTGCATCCACAGGTCCAGGCGGCCATGGATTTATGCGTCAGCTGCAAAGGCTGCAAGCGCGAGTGCCCCACAGGCGTGGACATGGCGCGCATGAAGATCGAGGTGCTGCACGCCCACGCCCAGCGCCATGGACTGAGCCTGCGGCAAAAACTGGTAAGCCGGCTGCCTGACTATGCGCGTTGGGCCAGCCGCGTAGCGCCCCTGTTGAACCTACGCAACCGCGTGCCGATGCTGGCGCGCTGGCTGGAACGCATCACCGGCCTTGCAGCGCAGCGCAGCCTGCCAGTCTGGTCGGGCAAGCACTTCTTTGCGCAAGCCCCGGCGAGCCTGAGCCGCCAGGAGGTGCTCCAAGCGCGGCAAGGTGTTGTTCTGTTTGTGGACACCTTCAATGCCTATTTTGAGTCGGCTGTGGTGCACAGTGCGATCCGCGTGCTGCAGGCTGCAGGCTACAGCGTGCATATTGCAGCGCGTGACGAACCGGGCCAGGCGCATCTGTGCTGCGGGCGAACCCACCTGTCCGCCGGCGAAGTCGAGCTTGCTAAGGAGAAAGCTGGCGCATTGATCGCGCACCTGGCGCCGCTGGCCGAAGCGGGCCTGCCCATCGTGGGCCTGGAGCCTTCCTGCCTGTTTACCTTGCGTGACGAGGCTTTAAGCATGGGCTTGGGCGCGCAGGCTCAGCTGGTGGCCTCGCGCGCCATGCTGCTGGAGGAATTCCTGGCCCAAGAATTGGCCGCTGGACGGCTCGACGGCCTCAGACAAAGGCTACGGCCAGAGCCCAGGACGCTCCTGGTGCACGCCCACTGTCACCAGAAAGCGTTTGGTGCGGTCACGCCAATGACCCAAATTCTGAGCATGATTGCGCAGGCCAAGGTGGTTCATATCGAATCGAGCTGCTGCGGCATGGCCGGCAGCTTTGGCTATGAGGCCGAGCACCTCGAGGCATCCATGCAGATGGCCGAGCTCAGCCTGCTGCCCACCATCCGCCAGCACCCCGATGCAATTGTGGTGGCCGACGGCACCAGTTGCCGCCACCAGATCAAGGACGGCGCCAGCCGCGAGGCACTGCACGTGGCCCGCTTGCTAGACGGCTTGCTTTAACAGCTGCGACCTCGCGCAGCCATCCGATCAGAGCTGTACCTCTGCCGAGCCCAGTCCGGCAAAGTCCACCCGGACGGCATCGCCCGCCTTCGCGCGGTAAATGCCATTCCAGGAGCCCGTGGTGACCACTGTGCCCTTGGGCAGCACCCGATGGGTACCAATGATGTGCCGTGCAAAAGTGCGCAGCCCCCAGTCTGGCGAACCCAGGGGCAGTGAGCCCGTGCATTTAACAACTGTCTGATTGTTGACTGTAATCTGGCAGGGCTGTTGGGCCCAGTTGTGCTCGCGCCAGTTCTGCCAGTCCGACAGCACCAGCGCGCCATGCGACTGCAGGTCGGCCAGCTTGAGCCACATTGGCGTGTCATAGCCTCGGCTCCAATGGTTGCTGATGATCTCGATGGCCACAGTGAACTCGCCAATCCAGCCACGGGCATCCTCTTCGCTAGCCACTGACAGCATCTCGTCGTTCACGTCGCAGCCCAGACGAATCGCAATCTCAGCCTCAATACCGTGCAGATGCAGCGGCCATTCACGCAGATCTGCCGGGCTGTGGCGCACGCCGTCTGGTGGCAGACCAGCATGGGTGATGATGGCTTCTCGGGAGGCCCCGCCAGACTTCCAGTACTGCGCAACCGGGCCGCTATGCCAGCCCAATTGCGCCGCCACCAGGGCCTGAACGGCGTAGGCATCCTCGGCACCATGCAAAGCCTCTAGTAAGGGCTCGGTGTCGGCAACCTGCCCCGTTCGCCGCGAGGTCAACAATGCTTTTGCAACCTGACTCACCCCTGATTCCATGTCTTCTCCTCACTTTCAACAAGCTGCGTGGACGGATCACCTGATCTCGAGCGCTTAACCAGCTATGTTAAGGAGGATAACCGACGCTGCCCGCGTTCGCTGGACAACTTTCCAAGCACAAGGCTCAGGTGCAAACAGCGGTTGGCGCAGGCTGCGTGACCAGGCAGCTCTGGAACTGTTCAAAGGTTTGGCGCACCGCCTGCGTCGCCTCGCGCAAGTCATGCGCATTCCCAAGCTCTGCATCCAAGCGCTGGCGCACAAAAGACCAGCTCGGCATCTGCGGTGAGAGACCAGCTCGAAAAAAACTGCGCGCTGCGGCAAAGCGCTCGCCCAGCGTTGTTGCCAACCGGGCCTCAATCAGGCGCGCACCGAGCATGGCGCCACACACCACATAGGCCATGCCCAGCATCTGCGAGCGTGTTGGGCGGCAAGGCAGTAGGGATGCGCCGGGCTCTGCACAGTCAGCCTCCAAGTCGACACCGGCCTGCGCCAGCGCGCGCAAGTCCTTGCTGATCAAATGCGTGCGTTGGAACACCTGCACAGACAACCACTCATCTGCTTGGCCCTGTTGAATGGCCCAGGCCGCGTAGGCGTGCTCAACAGCAGCATGCGCCCGATGCAGGCGCTGCAAAACATGGCCATACATGGCGGGCGTGAGGTCATCGGCCATCAAATGGCGCATCACCGAAGTCTGGTCCAGCGCGCGGTGCAGGTCCGCGCTCGACCGACGCAGAACAACACTGGGCGAGACCCCTAGGTCCATCGCCGATGAACCTTTTCGTGGACATTTTTCACCTCGTCGGACGGAACAGGCCTACTGAACAAATAGCCCTGCGCCATGTCACAGTTGTGCGACTTGAGCCACTGCAACTGGAATCGGTCCTCAACGCCTTCGGCCACCGTCTGGATGCGCAAGCCCCTGGCCAAGCCCAACACTGCTCTGGTAATTAGCTGGGCTTGCGGGTCATGCTCGAGGCCAGCAATAAAAGATCGATCAATTTTGAGCTTGCTCAGCGGAAGTTGGTGCAAATAGGACAACGATGAGTAACCGGTACCGAAATCGTCAAGGGTTACCGGAACACGCAAGTCCTGAAGCTCTTTAAGAACCGACCGCGCCAATTCCGTGTCTTCCATCAAGATTGATTCGGTGAGTTCGATTTCGATCGCGTCGGGGCTCACATGGTGTTGCGCCAAGGCCCGGGCAAGTTCCTGAACGAAATGACCATTGGCAAATTGGGCGAACGAGACGTTGACAGCCACAGGTATGTCCAGGCCTTGCTCATCGCGCCAGCGCGCCGCCTGGGCGACCGCCTCAGTAATCACGAAGTTGCCAATCTGATTGATCAGGCCACAACGCTCTGCAAT
Source organism: Comamonadaceae bacterium (assembly GCA_038145425.1). GTDB lineage: Bacteria > Pseudomonadota > Gammaproteobacteria > Burkholderiales > Burkholderiaceae_C > Rhodoferax. The sequence goes on along the minus strand of JAYQPP010000005.1, from coordinate 14,958 downwards.
TGGCACGAACAAATCAGGGCCCAGCAAACCGCGCGTCGGGTGCTGCCACCGCACCAGGGCTTCAACGCCGACGACCGATCCATTGCGCAGGTCTACCTTTGGCTGGTAATACAGCATCAACTGGTCTGTCGAAAGTCCCTCACGAAGCTGCGACTCGAGGCTGTAGGCCTCATTGGCGGAAGACTCCATCTTCTCCGTATAAACCGACGCAAAGCCCCGTCCACGGGCCTTGGCGTCATACAGGGCAATGTCTGCTCGGCGCATCAGATCGACTGCAGAGGGTCCATGATCAGGGTAGAGCGCAATGCCGATGGACAAGCCCATTACCAGCTGATCCGAATCAACATCGATGGGCAGCTTCATCTGTTCCAACAGTCGTTCTGCGATCACCTCGGGTGTACGGCCCTGCCCCTCCGCAACGTCGACGGCCAGGATGAACTCATCACCACCGAACCGACAGGCGAAGTCGTTTTCCCGAATCACAGAACTAAGCCGATTGGCTACCGCTTTGATGACTTCGTCGCCAACTCGGTGTCCTAAGCTATCGTTAACCCTCTTAAAGTGATCAAGGTCGATCATGAACAAGGCATAGCGGATATTCGGAATTTGCATCAACAAATTCAGTTCGGAGTCCAGCGCGCTACGGTTAAGCAAGCCCGTCAGGTGGTCATGGCGGGCGCGCCAGCGCAGCTTCTCGTTGAGTTCGTGATTTATCAGGGCCTGGCTGTGGTCGGCCAGCTTGTCGGCCAGTTTTGTCAGCGACTCCAGATCGAGCGGGCTCCAATCTTCAGACTGACCTTTGACAATTTCAGTCCAAAGGTCAAATGAGCCTCGAGGCTCGAGATACACGCCGCCGTCGTCAGCAACCCGCGTCTCCTTGACGGGCTTGCCCCCCCAGTGCACCACTTGCTCAAGCGCTGGCCGGAAAAAAGCTATCGAATTCTTACCGTCAAGGCCGAAACGCATGGCCAGCAGGCCAGCAGCCTCAACGCCACCCGGCAATTTGAAATCCGTTACGCTCAACTTATTAATGCTCAGCGGGGTGTTCTCTGGCTGGTTTGCCAGGTGCAGGGCCACCTCATCCATCAGCGATTCACCTACCTGTACGCCATCTGCGTCCAAATCATTTTCCAGACTCGACGCCGTAAAGCCGCCGATACGAAGACCCCAGGACGTCGCGCCAAACAAGCCCAGGAGCTCGGGCGCAAACGCCTTTGCTGCGTCGACAATACCTCGACCGGATCCCAGTGCCGCCCAGCCAAAGTCATGCACGATGTCACTTATTTTCCGCATGCGCCGCTGATAGCTCAGGCGTTGCAGATCATCGGCGCGCATCACGATCACATTGGCAATTAGCTCGCAAGCAACCCGCAAAGATTGACGCACATGGTAGGGCGGCACCCGAGGTGTCAGGTGGTGACAAGCCAGCAAGCCCCAGAGCTTGCCGTCACGCAACAGTGAAACCGACATCGTGGCCTGCACACCCATGTTGCGCAGATAAGTAGCGTGTGCGTTTGACATGCTGCGCAAGCTGCAAAAGCTCTGATCCAAGATCTGGCCACCAGGTAATCGTGCCGGAATCAGTGCGTCCGGCTCGACATTGATATCGCCCATCGCGCGAATTGGATTCAACCTGTAGAGCTCTCGCGCCTGCGGAGGAATGTCGCCCGCCGGAAACCGCATGCCAAGAAATTTGACCGTGGTGCGACTCGACACGGACTCTGAGATCACCTCGCCCGAGAAGTCTGGCAAAAACCGGTAGAGCATGACGCGATCAAAGCCTGACAAGCTGCGCAAGGCGTGCGCGCCCCGGCTTAAAAACTCCTGATCGTCTTGACTAGCGTGCAGATCAGACAAAGCGGCGTTCAGGCTTTCCAATGTGGTGATCTGGGCGTTTTCGTCGGTTTCAACCAATGATTTAGGTGCCCACTCCAAAACCGCATACGAACCAACGCGGTGTGCCAGGCTTTCTGCCGACTGGGTGGCCGACTCCTGTGGATTCGCATCCAGCTGCATCGTCAAGGTCCGGCCCTGCAGGCTGACGCGTGAACGAAGATCGATTTTGAGGTCAATGGGAACAGCCCGAGCAGACAAGCTCGACAAGGCGTCGCGCAAATATTGCGCACTGGCATCAACCCAGTCCGACAAGCGCGATGCCAGCATCTCCTCAGACGTGGGTGTCGGTGTCAGGGCTCGTAGCCACCCAGCCGAAAACTGAACGACCGTCAGATCTTCGGGACGAACCACCAGCAGCAAGCCATGCGGCTGGACACCACCCAGCAAGTGGATCGGTTCGGTATCGCAGCCGTGCCGAACATGCTCGTCTCGTCTGGACGATCCTCCCAATTGACTTTTGTCAACTATGTCGCTTTTCATGTTGTGCCTCAAGCTAGGACGGCTCAGGATAGCAGCCAGAGCCTCAGAATGCCAACTACACCAACAGATCGTTGGCCAAGGTGGGCTGGGTCTCACGGTAACTTTTTTGGAGTTCAGCGCTCGGAAGCAATTGCAGCATTGATTGGTTAGAAAGTGTTACGAAAGCTTGACCGACGACGTACGGGGCCGCCGTTGTGGCTCACAATCAGGCGAAGCTTGGCGCGCTGCCGCCACTGGTTCGGCGCTGGACTGGGCATGGTGTATCGTCAAGCTCAAGCCGCCGGTGATGCCTGAGACAAGACACAGGGATAAATAAATTGAGCACTATGTCGAGTTCTTTTTTCTCCTTCCTAAGCGCCGCTGATTCAGCGCGCCCCGCCTACGAACAGCACTACGACCCGACCATGGTGGCCGCATCGGTCTTGCTGGCGGTGTTCGCGTCAGTCTGCGCCTTCGAAATTGCCAGCCGTCGCCTGCAACTCTGGAAGCTGAGCAGCGCATTCATGCTCGGCCTGGGTACGTGGTCCATGCACTTCATGGGCATGTTGGCCCTGCGCTTACAAGGCGATATTCGCTACGAGCCCTTGCTAACGGTACTTTCCGCCATTCCCGCAGTCGCCGCGGCTGCGTTAGCGATGCACATCGTGAGCGGTCCCTCGCGGAGCCTTCGAAAACTGGTCGTCTCCGGCACCATCATCGGTGCGGGCATCGGCCTGATGCACTACGCCGGGATGGGGGCCATTCAATTTGCAGGCGACATGCGCTACGACCCGAAACTCTTCATGGTTTCGGTACTCTGTGCGGTGGTGTTTGCCATTGCGGCGCTGATGATCAACCGCTGGCTGCGCCAACACAGCCGGCACGATGGTTTGGTCGCCTCACTGGCCAGCGGGACTGTTATGGGGCTTGCCATATCAGGTATGCATTACGTGGCCATGGAAGCAGCGCATTTCATGGCGCCTGCGGTCGGCACACAAGCGCTGGCACATGAGCCCGCGGGTCTTGCCCTGCTGGTCGGCCTGGGCACCTTGCTGGTGCTTGGGGCGGGCCTGACCTACCTGTACGTCAGTTCGCGCATCGCCAGCGCGTTGGCGCGCATGCATTCGATCCAGGCGATGATGCCGCAAGGCTTCGTCATTCTGGACGACGAAATGCGGGTGAAGGAGGTCAACCCAGCGATGCTAGCCATGCTTCAGCGACATGCTGGCGATGTGATCGGTCACACCCTATCCGATTGGGTGCACGGCGATTTAACGAATGACAAGCCGTGGCGGGGTGAAGCCGAGCTGCAGAGGTCGGACGGCACTTGGTTACCCTGTGAGATTCAGGGCAATTCCTTCTGGGACCCCAGCACCCGACGCCGAGGTCGCTATGCGCTGTTTAACGACATTACCGAGCGCATCAATGCAGAAAATCTGGCGCAGACTCAACTCAGGCAGTTTGTCGAACTCTTGCAAGCCGTGCCAGATCCGATGATCGTGGTCGATGAGTCTGGACAAATTGTGATGACCAACCAACAGGCCGAGACTTTTTTTGGCTACGAGCGCACCGAGCTGACCAAAAACCAAGTCGACATGCTCATGCCGCTGGGTGTGCGCGCAGCGTTTCGGCAATGGGCCCAAGGCTACTTGAAAAATCCGACCATGCTGCATGTCGGGGTGGAGCAATCCCTTTTTGCGAGAACTGCCCTGGGCTTGCAAGTTCCAGTGGAATTGAGCCTGCGACCCATCAAGATAAAGACCGGATGGTGGTTTGTCTGCACGGTCCATGACATCCGGCAAAGGCTCAAAGCCCAACAGGCTCTGCGCGACGCAATCGCCGAACAAAACGCCATCTTCAATGCGGCCAGCTCTGGCATTGTGCTGGTCAACGACCAAACTGCAGTGCGCGTTAACCAGGGCGCGGGGGAAATTTTGGGCAGAGACCCTGGCGAATTGACCGGCAAACCATTGAACGACTGGTTCGTGAGCGAAGCTGAACGCCAGAAGTTTTTTGAAACGGCTTTCAAACATGCTGCAGACGGAGACGGCCATACCCACGAGCTTGAATTGCGGCGCAAGGACGGCTCAGCCGTCTGGGCTTTGGTGAGCCTGACAGCCATCGACCCGAACGAGCTGCAACGCGGCTATGTCATGGTGATGACCGACATGACACAGGAACGCGATGCTTTGGCCATGATCGCCAAAGCCAATACCGAGCGCGCGGCCATTCTGGATGCAGCCACCACCGGCATCTCTTTCATTAAGGAGCGCACCTTTGTGCGCACCAATCGGCGGATGCACCAGATGTTCGGCTGGGACCTCTGGGAAATGATTGGCCAGCGCACCGCGATCTGGTACCCGGACGAAGCCAGCGACCGCGCCGTTGTCGCCATGTACGACGCGATCTGGCAAGGCAACTCTGCCAGCATCGACCTCCAACTCAAGCGCAAAGACCAGAGTCTTTTTTGGGCGCGGCTAACCGGCAACGCGGTGGACGTTCACGACAGAGAGCAAGGAACCGTATGGAGCGTCGAAGACATCACCCAAGACCGGGAGAAAGCCGAAGCCCTGCGGCTGGCCAAGGAAGAGGCTGAAGCAGCGACGCGCTCGAAATCTGAGTTTTTGTCAAACATGAGCCATGAAATCCGCACACCGATGAACGCCATCATCGGCATGTCGCACCTGGCCCTGAAAACCAACCTCGACGCCAAACAGCGCAACTACATTGAGCGCGTGCATCAGGCCGGCACCAACCTGCTCGGCATCGTCAACGACATTCTTGATTTTTCCAAAATCGAAGCCGGCAAGATGTCCATGGAGGTGATCAACTTCCAGCTCGAGGACGTTATCAACAGCATGGCCGATCTGATGTCTTTCAAGACCGATGAAAAAGGCTTGGAGTTCATTTTTGATGCCTCGGCCGATGTGCCCGTCGCCTTGCGAGGCGATCCACTGCGACTGGGTCAGGTGCTGATCAATCTGGGCAACAACGCGGTCAAGTTCACCGACAAGGGCGAAATAGTTCTGGGCTGCGAAACCGTCGAAAAAACTGATGATGAGGTGGTGCTGCATTTTTGGGTACGTGACACAGGCATTGGCATGACGCAGCAACAAAGCGAGCGCTTGTTCCAGTCTTTCACGCAGGCAGATGCATCGACCACCCGCCGCTATGGCGGCACAGGGCTGGGGCTTGCCATCTCGAAAAACATCGTCGAGATGATGCAGGGACGCATCTGGGTCGAAAGCAAGCCCGGTGTCGGCTCTACATTCCATTTTCACGCGCGCTTTGGCTTGCAGGAAAAATACGAGGCACGGCGTATGTTCACGGCCGAAGAAATCCGCGACATACGGGTTCTGATTGTTGATGACAACAGTTCGGCTTTGATGATCCTGGTTGCCATGGCCGAATCATTTGGCGTTCAGGTTGACTCTGCAGAATCTGGCGCGCAAGCCCTGACCTTACTAAAGGAGTCTTTTGAGTCCAGCAAGCCTTTTGACCTGATCATCACCGATTGGCGAATGCCGGAAATGGATGGCGTGGACATGCTCAAAGCGCTCAAAGAACAGCATGCGACCAAAACACCGGCGGTCATTATGGTGACCGCTCACGCCCGTGAACAAGTCGTCGAAGCCTTGGAACAAGGCAGCGTGCATGTCAAAGAAGTGTTGAACAAACCCGTGACGCCATCGTCACTGCTGGAGGCCATTGGCGCGGCGCTGGACCGCCGGCGCATGCATCGCGAGCCCGGGCTTCGACCCGAGAACAGTGCCTCGATCGCGATGGTCACGCTCAAAGGCGCGCGCCTTCTGATGGTTGAGGACAACGAAATGAATCGCGAACTCGCCACCGAGTTGCTCCACGACGCTGGCATCTTGGTTGAAAGTGTCAACGATGGCCAGCAGGCGCTGGACTTCCTGAGCCGAGACCGGGAATTTGACGGCATCCTGATGGACTGCCAGATGCCGGTCATGGATGGCTACGCCGCAACGCGAAATATTCGCGCCAACCCCGCCCTGCAGCACATTCCCATTGTGGCGATGACCGCCAACGTCATGCCAGCCGACAAGGAAAAAGTGCTTGATGCCGGAATGAATGACCACATCGCCAAGCCCTTGAATGTGCAGACCATGTTTGTCACCATGGCTAAATGGTTCAAGCCCAATAGTCGCAGCGCCGCGGAAAGCCCCGCTGAGCCCCGGCAGCGCGAAGCCGAGACCAAGCAGACCCTGCCTCATGAACTGCCCGGCATCAACCAACGTCTTGGCCTGAGCAATATGATGAACAACGAAAAGCTCTACCTGCGCATGCTGCGCCGGTTTGCCGAGTCACAACACAAGTTCGAAGCTCATTTTGCTGCCGCCTTGGCGCAAGAAGATGACAAAGCGGCCGAACGCCTTGCCCACACCTTGAAGAGCACGGCGGGCTCCATCGGCGCAACCGAGGTCCAGGCGGTGGCGGGCGAACTCGAGGCGGCCTGCGCACAGGCGAACAATCCAGACCATCTCAAAGCCTTGCTGTCAACCACGGTGACCAAACTCGCGGAGGTACTGGCAGGCTTGGCTGCGCAGGTTGTGCCGGCGGCAGAACAACAGGCAAGTATTTCGGTGAACCCCGAAGTCATTGATGCGCTAGCGCGGCGTCTGCGGGTCGCCCTGAAGGAGGGTGACCCGGTGGCTGTCAAACTTTGGAGAGACAACAGCGAATTGCTCAAACAGCACTATCCGGCGCATTGGGTCTACATGGAGCGCGCGCTCAGTGGCTATGACTTTGAAACAGCGTTGGCAACCTTGAGCGAAGCGATTGAAGCCAACACATCAAAATGACTAAACTCGCGGCGTGACAGCGCGGCATCCAACGACGCCAAGCCTTCATTGAAATTTCTGGAAACCATACTTTGCAAAGCGTGACAACACAACTGAAAAAGCCAACCATCCTGGTTGTTGACGACACACCAGCGAACCTCGAGCTGATGAACGAATTGCTGATGGACAGCTACCAGCTCAAGATTGCCAACAGCGGCCCTCGGGCCCTGGCCCTCGCAAGCTCTGGCGTTGTGCCCGACCTGATCTTGCTCGACATCATGATGCCCGAGATGGATGGCTACGAAGTTTGTCGTCAGCTCAAGAGCAACCCTGCCACGCGTGACATTCCCGTGGTGTTCCTGACCGCCAAGATCGGCGTTGCGGACGAGGAAAAAGGCCTCACCATCGGTGCGGTCGACTATCTCTCAAAGCCGATCAGCCCGCCGATCTTGCTGGCGCGCATCAAGATTCACCTGGCGCTGAAGCAACAAGCCGATTTTTTGCGCGACAAAGCCGCCTTTTTGAGCCGGGAAGTCGACAAGCGGACCCGCGAAGTGGTGGCGATTCAGGATGTCACGATCATGGCCATGGCTTCTCTGGCTGAGACGCGCGACTCCGACACCGGCAACCATATTCTGCGTACTCAGCACTATGTGAAGGCACTGGCTGAGCACCTTCAGAGCAAGCCCAAGTACGCTGGGCAGGTCAGTGATGAGTGGGTGCATTTGGTCTTTAAATCTGCGCCCTTGCACGACATTGGCAAAGTGGGTATCCCAGACCGAATCCTGCTCAAGCCAGACAAGCTGACCGCCGAAGAATTCGAGATCATGAAGACCCATACCTCGCTGGGTCGCGACGCCATCGAGCACGCCGAAAAACAGCTGGGGACAAAAGTGGAGTTTTTGTCGATGGCCAAAGAGATTGCGCTGTCGCACCAGGAAAAATGGGATGGTTCGGGTTATCCGCATGGCCTCAAAGGCGAAGCGATTCCCTTGTCGGCGCGGCTGATGGCCATGGCCGACGTGTTTGACGCGCTGATCAGCCGGCGCGTGTACAAAGAGCCCATGCCTGCGCAAGACGCGTTCGACATCATGGTCAAAGGCAAAGGCACGCATTTTGATCCCGAGCTGGTCGATGCTTTCCTGGAGATCAAAGACCAGTTTCTTGACATCGCCGCGCGCTACAGCGATTCGGACGAAGCACTCGCCCAAAAACAGGCTCAGGTCGAGCGCTTTCGCTAAGCGCTGGGCCGGCAGGCTGCTGCGCTCACCGTCCCATCACCACACCTTCACGGCGCGGATCGGCGCCGCCAAACCAAGCCGGCTTGCCCTGTCGCATCACGCGCAAAATGCCTTGCAGCCCGCTGGTCTGTTCGATCAAGCGCACCGCATGGCCACGCGTGCGCAAACCCTCTGAAAGCGCTGGGCTGCTGCGATCTTGTTCCAGCTCGGTCGGGCCGTTGCGTGAGCCGAAGTTGGGCAGGGCGATGGCCTGCTGCACATCCAGCCCCCAATCGAGCACGCCGATCAGCACTTTGAGCACGTAGTTAGGAATAGCCGAGCCACCAGGCGAGCCCACAAGCAGCGTCAATGCGCCGGTGTTGCGGTCAAACACCAGCATCGGCGACATCGACGAGCGCGGTCGCTTGCCCGGTTCGACCCGGTTCGCAACGGGCTTGCCATCGCTCTGGCCCACAAAGGAAAAATCAGTCAGTTCATTGTTAAGCAAAAAGCCGCGCACCATGATTTGCGCGCCAAAGCCGTTTTCAATGGTCGTCGTCATCGAGACTGCGCGGCCCTGGGCATCGACCACTGAGACGTGCGAGGTGCTGGGCAGTTCTGCGCTTTGGTCATCGGCCAGGCTGAGTGCTCCGCCCAGCGGATTGCCCGCCTGTGCCGTGCCCATGCTGCGCAGGCCAATCAGCGCGCCACGCAATCGCAGATAGGCCGGATCGAGCAGCGCGGCGGCGCTGCCACCAGGCAGCGGAACAAAATCAGTGTCCGCCACAAAACGCGCGCGATCCGCATAGGCCAGCCGGCCCGCCTCGCTGATCAGATGCACCGCCTGCGGGTCAGGCTCCAAGCCATGCAAAGCCTGACGCGGCGGCAGCGCTGACAGGTCGTACCCAGACAAGATGCCCAGCATCTGGCCGATAGCCAGGGGACCTGAGGAAGGCGTTGGCATGCCACAGATGCGTGAAGTCTTGTAGTCAAAACACAAGGGCTGCCGAATCCGCGCCACGTAAGCGGCCAAATCGGCTTCGCTTAGAAAACCCGGGTTGCGTGCGTGGGTGCGCACCTTGGCCACAATGTCTCGCGCGATCTCGCCTTTGTAAAACGCGTCAGGGCCTGCTCGGGCAATCAGGCGCAGCGTGTTGGCCAGTGCCGGGTTCTTCAGCACCGTGCCCTCTTCCTTGGGGCTGCCGTCGGCCTTGAAAAAGTAGGCCGCTGCCTCAGGGTCTTGCAGCAAGGATTGAACGTTTTTTCCCTTGAGCAAGCCTGCCAGGCGCGCGCTGATGGCAAAGCCATTTTCAGCCAGCGCAATGGCCGGCTCAAACAGCGCAGCCCAGGGCAACTGGCCATGCTGTTGATGCGCAAGCCAGAGCGCGCGCAGCACACCAGGGGTGCCCACCGAACGACCGCCCACCACGCCGTCCATAAAGCCCATGGGCTTGCCATCGCGCATGAACAGATTCGCGTCCGCTGCCGCTGGCGCGGTCTCGCGCCCATCAATAGCCATGGTTTGCTGACCGTCAAAGTGCAGCAGAAACAAGCCGCCGCCGATGCCCGATGACTGTGGCTCCACCAGGTTGAGCACCATCTGCACCGCAATGGCCGCATCAACTGCACTGCCACCGGCCGACAGCACCTGATAGCCCGCCCGGGTGGCCAGGGGGTTGGCCGCTGCAACCATGAAGCGCTCGGCGTAAGCACCGGTCTTAACCTGGTAGTCGCTGGCAGCCTCGGGCGCGCGCAGCACCCTGAAGGCCGCCTCCTCAGGCCGAGGCCTGTGCGCGCAGGCTGAGATAAATAGGGCACACAGGGCCATCAAAAAGCCAAGGTGCCGCAATAACTTGTGCTGCATCGTGTCACCCTCCTTCACGCTCAGCCCAACAAACCCAGAGGCCTGGCAATGTAGCACTGTGACGCGCCCGACCTAGGGGCAGGTGTTCGAGACAAGCGCGAAGCTCAAAGCGATGCGGGCATCAAAATCCCGTCCTGCAGCCTGAAGGCGCGCGTGGCCATGGCCCGGGCTTCGGTTTCATCATGCGTGACCAGTACGCTTGCCATACCGGCCTGCCCGATGCGGGTGTGAAACTCCTGGCGCAAGGACTCACGCAAGGATGCATCCAGCGCTGAAAAAGGCTCATCGAGCAAGAGCACGCGCGGCTTGGTGATCAGGGCACGTGCCAAGGCCACGCGCTGCTGCTCACCGCCCGAGAGAAGCCAGACGCGCCGCGGCGAGAACGCTGCCAGGCCAAAGCGCTCGAGCATGGCCTGTGCCTGCTCGCGTGCCTGGCGCCGCTTGAGGCCCTGCTCGACCAGGCCGAAAGCCACGTTATCGAGCACATTGAGGTGGGGGAACAAGGCAAAGTCCTGGAACATCAACGCGCAGCCCCGACGCTCGGGCGGTGTGTGCATCATGTCCTGGCCGTCGATGTAGACCTGGCCTGCAGCCGGCATCTGCAAGCCAGCAACAATTTTCAGCAAGGTGCTTTTGCCACTACCCGATGCGCCCAGAATCGCTACGGTCTGGCCGGCAGCAACATGCAAGTCGACACCGGCCAGCACCGTGCGCGCGCCGAATGCCTGCGCAATGGCGCGCAGCTCAAGCATGTGCGACCCCTGATTGCGCCGGCGCAGCCCCGCCGGGCCAAGGGTCGGCGTGATCGCGTTCATCCGCGTTTTGCCCAGCAGGCCATTCAATCAGGAGGAAAGCGAACAAGGCCAACAGCATCAGCACACAGGACAACACCATCGCTGCATCAAAATTGGCCTGTCCGGGACGGCTGAGCCGTTGGTACACCAAGGTTGTGAGCGTGGTCCACTCCGGGCGTGACAAAAACAGCGTCACAGCGAACTCACCCAGCGCGGTGGCTGCGGCAAACGCCATGCCACGGCGCAAAGCCGGGCGCAACTGCGGCATCGTCACGCGCCAGAAACAACGCCAAGGGGTGGCGCCCAGCGAGCGCGCAGCCTGCGCCTGGTGTGCAGGCAGGCCGTCCAGGCCAGCGGCCACCGACTTGGCCACGAAGGGATAGGCCAGCACCGCATAAGCCATCAGGAGCAGACCCAGACTCGCGGCAAAGCCCGGGTAGAGCAGCAACAAGCCAAAGGCAACCGTCACCGGCGAGACCACAAAAGGCAGGAAGGCTGCCGCGCGCCACCACACCTGTCCGCGCCAGGCCAGCGCGTGCAAAAGCCCAATCACCGTGGCGATCACCAGGGCTGTTGCAGAGAATCGCAGCGTATTACCCAGCGCCATCAGCGCCTCCTCATCCATCACCTGCACCCATTCGTTAAAACCCAGGCCCAACGCACGCCAGACGACGGCCATGACCGGCAGCGCGCACACCAGAAACAAAGCCGCCAGAGCGCCAGACAGGCCAGCCCACTGGGCCAGGCCCCGGGGACGCCGCCGGCCAATGGGTTGGCGCAACACCGGCGCCGAGAGCCGCCGCTCCAAATAAGCATAGGCCAGAGCGACCGCACCGGTCAGCATCAGCGTCCAGAGGGCGAGCACGCTGGCCGAGCCGAGTTGCAGTTCGTAGGCCACCAGGCTGTAGATTTCAACCTCGACCGTGGCAAAGCGCTGCCCCCCCAGAATCAATGCAAGCCCAAAGCCTGAAAAACAGTACAGGAAAACCAGGCACAGCGCCGACATCAGCCAGGGCGCTGCCACCGGCCATTCCACGCGCCAAAAAGCACGCCAGGGGGTGCAGCCCAATGAGCGTGCTGCAGCCAGATGCGTCGCATTGACCTGCGACAGGCCGTCCACACCAGCGCGCACCACCAGACACAGGTTGAAAAACAAATTGCCGTACAACAAAAGCCAGGGCGTGTCCTGCAGTGACCAGCCCCAGGCACTGCTCAGTGTCCCAGACGGCCCCCAAAGCGCCAACACGCCCAAGGCGGCAACCAGCGTAGGCACCACGAATGGCAGCATCAGAAGACGCAAAACCATTGTGCGTCCGGTGAACTCAAAGCGCGCCAGCACCCAGCACAGGGGCAGCGCCAGCACCAAACTCAGCGCACAGGTGATGCCCGCCTGAGCCAGTGACCACACCATGCGCCAGCGCAGGTAATCGTCTTGCCAGGGCTGCCATAGGCTGAGCGTCGTCGCGACGGCACCTTGCTGCGCGAAGGCCTCCAGCACCAGCCGGGCCAAGGGCGCGAGCAACATCAACACCAGCACACCGACTGGCAGCAAAGCCAGCAAGCGCGCGTAGCGAGCCTGCCCGAGCTTCATTTACTTCAGCACCACCTGGGTCCAGCGCGCCACCCATTGCGCGCCTTTGTCGGCGATTTGCGCGGGCTCGAGCTGCTCGAAACGATCTGGCTCCCGGGCGTGCGTCATCACCGCTGCTAGCGTTGTGGCCGGCTTGGCCGGGTACATCCACATGGTGGTTTGCAGCGCCTGTTGCACCGCATCAGAACGCATGAACACGGCAAACTTGAGCGCCGCCTCACGCTGAGAACCGCCCTGGACCAAGCCAATGCCTTCGGTTTGGCGAAACACGCCAGCGGGCAGGTTCAGGCTGCCCGTCGGAGGCTCAGCGATCGGCGTTTTACTGTAAAAAACTTCGGCCGCCGGGCTGGTGGCATAGCTGACCACCAGCGGGTATTTACCTTTGTTGCGCGCAAATTCGGTGTAATAGGCCTCGCTCCAACCCTTGGTCACTTTCAGACCATTGGCACGCATCTGGGCCCACCAGGCAAAGGCCCCCTCTTCGCCCATGCCAGCAATGGTGGCCAGCAGGAAGGCGTAGCCCGTGCTGCTGGTCGCCGGGTTGGGCGTGACCAGCCAGCCCTTGTAGGCCGCTTGCGTCAGATCCTGCAAGCTCGTCGGCAGCGCTTGCTTGGCAGCTGCCAGCGTCGCTTTATCGTAATTAATCGTGACGTAGCCGTAGTCCACAGCAGACAGCGCCTTGCCCGGCAGCCTGGCATCTAGCAGCTCAGCGGGCAATGCCTCGTCGAGCACGCCGGCACCCATGGCCTTGGCCATCAAGGTGTTGTCGATACCGAAAACCACATCAGCCAGGGGGCTGGCTTTGGTGAGGATCAGCTTATTGAGCATCTCACCGGCGTCGCCACCTTTGATCACGGCCAGTTTGATGCCAGCTTGCGTTTCAAACTGGGCCAGCAAAGGCTTGGGCAATGAAAACGAACTGTGCACCATGACGCGCAACTCGCTGCTGGCCTGGGCCCAGCCGGTGGCGCCCAACACCGTTAGCGCAATCGATGCACGAAAAATAAAACGACGATAAAACATAACAGCCTCCAAAGCGCCAACGCCGGAAGCGCCGGGCATCAGGCTGGACTGCGTCGTATCAGTGCACTTGCTGCCTTCACGCTCCCTACGCTGGCATGACCCAGATCAGGTAAAGGGACTTTCTCAGCCCGCCCTCAGGCAGGCACCCCCGGTGAGGCTCGCATTGTATGCGTCCAAGCCTTTGCGCTGACGCACTGAAAGACCGGCCAGCACGCCTCAGAGCTGCGCGATGGCCTGCAGCGCACGGCGCAAGCGTTCCTCGCCAAGCCCACCGATTCGCACGACAGCGCTCAAGGGACCCAGCGCAGCCTGCAGCAATTTATGCACAGCCCTTTGCACCGTCGGGCCATCACGCCAGTTGGCATCAGGCACCCAGGGCAAGTCGGGCTCAAGCAGCAAGGTGAGCGCGTACTGGGCCTGCGCGTCGCGCGCCTGGGCCATCAGGCTGTCGTCCTGAAAATAATGCTGGCTGTAAATCGCCGTCAGCAAGGGCGAGCCATCGCAAAAAACGAATGCTTTGCCGGCGGACCTTGCTGCCTCCAGACCAGCAGCCTGCGCGGCCAGTTGGCCCCGAGCCACGCTGGCTTGCTCGTCGCTGCGCGGCGTGCGCCCATGCGCCATGCAAAACGTTCGTAAATACTCGTGGACCCAGAGGCCGTCGAGCTGCTGAGCCAAGGCCTGACACAGCGTGGACTTGCCGGTGCACTCCGCACCGATCACACAAATCAACTGTGGGCCAGGCGCGCGCTTCAAACCAGTTCCCGCTGCCATGCCATGCCTGGCCCTTGCGCCTGCTGCCAGCGGCCAGGGCAACAACAATCAGTCTGCTCGCAACGTGGTCTGACCACCGAGATAGGCCAAGAGGGCACTGGGAACACTCACCGAGCCGTCTTCGTTCTGGTAGTTTTCCAAAACAGCCACCAAGGTGCGGCCCACGGCCAGGCCCGAGCCGTTCAAAGTGTGCACCAGCTCGTTTTTGCCCTGGGCGTTCTTGAAACGGGCTTGCAGACGTTGCGCCTGAAACGCCTCGCAATTCGATACCGAACTGATCTCGCGGTAGGCGTTCTGGCCCGGTAGCCAGACTTCCAGGTCATAGGTTTTGGCCGCTCCAAAACCCATGTCGCCCGTGCACAAGCTCATCACACGGTAGGGTAGTGCGAGCTTTTGCAAGATCGCCTCGGCATGCGAGGTCATTTGCTCCAGGGCTTCATAGCTGCGCTCAGGGTGAACGATCTGCACCATCTCGACTTTGTCGAACTGATGCTGCCGGATCAGGCCGCGAATGTCACGACCGCCGCTGCCGGCC
>JAYQPP010000004.1:0-150263 GCA_038145425.1 Comamonadaceae bacterium | reverse complement strand
AAGATCGGTGAGGATGCCGATATCGCCATCGCTGACTACGGCGTCTCGCACACGGCGCGCTTCAAGCAGGTCTATCGCCAGGGCCTGAGCGCGCGCTACGGCCGGGCCATGCAAACCATTGCCGGCGCACATTACAACTGGTCATTGCCCGAGGCATTCTGGCTGGCCCTGCGTGATGCGCTGGGTGGCGCGACAGACCTGCAGGCCTTTGTGGACGAGCGCTATTTCGGCTTGATCCGAAACTTCTTGCGTATCAGTTGGCTGGTGCCTTATCTGTTTGGCGCATCGCCCGCGCTGTGCCGAACCTTCTTTCAAGGCCAGGCCCACAGCGCGAGCCTGCGCGAACTGTTACCTGGCACACTGTACGGACCAGAAGCAACCAGCTTGCGCATGAGCGACCTGGGCTATCAGAACCATGCGCAGGACAAACTGGCGATCAGCTTCAATTCGCTAGCCGAGTACACCGACGCGTTGGAAAAAGCGATCCGCACACCCGACCCCTACTACCAGGGGCTTGGCGTGCGCGACGGTGAACACTGGAACCAGCTGAGCGACTGTGTGCTGCAAACCGAAAGCGAGTTTTATGCGCCGATACGCCCCAAGCGCGTTGGACTCAAAGGCGAGCGCCCCGCGCTGGCACTCAAAACCTATGGCGTTCAGTACATTGAAATGCGCCTGTTCGACCTCAACCCCTTTGTCGACATTGGCGTGGCCCCCGAGCAAAGCCTGCTGGCCGACGCCCTGCTCCTGATGTGCCAGTTCGAAGACAGCCCGCCCATCACGGCACGTGAGCAATCCGAGATCGACGAAAACAAGCGTCGCGTGGTGCACTATGGGCGCCAAAACACGCTGATGCTTTTGCGACATAACCATGAAACGCCCTTGCGCGACCTGGCGCATGAGTTGTTTGACCGGATGGCCCCTTACGCCAGTGTGCTCGATACCGCTTATGGCTCGGCTGCTTATGCCCGCGCGCTGCACGTGCTTCGAGAGCGCATTGACCACCCCGAACTCACACCGTCTGCCCAAGTGATTGAAGCCTCACGCCAGCATGGCAGTTATTTCGAATTTGCGCTGGCCATGTCGCGCGCGCACACGCGAAGCCTGCGCCAGCAGCCGCTGCCTGATGAAATGCTTGAGAGCTTTCGACGCAGTGTGCAGACCTCGCTGGAGGAGTTGCATGAATTCGACACCACGGTCGTCGGCAGCTTCGACGACTTTGTCAAAGCCTATTACGCCTAGGGCGGTCGATGCACATGCGCTTGTCCACCCTGACCGACCTTCGCAGCGATGGTCAACTCAAATGGATCAGCCTGGGGCTGGCACTGCTGGCGCATGCCGCACTGTTGTGGGGTCTGGGTGCTGCCAACAGGCCTGCGCCACAAACCGCGCACAGTCCGACTTGGCAGGCCAGCCTGGTTCGCGAAGCGACACCCGCTCCGCAGGCCACGGCATCGATACCCCCCACTGCACGGCCAACCATGCCTGCACCAGCGCTTACACCGGCGCGCGCACCATCGAAGGCTTTGCCGGTCACCGCCGCCACACCCCAACAAGCTGCACCGACGCCGACACCTCTGGCAGCAGCCGAAAAGAAAGTTGCCAAAACCAACCAGACGATCGCCGATGCCTCGGCTCTGACTCGCCAAGCTGGGCCCGATCAAGTAGCACCTGCGCCTACAACAAAGCCGGCCGAACCCGCGCCAGCCCAGTCTTTGGCGCTTCAGCTGCCAGCGCCAGAGATCGCCGGCGCCCCCGAGGCCCAAGCAATCGCGTCGACACAGACCCGTCTGGCAATGACCATTGATGCCGCGCCGAACATCGTGCAGCAGACCGCGGCGCAAGCCACGCCAGCAGCCACCAGCCCAACCGGGCGAGCGGATCTGGCCTTGGCCGCATCTGGCGATTCGGGCACAAGGCAAAGCCTACAGACACTGGCAGGCACACCCACACCAGCAGCGAACGCGGCACCGGCTACGACGCCGAGCGCAACCAGTGTTGCGCTGAGCTGCCCGCATCAACAAGCGCCCGACATGCCGCGCCTGGCTTTGCGCCAGCGCATCGAAGGCGTGGTCACCGCTGAAATTCTGATCGAAAACGGCAAGGTCACCGATGTAGCGATCCTCTCAGGGCCGCCGGTTTTTCATCAGGCCGTGCGCCAGGCGGTTCAGCAATACCGGTGCACCGCCGGTCAGGCCCCCATGCGGGCTCAGCAGGCCTTCGTCTTCAAGCTGAGCTGAGCCACAACGCAGGCGGGCTGCCAGCGCAAGCGCAAATACCGCCGCATAATGGCTCTCATGCCCGCTCGGCCCGAGCAGGTCAGATCAATGTCAAGCTGATGAAATCCCGATCACAGGCCTTACGCGACTACCTGGTGCGCCGATTTATGCTGATGATTCCCACCTTCATCGGAATCACGTTTTTCACCTTTCTCTTGTGTCAATTTGTACCCGGTGGCCAGATCGACCAGTTGCGCATGACGCTGGCTGGTGCCGCAGGCGGCACCGAGGCCAATGCCACGGGTTCTTCCAGGGTGCAACTAGACATCCCGGAAGAGCAACTCAAGCAGCTCAAGGCTTATTACGGCTTTGACAAGCCGATTCACATCGCCTACGGTCATTGGCTGGCGGATACGGTTCGCCTGGACCTGGGCAACTCGTTTCGTTACAGCGAGCCAGTGACGCGGGTGATTGCCGATCGGCTGCCGGTGTCGATTTACTACGGCATCATCACGGCGATCTTTACCTACGGCATCTGCATTCCGCTGGGTATTCTGAAAGCGATTCGACACCGAACGCGCATCGACACCATCACATCGGTGCTGATTTTTGTGGGCTATGCCGTGCCTGGCTTTGCGCTGGGCGCTGTGCTGAGCAATCTGCTCTCTGTGCATTGGTCCGTGTTTCCGCTCGGCGGCTTTGCCTCGGTAGGCGCCGACAAGCTGCCCTGGGTGTCACGCATCACCGACGTACTCTGGCATTCGGTGTTGCCGCTGATCGCTTATCTGGCGGGCTCTTTTGCGGTGACCACCATGCTGATGAAAAACAGCTTGATGGAAAACATGAGCGCTGACTATGTGAAGACCGCACTGGCCAAGGGATTGAGCTGGCGCCGCGCGGTTTTTGTGCACGCCCTGCGTAACTCGCTCATCCCCATGGCCACCACCGCAGGCGCCCTGCTGGGCATTTTTCTCACCGGCAGTTTTCTGATTGAAAGCGTCTTCAATATCCGTGGCATTGGCCTGCTGGCGTTTGAAGCGATCCAGACCCGGGACTTCCCCGTGGTGATGGGCTTTCTGGTGATTTCCAGCGTGCTCCTGATGGTGGGAAATCTGGTGTCGGACCTGGTGGTCGCGCTGGTCGACCCCCGGGTGCGTTTCGAGTAGGTCATGGCTTGGTTGACGCTGGATCCGATGACCCGACGGCGCTGGCAGCGCTTTACCCGCATCAAGCGCGGTTACTACTCGCTGTGGATTCTGGCGGCGGCCATGGTACTGGCCGTCTTTGCGCCTTTTCTGGCCGAGAGCCGCGCGCTGCTGGTCTGGCACCAGGGGAACCTTTATTTCCCGACCTTTCAATACCTGGACATGAAAACCTTCGGCCAGACGCCGCCTGCGGCCTGGGACACAGGCGATATTGAAGCCGAGTACTTTCGTTTGCAGCGTGAATGGCAAACTGAAAAAAAGCTCTACGCGGCCGCGCTGTCAGAGGAAAATTTGAGCGCGTCTCAGCGCGCTGCGCTGCACGAGCGCTTTCCCAACCGCGACAGCTTTGTGGTGATGCCGCTGATTCCCTGGAATCCTTACCAAAACGATTTCTGGTCGAACGAAATTCTCAATGAGATCCAGGCCGAACTCGACGCCGGCCACACCGAAAAAGCTTATTGGCTCGCCTTGCGTGATGGTCTTGATGAGCTTGCCTTGAAGATCAAAGACGGCAGCCTCGCTGCCTTGCTGAAAGACCCGGCCAAGTCGGGCAACGGCAAGCTCAGCGGCCTGGCCAAGTCTGGCGCCTTGGCCTCACTCAAGGGCCTGGGCGCGCTGCCGCCGGAACCACCGCACGGAAGCCGAAAGCACTATCTCGGCACCGACTCGCAAGGGCGTGATGTAGCGGCCAGGCTGCTCTACGGCTTTCGGATCTCGATCTTCTTCTCGCTCTTCCTGGTGATCTCGGGCCAGGTGATCGGAACGGCCATCGGCAGCCTGCAAGGTTATCTGGGTGGTCGCTTTGACATCCTGAGCCAGCGCCTCATCGAGATCCTGATCGCGATCCCATTTCTCTATGTGGTGATCGTGGTCGCTGCGCTGTTCCAGCCGGGCTTCTGGATGCTGCTGGGCATTCTGGCGCTGTTTCAGTGGATTGGCATCACCTTCTTCATGCGCACCGAGATGTACCGCGAAAAAACCCGTGAATACTGTCTGGCCGCCAAGTCCTACGGTGCCTCCCACCTGCGCATCGTGTTTCGGCATTTATTGCCCAACTGCCTCACCCCCCTGGTGACCTTCACGCCTTTCGCCGTGGTCGGCGCCATCTTCACGCTCACCGGACTTGATTACCTGGGCTACGGACTGCCAGCGCCGACACCGAGCTGGGGGGAATTACTCGGCCAGGCCCTGCAGGCCGAGAACCGCGACAAGCTCTGGCTCACACTGGCGCCCTTCACGGTCCTGACCATCACCTTGGTGCTGGTGGTTTTTATTGGAGAGTCGGTACGCGAAGCCTTCGATCCGAAACAATACGCCCGCTATGAGTGAGCGCCAAGGTCTGCTGGCCCATCTTCGTGCCGGGCTCTTCCTGATTGCTGGCTGGGTCGTGAGCGCAGCCCTGGCGCAGACACCCGCCGTTCAGTCCGGGGCAGCCGAGGCGACGCCGGCAGCGCCAGCAGCACCAGCGAGCGTGCGCCTGCCCAGTGACATTCAATGGGAAACCAATATGGAGGATCCGCCCATTGGCTCACCCGAAGCGATTCGCGGCGGCACCTTTCGCGATGCACTGGGCGCCTACCCGCTGACCTTTCGCCTCATGGGGCCTAATGCCAACGACAGCTTTGCGGGCTGGAACCGCTTATTCACCATGGCGTTCACGCTGGTGCAAAGACACCCGGTCAGCGACCGCTTCATCCCCATGATGGCCACGCACTGGTCAATCCAGAAAGACCAGAAAACAATTTATTTCAAGCTGGACCCCGACGCCCGTTTCAGCGATGGCCAACCGATCACGGCCAAGGACTACGTTTTCACCTGGAACATGTTTCGGTCCCCGCACATCGTTGATCCCTTCTACAACAATTACGCCAAGCGTTACTTTGCATCGGTCGACCGAATCGACGACTACACGCTGCGCATCGTCGGCACACGTGCGAGCTGGCGGCCGCTGTCGGACTACGCCGGCCTGTGGCCGACGCCTGCGCACGCCACGATCTTGGATGCTGACTGGGTCAAACGCACCACCAACCAGGTTCAGATTGCGCCCGGCCCCTACGTGGTCACCAGCACGGTGCGCGGCGAGTCTGTGACCTTTGAGCGTGTGCCCAAGTGGTGGGGCGAGGGCAAACGCTACTTTCAGGGGCTTTTCAATTTCGACCGCATTCACCTGCGCGTCATCGCCCGCGACCGCATCCTGGACTACCTGCGCCGCGGTGAACTCGACATGATGCAAGTTGGCAGCGCCAAGAGCTGGAACGAGGACTTCACATTCCCTGCGGTGCAAAACGGCTGGCTGCGCCGTGCACGCGTCATGGTCGACTGGCCCAGTGGCGTCTCTGGCCTGCACATGAACCTTGAGTCCAGCGTGTTTTCTGACCAACGCGTGCGACAGGCCATGCAGCACCTCTTCAACTTCGAGCGCCTGAACAGAAACCTGATGTTCAATGAATACTTTCGTCTGGTTTCTTTTTTTGAAGGCAGCGAGTACGCCAAGCCCGGGCTCGAGCCTTACCCTTTTAATCCGGCCCGTGCGCGCGAGTTGCTCGCTCAAGCGGGCTACCACCGGCCGCTCGATGCCGCCGGGGCAAACTGGTGGGACAAAACCTGGCGGGCGTTAAAAGGCCTGCTGTTCACACGCACGGACACCGACGACGTGTTGGTCAACGCCAAGGGACAAAGGTTGAGCTTCACCCTGACCTATGGCAGCAAGAGCCTGGAGCGCCACCTGACGGTGATTCAGCAGGACTTTCGGCGAGCGGGCGTCGACATGCGCCTGCAACTGCTTGAGCCAGGCACAGCCTTCGAGCGCGGCCTTGAGCGCAAATACGAGATGACCATGACCGGACGCACCACCGGCTTTTACCCAAGCCCGCGTCAGTACATTGGCGTCGAGTTCAAGAACGCCAAGAACAATAACAACATCTGGGGCTTTGGCACGCCAGAGGTTGACGACCTGATTCAAATCTACGAAACCGACATGAACCTGGCGGCGCGCCAGGCGGCGATGCACAAGATTGACGCCATCGTGCAGGAGCAGGCGTTTTACATTCCGTTCTGGACTGCGCCCTACATCCGGGTTGCCTACTGGGACTACATGCGTTTTCCAGCGTTTTACCTGCCACGACGTACCGAGCAGCTCACCGACTACCTGGTGTTCTGGATCGATCCCCAGCGACAGGCTGCGCTCAAGCAAGCGATGCAAGACAACAAGCCCTACCCATTGGATGCCGAGCTGGACAAGGACTTCTACAAGGTACGTAACCAGCGCGCGGCCCTGGCGCAGCCCGCCAAACCTTGAGGCGACGATGAGCGAACCACTGCTTCAGGTGAACCAACTGCAAGTCGGCTTTGACACCGAGTCGGGTCTGCTGCGCGCGGTCGACGGCGTGAGCTTTGCGCTCTCAGCGGGCCAGACGCTGGGGCTGGTGGGCGAGTCCGGTTGCGGCAAAAGCGTCACTGCTTCGTCGATCATGCGGCTAGTGCCCTCGCCGCCGGGGCGCATGCTCGGTGGGCAGATCCTGTTTCAGGGCCGCGATATCTTGCAAATGCCGGCCGATTCGCTACCCCAGCTGCGCGGGCGCGAGCTGGCCATGATTTTTCAGGACCCCATGACATCGCTCAACCCGGTGTTCACCATCGAAAAACAGATGGGCGAGGTGCTGGGCATGCGTTTCGGCCTGACTCGGCAGGCCGCGCGCCTGCGCGCGGCGGACATGCTCAGCATGGTGGGCATTGCCGATGCTGCGTCGCGGCTTGATGTGTATCCGCATGAGCTCTCGGGTGGCATGAAGCAGCGTGTCATGATTGCCATGGCGCTGATGTGCGAGCCCAAGTTGCTGATTGCCGATGAGCCCACCACCGCACTCGACGTGACGGTGCAGGCGCAGATTCTTCACCTGATGCGCGAGCTCCAGCAACGCACACAAACTGCCCTGCTTTTCATCACGCATGACATGGGCGTGATCGCCGATATGTGCGATGCCGTCGTGGTGATGTACGCGGGCAAAGTGGTTGAACACCGATCGACCGTGGACCTGTTTGAGGTACCCCGTCACCCCTACACCCGCGGCCTGCTCGACAGCATGCCGCGTAAAGGCGTGGCGCACAAGGCACGCCTGCCCACCATCGAAGGTGTGGTGCCGTCCCTGATGAATATCGCGCCCGGTTGCCGGTTTCAGGAACGCTGCACGCACTGCAAAACACTCGATGCCGCCGACCAGGCACGCTGCAAAAACGAAGACCCCACACTGCAGCGCGATGCCACCGGCGCAGCGGCTTGCCACTTTCCCCTGAAAGTGCTTGCATCATGAGCACCGAGTCCGCCATGCCACTGCTGCAAGTCACAGAGCTGCACAAGCACTACCCCATCAAGGGTGGCATCCTGGGGCGCAGGCTGGGCCGTCTCCAGGCCGTTGCCGGCGTGAGTTTTACAGTGCAGGCGGGCCAAACGCTCGGCTTAGTCGGCGAATCCGGTTGCGGCAAGTCAACACTGGGGCGCACCCTGATGCGCCTGGAAGAACCCACCTCGGGCCAGGTGCGCTTCGAAGGCAAAGACCTGCTGAGTGCCAGGGGCGAGGAGTTGATGCGCTTGCGTCGCGAGATCCAGATGATTTTTCAAGACCCGTATTCCTCGCTCAATCCGCGTATGACCATCGGCGAAATCGTTCGCGAGCCGCTGCTCGTGCATGGCCTGGGCAGCAAGGCCGAGCAGCTTGAGACGGTACGCAGCCTGCTGGAGAAAGTCGGTCTCGGCGGTGAGGTGATGAGCCGCTACCCCAGCGAGTTCTCTGGCGGCCAACGTCAGCGCATCGGCGTGGCGCGCGCCCTGACCCTGCGGCCCAAGCTGGTGATTGCCGACGAGCCGGTCTCTGCGCTTGATGTGTCGGTGCAAAGCCAGGTGCTCAATTTGATGGTCGACCTGCAGCAAGAGCTGGGCCTGAGCTATATCTTTATCAGCCATGATCTCTCCGTGGTGCAGCACGTTAGTGATGTCGTGGCCATCATGTACCTGGGCTGCATTGTCGAGATCGGGCCAGTGCAGCGCATTTTTGCGCAACCCGCCCATCCCTATACCCGCGCTTTGCTGCAGGCCATTCCCTCGGGCGATCCACGCCAGCCACGCCGAGGTGCTCCGCTCAGTGGTGAAACCCCCAGCCAGGCGGAACGTCCCACAAGCTGCGTGTTCGCCAACCGCTGCCCGCACGCCACCGAGGCCTGTCGGCAGGCGCAGCCGGTCAGCACGGTGGTTGCCAGCACGCCGGGGCAAGCCGATCATCTGGTGGCCTGCATCCGGCACGCCGAGCTGTCGCAGGACTGAGCCGCCAGGCCCATTTAATGATCATCATCAGCGCAGCCGCGAGCAAGGCTGGTCGTCGCTCGGGCAGGTCAGATAATGCCCGTATGCCTCAGGACGATCAACACCGCTTTGCACAGCTGAACCTGCATCCCGCACTGGCCGAGAGCCTGCAGCAACTGGGCTACGCCGAGATGACGCCTATTCAGGCACTTGCGCTGCCACTGGCGCTCTCAGGCCAGGATTTGATTGCGCAGGCCGAAACCGGCAGCGGGAAAACCGCTGCGTTTTCACTGGCTTTGCTCGAGCGCATGAATCCGCGCCGCTTCGCCATCCAGGCCATGGTCTTATGCCCGACGCGCGAACTGGCCGATCAGGTGGCCCAGGAAATCCGACGTCTGGCGCGTGCGCTGGACAACACCAAGGTCGTCACCCTGTGTGGCGGCGTGCCGCTGCGCACACAGCGCCTGTCACTCGAAAAAGGCGCGCATATCGTGGTGGGCACGCCCGGGCGGATTCTGGACCATCTGCGGCGCAGCGCCCTGGACCTGCAGGCACTCAACACCGTGGTGCTCGACGAAGCCGACCGCATGCTCGACATGGGCTTTTTCGAGGACATCGCCACCGTGCTTCGCCAATGCCCGCCCGAGCGCCAAACGCTGCTTTTCTCGGCAACCTATCCGCCGGGCATCGAACAGCTGGCCGCGCAGTTCATGCGCAAGGCGCAATCCGTCAAAACGCCTGCGCCCGAGACCGGGCCGCAGATCGCGCAACGGTTTTACAACATCGAGCCCGCGCAGAGGCTGAGTCTTGTGGCCAAGCTGCTGATGCATTTCAGACCAGCCAGCACGATTGCCTTTTGCAACACCAAGCAGCGCTGCAATGCGCTGGTTGAACTGCTGCGCGGGCAAGGCATCAGCGCCCTGGCACTGCACGGCGACCTGGAACAGCGTGAGCGTGACCAGGTGCTCGTGCAATTTGCCAACCGCAGTCTCTCGGTTCTGGTGGCCACCGACCTGGCCGCGCGCGGCCTGGACATTCAGGAGCTCGAAGCTGTCATCAACGTGGACATCGCGGCCGACCCCGCTGTGCATGTGCACCGCATCGGGCGCACCGGACGCGCCGGACAAAGCGGGCTGGCCCTGAGCCTGGCGACCATGGACGAGATGGGCGCCGTCGGCCGCATTGAGCAATACCAGGGCATCGAATCGCAATGGCACCGCAGCGACGAACTCACCGCGCCATCGCAGACGCGGCTGGAGCCGCCCATGGTGACCCTGCAGATCAGCGGCGGTCGCAAGGACAAGATCCGCGCCGGCGATCTGCTCGGCGCGCTGACGGCCGAGGCTGGGCTGACGCGCGAGCAAGTCGGGAAAATCACGATCAACGACTTCACCACTTATGTGGCGATTCAACGTGACCTGGCCCTCTCAGCCATGGCCAAACTGCATGCGGGCAAGGTTAAAGGCCGCAAAGTCAAAGCGCGCCTGCTCTGAAGGCTTTGCCAGCCCCTGTCCCCTGCTCCCTGCCGCCTGCCCACTGCCTGTTGGCCTTGCGCCGCCCGCCTGGCACTGCCACCCTGCCCCGCTTAGGCGTGGTTTCAAACGATAATCCGGGCTTTTGATTTTTCAGCAGGAACCCACCATGGCCAGAGAACCCCGCACCGAAGCCGAACGCAAAGCCACACCCCGCCCTGTACCCCCGAAGGGCGTGAACTTCACTACAGGCCGCGGGCAAAAACGCAGCCTTGAGCGTGGCGTTGCCACCAACAACAAAAAGAACCCGGGCAAGCGCTCACACAAAGGCGGTTGATCGTCGAACGCATCCCCAAAAAAACGGCCCGCAACGGGCCGTTTTTCTTTGCCTGGCCAAGCCCTGAGCACCGCCGCTCATTTGCACCCGTGCCAATGGGCCTGCCCCAGACGATCCCGGTTTATCGCAAAGGCACGGCAAAGCCTTGTTGCACCGCTGGCCTGGCCATCATTTCCTGATACCAGCGCTGCACATTCGGAAAATCAGCCAGATCGACCTGGTGACGCGGATGGCGCCAGGCCCAGCCCAAGATCGCGAAATCGGCAATCGAGATCTCGTCTGCAAAATAGCGTCTGTCGGCTAGGCGACGGTCCATCACACCATAGAGCCTGCGCGTCTCGGCCATAAAGCGTTGCAAGCCATAGCGCCGGTCTTCCTCCGAGTCCAGCGCAATGAAGTGATGCACCTGACCAGGAATCGGGCCAAAGGCCGACATCTGGAACATCAGCCACTCCAGGGTCGCCATGCGCAAGCGCGGGTTTTGCGACAAAAAACGCCCTGATTTTTCAGCCAGGTAGATCAAAATCGCGCCCGACTCAAACACGCTGATGGGCTGACCATCAGGGCCCTGCGGATCGATGATGGCCGGGATTTTGTTATTCGGGCTGATCGCCAGAAAGTCAGGGGCATGCTGCTCGCCCGCGCTGATGTTGACGATTTTGACCGTGTAGGGCAACTGCATTTCTTCCAGGGCCACCGTGATTTTTCGGCCATTGGGCGTATCAAAGGCATAAAGTTCGATCGTCATTGCTTTCTTTCTTGCGGCATTTGCGCCAGGCGGGCCAACCGGTTGGTGCTGCCGAATTGTATGAATGCAGCAACTGGGCGCTCGCGCACTCAGGGCACGGTGGCGTATTGGTCGGCGAGCTTTAAAAAGCCCTGCAGGTCGCCGGCATGTCCGACCTCGTCTTGCAACAACTCCGCCACCACAGGCGCTACGGCGGCGGCGGCCCTGGCGTCCAAAAACAGCAGGCGGCTGCGCCGAGCCAGCACATCCTCAACCGTACGTGCGTACTCAAAACGCACAGCAAAGCGCACCATGGCTTCGCTCAAACCTGGTGCGAGCCAGCGATTCGCGCCCGGCAGCGTCTCGAGCAAGGCCTGCTCGCTACCATACAGATGCGCGCCTGGCGGTGCGCCAAGCGATGCTGCCGGATTGGTCGCGACCGACTGCGACGCACTGGCGCCCACCAAGACATGTTGCGCGGTGCGTGATGGCGGCAAGTCACCCAGCAAGCCGGCGTTCTGGCAGTGCGTCAGCACGTCTTCGGCCATGGCGCGGTAAGTGGTCCATTTGCCGCCGGTCACGGTCACCAGGCCTGAGCGGCTGACCAGCACTGTGTGCTCACGGCTCAGCGTCTGGGTAGACCCACCCTGGTCTTTCGGCGGCTTGACCAGCGGACGCAACCCCACCCAGATGCTTTTCACGTCGGCGCGGCGCGGCGCTTTCTTGAGGTACCTGGCCGCTTCACTCAGGATGAAATCAACCTCCTCGGCGAAGGCCTGCGGCTCGCGTGCCAGATCTTGCCGCGGCGTGTCCGTGGTGCCCAGAATCACCTGCCCCAACCAAGGCACAGCAAACAGCACGCGACCATCAGCCGTTTTGGGGACCAGCAAGGCATGGTCGCCCGGGAAAAAATCGCGCCCTACCACCAGGTGCACGCCCTGGCTGGGCGCAACCATGGGCTCGATCGCCTCGGAGGCCCCGCCTTGGTCAAATTGCCGCACGGCATCGACCCAGACCCCGGTTGCATTCACCACACAACGCGCCTTGAGCTCGAAACTGCGGCCGGTTTCCACATCGCGACAGCGCAGACCGTTGATGCGCTGCTGCGCAAAGATCAGGCCGGTGGCCTCGCAGTAATTGACCAGCAAGGCGCCCGCCCGGGCAGCGCTGCGTGCCAGCGCCAGGGCCAGACGCGCGTCGTCGAACTGGCCGTCCCAGTACTTCACGCCGCCCAACAGATTCAAGTCGTTCACGCCGGGCAGGCACTGGCGCGTGCGGGTACGACTCAGAAATTCGGTCCGCCCCAGGCCATCGCGCCCCGCCAATGCGTCGTAGGCTTTCAAGCCCATGCCGTAAAAAGGCGTCTCCCACCAGCTGTAGGAAGGCATGACAAAAGCCAGTGGCTGCGCCAGGTGCGCTGCGTTTGACAGCAGCCGGCGGCGCTCGTGCAAGGCTTCTTGCACCAGCGGCCAGTTGCCCTGCGCGAGGTAACGCACGCCACCGTGCACGAGTTTGGTTGCGCGCGAGGACGTGCCTTTGGCAAAGTCATGCGACTCGACCAGCACCACGCGCAAGCCGCGCAGGGCTGCGTCCAGCGCCACACCCAGGCCACTGGCCCCGCCACCAATGACGGCCAGGTCGTAGTCCACCGGCTGGGCCAACCGCGCCAGCAAATCATCGCGCGCGCTTGGCAAGGCTTTCAGGTCGGAAGCATCAGATTGCGCTGCGTTCATGACTTGCGGCCTGGCTTTTCAGACAGCGGCTTCAACGCCGCGAGCCTGCAAGATGTGCGCAGCCAGCTCGGCAAAGCCCTGACCGCTGCGAGCCTGCGTCACAAAAGCCGGCAGGCTCTTCAGGCTGTGCGCAAAGTCCAGCACATTGGCCACACCCACCGACAGCGGGAAATACGCAAACATCGGCGCATCATTAGGCGAATCACCCACATAGACCACACTGGCCTGCTCAGCCTGCAGATCAACAGCAAACAAGTCGCGCATCAAGGTCTGGGTCATCGAGAGTTTGTCGTAAGTGCCAAACCAGCCGTTGACATGAATCGAGCTGACCTTGGCTGTCATGCCCGCTGCTTGCATGATGCGAACAATCTGCTCGACGGCGACCTGGTCCAGGCGTGCCACGTCCTCGCAGTAGTCAATGGCCAGGTCGTAGAGCCGGCAGAACTGGTCGGAGGCCAATGCAGAGCCTCTGACCTGCTGCAGCACGTCTTGCGCCACGCGCTGGAGGCGTTCGGCCTGATCCGCGCGCTGCGCTGGCCTCAGGCTGTGATGCACTTTGAGCCTGCGCGAGCGGCGGTCGTACCAGAAGTAGGCTGCGCCGTTCTCACCCACGACCGCATCGACCGGCCACATACGAGCGATGTGATCACACCAACCCGCCGGACGCCCGGTCGTCACCACCACGCGCAAGCCCGCACCCTGCAAGCGCTCAAGCGCGCCGTAGGCCGCAGCCGTCAAGCGCCCGTCGGTGGTCACCGTGTCATCGACATCGGTGATCAGGGTGTGCACGCCAACGAGCCTGGCAGGGCTCAATTGTTCGAGCGGTCTTGGTCGCATCGCTTGCATCGTAGGGGCTGAGCGCTGGGCTTTGGTCGCGCTAGGCCACGTCCGGTATGAACATGTCAACACGGTCGGTGATGATGCCGTCAATGCCCAGCGCGCGCAGACGATCGACCTCATGCGGCTGATTGACGGTGTATGCCAGGCACCGTAGCGACGCAGACTTGGCTGCAGCCATCACATCGGCCGTCCACAGCGGATGGTCAATCACCACGGCCACGCAAGCCAGAGACTGTGCGGTGTCGAGCCAGCCCGTGTGCAGACGGTCCAGCAAAAGGCCACGCGGCAGCTCAGGCTGCGCCTGCCTGGCAGCCTCGAGCGCCTGCACGTCAAAGGACGTCAGCAAGGGCGGGATCGCAGCACCCCGCCAAAGTTCGGCTGCCTGCTGGGCTACCACCTGCCCGGTGCGCGTGCCCATGCCCGGCGTGGGCTTGATTTCGATATTGAGCATGCACTCGTGCTGCCGACTCCAGCGCGCCACAGTCTGCAGCAGCGGCAGCGGCTCGCCTGTAAAAGCAGGGCTTAGCCAGCTGCCGGCATCCAGTCGGGACAGGCTGGCCCAGTCATGCGATGCAGCCATGGCGTCGCTACCAGGCGCGAAGGCCTGGGCATGGTTGGTGGTACGTCGCAGGTCTTTATCGTGCAGCAAAAACGCCTGCTCATCGGCGCTGAGTTTGACGTCACATTCAAACATGCGGTAGCCGTGCGCGCGGCCCCGCTCGAACGCAACCATGGTGTTTTCTGGCGCGAGCTTGCCTGCACCGCGGTGCGCAATCCAGAACGGGTAGGGCCAGGCGCCATGGAGCAGGCCACTCACTGCGCGCGCTCCAGGCGACGACCGTTGCTGGCGTCAAAGTAATGCAGCTTGCCCGGCTTGGGCTTGACATGTACCGTGCTGCCGACTTGCTGTGCGGGCATGGACTCTTCCGTCCGGATGATGACCTGCTCTTGCGCGCTGCCATGCAGCCAATGTCCGTAGGTCAGTCGCTCGGCACCCAGCATCTCGATGGCCTCCACGCGCAGCGCCCAGCCGTCGCTGCTGATTTCAAGATGCTCAGGCCGCACACCCACAATAGTTTCGGCCGGAGCCCCCGGCGCGGCCTTGAGCAGGTTCATGGCCGGCGCGCCAATGAAACTGGCCACAAAGGTGCTCGCCGGTCGGTTGTAGACCTCCTCTGGCGTACCAAACTGCTCCATGACACCAGCGTTCATCACAATCATGCGCTGCGCCAGCGTCATGGCCTCGACCTGGTCATGCGTCACAAACAGGCTGGTGATGCCCAGCTCGCGGTGCAGCTTCTGGATTTCAAGCCGCGTCTGCGCACGCAGCTTGGCATCCAGGTTGGACAAGGGCTCGTCGAACAAAAACACCTGCGGCTGACGAACAATCGCTCGACCCATCGCGACCCGCTGACGCTGCCCGCCCGATAGCTGGCGTGGCTTGCGCTGCAGATACGGCCCGATCTCCAGGATGGCCGCGGCCTTGTCGACGCGTGCCTGGATTTCCTGCGAGCTCATCTTGGCAATCTTCAGGCCGTAGGCCATGTTGTCAAACACCGTCATGTGCGGATAGAGCGCATAGTTCTGAAACACCATGGCGATATCGCGCTCGGCGGGCTCCAGATGGTTGACAACGCGCTCGCCGATCAGGATGTCGCCTTCGGTGATCTCCTCCAGGCCTGCGACCATGCGCAGCAAGGTGGACTTACCACAGCCCGAGGGGCCAACAATGACCACGAACTCGCCGTCAGCGATACGCGCATTGACGCCGTGTATCACCTGGTTAGCGCTTTTGCCGCTGCCGTAACGCTTAACGATATTTTTCAGTTCAATCGAAGCCATGTGTCTTCCTGCCTATGCGCCTGGCCCCAAGCAAATGCCTGCCCGTCGCTGCATCATCATTTTTCGGTATCCACCAAACCCTTGACGAACCATTTCTGCATCAGGATCACCACCACAGCCGGCGGCAGCATAGCCAGAATCGCCGTGGCCATCACCAGGTTCCATTCGGTCAGCGCATCGCCACCAACGATCATGCGTTTGATGCCGATCACCGCGGTGTACATGGATTCATCATTGGTGATCAGCAGCGGCCAGAGGTACTGGTTCCAGCCGTAAATAAACTGAATCACAAACAAGGCGGCCATGCTGGTGGCCGAAAGCGGCAGCAGCACGTCCTTGAAGAAGCGCATCGGGCCGGCACCGTCAATGCGCGCAGCCTCGACCAGCTCGTCAGGCACAGTCAGAAAAAATTGACGAAACAAAAAGGTCGCGGTGGCAGATGCGATCAGCGGCAGGGTCAGGCCGGTGTAACTGTCCAAAAGGCCCAGGTCAGCTACCACCTTGTACGTCGGGATGATGCGCACCTCCACGGGCAGCATGAGCGTGACAAAAATCATCCAGAAGAAAAAGTGCCGCAAGGGAAAGCGAAAGTAAACAATGGCAAACGAGCTGATGATTGAAATGGCGATCTTGCCCAGCGCGATCACCAGCGCCATCACCATGCTGTTAAACATCATCGGACCCACCGGCGCATTCGATCCCCGTGTGGAGCCGCCGGTAAGCACCTGCTGGTAGTTGTTCCAGAACTGGTCGCCAGGCAGGAGGCTCATGGGCACCTCGAGCACCTGCTCGGTCGTCAGCGTGGAGGCGATGAAGGTCACGTACAGCGGAAACGCGACGACCACGATACCCAGGATCAGGCCCATGTGGGTGAGAAAGGTCAGCCAGGGGCGGCGCTCAACCATGTCAGTAATTCACCTTTCTCTCGATAAATTTGAACTGAACCACGGTCAGCGCGATCACGATGGCCATCAGCACAGCCGATTGCGCCGAGGAGCCGCCCAGGTCGGCGGATTTCACGCCGTCGACAAACACCTTGTAGACCAGAATTTGCGTCGAGCCCGCCGGCCCGCCACCGGTGGTCGCATCGATCACGCCGAAGGTGTCAAAAAAGGCGTACACGATGTTCACCACTAACAGGAAAAACGTCGTCGGTGACAGCAAGGGGAAGACGATGCTCCAGAAACGTTTAAAGGGCCCGGCGCCGTCAATCGCAGCTGCTTCGATCAAGGACTTCGGGATCGACTGCAGGCCCGCCAAAAAGAAAAGAAAGTTGTACGAAATCTGCTTCCAGATCGCTGCAATCACCACCAGCAACATGGCCTGGTCGCCGTTGATCACCCAGTTCCAGTTCACACCGAACTGTTTGAGCATGAACGTCACAATGCCGATCGAGGGCGCAAACAAAAAGCCCCAGAGCACACCAGCGACCGCGGCGGCCACCGCATAAGGCCAGATCAAAAGGGTTTTGTAGGCCAGCGCGCCCTTGATCACGCGGTCAGCCATCACCGCCAGCAAAAGCGCCACGGAGATGCCACCGGCAGCCACCAATAACGAAAAAACAGCGGTGGTCCGAAAGGAATGGAGATACGCCGGATCGTTAAACAGAAAGCGAAAGTTGTCCAGTCCGGCAAAAGTCACGTTCAGACCAAAGGCGTCCTGGCTTTGCATGGAGTACCACAGCGCCTGGCCAGCCGGCCAGAAGAAAAACACCACGGTAATGGCCAGCTGTGGCGCCACCAGCAGGTACGGCAGCCAGCTGGAGCGAAAAACGACGCGCTTTTCCATGTTGAACCGTAACGGGCACCGTAGCCAGCGTCAGGCCATTGCGCCGCAAGCGCTAAGCCTGCGGGTCAAGCAGCTGGCGCTCTGAAGGCGGCCTCAGGCGCCGCCTTCAGGCCCTTGAGGTGATTTAGCCGCCTTTGTTGGTAGCCTCAAACTTGCGCAGGATATCGTTGCCACGCTGGACCGCGTCATCCATGGCTTGCTTGGCCGTCTTCTTGCCCGCCAGTGCCGATTCGATTTCCTCCTCGATCACGGTGCGGCCCTGCACGAAGTTACCAAAGCGCAGGCCTTTGGAATTGGCTGTTGGCACTTTGAAGTTCAACTGCTTGACCGCCACATCCGTGCCAGGGTTCTTTTCGTAATAGCCCGAGGACTTGGTCAGGTCCGCCGCCGCGTTGGTGATCGGCACATAGCCACTGTCTTTGTGCCACTGGGCTTGCAGCTCCGCAGAAGACAGGTAGCTAAAGAATTGCGCCACGCCTTTGTTTTCAACAGCTGGCCGGCCACTCAGCACCCACAGGCTTGCGCCACCGATGATGGAGTTTTGGGGGGCACCTTTGATCTGATCGTTGTGGGGCAGGAAATTCACCGAGAACGCAAACTTCGCGTTCTTGCGGATATTGCCTTGCGCGGCCGAGCTCGATGTGAGCATGGCGCACTCGCCGCTGAAGAACTTGGCCTCGGCTTCGTTTTTACGCCCGGCGTAGGTGAACCAGCCGTTCTTGGCAAAGTCCACCAGCATCTGGACATGCGCCACATGCTCGGGCGAGTTCACGGTGAACTTGGTGCCCAGGCCGGCGATGCCGTTTTCCAGCGTGCCGATCGGCAGGTTGTGCCAGGCACTGAAATTTTCAACGTGCACCCAGCTTGGCCAGCCCGTGGTGTACACGCAAGCCTGGCCACTGGCCTTGAGCTTGCCTGCAACGGCTGCGAACTCGGTCCAGGTATTGGGTGCCTTGTTCGGGTCAAGCCCAGCCTTTTGGTAGGCATCCTTGTTGATGTAGAACACCGGCGTCGACGAGTTGAACGGGAAGGACAGCATATTGCCCTTGGAGTCGGTGTAATAGCCCGCCACGGCGCCGACATAGGACTTGGGATCGAACTTGACGCCCGCGTCTTTCATCAGCTTGTAGACCGGCACGATCGCGCCCTTGGCGCCCATCATGGTGGCAGTACCCACTTCGAACACCTGAACAATATTGGGCGCTTTGCCTGCGCGAAAGGCAGCAATCGCAGCCGTCATGGACTCGTCGTAGCTGCCTTTGTAAACAGCAGTCACCTTGTAATTGCTCTGGCTTTTGTTAAAGCCATCGGCCATGGCATTGACGCGGTCGCCATTGGCACCAGTCATCGAGTGCCACCATTGGATCTCGGTGACAGCGTGCGCAGACATGGCGCAACCGAGAAGCCCGAACAGGGCAATTGTTTTGAATTTCATGTTTTGACTCCTTGATTTGACGGACAGACCTGGAACAACACGGTGCCCAGTCGAACTATCATACCCAAGACAGGCCGCAAAAATGTGGGGTTGGCGCGGTTTTGCACTGTCGTGGCGAGGGCTCGACGCTTGGGGCATGGTGCCCCGGTTTGCGCCATAGCATTACGCAGGGCGCTTGCGCCCAAGCACAATCCCACGGACCCCAGCAAACGGACGTTCATGACCTACTTTCTTGCGCTAGACCAGGGAACTTCAAGCTCCCGCAGCATTGTGTTTAACGCCCAAGGCCAGGTGGTGGCGATGGCCCAGGCCGAACTGCCGCAAATCTTTCCGCAGCCTGGCTGGGTGGAGCACGACCCCATGGTGATCTGGGAAACCCAACTGGCCACCGCGCGCCAAGCCTTGGCCCAGGCCCAACTCAAGGCCACCGACATTCAGGCACTGGGCATCACCAACCAGCGTGAGACCACGGTGGTGTGGAACCGAAAAACCGGGCAGCCGATCCACCATGCCATCGTCTGGCAGGACCGGCGTACCGATGCGGCCTGCGCCGCTTTGCGCGAAGCAGGCAAGGCCGGGTTGGTGCAAGACAAAACGGGTCTGGTGATCGACCCTTACTTTTCGGGCACCAAGCTGCAATGGCTTCTGGACCATATACCCGGCGCGCGCGCCCAGGCTGAGCAAGGCGAGTTGCTGTTTGGCACGATTGACAGCTGGCTGGTCTGGCAGCTCACTGGCGGGGCGCTGGCGCACGCACGTCCGCATGCGCGCCACCTGACCGATGTGAGCAACGCCTCGCGCACCATGCTGTTGAACATCCGCGCCAACGACTGGGACGCCGACATGCTCGCGCTCATGCAGATCCCCCCTCGGGTTTTGCCACAGGTCCTGCCCTCGGCGGCGGATTTCGGACAAACCCATCCTGATCTGCTGGGCGCGGCGATTCGCATCGGCGGCGTGGCCGGTGACCAGCAAAGCGCGCTCTTCGGTCAGGCCTGCTTCGAGGCAGGCATGGCGAAAAACACCTACGGCACCGGCTGCTTCATGCTCATGCACACCGGTGATTCGTTCATGCACTCTTCCAATGGCCTGCTTACCACCAGTGCGGCACAAACCAGCGTTGATAAAGCTTTTGCGCTCGAGGGCAGTGTGTTTGTCGGCGGCGCCGTGGTGCAGTGGCTACGCGACGGCCTGCATGCCATCAAAAGCAGCGCCGAGGTGCAGGCCTTGGCGCAAAGCGTGCCAGATTCGGGCGGTGTGGTGCTGGTACCAGCCTTCACCGGCCTGGGCGCACCCTACTGGCGCGCCGATGCGCGCGGCAGCATCACGGGTTTAAGCCGGGGCAGCACAGTGGCGCACATTGCACGCGCCGCACTCGAAGCCATTGCCTTTCAAAGCGCGGCGCTGCTGCAAGCCATGAGCGCTGATGCTGTGGCGCACGGCGCCAGCGCTGTGAGCGAACTGCGCGTGGATGGCGGGGCCTGTGCCAATGACCTGCTGATGCAGATTCAAGCGGACCTGCTGGGCATTCATGTCGTGCGCCCCGCAGTGATTGAAACCACCGCGCTGGGCGCGGCGTACCTGGCTGGACTCAGCACCGGGGCTTACGCCAGCCTGGACGAGCTGCGCGATCACTGGCAGCTGGAGCGCGTCTTCGAGCCCCAGATCTCGCGCGACGAAGCGCAGTCACGCATGGCGCAATGGGCGCACGCGGTGCGCCAGACACTGGCAGCCTGAACAGTCACAGCCCACACGGCCAAGCCTCAGCGCTGTAGTACCCTTGGCCCTGTGCAGGTGCGCCAAAAGCACCCGCTTCATCAGGAGCAAGTACATGCAAATGCAAGGCCAGCGCGAACTACCGGTTTCCCAGGCACTGGCGTGGCACGCACTCAACGACCCAGCGATTCTGAAGGCCTGCATCCCGGGCTGTGACAGCATCGAGGCAAGCGACGCCGAGCATTTCAAGGTCAGCATGGCCATTCGCATCGGCCCGGTGTCTGCGCGCTTTCAAGGCCTGATCAGCCTGCTCGATGTGCGCGCGCCCGAGGCCTACACCTTGCGCTTTGAGGGTCAGGGTGGCACCGCGGGTTTCGGCAAGGGCCAGTCGCAGGTGGTGCTCGAAGCGCAGCCCGATGGCTGCCTGCTGCGCTACACGGTCGAGGCCCAGATGGGCGGAAAAATCGCGCAGCTTGGCCAACGCCTGATCGACGGCGCGGCCAATAAGCTGGCCGAAGACTTTTTCAAGCGACTGGAAGCAGAGTTAGTCAGAGTCGCAGACAGTCAGGAGCCGGTGCCGGCTGGCGCGCCAGCGCCGCAGGCGTCGCCAGAACAGCCCTTTGCAGTCGGCCCACAACCGCGCTGGGTGCTCGGGCTTGTGGCGCTCGGCCTCGCTGCACTGGCCTGGTGGGCGCTGTCATGATCAGGCGCTGATGCCGCGCCCACGGCGCATCAAAGCCGCACCTCCACATCGATCAGCAAGGGATCGTCTGCGCGGGCAATCTCGTTTTCCACCAGGCTGCCGCAGCCCGGGCAGAAAAACTGCCTGAACACCGGCTTCTGGTCAATGTAGCGCTTCCAGTCACCGACATTCGGATTGGCACTGGCAATCGGCGCATCCTGGCGCGCACAACCGAGCTTGTAGTTCTCGCTGGTGGGACCCAGATCAGTGTCACACGCCACGCAGCACCAGCGCTTGTTGCGGCCACCCTCCGGCGACTTGCGCACCGCCAGTTTGGCCGTGACCTGACGCACCAGCGCTGTTTGCAAAACGGCGCCGGGTCTGAAATCTTTCTGGCTGCTGTGGCGCTGGCGCATGCGTGCCTGGCGCATGCGCTGGCGCAGCCGCGTGGTAGCCGCCCGGTCGAGCTTGTCGCCCTTGATCACCACGCCATAAATCGACTTGGCCGCAGCCAGCGAAACCGCCATGTTCTCCACCACGTCGTCGAGCACAGCTTGCGCGTCGCGCTCAAGCGGGTCGCCAAAGCCGCCAGCGCCGGTCCAGATCACGCTGTAGACATCTTGCCGCTGCTGGGAAAAATTCTGCTGGCGCAAGCCCAGCGTGACCGGCTGGCCTTGCAGCTCGGCAATATCAGCGGGCATATCTGCGCGGGCAAAGCGCGCCTCGATGTCACTGCCCTTGGTGAACTTGAACACATTGACCGAGCCCGGATAGCCGCCCATCATGCCACTCGAGGTAGGCATGGCATTGCCTGATGACAAGGTGTCGTGCGTGATGTTGCGCGTGCCGTGCGGAATGAAGCAGGACTCGGCCGACATGCCACCCCTGAACTGCCCAGCTCCACCGCTGTCGACCACTTCCTTGCGGTAGAGGAACAGCAGCGGAAAGGTTTGCTCGGTGTGCTCGATGTTGGGCAGCTTGCAAATCGGCGTGCGCGACTGGCCGCCAGTTGAAATCCCGTCGGCAGCTGCAAACGCGCCGATCGCCCCGCCAATCGGGTCAACCAGCAGGTAACCAAAGGGGTCACCCCACTGGTCCTGCCCCCGAAAAATGGTGGCGGGCCACTGGCTGGTGCCGCCGATGCACATGATGTCCTGGCGCATGGTGGCGTCGCCATAAATCATCTTGGACAAGACGTTGTAGGCCGGGTAGAGGGAGATCTCCATCGCCTGCACCGGCGCAGTCGAAACAGAGGCCGGAAAAGTAGCGCAGTTCATGGTGCCCAGGGTGGGATTGAATTCGACATGGCGCAACGCACCACCGATTGCAAAGTACTGGTCCCAGCACAAGAGCTGATTGAGCGCCACCATGATCGAGCCACGCCAGCCTGAGAACGTCGCGTTCATGCCACCGTCCTGCGCCGCGGTGCCTTCATTCTCAAAAATCAGCGTGTTGCCGCGCTTGTGCAAAATGATTTGCACGCGGTGCACATTTCTGTCGCCCGGCCTGCAGCATTCGACATAGGTTCTGTCGCGCCAGGTGCCGTCGGGCAGGCGCGCCATCTTGTCCAGAAACGCCCGCTCGCCGTCGTCCAGAATTTTGCGCATGACCGCTTTGACCACATCGCCACCGTAGCGCTCAAGCAGCGCTTCCATGCGCTCCTTGGCGGTCAGGTTGCCAGCAAGCTGTGCACGAAAGTCCAGCGCCACTGCCTCGGGCTTGCGCGAGGCGCGCAGGTACAGGTCTTCGATGTCCTTGCGGATCTCGCCGTTCTCCACAATCTTGACCGGCGGAATCAGGATGCCTTCCTCGAACGCGCTCTCAGCTGACGGGCAAAAGCTCGACGGCGTGATGCCGCCAATATCGTACTGGTGCAGGCAATTGGTGACCCAGCAAAAAAGACGACCTTCATGAAACACCGGGCAGATCAGCATCACGTCCTGCTGGTGCGCCGCACCCACCCAGGGGTCATTGGCCAGAAACATGTCACCATCATGAATGCCCGGGTTGGCGGAGCGGTTCTCCAGAATCCACTTCACCTGGGTGTCGGTCACGCCCGACATGTACTGCATGTAGGGGCCAAAAAACACAAACTCGCCG
Source organism: Comamonadaceae bacterium (assembly GCA_038145425.1). Classification (GTDB taxonomy): domain Bacteria; phylum Pseudomonadota; class Gammaproteobacteria; order Burkholderiales; family Burkholderiaceae_C; genus Rhodoferax. The sequence goes on along the minus strand of JAYQPP010000004.1, from coordinate 126,871 downwards.
TCCTCGGTGAGGATCGAGGGGTTGAGGTCGAGTGCGTACATCGCCACTGGCGAGCCCGACAGACGCTGAATGGTGGCGCCGTGTTCTTCGTTAATGTTCCACAGGCTGTGGCGGATCACCTCAAAGGTGATCGGGTCGAGTTTTTGCGGCTTGCCACGATGCAGCTTGAGCCGGGCGTCGATCTTGAGCGTCTTGGGTGGCACATAGCCGCCTTGGCGGCCGTCCAAACGAATGGTGGCAACGGTTTCAGGCATGTCGAGCCCCTTGGAAATTGATTTCAAAATTGCCCCAGGCATCAACGCCCAGGCTCTGTCCCGGATGAACCACGATGGTGGTCTCGGTCGTTTCCACAATCACCGGCCCGGCCACCCGGTTGCCAGCGCGCAGGCGAGCACCGTCCATCACCGGCGTGTTGACCGCGCGACCCAGCTCCGACCAGTAGACCTTGCGTTGACCCGTGCGTGCATCGGCTGGCGCTTTGCTTTGCAGGCGCCGGGCCTTGCCCAGGGTCGGCGGTGGCGTGGCCGCCCGCGCCCGCACCCGAAAAGTCACCATCTCCAGGCGGGCATCACGATAGGACGAGCCCCTGCCGTAAATCGCCTCGTAGCGGGCGTAAAAGGCCTGTAGAACAGCGCCAAGCCCTGCGGCGCTGACCTGCCCACGCGGGCTCAGCAGGCCGCTGAGGTCGACCTCGACCTCGTTGATCTGCCCGCGGTGGCGCATGTCCACTGACAAGCTCAGGCTACGCCGCACCTTGGGAATGCCGTCGGCCGTCATGGCCTCGTGTGCTTTGTCGGCCAGAGCCCGGAAGATCTGGTTGATCTGCTTCGCATCAAAGGGCGAGGCTTGTATCGCCACCTGCTCATGGATATGCAGGATGTCAGCCGTGGCCGCACCGAAGGCGCACCAGGTCGAGGCCACGCGGTTCAAGGGTATCAGCACTTTTTGTACACCGAGTTCGCGCGCGTACACGCCGGCATGCACGGGACCGGCGCCGCCAAAGGCAAACAGCGTGAAGTCGCGCGGATCAAACCCTTTTTCAACCGTGGTCTTGCGGATGATGTCGGCCATCTTGAATTCTGCAATCTTGGCAATTCCCGCCGCTGTCTCCATCAGACCCAGCCCCAGCGCGTCTGCCACCCTCTGCACGGCGGTGGTCGACGCGGCCTGGTCCAGCCTGATGCGACCGCCCAAAAAATTGTCCGGATCGATGTAGCCCAAGACCACATCCGCATCGGTCACCGTGGGCTCGGTATTGCCTTTGCCCCAGCAGGCTGGCCCCGGGTCGGCACCAGCCGACTCCGGGCCCACGCGCAAGGTCTTCGTCAGGGTATCAACACGGGCCAGGGAACCGCCGCCCGAGCCGATCGCCTGAATGTCCACCTTGGGAATGAAATACTCATACTGGGCCACATTCGACACGAAAGAGTACGCAGGTGCGCCAGCGTGAACAATGCCCACATCAAACGAGGTGCCCCCCATATCGGTGGTGATGATGTTGTGGCAATTGATGCGACGGCCCAGGAACTGCGATCCGGTCACGCCCGAAACCGGGCCCGAGTCAAGAGTAAGCAATGGCGCCTCGATCGCGCGCTGCACTGAGATCGAGCCCCCGCCGCACTGGGTGATCTGCAGCGGTTGCCTGTAGCCCGCACGCGTAAGCTGCTCGTCGAGCTCGCGCAGATAGCGCGAGGTCACCGGGCCAATATAGGCGTTGAGCGCGGTGGCTGTGGTGCGCTCGTACTCGCCCCACTTGGGCGCGATTTCATGTGAGCAGGTGACAAACATCTCTGGCGCGCGCGCCTTGACCATCTCGGCAATGCGCTGCTCGTGCACCGGATCCTTGAACGACCAGAGCAGACACACGGCGATCGCCTCAACGCCCAGGCCCAGCAGCTCATCGATGGCTGTGCTGACCTCGGCCTCGTTGAGCGCCACCACGATCTCGCCGTTGCAATCCATGCGCTCAGACACGCCGCGGATGTAACGCTTGGGCACAATCGGCGAGGGCTTCTGGCTCTCGGGGAAATGCACCACCTTGTTGAGGTCGCGCGAAGTGATGCCGCGCGAGCCGCGCATGATGTGGATCACGTCCTCATGGCCTTTGGTGGTGATCAGGCCCACACGGGCACCACGGCGCTGAATCAAGGCGTTGGTGCCGACCGTGGTGCCATGCGTCAGGACGCTGATGCGCGGACAAAACGCTTCAAAGCTCAGACCCAGGCTCTGCGCGGCGACCGTCATGGCATTGATCATGCCTTTAGCGAAATTCGGCGGCGTCGATGGCGACTTGGCAGCCACCATGCGCCCGTCACCGCCAATCACCACGCAGTCGGTAAAGGTTCCGCCAATGTCCACGCCAACCTGAAACTTCTTCATACGCTTCTCCAATCCTTATCTCGCCATCGACCGCATTGCATCACAGCAGGCTCGGGTGTGCTTCATCGATGTGCGCAAGCCCTGGCAACTCGACGGCCGTATCGGCCAGCAGCGCTGAGGGGTTCTGGTAGTGCCGGGCCCATGTTCGCATCGATGCGCTGCGCGCACGCAAGGGCAGCAGCACGGCGCCAAGCTCGCGGGCTCGCAGAACGGCGCGCTCGCCGACAGGCACGCGCAAGCGGCTGTAATTCAGAAGCGCTTCGGGCACCTGGCCGACCTGGCTACCCACGCATTGCGTCAAGGCCCATGCATCCCCACCCGCCTTGGTAACGCCCTGCCCCACGTGGGGTCGCGCCACAAAGGCCGCATCACCAACCAGCGCGAGCCGACCGCGGCTCATCGTGCTGGCGCGCTGGTCAACAATTTGCTGCAACAGAAGTTCGTCGCTGGTGGCAACCAATTCGGCTAGATCCGCATGAAAGAGTTGCGCCGCCTGGGCGCGCGCCCTGGCAAGATGCTGAGCTTGGATGGCGCGCGGCGAAATGCCATCACGGTGATAAACGCCGACCTCGTCGGTGAACAGGGCTTGGCGCTGCGCCGGCGTGGTCCGACGGTACCAGACAAAATTGACATACACCCGGCCATCATCGCCGAGTACCGGATAACTGATCATTTCGTTGCCGGGCTCGCTCACCACCACAAAAGCCTCGCCCAATCGCCGTCGGGCAGCCCGGCTCAAATCATCTAGCCCAACCAGGCCACGCCACGCCACATAGGGCGCGGCCTGCGCCGGCTCGTTGGGCAGAATCACGCTACGCAAAGTCGAGCGCACGCCGTCGGCCGCCACCAGTACATCTGCCTCGAACCCAGAGCCATCCTCACAAAAGATTTCAGCGGGTCTGCACGCACTCCCGACCTGGACGCTCTGCACGCTGCGCTTGAGGTGATAGCACTGCGGCGGCAAGGCCGCCAAGAGCAAAGCATGCAGGCGAGACCAGCTCATCAGGATCTGAGGAAAATCAATGCTCGCTGTCACACGCCCCTGACGATCGAATGACACCCGACGTTTCACCGCGACACCGAGTTTCAAGCGCGCAGACACGCCCGCATGTTGCAGCAAGGCCAACATGCCCGCGTGGGTAACGATGCCCGCACCCCGACCACTGAGTGGCAGCGTCGAGCGCTCAAGCACACGCACACGCCAGCCTGCCCGGTGTAGCATATTGGCTGCAAACAGGCCGGCCATAGAGCCACCCACAACAACGGCCTTGCGCCCACCCATCGCTATACCCAACCCTTTTGAGCAAGACCCCTACACCACGGAGCAAACGCCTGACGCCCAGCGTTCGGCGCCAGCAAATTCTGGATGCGGCAACCGATTATTTCGCTGAGGCCGGATTCGCGGTGCAAACCCGCGAGCTTAGCCGCCGTATCGGCATCTCGCAGCCCCTGCTGTACCGCTACTTTCCGTCCAAGGCGGCGTTGATTGATGCGGTACTCGAATCGGTGTTTTTGCGCCAGCAACAGCGCAACTGGCTGGGCGAATTGCGCGATCGCAGCCTGCCGCTGAAAGAGCGCCTCAAGCGCTTTTACAGCCGCTATGTTCAAGGCACCTACAGCGACCGCTGGCTGCGCATTTACTTTTTCGCAGCGCTGGCCAATTTTGATTTCAATGGCCGCTACGTGAAAAAAATCGTACAGGATCAGATCCTGACCACGGTATGCCAGGAGCTGCGCCATAGTCTGCTTGAGCCGGCTCAGGCGGCCCTGCTGCCCAAGACAATTCATGCGCGCGAAATCGAGCTGGCCTGGATGCTGCAGTCCAGCCTTTTCTACGGCATGGTCAGAAAACACATTCTGAATTCGGCGCCACAGCTTGACGAGGACAGGCGGGTGTCGGACGCGGTTGATCTGTTCTTCCATGGCGCCAGTGAGCTTTACCCTGAACTACTGAGCGCCATCGCCGGCGCACCAAAGCGCCCCTGAACAAAGATCAGCGGGGTTGCATCGGTATGCTCGTAGTCGAGCACATCTGCAAGCACGATGTCGTGGTCGCCAGCTGCAATCAGGGAACTGGTGCGGCACTTAAGGACGGCAGCCCATTGCCGCAACTGAGACAGCCCCGTGTGCGGGTCTCGCTCCACGGCAACCCCCTCAAATTTGTTGGCCCCAGGGGTGGCGAAGCGTTGTGCCAATGCCGTTTGGTCCTCGCGCAGCACGTGAATCAGGTGCATGGCCCCCACGTCAAAGGCGTCGCGGCTAGGTGATTCCCGACGGATCGACCACAGAACCATGGGTGGCTGCAGCGAGACCGACGTGAAGCTGTTGACCGTGATGCCAATATGGCGCTTGGAAGGCTCATGAAAGGCCGTAATGACGGTCACGCCGGTGGCAAACGTCCCCAGCGTCTGACGCAAGCGGGTTTTGCCACTGAATTGCACAGGCGGACCCTCAGGCCTGATCGCCGCCAGCCATGCGTTCGAGCACAGCGTAAACCGATGCGGTGTCGTGCAGGGCATGACCTTGCGCCATGGCTGACACATAAACAGGCACGCTCGCTGCGAACAAAGGCGCTGGCACCTGCGCGTCCTTCAGGGCCTGCGCAATGATCTGCATGTCTTTCTGCCAGACCTCGACTTTCATGGCCGCTTCAGCCCACTGGCGCTTGGCCATCACCGGCCCGCGCACCTCCAGCATGCGCGAGCCACCCGCACCATCAGGCAAGACCTTGACCATCTGCATTTCGTCCAATCCCAGGCGTTTGCCGAACAACAAGGCCTCTGCGCTGGAGACGTTATGCAGAGCGACCAGAAGGTTGGCCACCAGCTTCATGTGCGTGCCGTTGCCAAACGCACCGACGTTGTAGACCACGCGCGCGCAGTCCAGAAATATTGGCTTGAACTTTGCTATCAGCTTTTTGTCGCCGCTGGCGTAAACCGCCAGGTCTTTCTTCATGGCCTGAGCGCCCGTACCTGACAGTGGGCAGTCCAGAAGGCCAACGTCGACAGCGGCCAGCCGTTTGCGGGCCAGTTCCTTGTCAAGGTAGGGCAGCGTGCTGGTCTCAGCAATCACCAGCCCTTCAGCGCTGTGCTTGCGCCAAGCCAACACCTGATCGACCACATTGTTCAGCGCTGCCACGCTGGGCAGGGAGGTGATCACGCACTCCGTTTGGTCAAGACAGCCCTCAATGGTCGAATCCACCGCCGTCAGCACGCGCGCCATTTTTTTTCGGGCTGTCGCGGACACATCGGCCCCGTAGACACGCCGACCCGCTTTGGCCAGATGGCCTGCCATGGCCGAGCCCATGATGCCAAGACCGACCATGCCGACCGCGTTTCGTTTGTGCAGCGTTGAAGAAGCCATGGGGTACCCTCTTGTTGATCGATAGATCAATAAATCATACAATAGTCCACGTCCCTTTTGACGGCTCTGCCACTGAACCAGAAAGTCCTGCATGCCTAGCGCGCTTATCAAACGTCCGGACGGATCGCTCATCAGCTGCGAGCTGCAGGGCGACAACTCCAAACCCGTCCTGCTGCTGTCCAACTCCCTGGCCACCACACGCGCCCTGTGGGACCCCATGATGGCGGCCTTGCTGACCGACTTTCAGCTTATTCGTTACGACACCCGTGGCCATGGCCAAAGCAGCACGACGCGCTCGCAGGCCGGCTTGGCTGACCTCGCCGACGACGCCATCGCCGTGCTCGACCATTTCGGTGTCGCTCAAACCATGATGGCAGGCATCTCGCTAGGCGGCATGACCGCGCTGTACACGGCTGTGCACAGCCCGCAGCGCCTGAGCGCCGTGCTTGCCTGCAACTGCCGCGACTTTGTTGACCAGGCTGGCATCACAGCCTGGGAGGACCGGGTCGCGATCGCTAATGACAAAGGCATGTCCGCGCTCGTTGAGCCCACCTTGCAACGATGGTTCACGCCCGAGTTTCGCCAGGCCCAGCCCGAGCTTATGGCCAGGGTTGGCGCCATGATTGAGGCCACCCAACCCATCGGATTTGAGGCCTGCATTCGCGCCATCATCGGCACGACGCTGCACAGCGAAATCAGCGCGATCAAGATTCCAACCCGTCTGGTCGCAGGCGCCAATGATGGTGCAGCGCCCCCCGCAGTGATGCAGGCTATGGCCGACAAGATCGATGGTGCACGCTGTACCACCTTTGCCGATTGCGGACATTTGAGCTCGCTCAACCAGACACAGCAACTGACCGACGAAATCAGAACATTGGCTCGGCACGTGCGCTGAACCGTCGCAACACAGGAAAGGCCCCCAAGATGAAACTCGGCACCTTCATGATGCCTTTGCATCCGCCCAGTCGCCATCCGCATCAAACACTCCAAGAGGACCAGGAAGCCATCATCCTGGCCGATCGGCTTGGCTACGAAGAGGTGTTTGTCGGCGAGCATGTCACCGACCTGGCCGAAAACGTGACCTCGTGCATGATGTTTCTGGCCAGCATCGCGCGCGCAACCAAAACGATCAAGCTCGGCACCGGCACGATCAATGTGCCCAACAGCCATCCGGCGGCAATCGCTGCGCAGGTGGCCATGCTGGACCACATGCTCGAAGGACGCTTTCTAATGGGCATCAGCCCAGGCGGGTTGATGTCAGACGCCGAGGTGTTCGGCAACTTCGAGCGCGACCGCCTGGAGATGTTTGTCGAGGGCATCAACATGGTGCTCGACATCTGGAAAGGCGAGCCGCCTTACAACCTGAGCGGTAAATATTTCAATGTCAGCACCGCGCGCAGCATGATTCCGGAAATCGGCCAGGGCGCGATCTTGAAGCCCTATCAGCAGCCCACACCGCCGATTGTGGTGACCGCGGTTGCGCCGTTTTCCAAAGGCGTGGCCGCCGCCGCGCAAAGAGGCTGGGAGCCGATCTCGGCCAACTTCCTGTTGCCCCAATGGGTCAAGACGCACTGGGGCAGCTATGTGCAGGGCTGCGAAGCGGGCAAACGAGCCGCACTGTCCTCCAACTGGCGTGTGGCCAAAAGCATATTCGTCACCGACGGCGACGACAAACAGGCGCGCCGCTATGCGCACACGGCCGAGGGTCCTTACCACTTTTACTTCAAGCAGCTGATTCGCAAGCTGGTCGGCTACGGCGGCCGCTCCAACCTGTTCAAGGCCGATCAGAGCGAACCCGACGAGAGCATCACCGCCGACACCATCGCGCCCAAGCTGGTGATTGCTGGCTCGGTCAACAGCGTGGTTGACCAGATTCTGGCGCTGCGCGAAGACATCGGCGACTTTGGCACCCTGCTCTACGCCGGCCACGACTGGGTCGACCCGGCACTGGGCAAGCGCTCGATGGAACTGATGGCCGAGCAGGTCATGCCGCGCGTCAACCAGGCGATCGGCGCCTGAGCCTGACACCCTCAGCCGGCGCCTAGCCTTAGGGCGCGGGCACCTGGGCGCTGTACCAGTCAGCGATCGCGCCGGCTTTCATCACCGCGACTTCCGGCTTGGCCATGATGTAGTCCAGCAAGCGCTCGAAGGCCGCGATGCGATGCGGCACACCGGTGATGTAAGGATGCACACTGAGTGCCATCACACGCGGCTGGCTTGCGCCCTCCTCCCACAGACGGTCGAGCTGTGCGCGACCGCGCGCGAGCAACTCGTCGCTGGTGTGCATGGCCAGCGCGTGCACAGGAATGTCATTGAGCTCCACGCTGTACGGAATTGACAGCACCGGGCGCGGCTTGGCATGGAGCCAGGTCGGCAGGTCATCGAGTACCCAGTCGGCCACGTACTGCACGCCCGCTGCGCTGAGCAAATCCAGTGTGATGTCGGTCTCGGTCAGGCCCGGGCTTTCCCAGCCGCGCGGGCGCGCACCGGTGAAATCGGAAATCTTCTGCATCGCCATCTCGATCGCCTCGGCCTGATTGTCGACCTTGTGCATCGGGCCTTGCACCCAGCCATGACCCATGAATTCCCAGTCAGATTGCAGCGCGGCCTGCGCCACCCTGGGGTAGGAATCGCACACCACGGCATTGAGCGCCAAGGTCACATCCAAAGCGCGCGCGCTCAGCGCCTGATGCAGGCGCCAGAAACCCACGCGCATGCCGTACTCATGCCAGGCCCAGTTCGGCAGGTCCGGTTGCAGCGGCGCACCCATGGGCGGCGAGAGCACCGTGCGCGGCATCGCGCGCACCAGTGACCAGTGCTCAACGTTGACAATGATCCACACCAGCACCCGGGCTGGTGCCTTGAGCTGAGGCCGATCAACAAACGCCGTGTAGGGTGAACGTTCGCTCAACAACCCTGGTGCTTCAGCCCACATCACTCATTGACCACGGTGTTGCGCAGGATGCCGAGCTTTTCGACCTCGATCTCGACCACGTCGCCCTGCTTCATGAAGATCGGCGGCTTGCGGGCAAAGCCGACGCCCGCCGGCGTGCCCGAAATAATCACGTCACCGGGCAACAGCTCAAAGACCTCGGAGCAGACGCTCACGAGCGTGGGCACGTCAAAAATCATGTCGCGCGTGTTCGCGTTTTGCAGCACCTGGCCGTTCAGGCGGGTGAGCAGCTGCAAGCCGACCGCTCCCGGCGGCAACTCGTCGGCACTGACCAGCGTCGGGCCAAAACTGCCGGTGGCATCGAAATTTTTGCCCATCATCCACTGGTGCGACTTGAACTGGTAATCGCGAATCGAGCCATCATTGAAAAGCGAATAGCCAGCCACATGTTCGAGCGCCTTGTCTTTGCTGATGTAGCGCCCGGCTGTGCCGATGATGACTGCCACCTCGCCCTCATAGTCGAAATCGTCGGACACTTTAGGCTTGACCAAGGGTTCGTCATGCGCAACCCAGGAGCTCGGATAACGATGAAACAGCACCGGATACTTGGGCGGGTCTTTGTAAGGGCTCTCGGCCGCATGGTCGACATAGTTCAGGCCGACGGCAATCGCCTTGGACGGGTTGAGCACCGGCGCCAGCAGTTTCAAATCACCAAGCTTCAAATCAGCAGAGCCAGAGCCCGCCAGAGCCGCAGCGCGCTGCCACTCGGCCTTGCCCGCTGCCAACAAAGCATCGATGCTACCGGGCAGGCCTGCGGCGCTCAGGTTGATCACCCCCTCACCCTTAACGGCACCAAGCTGGACTTGGCCACCGGCGCTGCGGAAATTAATAAGTTGCATGACGGACTCCGTTCAATATCAAGAACTCGCTGCGCGCGCAGCGGTTTCGTGGTTGATCACAAAATAATCTGGCGGCGTTGGCCCCCAAAGGTAAAACGAGTCCTCGGCCGGATAGTCCTGAGCTGGCCAGTCGGTGCCGGCGTCGATGAAGTCAATGTCATACGAGAACTCGGCAAAACTGCCCCAGGGATCGCGCGCATAGTAAAAACAATTCGATCCGATCACATGGCGGCCCACGCCCCAGCCCTCTTTAAATCCTGCGGCGTACATTTGCTCCATGCCCAGGCCCACATCGTCAAAGTGTTCCACCGTCCAGCTGGTGTGGTGCAGGCCCGGCCCGTCGGACTTCACGAAGGCCAGCAAATGGTGGTCACTGGTGTGCGCGCCGTGGGTGAAGGCAATGCCGTCGCCCGATCGGTCCGAGAGCTTCAAGCCCAGCACGTCGCAGTAAAAACCCAGCGAGCGGTTGACGTCTGAGGTAAACAACAGAATGTGCGACAGGCGCGCTGGCCGCACCGGGCTGGTGTCCATACGCATCGGTCCAATCGGCACGCCAATCGGGTTGTCTTTCATGCGAAAGCCCTGCGCAGGCGCGCGCGCACTCGGCGTTACCTTGTCGGCCGCCAAGACCTGAACATGAATACCTTCCGGGTCACATAGCCAAAAACCGTCCTGACTTCCCAAGGGGTGCGCTGGCACCTCTTTCAGGCCTTTAGCTGCCGCGTGCGCACGCATGGGCGCAAGGTCTTCGGGATAAACCCCGATGCTCAAGTAGCACAGTTGCTTGGGCTTTCCATTGGCATAAACCTGCCCCCAGCAATGCGGATGCCCGAAGGTATGAAGGTCCAGATGGTCACCACTTTTGCGCACATCCAGGCCAAACGTCTCGTAAAAGCGCTGCGCTTCGTCCAGGTCTGGCACCGTGAAGACAAAGCGCACCACAGAATGCGCCGCCAGAACGCCTGCTCGTTTGGAATTTGACAACTCGGCTCTCCTTAAATTTTTCCAAGCGCGCGGAGAACACGCTCGGGCGTCATGGGTTGGTCCAATACCTCGGCACCCAGGCTGTGCAAAGCGTCGTTGACAGCATTCATCACCGCGCCCGGCGCACCAGCGGTGCCGGCCTCGCCAGCGCCTTTGGCACCGAGCTCAGAAGTTTTGGTCGGGGTCGACACATGGCCAATTTCAATGTCGGGCATCTCAAAAGCCATCGGCACCAGATAGTCAGCCATCGAGCCGTTGAGCATCTGCCCGTCCTCGTTGTACAGGCATTCTTCAAGCAAGGCGCCACCCAGACCCTGCACCACGCCACCGCGCAGCTGCTCGTCGACCAACATCGGGTTGATGACGGTGCCGCAGTCCTCCACGCACCAGTGCTTGAGCAGCTTGATAAAGCCGGTCTCCACGTCGACCTCGACATAAGAGGCCTGAATGCCATTGGTGAAAGTGAAACCGAATTCCCGCGGCGTGTAGTGCCGCGTCACGGTCAGCTCGGACTGAAAATTCATGGGCAGGGTGTCCGGTCGGAAATACGCCACCCGGCCTACTTCGGTCAAAGGCAGACGCTGCTCGCCGCTGAGGCGGTCCACCACGGCGTTATCGCTAATGTCAAGTTGGGCAGCCTCGAGTTGCAGCATGGCTGCAGCCACCGCCAGAATATTGGCCTTGAGCGCCTTGGCCGCTTGCAGCACGGCTTCGCCGCCAATGCCCGCACCCCGTGAGGCCCAGGTACCGCCCCCGTAGGGCGTCACCGCGGTATCGCCCGTGATGACGCGTACTTTGTCAAGCGACACGCCGACCATGCTTGCCGCAATCTGGGTGAACACCGCTTCGGTGCCCTGGCCTTGTTCGGTCACGCTGACCATCACAGTCACCATGCCATTGGGGTCCAGGCGCAAGGTGGCGCCATCCTGCGCCGAAATGCGTGCACCACCGACACCATAAAACGCCGGCGACGGATTGGTCACTTCGATCATCGCAGCCAGCCCTATGCCGCGGTAAACGCCTTTTTCACGCAGCGCTTTTTGCTCGGCGCGCAAGCCCTGGTAATCCATCAGCTTGAGCAGCTGATCGAGGCACTGGTGATGGCTGAGCTTTTCAAACTTCAGGCCAGAGGGAAAAGTATAGGGATAGGCGTCGTCCGCAATCAGGTTACGGCGGCGAAATTCGGCCGGGTCCATGCCCAGCGCGCGCGCGCCCTCGTCAACGATACCCTCCGTCAGGGCCACAGCAATCGGATGGCCCACGGCGCGGTACTGACAAGTGACATTTTTGTTGGTAAAGACCACGTCGAGCTTGGCCCGATACGCTTTGTGACGGTAAGGACCGCCTGTCAGGTTGACCACCTGGTTGCCCTCAATGCCGCTGGTACGCGGATACACCGAGTACGGGCCGATGCCCGTCAGGTCGTCGAGGTCAAAGCCCAGAATGTCGCCAGACTTGGTGCAGGCCATGCGAACCGTCGCCTTGTGCTCGCGCGCATGAATGTCGCTGATAAAAGACTCCAGGCGATCAGCCACAAATTTCACCGGACGGCGCAGCATGACCGACAAGGCGGCCGTGGCCATCTCATCGGGATAGACATGCACCTTGATGCCAAACGAGCCACCCACATCCTTGCACACCACGCGCACCTTGGACTCCTCAATGCCGAGGTGGCGCGACATGATGTCTTGCATCATGTGTGGCGCCTGGGTGGCGTGGTAGACCGTGATGCTGTGATCCGCAGGCTGGTAGTCGGCAAGCACCGCCCGCGGCTCGTTGGTCACACCAGTGTGTCGGGCAAAGGTGTAGGTCTTCTCCACCACCAGGTCTGCGCGGGCAAATGCCTCGTCAAAGTCCTCCGTCTTGAGCTCGCGATGGAAACAGATGTTGTCGCCGAGCTCGGGGTGAATGATGGTCTCACCCTTGAGCGAACGCTCCATATCGACCACGACCGGCAGCGGCTCGTAGTCAATCTGCACAAAAGCCAGCGCATCTTCAGCCTGGCGGCGCGTCTGAGCCACGATGGCTGCCACCGGCTCGCCTTGCCAGCACGCGCGATCCACCGCAACCGCGTGCTGCTCCGCGGACTTGATGCCTTTCAAATGGCCGAGCACGCCGATCCAGGGGCTGCAGTATTCGGCCACCTCGGCGCCGCTGAAGGCGCCAATCACGCCGACTTGCTTGCGAACCTCGCTCAGGTCGATCGACTTGATGCGGGCATGGGCATGCGGGCTGCGAGCAAACACCACATGCGCCAGGCGCGGCAAGCGCATGTCATCGATGTAGGCGCCGCGCCCCTGCAGCAGGCGCTTGCTGCCCGCGCGCGGCGCCGACTGTCCAATATAGCCCTTGGTGCCGGTCAGCGCTTTGTTCGCACCCGGAAGCTCGAGTCGCGCATTCATGTCGACACCCCCGTTAATTGAGCGGCCCGGCGCTTGACCAGAACCGTTTCGATCGCGTCCACAATCGCCTGGTAGCCGGTGCAGCGGCAAAAGTTGCCGCTGATGTGGTCGCGGATCTCCTCGCGAGCGGCGTTCGGATGATGCCGAACAATGTTCAAGGCGCTCAGCAGCATGCCTGAAGAGCAAAAACCGCATTGCAGGGCGTTGTGGTTCAAAAACGCTTCCTGCAACTGGGCAAGCTCGCCACAGTCGCTCAGGCCCTCAATCGTCTGCACATGCTTGCCATCGGTCTGCACCGCCAAGGTCAGGCAACCACGCACCACCTGACCATCGACCATGACCTGGCAGGCGCCGCAGACGCCGTGCTCACAGCCCAGGTGTGAGCCGGTCAGGTCCAGCTCTTCACGCAAAAAATCAACCAGGTGCTGTCGCACCAGCACCTGACGCTCGACACGCTCGTCGTTGACAAGCACCGAGATCGGATGGACTTTTTCAGTCATATGCTGCTCCCCAACTGACGAATGCTGCGCGCCAGCAGCACCCCGGCCCAGTGCAGCTTGCTCTGCGCCGAACCGTGCAAGTCGCCACGCGGCGACAGATCCTGCGCCAGCGCGTCCCGCGCGGCAGCAAGCGCTGCCTCGTCCGGCGCGCGGCCCACCAGCGCCGCAGCCGCCGATGCAGCCAGCACAGGCGTATCGCCCACCGACAGGTACGCGAGCCGGGCCGATTGAATCTGCGCGCCTTGCATCTGGAAGGCGCCAGCCAGGCCACACAAGGCGTAGTCGCCGCGTCGGCGCGTCAGCTCATCAAACACCATGCGCTCATGCGGCTGCACTTTTGGAAACGACACCGCCACCAGCAACTCGTCGCTGGCACGCGCGGTTTCATACAAACCCAGGAAATAGTCGCTGGCAGCCACCTCGCGTACGCCGCCAGGGCCTTGCAAGCTGATCAGCGCGTCCAGCGCCAGTGCAACCGCTGGGTACTCGGCCGCCGGGTCAGCCAGCGCCATGCTGCCGCCGATGGTGCCGGCATTGCGAATCGCCATATGCGCCACATGCGGCACGCTTTGCCACAACAAGGGCACGTGTTGCGCGACATCCGGGCTCGCTTGCAGTCGGGCATGCGTGACCAGCGCACCGATGCGCACGTGCCGCTCGGTGACCACAATGTCGCGCAGGCCGTCAATGCCGGTGATGTCGATCAGCACCTCGGGCGTGGCCAGACCCAGGTTCATGATGGCCATCAGGCTCTGGCCGCCAGCCAGCACCTGGGCACCCGCCCCGTATTGCCGCATGAGGCCAAGTGCCTCGTCGATGCTGCCAGGCTTTTTGTAATCGAACGCAGGGGCCTTCATGTTTCAAGCTCCTTTCAATGGCTGACACCGAGGTAAAAGCTCTTGACCAGTTCGTTTTCCCGCAGCGCCTCCACATCACTGTGAAAAACAATTTCACCGTGCACGATGATGTAGCCGTAGTCGGCCACACGCATGGCCTGATTGAAATTCTGCTCTGCCATCAACACTGTCAGTTCGTATTTGTCCTTGAGCTCCTTGAGCTTGGTGATGGTCTGTGACACCAAGAGCGGCGACAAGCCAACAGAGGGCTCGTCGACCAGCAACAGGCGTGGAGACGACATGAGGCCGCGCGCAATGGCCAGCATCTGCTGCTGGCCGCCCGACATCGAGCCCGCAAGCTGCCGGCGCCGCTCCGCCAGCACCGGAAAGGTCTCAAAGCAAAAAGCCATGTTCTCGGCAATCTTGCTGCGTGCGGTTTGTCGGTATGCGCCAAGCAGCAAGTTCTCCTCGACTGTGAGCTTGGGAAACAGGCGCCGGCCCTCGGGGATCATGGCCACGCCGAGGTTGACAATCTCCTGCGTCGACAGCTTGGTGAGGTCGTGGCGCTGACCATCGATTTCAAGCTCGATACGGCCTTGCGTGGGACGCACCATGCCCATCACGCATTTCATCAAGGTGCTTTTGCCATTGCCATTGGTGCCCAGCAGGGCCACGGTCTGGCCCTGGTCGATGCTCAGGCTCACGCCGTAGAGCGCCCGTACAGCGCCGTAGCTGGCTGCGACGTCGGTGATGTCTAATTTAATCGCCAAGATATGCCCTGTGAACTTCTGGGTTTGCAACCACGGTTTTCGGATCGCCCGCGCAGATGACCTGCCCGGCATCCAGACAGACCAGCCGCTCGGAAAAACGCATCACGGCATGCATGATGTGCTCGATCATGATGATGGTGATGCCACTTTTGTTGAGCTTAATCAGAATATCGAGCACGTCGTCGACCTCGCTACCCGAGAGTCCGGCCATCGCCTCGTCCGAGATCAACAATTGCGGGCCAGCCGCCATCGCGCGGGCGAGTTCCATCTTGCGCAACTCCACCTGGGACAGGGAGGACGAGCCGGCTTCAGCCTTGTCACCAAGGCCGATGTCGCTCAGGATTCCATGGGCCTGCTCGCGCGCCTTTTTGCCACTGACACCGCGTACATAAGCCAGCGGCACCATCAGGTTTTCAAGAACGGTCATGCTGTGAAACGGGCGCGGAATCTGAAAGCTACGCGCAATGCCGCGGCGGGTACGTTGGAAAGCGGGCAAATGGCCAATCGTTTCGCCCTGAAACTCGATGCTGCCCACATCATTGCGCAAGGCACCAGAGATGCAATTGATCAAGGTGGTCTTACCTGAGCCGTTGGGGCCAATCAGACCCAGGCGTTCACCTTTGCGAATGGACAGGCTCACATCGCTCAGCGCCGTAAAACCGCCAAAGCTTTTACCCAGGCCTTTTACTTCGAGGATGTTTTCCATTTTTTGATCAGTCCAATGACGCCATCGGGCGCGGCCACCACAAAAACCACCAGCAAGACGCCGACCACCAGCACGTTCAACTCGCTCGAGACCGTCACGGTGACGATTTGCTGCAAGCTGCCCAGGATCAGGGCGCCAATCAGAGGACCCGCCCAGTGCGAGGTGCCACCAATAATGGGCATGGCCAGCGCGATCACCGCGTAGTGCAGATTAAAGGTCGAGGCTGGCTCGACATAGCTCAGATACATCGGCATCGGCGCACCGGCCACGCCGAGCAAGGCGCCAGAGACCGCGCAGGCGATCAGCTTGAGCTTGAGCGTGGGCACGCCCGAGCACTCGGCCGCCTCTTCAGAGTCACGCACAGCGCGCAGGCCCTGGCCGATGTGCGAGTTCTGGATGTAGCGTGCCAACGCCACCGCGATCACCGCCATAACGGCCATGGTGACAAAAAGCATGCGGGTGTAGGTGCCAAACAGCCAGACTTCGCTCGGGCGGGTCAGTTGAATGCCAGTGGCACCGCCCAGAAAGCGGGAATTCATGACCACCGCCTCGAGCATGAAAACCACTGCGATGGTCGCAATCGAAAAAAAGATGCCCCGCAAGCGCAAGGTCAAGAGGCCCACACCCAAACCCAGCACCCCTGCCAGCAGCGCGCCCGCAGCAATCTGCACCAAGAGCGGCGCATGGACCAGCAAATGCATGGCCAACGCGGTATAAGCACCAACCCCGACAAAACCTGGCACGCCAAAATTCACATAACCAGCATAGCCGCCCAGAATATTCCAGGCCGTGGCCAACACAATCGCCTGCAACACCACAAAGCCGGCAAAAAACAGGTATTCGTTGGCACCTGAGAGCGCCAGCAACGCCGCGCCCACCACAGCCAGTCCACAAACGATCCAGAACTTCATGTTTGCCTACCTGCCAAAAAGTCCGGTCGGACGAATGCCCAGCATCATTAAAAGCATGCCAAAGGCCACTGCTGTGGCCCAGGAAGCGCCAAACATGGTGAGCACAATCGACTCCACCACACCCAGAATCAGGCCCGCCACCAGGGTACCGCTCATGCTGCCGATCCCGGCGAGCACCACCACACAGAACGTTCGTCCGATGTAAATGCGGTCCATGGTCGGATCAACCGGGCTGACGATGATCAGCATGGCTCCAGCCAGGGCATTGACCGAAGTGGCAATGCCGAATGCGAGTTGCTTGACGCGCACCGGGTCGGCCCCCATCAGGCGCAGTGCGCCCTCGTCCTGCCCCACCGCTTTGATCGCGCGTCCGATGAAGGACTTGGAAAAAAACAATGTCAGCACCAAGGTCAGCAATAAAGCCACGCCGGCAGCAACCAGCAAGCGATAAGGGAAACGGTAGTCGCCCAGACGTAGGCTTTCGCCGATGTAGTCTGCCTCGGCTGCGCGTTGGTCGACGCCGAAAGCCAGAATGATCAACACCTCGATGATGAAGGCCACGCCAAAGAAAAAAGCCAGGCCATTGACACCCGAGGCACTGCCACGGCTCTCAAAGGTCTCGTAGTAGAACCGGTACAACATCATGCCGACGAGGAAAAACACCGGCATCAGCAAAAAACCTGAAAGCAAGGGGTCAATGCCCCATCCGCCCAGGAGATAGGCCCCGTACGAGCCCACGATCAGCAAAGCCGGATGCGCCACATGCGGCACATCGAGCAAGCCAAAGGCCACCGACAGGCCCAAACTCACCGCTGCGTAAAAGCAGCCCAGCAAGAGCCCGAACATCACAGCTTCAATCAGAAGCTCGACGGAAAAAATCATGGTCGATTCACCCTCTATTCACGGCGCTGACAGGCCTTGCGGGCCCGTCAGTGCTGTGAAGCAGATCTCGCTTGCGCCGCCAGTTTTACTTGGAAGCCTTAGAGAAGGGGTAAACGAATTCGCCCGTCTTATCCCCCGCGGGATCAAGAATGACCTGCTTGGTCGGGCTGCGGAACTGCTCCTGGTCTTTATCCTTCACGCCACGGAACTGAGCGGTCACCAGACGCACATTAGAGCGCTCGCCGTCCGGGCCAAAGCGAACTGGGCCGACGATGGTCTTGAGCTCGTTCTTGCGCAGATAGTCGGCCAGTTTGCGGTCGTCAAAGCTCTTGGTCGCATTGATCGCCTGCTCGAGCATTTCGCCAATCGCGTAGTTGAACGGCGGCAGGTAGTAGCCCAGTTCGTCAATCTTCTCGGCCTTGGCGCGCTCGGTGTAGCGCTTCAGGAAGGCTTCAACCCCTGGCAGCGGCATGCCCGGCACGTACACGTGGTAATTGACGATGCCATTGAGCTTGCTGCCCAGATTCACCGCAATCGGCGTGAACTGCAGGCCCACCATGCCACCACCGACGATCTTCACCTGCGGGCCCAAGCCAATTTCGCTGATCGAGTTCACGATGGCTGCGGAGCCGCCAGGATAGGACGCAATGAACACGATCTCAGCATTGGATGCACGGATCGCCCGCACCAACGAGGAAAAGTCCTTGGTGGTCGGCGGATAGTTCTGGTCATAAACAATGTTCAGTCCCAGTTGCTTGAAGTAGGGTCGTGCACCGTCAGCCAGGTTCTGCGCAAACTCGCCGTCTTCAGCCAGGATCGCCACGGTCTTGCCGCCAGCAGCCTTGCCGGCTGCCATAAAGCCCTTGGCCCAATCTTCGGCCGTGTTCCACGGTGAATTGTTAAACCACATGTCATGCTTGGTCTTGGCGTTAACCTGGAAGGAGAAGTTGCCCATCAGCAGCTTGTTGCGCTGCTTGACCAAGGGCATGATCGGCGCCGTGGGACCGGTCGCGTACGGTGCGATCAGCAGATCGACCTTGTCAACATCGAGCAGCTTGGTGTAGATGCCGGGGGTGTTGGCAGGATTGCTCTGGTCATCGTAGTAGATGAAGTCCACCTTGCGTCCGAGCAGGCCGCCTTTGGCATTGACATCCTCCACCCACATTTTCAGCGCCAGCAGCGCGGCCTTGCCGCCACCGCCGAGACCGCCGGTCTGCGGCATGCTCATGCCGATTTTGATGGGGTCAGCGGCCAGGGCCTGTCCGCTGACTGTAAGCCCCGCCACCAGGGCCACCGCCGAGGCTGCGCCCAGCAGTTTGCGACGAATCAGTTTCATGTTATCTCCTTTATATGAGCCTGGCCTGTCACCAAAGCGTGCAACCAGCGGCGACTCACCCCCTGGCCACACACGCGTTTTTCAGTTCACCCTGGGCATCGACTTGTAGTCTTCCCCGGCCCACTGCACATCGGGCTCGATGCCAAAAAAATTCAATTCAATTGTCACGCCATCCGGATCCCGCACAAAGAGCTGAAACAGCTTGGAGTCGGCCAGGTAGCGCGGCCTAAACTGCACGCCCTTGCTCTCCAGATGACGAATAAATCCTTTGGCGTCATGCGCCAGAAAGGCCACATGGTCAATCACGCCACTGTTGGTCTTGGCCGCGTCCTTGGGCGATCCAATGAAATACAAAGAAGCGTTGTCCACAGCACTGGGTGCCAGGTGCACCTGCGCCTCTTTGCCCACACCCAACCAGTAACCCGGAAAAGGGAAATCCGGCCGGGGCATTTGATCCATACCCAGGACGTCCTGATAAAAAGCGCGTGAACGCTCGATATCGCTCGAACGAATCAGGTAGTGGTTAATGGATGTCAGAGGCATGCTTGTGCGGAGCCGATTTCAAACCATCTTAAACGATTTGAAATTCCCTACGCATTAGGGCAAACCATTAATAATCAAACGATCAACAGAGCCCTTGGGCTGAGCGAGAGGTGCCACGCCAGAGCGAAGCAACAAAGCAAGCCACTGTGCCAAGCACTGTGCCCCACTCTTCGGGATCAAGCTGCCTGAAACAATGCGTCGTCAAAAATGGCCACGGCGCGGGTCCAGCCGGCTGAAGCGCCACGGATTTTGTGCGGAAAGCAGGAGATGTAAAAGCCGCTGGCGGGCAGTGCCTCCAGGTTGTGCAGCTTTTCCAGATGGCAGTAGCCGATGTCGCGGCCCGCCTTGTGGCCTTCCCAGATCAGGCTGGCATCGTGCGAGGCGCTGTACTTGTCGGCGGTGTAAACAAAAGGCGCATCCCAGCTCCAGGCATCGGTGCCGGTCAGGCGCACACCGCGCTCGAGCAGATACATGGTTGCTTCGTAGCCCATGCCGCAACCCGCCGCCACGTAGTCCTTGTGGCCGTAGCGGCTGCCCGCCCGCGTGTTAACCACCACGATTTCAAGCGGCTGGAGTACATGCTTGATGCGCGCAAGCTCAGCCTCCACCTCGGCCGCGCTCACCACATGGCCATCGGGCAGATGCCGGAAGTCAAGCTTGACGCCCGGCTGGAAGCACCACTCAAGTGGCACCTCGTGAATCGCAATCGCCGGCTTTTTCTCACCGAGCGCCTGATCCATGGTGGAATGAAAGTGATACGGCGCGTCCAGATGGGTGCCGTTATGCGTACACAAATTCACGAACTCGACCGCCCAGCCCTCACCATCGGGCAGGTCTTCCTGCTTGAGCCCAGGAAAAAACGGCTCAATCTGGCCAAAGGTGTTTCGGTGCGTGAAGTACTCAATCTTGGGCGCAAACGCAGGCGGGTCTGACAGCACGTCGTTTTCAAGGTAGATCGACAGGTCGACAAAGGTTCGGCTCATGCTGATACTCCTAGTGTTGGTCTCAAGCCGCGACACCCCGCGGCTCAGTGGTCCTCGGGTGTGATTTTCAAGGCCACCAGAATGCGAGCGACCATGTTGTAAGTAGCTATCGCAGCTGTCAACTCCAGGACTTCGGTGGTATTCAAACGCGTCGAGATCGCACTGAAGGCCGCGTCATCGACCTCGATGCGCCGCGTCATCTGGGCTGCATACTGAACAACGCCCTGCTCCAGAGCGCCGAGCCCGGGGTGCGCAGCACTGACACAGGGGTCTTGGGCCACCACCGACTGCAGTGCGTCGAGCTCAGCCTGGGTACCGCCAGCTTTCAGAAAGTCCGGCGCATGGTGGTGGTATTCGTAGCTGGCCCCGGTCAAGAGCGCCACCGTGCAGATGCCTAGCTCGCGCAGCTTCCAGCTGGTGGGCAATTTGCTGCGCACATTGCCGACATAGTGCGCCCAGCCGCGAGCAACAGGTTCGCTCCACATCAAAGCCTTGTCGAGATTGATCAGCTTGCCGCCCCGACGTGCCAGGACAGCATCAATCAGATCCTGTGGCAACGGGTGCCGCTCGGGCGTCCAATCAGGTATGCGCATCGCTTCCTCCCTTGGGTGGCTTAAAGCACAGTGCATGCCGTCTCAAACGGCAGGCGCGGGTTGCGGGCAAAAGTCTTGCTGTGGTCGGCGTAGCCCAGGTTGATCACAAAATTGCTCTTGAAGCGACCATCCGGAAAGAATTCTTCATCGAGTTTGGCCAGGTTCACGCCGCTCATCGGGCCGCAATCCAGGCCTACTGCACGCGCCGCCAAAATGAAGTAAGCGCCTCCGAGTGTTCCGTTACGGGTCGCTAAAGCTTGGGCGCCTGTGGGATTTGCCTCAAAACTCTCTTTGGCGTCCTTACCATGCCAGATCTGCGGCATGTGCTCAAAGAACCGGGTGTCGGTTGCCACAATCACGCTCACCGGCGCAGCCGTGGTCTTTTCGACGTTGCCTGGGCTCATGGCGGGCAGCAAACGCGCCTTGGCTTGAGCCGTGGTGATAAACACATAGCGGGTCGGCTGCGCGTTCATCGAGGTCGGCGCCAGCGACGCAAGCGCATAGGCTTTGCGCAGCAGCTCCGGATCAACCGCCTGGCTGGTAAAGCCGTTGGCGGTGCGGGCATTAACAAACAGAATGTTCAAAGCGTCTTGTGAAAGTTGCATATCACTCCATTGAAAAAGAGGGGCCCGACGTGGTCGGTCGGCCTGATCGAAAAAAAGTGGGCAGGGTTTACACCCGCAGGCCCGCGGCCTCGACGCCTGCGGCACAGGCTTGCTCGTCCTGATCGCCCGTCCCACCACTGGCGCCGACCGCACCAATCACCTCGCCGGCGACATTGCGGATCAGGACTGCGCCGGGCTGGGGCAAGAACTTGCCTTCAGCCGTTGCTGCCAAAGCGACGAAAAAGTTCGGGTTGTCCTTGGCGCGCTCGGCAATCACCCGACTGCTCTGGCCCATGCCCACGGCGCCCCAGGCCTTGGCCCTGGCAACATCGAAGCGAAACATGCTCGCACCGTCTTCGCGCAGGTAAACCACCAACTGTCCGGACGCATCGAGCACTGCGAAACCCATGGGGGGAAAGCCTTGCGCCTGGCGGTATCTGGATGCCGCTGCGGCGATCTCACTGGCCTGGTGTTGCGTCAACATTGAACTCATGGCCTCTATCCCTTCTAATCTCGTCCTGAAAAAATACCGACGCTGCACGCCCGCAAGGCCCAGGTCGCAAGCGAATTTGGTCATCGCCGAAAAGCGCCCGGCGTCGCCAGTCGGATGCAGAGTTCAACGGCCCCAAAAACAGACTGAAATTATCTCAGGCCGAAACGCCCTTCACTTCCAGAACTGTCGACTCGCGATGCGCGCGCCTTCGGCCATGGCGGCGAGCTTGGCCCAGACCACATCCGGGTCTACCGCAGCCTGGCCAACCCAGGTGCCATAACCGCAGTCGCTGCCAGCAATCACATTCTCGCGGCCGACCAGGTTCGCGTAGCGCGCAATGCGTTGCGCGATCAGCTCAGGGTGCTCGATGAAATTTGTTTTCGACTCAAGCACGCCCGGAATCAGGACTTTACCCTCTGGCAGTTTCACACTTTCAAACAAGGTCCACTCGTGCGCATGACGGGGATTGGCCGCCTCAAAAGAAATCGCATGCGGCCTGGCCTTGAAAACAATGTCGATGATCGAGGAGAAGTCCACGTCGCAGTGGTGCGGACCCTCGTAATTGCCCCAGCAGACATGCATGCGCAACTGCTCTGGGGCAATGTTGGCCAGGGCGTGGTTTAGTGCCTCCACATGCATCTGGGCGCGTTTACGAAATTCCGCCAGTTCCAGATCAGCGTACTGAATGTGCCGCCCCATGGCCAGGTCTGGGCAGTCAATCTGCAGCACGATGCCCGCCTTGGCGACGCTTTCGTATTCATGGCGCATCACATCGGCAATCGCAAACAGGTACTCCTCATGGCTCTTGTAATGGTCATTGCGAAAAAACAGCGACACCACACCAGGTGATGCCGCACTCATGAACATTTCCTGCGCACTGTCTTCATGCGGCACTGCATCGAAAGCGGCATGCAGGTTGTCGGTGTCGGTTTGTGCCGCCTGCGCATCGACCAGCGTGATGGGCGCATTGCAGGCTGGCGTTTTGCGTCGGGAACGGCCCGGGTCTCCGAAGACTTTACGCTCAAGAACCGGGAAGTCAGCCAGGTCCTGGTAGACAAAGCTGTTGCCCGTGCCACCAAAGCCGCCCAAGCGGTCCTTGATGTAAGTGGCATAGCTCGGCTTGCTCATCTCACCATCATTGACCAGGTCGACACCCGCCTGGGCCTGCTTGGCCACCACCTCGGCCACGGCCTGACGGATACGCGCCTGCAGTGCAGCCGACTCCACAGGAATGCCGCTTTCCTTGGCAAACATCATCTGAATCAGGTCATCAGGCCGCGGCAGACTGCCGGTGTGGGTTGTCAGAAATCGGTCGGTACTACGTTTCATGGGCATTGCGCGAGTAAAAAAAATGGCAGTCCTTATTGTGACGCAGGCCATTAGCAAGCCTCCAATTTCGAAAAACCGTCCAGGCAAGACTTGCTGGCGTAGGTCTTCGACCCGGGATCGGCCAGCATCGAAGCTTGTCTTGGCCTCAGCGTGGACGAACCCGATCAGGCTATGCCCAGCGGTCCTTCACACCCATCTTTCTGTGTCACGCAAAAGGGAGAGACAGTCTGACGACCTACATGCTGCGCCGGTACTGACCGCCCACCTCGAACAAGGCGTTGGTGATCTGGCCAAGCGAACACACGCGCACCGCGTCCATGAGAACGGCAAACACGTTGTCGTCATCGATCACCGCTTGCTGCAGGCGCTTGAGCATGGCCGGCGATTCTTTAGCGTGGCGGGCATGGAAGTCAGCCAGACGCTGCAACTGACTCTGCTTTTCCTCTTCAGTCGAGCGCGCCAGTTCGAGCTTGTCCATGACCTGGTCGCCATGCGGATTGCGAAAGGTGTTGACACCGATGATGGGCAGCTCGCCGGTGTGCTTGAGCATTTCGTAGTGCATGCTCTCGTCCTGAATCTTGCCGCGCTGGTAACCGGTTTCCATGGCGCCGAGCACGCCACCACGTTCAGCGATAGCCACGAATTCCGAGAGCACCGCCTCTTCCACCAACTCGGTGAGCTCTTCGATGACAAACGAGCCCTGATTAGGATTTTCGTTTTTCGCCAACCCCCACTCGCGGTTGATGATGAGCTGGATGGCCATGGCGCGGCGCACCGAGTCCTCGGTGGGTGTGGTGATGGCCTCGTCAAACGCGTTGGTGTGCAGGCTGTTGCAGTTGTCGTAAATCGCAATCAGTGCCTGCAGCGTGGTGCGGATGTCGTTGAACTGAATCTCCTGCGCATGCAGGCTGCGCCCTGAGGTCTGGATGTGGTATTTGAGCTTCTGGCTGCGCTCGTTGGCGCCATATTTCTCCTTCATCGCCACCGCCCAGATGCGCCGCGCTACACGGCCCATCACGGTGTATTCCGGGTCCATTCCATTGGAAAAGAAGAAAGACAGATTGGGCGCAAAGTCATCAATGTGCATGCCACGCGCCAGGTACGCCTCAACAAAAGTGAAGCCATTGGACAAGGTGAAAGCTAACTGGCTGATCGGGTTGGCACCCGCTTCGGCAATGTGATAGCCGCTGATCGAGACGCTGTAGAAATTGCGCACATTGTGGTGCACAAAATAGCTGGCGATGTCGCCCATCACCTTGAGGCTGAACTCAGTGGAAAAAATACAGGTATTCTGGCCCTGGTCTTCCTTCAGGATGTCCGCTTGCACCGTGCCACGCACATTGGCCAGCACCCACTCACGGATTTTTTGCGCCTCGGTGTCTGTCGGCGTGCGGCCATTGTCCTGTTTGAACTTGTCGAGATTCTGGTCAATGGCCGTGTTCATGAACATGGCCAGAATGCTGGGCGCCGGGCCGTTGATGGTCATGCTCACACTGGTGCTCGGATCGCACAGGTCAAAGCCGCTGTAGAGAACTTTGAGGTCGTCAAGCGTGGCAATGCTCACACCAGAATTGCCGACCTTGCCATAAATATCAGGGCGCTTATCGGGGTCGTTGCCGTACAGCGTGACCGAATCAAACGCGGTGGACAGGCGCTTGGCCGGCATGCTTTCGCTGAGCAGCTTGAAGCGCTTGTTGGTACGAAACGCATCGCCTTCGCCGGCAAACATGCGGGTGGGGTCTTCGTTTTCGCGCTTGAAGGCAAAGGTGCCGGCGGTGTAGGGATAACTGCCCGGCACGTTGTCAAGCATCAGCCATTTGAGGATTTCGCCATGGTCCTCAAAGCCCGGCAGGCAGACCTTGCGCACGGTGGTACCCGACAAGGTCTTCACGGTGAGCGCAGTGCGAATTTCTCGGTCGCGGATTTTCACGACGTACTCTTCGCCACCGTATGCCTTTTGCATATCAGGCCACTGCTCGATCAGGCGACGGGCAGACGCGTCCTGCCGCTCGGCGCGCTCCTGGGCCAGCCGAAGCACTGTGTTCTTCGCACCGTCACGCGTGGGGTCATCGGCCTGCAGCATGTCGGCCGTGGCACGCAGCTGCTGCAGCTCGCGCGCCAGCTTGGCCTGCTCACGCGCTCTCTGCTTGTAAGCACGCACCGTGTCGCTGATCTCAGCCAAATAACGGCTTCGCCCTGCCGGCACCACGGGTGTCTGGTGCGTACTGTGGCGCACCCCGACCTGCGCCAGACGTCCTTGCTTTAGCGCCAGACCAAGTGCCTGCAGGCGCGGCTTCAAGGCTTGGTACAGAGCCGTGACGCCATCGTCATTAAAGCGCGCCGCCATGGTGCCGAAAACCGGCATCTGATCTGTTGGCGTGCTCCAGGCTTCCCGGTTGCGCTGTACCTGTTTGGCCACATCGCGCAATGCATCGGAAGCGCCCTTGCGGTCAAACTTGTTGATCACAACAAACTCGGCAAAGTCGAGCATGTCGATCTTTTCCAGCTGGCTGGCCGCACCAAACTCCGGCGTCATGACGTACAGGGGCACGTCCACGTGGGGGACGATGGCCGCGTCTCCCTGGCCGATGCCCGAGGTCTCGACCACTATCAGGTCAAAGCCGGCCACCTTACAGGCCGCCACCACGTCGGGCAGGGCGGCGCTAATCTCCGAGCCGAAGTCACGCGTAGCCAGGCTGCGCATAAACACGCGCGCGCCGTCCTGCCAGGGCTGGATGGCGTTCATGCGGATACGGTCGCCCAGCAGCGCCCCGCCCGATTTGCGACGCGACGGGTCAATGCTGATCACCGCCACACGCAGGTTGTCGTCCTGGTCCAGGCGCAAGCGGCGCACCAGCTCGTCGGTCAAACTCGATTTGCCGGCACCACCGGTACCGGTAATGCCCAAAACCGGCACCTTCACGAGTGCAGCGGCCTCGCGCAAGGCCTTGAGCAAAGCCGCACTGGCCTGCTTGTTTTCCAGCGCCGTGATGAGCTGGGCGAGAGATCGCCAGGCTTTTTCAGTCTGGCCCTGAATGGCACCAATCGCATCGGGCGCAAAAACGGACAAGTCCTTGTCGCAACGCATCACCATCTCGCCGATCATCCCAGCCAGTCCCATGCGCTGTCCGTCCTCAGGGCTGTAGATGCGTGTCACGCCATAAGCTTGCAGCTCTGCAATCTCGTTGGGAACGATCACGCCGCCGCCGCCGCCAAACACCTGAATATGCTCACCGCCATGGCTTCTGAGCAGGTCCACCATGTACTTGAAATACTCGACATGGCCACCCTGGTAGGAGCTCACCGCAATGCCCTGCACGTCCTCCTGCAGAGCAGCACTCACCACCTCTTGCACGGATCGGTTATGGCCCAGGTGAATCACCTCGGCACCCATGCCCTGCAGGATGCGGCGCATGATGTTGATCGCCGCATCATGTCCGTCAAACAGGCTGGCTGCCGTCACGAAGCGCACTTTACGCGTCGGGCGATAGTCGGCCAGGGCCTTAAGGTCGGCAGATAAATCGGTCATGCGTGAACTCCCATCAGGCAGGCCTGGCCCTGTTCGGGCACGCCGCCGCCTTGAAACAGCCCCAAATGGTAACTGGAATGAGCCAGCAGAAAAAAGGGACGCTGTTGCGTCCCTCGTGCTGGCATCGTTGGTGGCCGCTTACTCTTTCTTTTCCTTGTAAAACAGAAAGTCATAGAGCGGCATGGCCAGTCCGCCAAGCAGAACAAGTATCAGGTCAATTTCCTTCAGTTTTTGAATATAAGGCCAAAAAAACAGGGCCAACAGGACCAGTGCAATAAAGTTGAAAACGCGCTCGTTCATAGGGACTTCCTTGAATTAAGAGTGTCAGGTGTTGGTGTTCAAACGCTGCATCAGCCAGCGCGCGGTTCGCAGCAGGCGGCCATCCTCGTTGGCTTTGCCAATGAGTTGCACGCCAATAGGCTTGCCGTCCTCGGTCTGCAGCAATGGCAAAGACACGCAGGGCAGGCCTGCGTAGGTCCAGATCGTGTTCATGATCGGATCGCCCGTGGCCTCCAGGCCTTTAGGGGCTGGGCCCAAGGTGGCCGGCGCCAGGATCGCATCGAAATGGTCAAAGTATTCCTCAAAGCCCTGGGTGGCCAGCGGCATGCGCTCTCGGGCGCGCAAATAATCCACAGCAGTCGTCGTCGCGCCACGCTCAATCAAGCCACGCATCGCATCACTGCATTGACCACCGTGGGCATCAATGAAGGGCTTGAGGTTGGCCGACATCTCGGCCTCCATCACGGTCTTGAGCATGGGCACAGCATTGGCGACCGAGGCGGGCAACTCCACCTCGCTCATGCAGTCCTGAAGCTCGGCGAGCAAGTCTTCAAATGCCGCTTTCGCTTCAGCGTCGACCTGCTCCCACATGGGTGTGCGCACGAACATCAGTTTCGGCGGCAACGGTGGCTCTTGCGCTGCCAGTTCGCGTATCGGCAGGGGAAACACCAGGCGCCCCGTGCTGTCCTCGTGGCCACCGATCATGACCTCGGCCACCGCGGCCAAGTCCTCGATGTTTCGGGCAAAAACACCCACCTGATCAAGCGACTCCGAGCACTTGAGGACGCCGCCATTAAAGATCAGGCCTCGGGTCGGCTTGAAGCCAAACACGCCACAGAAAGACGCTGGGCGAATCACCGAGCCATTGGTCTGTGTGCCAATGGCCACCGGCACCATCCCAGCGGCCACCGCCGCTGCCGAACCGCTCGACGAGCCGCCTGGTGTGTGTCCAGGCACCCGCGGGTTGTGTGTGATGGTCGGGTTGAAATACGCCAGCTCCGTGGTCCGCGCCTTGGCCCAGATCACAGCGCCAGCAGCCCGCAGCCGATGGACCAGGTAGGCGTCCACACGTGGCGTGCGCCCCACTGCGCCTTCAAAGCCCAGTTCGGTGGGATAGTCCTCAGTGTCGATGTTGTCCTTGACCGCAATCGGCACACCCAGCAAAGGCAAGGGCGCAGCATCTGCCTGGCGATGACGTTGCAGGCGCTCAAGCTGCATGCCGATGATCTCGGGCGAAAAATGGGCAAAAGCCTGCACCTCCGGCTCTCTTGCCTGGGTGTAGGCGATCATGCCTTGCGCATACTCTTTCAGATGCACCGTTCCGCGCTCCAGATGTCCGACCAGTTCAGTCGCGCCCACCTGGTACAGGTATTTGCCTTCTTCGCTCACAACACAGCTCCAGGCCGAACCCCAGGGGCCCAGCTCACAAAACACTACTTCGAAGGGCCACCCAGGAAGGACGGATCCATCACGTTGCCATCACCAGGATTGGCCTGCGGCACTTCAACGTTCTCAACGCTGTACATCAGGTCGGGCAGCCAGGTGACCAGGGCATCATCAAAGTAAATCAAGGCCATGGTGAGAAACACCATGCCGAGGAAAGGGAAGCAGCCCTTGAAAATCGTCCACAACTGCACATGTGGTGGTGCCACCCCTTTCAGGTAATACGCCGACATTGCCATCGGCGGCGTCAGAAACGACGTCTGCAGATTGACCGCAATGAGAATACCGAACAGCATCGGATCCACGTTGAAGTGTTCCAGCATCGGCAGGAAGATAGGCACGAAGATGATGATGATCTCACTCCACTCAAGCGGCCAGCCCAAAATAAAGATGATGAGTTGGGTGAGCAAGAGGAACTGGACCGTCGACAAGTCCATGCCCAGCACAAACTCCTTGATCACCGACTCGCCGCCGAGGTAGGAAAACACGCTCGAGAACGTCCAAGAACCCACAAACAGGTAGCACACCATGGCCGTGGTCTTGGAGGTCAAAAACACTGCTTCGCGCAGGCGCTGCCAGGAAAATGCTTTGTACGCAATCGCCAACAGCACGCCACCCAGGGAACCCATGGCTGCGGCCTCACTTGGTGTGGCCAGACCGAACAGAATCGAGCCCAGCACAGTCAGGATCAGCAGGGCCAGCGGCAAAAACGCGGTAACCAGCATGTAAATCGACTCAGCAAAGCCAATCTCGTTGACCTCTTTGGGCTTGGGCGCGAGCTTGGGGTTGATCACGACGCGAGCAATCACGTAGACCAGGTACAGGCCAGCCAAGGTCAGGCCAGGAATCATGGCCGCCGCATACAGCTTGACCACCGATACGCCAGCAGTTGCGGCGTACACAATGAGCATGATCGACGGCGGAATCAAGATACCAAGTGTTCCGCCGGCGGTAATCACACCGGCCGCCAGCTTTTCGTCGTAGCCAGCTTTGAGCATGGCCGGAAAGGCAAGCAAGCCCATCAGCGTTACCACCGCACCCACAATGCCTGTGGCTGTCGCGAACAGCGCACAGGTAATCAGCGCAGCCACGGCCATGGAGCCGGGCAAATGGCGCAGATTGACCTGCAGGCTCAGGAACAGGCGGTCCAGAATGTTGGCGCGCTCGATGATGTAACCCATGAATAAAAACAAGGGTATCGAGATCAGCACATCGTTGTTCATGATGCTGAAGGTGTTCTGCGTGAACAGATAAAAAATCTGGTTCTCAAACAGACCCTGTGCAGGGTTCCAGTAGGCATACAGACCAAACATGATGCCCATGGCCATCAGCGTGAAGGCGATCGGAAAGCCCAGAAAAATGAAAACAATAAAAAGCCCAAGCATCATCAGGGCAATAGTGGGGTTGCTCATGATGAGGCACTCTCTTTTTTGTTAGCAAATTGCTCTTGCAGAGCCACTTCTAATTCGACCACGTCGTCACCACGCGAAGGCCATTTCTTATCGCGAATCGTGATCAGACAACGGCACACCTCGGCCACACCCTGAAGCAGCAGCGTCAGGCCCGCGACCGGAATAATCATTTTCAAAGGCCAGACCGGAACACCTACCGGGCTGTTCACACTGACCTCCTGGATGCGCATGGACTCCAGGCCATATGAAAAACCGGAGAACACCAGCGCAAGCACACCGGGAAAATAAAACAAAAAATACAGAACCAAATCAACCTTGGCCTGGTTCTCAGGCTTCCACTTGCGGTAGATGAAGTCACCGCGAACATGCGCGTTAGCCGACAAGGCATAGGCCCCGGCCATCAAAAACAAGGCGCCATAAAACATGTAGCTCATGTCGAAAGCCCAGGAGGTGGGGTCGTTGAGCACATAGCGCTTGAACACCTCATAACAGGTGCCGGCTGTCAAGACGAGGACCGTCCAACCAAAGCAATGCCCGACCGCTTTGGAGAAGGCGTCGACGTTGCGTACGAAATTTTCCATAGGGAACTCAAAAAAAAAGGTCGCCACCGTAGCGGCGGCGACCAGATCAAGGAAAAGAGTTTACGCTGGCAGCTTGGTTTTGAACACGTGCTCGAACGCGGTCTTGTAGTCAGCCTCATTGAAGAAGCTGTAGTAAGCCACGCGACGAGCCCAGTCTTTCTGCGAAGCCAGGACCTGCTTGAAGAAGGGGTCCTCGCCCTCAAGCTTGGCAACCACTTTGTCCCAGGCTTTGATCTGTGCATCGAACACAGCCTTGGGTGTGCGTGAAACCTGCACCTTGTCTTTGGTGATCAGCTTCTGCAGGTCTTTAGAGTAGTTGTCCTGGGCTTTCCAGGTGTTGGCGGAGGAGACAGCCTCCACGCCGTAGCGCAGAATCGCTTTGAGGTCATCAGGCAATGCGTTGTACTTGTCTTTGTTGAAGATGATCTCAAAGAATTCCATGGCCTGGTGGTAGGAACCCATCGAGTAGTACTTGGCCACGTCCTGCGCGCCAAAGCGGCTGTCCGAGGTGGGGTTGTTGAACTCGAAGGCGTCGATCACGCCGCGCTCCATGGCCGGGACAATCTCGCCGCCAGGCAACTGGGTCACTTTCATGCCCAGTTCCTGCATCAGGTCGGCTGCCAGGCCCACCGTGCGGTACTTGAAGCCATTAAGCTCCGCTGCCGTCTTCGGGGGCGACTTTTTGAACCAGCCCAGCGGTTGGGTGGGCATGGGGAAGGCGAAGAAGCCTTTAAGGTTCAGATTCAGCTTCTTTTGCAGTTCTTCATAGAGCTCCAGACCACCGCCGGCGTACATCCAGCCCAGCGTCTGGTCAGCATTGGCGCCGGTCACCGGGCCAGAACCGAAGAGCGAGGCCACTTTGGACTTGCCGTACCAGTACACCGCCACGGTGTGGCCCGCATCGAGCACGCCCTTGCTCACCGCATCGGTCACCTCGAAAGGCTTGACCACAGCGCCGGCTGTGAGGTACTCGAGTTTGAGGCGGCCACCGGCCATTTCGTTGACGCGCTTGACGTAGTCTTCGGCCATCTCGTTGAAGATGTCCTTGGCACCCCAGGCACCTTGCATTTTGAAGACAACAGGTGAAGGTTTGACAGCCACTGCTGCGCTTTGAGCGCGCGCGCTGACAACAGGTGCCGCAGCGACCGCGGCAGCGCCAGCTGCCACAAAAAATTTGCGACGTGAGGCGACCGAAGGCTCAGCCTTGACTTCCGATTTCAATTCTTTTTCAGACATGGTTTCTCCATTTGCTAGTTAAAGATCATCGGCTCTCTCGTTGACCTCGGACCGATAGGGAGACGATACCCGACTCTGCCCCAATCGTGGGACCGGGTAAACCCTAGGATTGCGTCGAAAGACGTCAAAAAAGACTCACAATTCCTTTAACTTTATGTATGCAATCATCCCGGCTCCGGCGATTCGGCGTGTTAAAACCTTGCCTTCGCACGCAGCGCTTCGATGATCTGAACCCATGCCAAACGTCTTGAGCCTACCCGCCATGCAACCGATCCAGCTTTTTGATGCCAGCTCCAGCACCTACACCTATATCCTGGTTGACCCCGCCACGAATGAGGCAGTGATCATCGACCCCGTTGACACCCAAATCCAGCGCGATCTTTTGGTCCTGCGTGAGCTGGGCGTGCGTCTTGTTTTGGCCCTGGAAACCCATGCCCATGCCGATCACATCACCAGCGCCGGCCAGCTCGCTGAACTCGCTGGTGCCCAAACCGCCGCGCCACAGGACTGTGGCATTGCCACGGCTGCGCTCCAGCTACAAGACGGCCAGACGCTGGCCTTCGGCCAGGAATCGATTCGCGCCCTGCACACACCAGGGCACACCGCCGGAAGCATGTGCTTTGTCTGGCGCGACCATGTATTCACCGGCGACACCTTGCTCATCAACGGCTGCGGACGAACCGACTTTCAATCTGGCGACCCTCGGGCGATGTACCACAGTCTGACCGAAGTGCTCTTCAAACTACCGCCGCCAACCACGGTATGGCCCGGGCATGACTACCAGGGCCGCAGCCGGAGCACGATCGCGCACGAAATGGCAAACAACGCCCGCGTTGCAGGCAAAACCGAGGACGAGTTTGTGGCGATCATGAACGGCTTGAATTTGCCGCCGCCCAAGCGCCTGGATGAAGCCGTGCCAGCCAATCTGCACTCCGGCCTGATACGCCACGCTGCGCCTGCGCCCCATGAGTTGGTGCAGCGGCCTGCGCAAGGCTATGCCGGCGACGTGTCCTGCAGCCTGGCCATGGCCTGGTGGCAGGCCAATGAAGCGGTTCTGATCGACGTTCGCACCGATGCCGAGCGTGCATGGGTGGGTTTTGTGCCCGAGGCGTTGGCAATTGCCTGGAAACAGTGGCCAGGTATGTCGGCCAACCCGGATTTCGACGCGCAACTGTTGCGTGAGGTGCCCGCCGGCAAAAAAGCCTTGATGCTCTGCCGCAGTGGCGTGCGCTCCATCGCGGCGGCACGGCGCGCGACCGAACTGGGGCTTGAGGCCTACAACATCATCGACGGCTTTGAGGGTGACCCGGACAAGAAGGGGCAACGCGGACACCTCGGTGGCTGGCGACTCAATGGCCTGCCCTGGCGCCAGAACTGAGCCGCCGCAGCGACCAGTCCTGATTCCTGCCCCGTCATAATTCAGGCATGAGCTTTCTTGCCATCGACGTCGGCAACACCCGCCTGAAATGGGCTTTGTACAGCGCGCCGGAACGCAGCGCTGCCCTGCTGGCGCACGGCGTGGAGTTTCTGGAAAACATCGACCGCCTGGCCGAAGGACCTTGGGCCCAGTTACCAACGCCGAAAAATATGCTGGGCTGCCTGGTGGCCAGCGACGCGGTCAAGCACCGTGTTGCCGAACAGATGGAAATCTGGGACGTTGCACCCAATTGGGTCGTGCCCCGGGGAGAAGAGGCCGGCATCCACAACGGCTACGACCACCCCGCCCGCCTAGGGGCGGACCGCTGGGTGGCGATGATCGGCGCCTGGCATCACCTAGGCGCGGGACAGTCGGGTCGCCCGATGGTGGTTGTCATGGTGGGCACCGCGGTCACCGTCGATGCGGTCGATGCCAGTGGGCGCTTTCTCGGCGGATTCATCCTGCCCGGCCACGGCATCATGCTGCGTGCCTTGGAGTCCGGCACGGCGGGTTTGCATGTACCCACCGGTGATGTATGCCACTTCCCGACCAACACCAGTGATGCACTGACCAGCGGTGGCACCTACGCGATTGCAGGCGCCATGGCGCGCATGGTCGACCATGTGCGTGCGCACTGTGGGGTGGAACCCCATTGCGTCATGACAGGTGGTGCCGGCTGGAAAATGGCGCCCAGCCTGTCGGTGTCGTTCCAGCTGATTGAGAACCTTCTGTTCGAAGGCCTGCTCGAAATGGCGCACCAGCGCCACTTCAGCACTTAAGCCCCAGGCCCAACTGGGCTGCTGCAGCCCCAGACGGCAGGGGCGAAGCAATGCATAGGGCAGACGCTCAGAGCGCCTGCCACGCACACAGCATCAGACCACGGTCACTGTGAAAGAGCCCAGGCCCTCAATGTCACCGACCATCACATCGCCCCGCACCACCGGGCCCACGCCAGCAGGTGTGCCCGACATGATCAGGTCGCCGGCCGCGATGTCGTAGAAGCGCGAGAGATAGGCAATCATTTCCGGCACTTTCCAGATCATCTGGTTGAGGTCGCCCACCTGACGCTCCTTGCCATTGATCTGCAGTGCAATACGACCTTTGTCGAGGTGGCCTGTCTGGCTGGCGGGCACCAGCTCGCTCATCGGCGCCGAGCGCTCAAAGGCCTTACCCACTTCCCAGGGGCGACCCAGCTTTTTCGCTTCACCTTGCAAATCGCGACGTGTCATGTCCAAGCCCAGGCCATAGCCAAAAACATGCTGGAGCGCGTCGGCCTCACTGATGTTGGCGCCGCCACTCTTCAGGGCGACAACCATTTCCATCTCATGGTGCACATCGCTGGTTTGCGGCGGGTAGGGAAACTTGCCACTGGTGTCCACGTTTTCTGTGTTCTTCTGGAAGAAAAAAGGTGGCTCTTTGTTCGGGTCATGGCCCATTTCGATCGCGTGATCCGCATAGTTGCGACCGATGCAGTAAATGCGTCGCACCGGAAAGCGTGCGTCCGTGCCGCGCACCGGCAAACTCACCTGTGCAGGCGGCTCAATCACATAGTTCGTCATTCTTCAGGTTCCTTCGTTTAAAAATCACAACAGACGGGGCGTCAGCGCCGCGACGCGTAATACGCCACGCGTCGCTCCAGCGAGGCCAGGAATTCGGCGATCAGGAAAGACAGCGCGAACAGCACCAGCAGGACAGCCCAAAAATGCTTCATCAGGAAATTGGCCGAGTAGAGTTCGAACAAGGCACCAAAGCCGACAATTGAGACCAGCAGTTGCCCGATGATCACGCCCTTGACAGCACGGATGTAGCCAATGCGAACGCCACCCAGAATTTCCGGCAGGGCCGCCCACAGGTAGATTTTAAAGAATGCGTCCCACGGACTGGCGCCGAATGAGCGCGCCATCTCGACCATGGAGCGATTGATCTGCATCACGCCGGCGCGGGCGTTGAGCACAATGATCCAGACCGCAAACAAGGACGTGGTGATGATGATGGTCTGCAGGCCAAAGCCAAACAAAACCATTAAAACGGGCACCAGCGCCGTCAGCGGAGCGCTCAAAAAGATGTTCACCCAGGGTAGCAAGAGTTCATCGAGCAACCTGCTTTTGCCCATTAAAACGCCCACTGGAATGCCGATCAGAATCGCCGACACAATGCCAATGGAAAACGCGTGACCGGTATCGAGCAAAGCGTCCAGAAAAGCGTCAGAGGGCGCGATCTCCAGCAAGGTCTGCAAGATCCCAGACATCGGCGGCAACAGATACGTCACATCAAGGCGGCCAATCACTTCCCACAGCAGACCCCAAAGGATCAGTGAGGACATTGGCGGCAGGCGCACACCCCAGACAGTCACGATAAGCTCCTATTGCACATAAGTCCGCAGCGACGCCCAGATACGGTCCACGATATCCAGGTACTCGGAATCACGCCGAATGCTGTCAACCGATTTCTCGCGAAAGCCCGAAGGCCGGATCACCTCCGACACCCGACTTGGGCGCGGCAACAAAATGGCAATCTGGTCCGACACATAGACCGCCTCCTCAATCGAGTGGGTCACAAAGATGAAGGTCTTGTTCTCGTTTTTTACCAAGCCGAGCAAGTCTTCCTGGAATTTGCGTCGGGTCTGCTCGTCCACCGCTGAAAAAGGCTCGTCCATCAGCAGCACATCAGCATGCACGCTCAGCGCTCGCGCCAGACCGACCCGCTGACGCATGCCACCCGAGAGCTCATGGGGATAGCTGTTCTCAAAGCCTTTAAGGCCCACGTTGGCAATGTATTTTTCAGCAATCGCCTCGCGCTCTGACTTGGCGACCTTGCGCAACTCCAGGCCAAAGGCCACGTTGCGCAGCACCGTCGCCCAGGGGAGCAAGGCAAAGTCCTGAAACACAAAAGCCCGGTCGGGTCCGGGACCCGACACGGGCTGGCCGTTGATCAAAACCTCGCCGCTGGTGGCTGGCAGAAGGCCTGCAACGATTTTGAGCAAGGTGGTCTTGCCGCAACCCGAAGGCCCCAGCAAGGAGGTGAGTTGTCCGCGCGGAAACTCCAGCGACATATCGCGCAGCGCCTCTACCTCGCCGTAGTTCTTGTAAATGTTTCGCACCGAAACGGCGCTCGGGGTCTGAGAAGACGATGAATTCATGGGTTTTATCCGAAGCCAGAAGCCTCAATCCGAGGCGTATTTCTGGTTAGCCCGACCAAACAGCCAGACCTCAATTTTTTCCAACAGGTTCAAAAACAGCACAGCCAGCACAATGATCGACAGAATCGCGGCGTACATGCTGGCGTAATCCGCCGTTGACCGGCTGTAGGTGATGATGTCACCCACACCCGTCGGCGTGATCTTCAGTTCGGCCAGGATGGCACCAATAAAGCCTGCGGAAACGCCCAGGCGCAAGCCGGCAAAAATAATCGGCGAGGCCGCGGGCAGGATGATTTTGTAAATGATCTCAAGCCGACTGGCCAGAAAAGCCTGTCCCATTTCGATCATCGAAGCTGGCGTGTTACGCACACCACCAGCGGTGTTGAGCACGATCACAGGCATGGACATGATGCACACCACAAACACCTTGGAAGTCAGGCCAATGCCATACGCCATGACCAGCAAAGGAATGAGCGCGGCCAGCGGTGCCGTCTGCATCACCACAAAAATCGGCGAAACCAGCCAGTCGAACTTTTCACTCAGGCCAACCCAGACGCCGATGGCCACGCCCAAAAAAGCCGATATCAAAACACCCAGGACCAGCGGACGCAAGGTTTCGCCATAGGCTTTAAAAAGCGTGCCATCAGCTATCAGCTCCCACAAAGCCTGCATTGACTCCAGGAACGTGGGAAAAGCAAAACTGATGGGGATGCGCCCCGCAATTTCCCAGGCGCCAAAAAAGATCAACGCTGACAGGGTGTTGAGCAGGGGGGAACGAAAACGAGCGAGACCCACGGGTGAAAGACCTGAGCAAAGAAACAGGGCGCACGCCAAGCTGCGCCCGAGAGGGCCACCAGACCAAGCTGGCAACCCCTGCTTAAAACTGGATGACGCCTTTTACTTCTTGGCGCGCTCCAGGGGCTCCATGTACCAGAAGTCCTCAACCTTCAGCGATTTCACATCGCCTTTAAGCTGACCCGCTCTGGAGTACCAGTCCATGTCGGCCATGGCTGCTTTCATGCCGCCGCCGTCCTTGTCATACAAACCGCCTTCGACTGCATCAGTGTAGAACTTGTCCAGGCTGTCCAACACTTCTTTGGGCAACTTGCCAATCGGGCCTTTCGGATCGGTTTCCTTGCGGATGATCTTGGGGTCTTTGGCCATGTCACGGTAGACACTCAGCAAGGCAGAGACAAAAATGTCCACATCCTTGCTGTTGGCCTTCATCCAGTTCAGGTTGGCAAACAAAGCCTCGTCGCTGGCGTCCACATCAAACATAGGCAACACATTGAACTTGTCGCCATGGGCTTTCATCAGCTTGTTCTTGTTGGACAGATCGATGATGGTGGCATCGGTTTTGCCACCGAGCAGCAGGGCAACGCGGTTGCCAGAGCCCGGCACGTACGAGCGATTGCCGAATTTCATGTTCATTTTTTCCTCGATCACGTTGGCAATCGAGTCG
Source organism: Comamonadaceae bacterium (assembly GCA_038145425.1). Taxonomy (GTDB): domain Bacteria; phylum Pseudomonadota; class Gammaproteobacteria; order Burkholderiales; family Burkholderiaceae_C; genus Rhodoferax. Next base: position 88,966 of record JAYQPP010000004.1, on the reverse strand, counting down.
GTACCACCACCACGTGAATGCAAGGTGATGGGCTGGCCTTTCAGGTCTTCAAGCTTGGAGTACTTCTTGGAGGTGACCGGGAAGAACTTCAGCTTGGAGAGCTGGAAAATGATACGGATCGGCGCCTTGGACTTCTGCATCACCGAGTAAGGCGTGCCAAAGCCAATGTCCATCTTGCCGCTCAAAATAGCCTGAATCGCCAACTCTTCATCGGCAAACGCTGTCCATTCGTAGTCCAGCCCTTTCGCTTTGGCACGATCTAGCGCCACAAAAAATGCGGCGAGCTCGTCTGACGGGGTCTCCGCCAGTGCGATACGCACCTTGCCGGCCTGCGCAGAGGCCGCGACCGCAGCCAGCGCCAACATCATCGCCAAAGATCTCAGAAACTTTTTCATAACCGCCTCGTCAGTAAAGATTGGAAAAAACTGCGACATGCTACGCCAATCGCAAGGTTGACGCCTAGGTATTAACCCTAGGGAAAACAGTTTTAACTTTGGGCCTCGCTCAGCCAAGCCTCGACCAGGCGAACCCAATAGGTCGCCCCAAGCGGCAGCAAGGCATCGTTGAAGTCATAACTGGCGTTATGCAGCATGCAAGGCCCGCCGCCGTGGCCCATCTCCCGGTGCGCGCCGTCCCCATTGGACAAAAAGGCGTAACAGCCCGGTTTGGCCTGCAGCATGAAAGAAAAGTCTTCAGCGCCCATGGTGGGTTCCTGCGTCATCACTTGGTCTGCACCGACCACACTGGCCATCACCTGGCGTGCGAACTGCGTCTCTGCCTCTGCGTTGATGGTTGGCGGGTAATTGCGCTTAAAGGTGAACGTAGCTGACATGCCAGCGGCAGCACAGATTCCGTCGGTCATCTCGCGCATGCGCTGCTCGATCAAGTCCAGCGTGGCCACCGAGAACGTGCGCACCGTCCCCTGCAGCTCCACCTGATGGGGTATCACGTTGATCGCCTCACCGGCATGAAAGTTGGTTACCGAGACCACGCCGGCTTCAATGGGCTTGAGGGTGCGGCTGACGATGGTCTGAAATGCAGTCACCAACTGACACGCCACCGGCACCGGATCGAGCGCGTTATGCGGCATGCCCGCATGCCCGCCTTTGCCGCGCACCAGAATTTGAAACTCGTTACTCGAGGCCATCACCGCCCCAGGGGACACCGCAATCGTTCCCACGGGTAGCCCGGGCCAGTTGTGCATACCAAAAACAGCGTCCATCTCAAACCGTTCGAACAGGCCGTCTTTGATCATCTCGCGCGCGCCGCCACCGCCTTCCTCGGCGGGCTGAAAAATCAGGTAGACCGTGCCGTCAAAGTGGCGATGTTGGCTCAGGTGCTTGGCAGCAGCCAGCAACATGGCTGTGTGGCCATCGTGCCCACACGCGTGCATCTTGCCGGCATGCTGGCTAGCATGCGCAAACGTGTTTTTTTCTTGCATGGGTAATGCGTCCATGTCGGCACGCAAGCCGATAGCTCGCTTGGATTGGCCATGCTTGATGATGCCCACGACACCGGTTTTGCCCATGCCGCGGTGTATCGCAATGCCCCACTCGCTTAGCTTGCGCGCCACCAGCTCTGATGTACGGACTTCCTCGTAACACAGTTCCGGATGCGCGTGAATATCGCGCCGGATTTGCGTCATCTCTGCCTGACTGGCAACAATTTCCTCAATCAAGGCCATCAAGGTCTCCAATAGCTTGTTGGTTTGAGTCAGTTGGCCCCGAGTGCCTGGCAGCAAGCGGGGCCAGCCCGTGCCCAACAAACTGTTCGCGCCCGGTCTTGAGCCACAATGCGCGTCTTGTCGAGCAAGGAATACTGAAAGAGTGGCCAGCTTACCGCGTTTTGAGCGCATCGAGCAAGTCGTGGGGGCTTGTCCACACGATTGCCCGGATACTTGCTCCATGGTCACCACCGTGGTCGACGGTGTGGCCACCCGGGTGCAGGGCAATCCTGCGCATGCGCAAACCGCAGGCGTGCTGTGCAACAAGGTGTCACGGTACACGCAGCGCACCTACCACCCCGAGCGCCTGCTGCATCCACTTAAACGCAGCGGCCCCAAAGGCAGCGGACAGTTCGAGCCCATTAGCTGGGAGCAAGCGCTCGACGATATCGCCGAGCGCCTGGCTGCAATCACCGCGCGCGGTGGCGATTGCGCGCAAGCGATTCTGCCGTACAGCTACGCCGGCACCATGGGCTTAGTCCAGGGTGAGAGCATTGCGGCGCGCTTCTTTCACCGCCTGGGCGCCTCCCTGCTCGATCGCACGATCTGCGCTTCGGCCGGCGGCGAGGGGTTGGTGCACACGCTAGGCGCCAAGGTTGGCATGCGTGTCGAACAGTTTGCCCATGCCCGACTCATCCTGATCTGGGGCAGCAACTCGATTACCAGCAATCTGCACTTCTGGCGCTACGCCAGCCAGGCGAAAAAGGCTGGCGCCAAGCTGATTTGTATTGACCCGCGCCGCACTGAGACCGCTGACAAGTGCCATGAACACATCGCCTTGCTACCGGGCACCGACGGCGCGCTTGCCCTGGGCCTGATGCATGAGCTGATCAAGCACGACTGGCTCGACCACGACTACATCGAAAAGCACACCCTGGGCTGGGCCGAGATGCGTGAACGCGCGCTGCAGTGGCCGCCCGAGCGCGCTGCCGAGGTTTGCGGCATCACGGCCGAGCAGGTCCACGCCTTGGCACGCGACTATGGCGCCTGTGTGGGCAGCCGACCCGAGGCAGGCGGTGCCGCGGCGATCCGACTCAATTACGGGCTTCAGCGCGTGCACGGCGGTGCCAATGCGGTGCGCCTGATCAGCATCCTGCCGGCGCTCATCGGCGCCTGGCGCGCACCGGCTGGTGGCGCGCTGCTGTCAAGCTCAGGCAGCTTTCCGACGCGCAAGCAAGCCCTGCAGCGGCCTGAGCTGCTCGGCGCACGGCGCCCGCGCACCATCAACATGGCCACGATCGGTGACGACCTGTTGCGACCAGCCAGCGCAAGCTTCGGACCCCGGATCGAAGCCGTGGTGGTCTACAACAGCAACCCCTTGGCCATTGCGCCGCAGTCGGCCCGCGTTGCGCAAGGCTTCGCGCGCGAAGACTTGTTCACCGTGGTCATTGAGCACTTTCAAACCGACACCGCCGACTATGCAGACTATCTGCTGCCGGCGACCACCCAACTTGAACACTGGGACATTCACGCCAGCTACGGCCACACCGACGTACTGCTCAACAGGCCAGCCATTGCAGCGCGGGGGCAATGCAAGCCCAATACCGAAATCTTTCGCGAGCTGAGCCGGCGCATGGGCCTGAACGATGCCTGTCTGCAAGACAGCGACGAGTCGCTGTGCCGTCAGGCATTCGGCGAGGCCATCGATTTCAACGCCCTGTTGCGTGACGGCTTTGCCCCGCTTGACCTGCCCGCAGCGCCATTTGCCAATGGCAACTTTCCGAGCGGCTCGGGCAAGTGCGAATTGTTCAGCGCGCGCCTGGCCGCATCCGGCCTGGATGGCCTGCCCAACTACATCGCCAACCACGAGCAGGCTCACAGTGACCCGCGTTTTCCTCTGGCCATGATCTCGCCGCCGGCGCGCAACTTTCTCAACTCCAGCTTTGTCAACATTGACAGCCTGCGCGCAAGCGAGCGTGAGCCGCTGCTGGAGATGAATCCGAGCGACGCTGCATCTCGGGGCTTGCAAGACGGTGACACGGTTCGGGTTTTCAATGGGCGCGGCAGTTATGTGTGCCGGCTGTGCGTGAGCCCTCGCGCGCGCCCTGGCGTGGTGGTCGGCCTGGGGGTATGGTGGCGCAAGATGGGGCTCAACCGAACCAATGTCAATGAACTCACCAGCCAAAAACTGACCGACCTTGGGCGCGGGCCGACTTTTTACGACTGCCAAGTCGAAGTTGAACGCCAAGGCTGAATCCTGAGATGGCCGACGCCCTGTCATTGCGCCACTTTTTGCTGGCCCTAGCCATTGTCGGTGTTTGGGGCAGCAACTTCGTGGTGATCAAAGTCGGCTTGCAAGACATGCCGCCGCTGTTGTTTGCCACCCTGCGTTTTGCCTTGGTGGCGCTGCCATGGGTTTTTTTCATTCGACGCCCTGCGGTGGGCTGGGGCAACCTGGCCGCCTACGGTCTGTTCATCGGGCTGGGCCAATTCGGTGTGATGTTTTACGCCATGGACGGCCACATCTCGCCAGGTCTGGCCTCATTGGTGATTCAAACCCAGGTTTTTTTCACCATCGGCCTGGCCATGAAGCTTTCGGGCGAATCAATCCGTGCCATCGAGTGGCTGGCGCTGGCACTGGCCGCCAGCGGTCTGCTGGTGATCGGGGTGCACACCGATGGCAGCACCACCGTACTGGGCCTGGTGCTCACACTGCTGGCAGCGCTGTCCTGGGCTTGCGGCAATTTGACCTCACGGCGCAGCGGCTCGATCAACATGCTGGCTTATGTGGTTTGGTCCAGCCTGTTCGCCATCCCCGCACTGTTTCTGCTGGCCCTGCTGGTTGAAGGTTGGCAGCCGATGCGCGACGCGCTCATCAACGCCACCGTGAGCACCTGGGTGGTCGTGGGCTGGCAGGCCTGGGGCAACTCCCTGTTCGGTTACGCGGCCTGGGGCTGGCTGCTGTCGCGCTACAACGCTGCGGCGGTTAGCCCGATGGCCTTGCTGGTGCCTGTCTTTGGGATGGCTGCCTCACACGCGCACTTGGGCGAGTCCATGCCGACGTGGAAGATTGGCGCCACCGCCTTGGTGATGGCTGGCCTGACCCTGCATCTGCTCTGGCCGATCTGGCTTCGCCGCGCCAGTGCGTGGTCAAAGCCAAAAGAGACAAAAGCGCCGTAAGGGCTTATTTTTTGGTCGGCCGTTTCCAGTTCGCGATGCTGACCTGACGCGCACGACCAACGGTCAAGGCCGACGGCGCGGTGTCTTTGGTGATGGTCGAGCCGCCGCCGACGGTGCCGCCTGCGCCAATCGTTACGGGTGCAATCAGTACACAGTTGCTGCCCACATGCACATCGGCTTCGATCACGGTGCGGTGCTTGGCAGCGCCGTCGTAGTTGGCTGTGATCGAGCCGGCGCCGTAGTTGACCCGCTCGCCCACCGTGGCGTCACCCAGATAGGCCAGATGATTGGCCTTGGCGCCCTTGGCCAGCGTTGAATTCTTGACTTCCACAAAGTTGCCAATATGCACCTGCGCACCGAGCCGCGCACCGGGCCGCAAACGTGCAAACGGCCCGATCAGCGCACCCTCGCCGACCACGACGGCGTCCTCGCCTTGCGCCGAGCCGCCCTCAATGTGACTGAAGGGGTGAATCACTGCGCCCGCAGCAATATCGGCATTTCGAATCACACAATGGGCACCGATCTGAACGCCCTGGCCCAGCCGGACCTCTCCCTCAAACACACAGTTCACGTCGATGAACACGTCCTGTTCGCAGCTCAGCTTGCCACGTACATCAATGCGCTGCGGGTCAGCCAGGCGCACACCTTGCGTCATCAGGTCTTCGGCCACCTGTCGTTGGTACCAGCGCTCGAGTTCGGCGAGCTGCTGCGGGCTGTTCACCCCTGTGACCTCAATCGGGTTGTCAATGGTGTGGGTCACAACAGCGACGCCGTCGGCCACCGCCAGCTTAACGATGTCGGTCAGGTAGTACTCGGACTGTGCATTGTGCTTGTCCAGCCGCTTGAGCCACCCTTTGAGCAAGTCAGCCGGCGCGGCCATGATGCCGCTGTAAATTTCTGTAATCTGCCTTTGCGCCTCGCTCGCGTCTTTGTGCTCGACGATCGCGCGCACCGATGGCCCCTGACGCACGATGCGACCGTAACCGGTGGGGTCAGCCATGTCCACCGTCAGCAGGGCTAGTTGCTTGCGATCACAGGCCGCCACCAGAGCAGCCAGGGTTTCGCGCCGCATCAAGGGCACATCGCCCGAAAGCACCAGCACCACGCCATCATCGGCCAGCACGGGGGCGGCCTGCTGCACCGCGTGGCCTGTGCCCAGCTGCGGTTCCTGCCGCACGGTCTGCATGTCCACGCCTTGCGGTGCGAAGGTGGCCAATGCCGCTTCCACCTGCTGCGCGCCAAAGCCGGTGACCACCGTGATCTGGCGTGCCGACAAACTGTTTGCAGCGTCGACCACATGCGCCAGCAGCGGCTGCGCAGCGAGCCGTTGCAACACCTTGGGCAACTGGCTTTTCATGCGGGTACCCTTGCCCGCTGCCATGATCACCACATCGATCGGATGCGTCGCAGGCCTTGGGGCAGATGTCTCGGTCATGGCAATGTCTCTCCTGTCAGTCGCATCCATTATCGACGGGCCCCGCCGGCACAAAGGCCCCGGCGGTGCGCTGCTAGCGCTGCAGAATGAGCGCGGTGCCGATCACGGTGAACACAGCGCCCAGCCAGGCACCCCAGGCCGGCGCGCGTTTGAGCTGAAGCCACAACAGGGGCAACACCAAAATGGGCGAGACCGACGAGAGAATGCCGACCAGCCCGACATCGCCCTTTTGCAAAGCCAGCAAGATCAGCGTCATGCCAATACCCATGGCAATAAAACCATTCAAGCCCGTCTGCAACAAGACCGCGCGGGTGGGCGGCTGGATGGCGCGCGCCGCTTGAAAACCCGCCAGCAGCAGCGCGAAATGCGCAATGGTTGCACAGGTAACGCGCACCGCCGAAGCCATCACGGGGTCAGCGCCAGCGGCCATCACCGGCTTGGCGATCAGGCTGCCGACCGCCTGACACAGCGCGGCCAGCAGGCCCATGGCCACGCCGGTGCTCACGCTGCCGATGTCGGACTCCCAGGCATGACTCTCGTTCTTGCGCCGCCCCCACACAATGGCCATCATCACGCCGCCAAGCGTCAGCACGCCGCCAACGAGGGCTTGTGCACTCATGCGCTCTTGCAAAAGCCAGAATCCCAGCACAGCGCTGAAGGCCGCGTGCGTGGCAAACAAAACACCGGCGCGCCGGGGCCCCAGCCGATTCATCGACGCAAACAAGGCCGTGTCACCGACAAAAATGCCGATCACGCCGCTGAGCGCCATCACGCCCAGGCTCGACACATCAAACGATCGCCAACCGCCCATCACAACCACCGCGCTCCAGAGCATGACAGCGACCATCAGCATGCGCCAACGGGTAAAGGCAAAAGCGCCGAGATGGCGCGAAGGTGATACCGACATCACGCTGCCCAGTGCCCAGCACGCAGCTGCCCCCAGCGCAAACAGGTCGTAACTCAGCATGCCGCGGACAAGCGTCGCTTTACAAGTCCCGCACGGTGTCAGCGGGCAGGCGATCAACCTCAGCCAGCAGGCGGGCCAGCGCCCTGGCATTGGCGCGGATCACGGCATGGCCTTTTTCTGCGCTCGCGGCCGCCGCATTGCCCACCGCGCCCTCGGCGTTGTAGTCCTGGATTTGCCAGCCCAGTTTGGCACTTTGGCCGTTGCCCAGCAAATCAAAGTGAGTGCTTCGGGCCTGCGCCGCGGACTGAAAGTTCTTCGCCGCCTCCATCCGGACCCCCTGCGGCTTGAGCGCGAGCATCATTGAGGTTTCGATCTCACCGGCATGGATGCCAAAACGGTGCTCCTCTTTGGAAAACAGCTCCGATGTGTCACGTCCGTTCTCATCCGGGGCCACCAGATTGAACCAGCTCACGCTGTAGACCAGCATGCCCAGGCGCGCGCGCAAATCCCTGGCCACGATGTCCATCACCGACACATTGCCGCCATGCGCATTGAAGATCACGAGTTTGCGAACACCCGCAGCGGCGATCGATTCACCCAGGTCACGCCACAGACCCAGAATCGTCTCAGGCTTGAGTGTGAGCGTGCCGGCGTAAGCGGCATGCTCCGGGCTTAAGCCCACCGCCTGTGTTGGCAGCACCAGCGCAGGTACCGCATCACCAAGATCCTGCAGCGCCTGCGTGAGCAGGCCGTCCACCAGATCGGTGTCCACACTCAGCGGCAGGTGCGGGCCGTGCTGCTCGGTGGCCGCCACCGGCAGGACTGCGATGACGCGCGCGATCTCGCCGCGACGTCGCAGGTCCTCAAAGTCGCTACTGCGCAGATCAGCCCAGTATCGGGATGGCAACAACATGGTCGAAGAGTTCGGCAAAAGGGTCCAAATTGTAGGTCTGCGCCTGTTGGCAAGTCCCTTGGGTACAAAGGCTCACTGCCCGATTGGCCTGCTGCCTGCCTGTCTACCAGCGACAATGACAAGTGGCCAAGCAAATTTGGCCCGAGCACGCGGGTCGGACACACACCGTTTTTTAATGCACGCAACACCATGATCAAACACCTTGCGGCAGCACTGATCGCCGGGCTCAGCCTGAGCGCACACGCCGTCGTCAACGCCTTGAACGGCAGCGCTGTCGCACAAACAGAGCAGGTGCGTGCGGAGCTGGTGGCACATGCGCCCCAAGGCGCAAGGCCTGGCAGCGAGGTCTGGCTGGCACTCAAAATCACGCACCAGCCACACTGGCACACCTACTGGAAAAACCCGGGCGACTCCGGCCAGGCCACGCAACTGAGCTGGCGTTTGCCCCAAGGCGTTCAGGCCGGCGCGATCGCCTGGCCCACCCCGAAAGTCCTGCGCATCGGCAGCCTGATCAACTATGGTTTCGAAGACACGGTGCTGCTCGCAGTGCCTTTGACCATCGCACCCGACTTCAAACCAGCTCTTGTCAAGCCCACACTGGACGTCGAGTTGCAGGCCAATTGGCTGGTGTGCAAAACAGAATGCATCCCCCAGGAGGCCAGCCTCTCGCTCAAGCTGCCCGTTGACAGTTCAACGGCAGCGCACGCCAAAGACTTTGGTGAGAGCCAAAACCAAAGACCTCAAACTTTCGCTGGCTCGGGAACCGCCCAGATCGAGGGCAATCTGCTGAAGATTTCGGTGCAGCAACTGCCGCAATCGCTGCGCGGCCAGACGCTGGATCTGTTCCCCGAACAGTCGGAGCTCACCGACCCCTCAGCCCCTTGGCAGCAGCGTTGGGACGGACCCAACTGGCAGGCGCAGGTGCCGATCAGCGCCTACCGGAGCAACAGCCCAGGCGAGCTTGATCTGGTGATCGCTGGCACGACAGACGGGCAACGACGCGGCTTTGCCACCAAAGTGGCCATCAGCGGCACGTGGCCCGCCATCAAACCGCTTGGCGCGCCGGCAAACTCAGGCATCACGCCTGCAGCCAGCCCGCCGCTTGAGCGAAGCGGCATCGCTGCAAGCCTGTGGCTGGCCATGCTTGGCGCGCTCATCGGTGGCATCGTCCTCAATCTCATGCCCTGCGTGTTCCCGGTGCTGGCCATCAAGGTCATGAGCTTCACGCGCAAGCCCGGGGCGGTACACAGCCACCGAGTGCAGGGTGTGAGCTACAGCCTCGGGGTGGTGCTGTCTTTCTTGGCGCTTGGTGGCTTGATGTTGGTCCTGCGCAGCGCCGGTGACCAAATTGGATGGGGCTTCCAATTGCAGTCGCCTGCCGTGGTTGCCGCGCTGGCGACCCTGTTCACCCTGATCGGACTGAACCTGGCTGGCGTGTTTGAATTTGGTCAACTCCTGCCCAGCCGCCTGGCCACGCTAGAAGCCAAAAACCCGGTGGTCAATTCCTTTTTGACGGGCATTCTGGCAGTCTTGATTGCCTCGCCCTGCACGGCGCCATTCATGGGTGCATCGCTCGGACTCGCTTTAAGCCTGCCTGCTCTGGAAGCCATGTTGATCTTCGGTGCCCTGGGGCTGGGCATGGCCCTGCCCTACTTGGCGGCGAGCTGGTTTCCGCGCTTTGCCCGGGCCCTGCCCCGGCCCGGCGCCTGGATGGCTGTTTTTCGCCACGCCATGGCCTTTCCCATGTTTGCCACCGTCGTGTGGCTGCTGTGGGTTCTCGGGCAGCAGTCCGGCGTGGATGGCGCCGCAGCGCTGATGACCTTGCTCGTGGTGCTCTCCATGTTGGTGTGGTCGCTTCATCTGCACGGGCGCGCACGGGCGCCACTGGCGCTGCTCTCGCTGGCCATGCTCATCGGCCTGGGTGCCTCCTTCGGGCCTTACATCACGCGGGCCAGCGAGGCGATCCAGGCCAGCAGTCAGGGCGAACGCTGGCAAGCCTGGTCGGCGCAAAAAGTCAGCGCCTTGCTGACTGACAAAAAACCTGTGTTCGTCGACTTCACCGCGGCCTGGTGCGTGACCTGCCAGGTCAACAAAAAGACCACCTTGTCGGACGCGAAAGTTCTGGCCGATTTCGACGCCCGCGGCGTGACGCTGTTACGCGCGGACTGGACGCGTCAGGATCCTGACATCACCGAGGCGCTGCGGTCACTGGGACGCAACGGGGTTCCGGTTTATGTGCTCTACGCGCCAGGTCAGCCGGCCATCTTGCTCACCGAACTTCTGTCGCCCTCCGAGGTACACGCCGCGCTGGCCAAACTTTAGGTTTTTCCCAGTGCCAACGCGCCGGGGCGCCACACGTCGGCGCCAGGCCAGGGCCTTGCAGTGCGGTGAGACAATCAGCCCATGCCTGCCAAGCTTTCACCGACTTTTGCACCCTTAAGCAACGACAGTTTTTTGCGCGCCTGCATGCGCCTGGCGACGGATCACACGCCAATCTGGCTGATGCGCCAGGCTGGGCGTTATTTGCCGGAGTACCGCGCCACCCGCTCCAGGGCAGGCAGCTTTATGGGCCTGGCCACCAACCCGGATTTCGCCACCGAGGTCACGCTCCAACCACTTGAGCGCTACGCGCTGGATGCGGCGATCCTGTTCAGCGACATACTGACCGTGCCCGACGCGATGGGCCTAGGTCTGTCCTTCACGCAAGGTGAAGGGCCTAAATTCGCCCGGCCGGTGCGTGACGAAAAAGCAGTCGCCAGCCTGCGTGTGCCTGACATGAACCAGCTGCGCTATGTGTTCGACGCGGTGAAGTCGATTCGTCAGGCGCTGCAGGGCCGCGTCCCGCTGATCGGCTTTTCGGGCAGCCCCTGGACGCTGGCATGCTACATGGTTGAAGGTGGTGGCAGCGACGACTACCGCCTGGTCAAGACCATGTTGTACAGCCGCCCCGACCTGATGCACCGCATGCTCGCCCTGAATGCCGATGCCGTGGCCCAGTACCTCAACGCCCAGGTCGAAGCTGGCGCGCAGGCGGTCATGATTTTTGACAGCTGGGGGGGCGTGCTGGCCGACGGCGCCTTTCAGGACTTCAGCCTGGCCTACACCCAGCGCGTTCTGTCCCAGCTCCACAAAACCTGGGAAGGCCACACCATCCCCAGCATCGTGTTCACCAAAGGCGGCGGCCTTTGGCTGGACGTGATGAAACAACTCGACTGCAACGTGCTGGGACTGGACTGGACCGTGAACTTGGCGCAGGCACGCGCCAAGCTCTCAGACAGCAAGGCTTTGCAAGGCAATCTGGACCCAAATGTGCTGTTTGCCCCGCCCAAAGCGATCGAGGCACAGGTGCTGGAGCTGCTGAGCTCATTTGGGTCGCCGCATCAAGGGCCAGGCACGGGAGCCACCCATATTTTCAATTTGGGGCATGGCATCAGCCAGTTCACGCCGCCAGACCATGTTCGGGTGCTGGTTGACGCGGTTCATGCGCATTCCAGGCGTCTTCGGCAGTCCGCCTGAGCCAGCGCCCCGGGCTGCCCTTTATTTCGTTTTTAAAAATAATCAACGCCCACTTATACACAAAAACCAAGGTAAACCGAGGGCAGACACGAGAAAATGGCGTCTCCTTGCTCGCAAAAAAATAGTGGTCTTAACTTATTGATTTGTATAAGATTTTTTCACCTTCTCTTGAAGAGGTTTTTAGCATCAGCGCATTTGCTTTCGGCTGCTCGGTCTTTTTCAACGCTGCTTTGTCAACAAAGTTATCCACAGGCGAAACAAATTGTTACAAATGTTTGAAGAATCAAGCACTTAGTGCCCGATAGCCAAAATCGACTTGAAAAACTGGGTGTAACTAAGCCAAAAATGTCTCACCTGATCACGGTTTTGGTGCATGCCCCCGCACATAGCCGGATTCCGTCGGCCCTGAGCTACGCTTGCGACGGCACGCCCGCCCCCGGCACGCTGGTGCGCGTGCCGCTGGGCCGCCGTGAGGTGCTTGGCGTGGTGTGGTCAGCGCCAGCACAGGTGAGCGAGCAAGAACCCCTGGCGCCCGATCAGCTGCGTCGTGTGGCTGACGTGCTCGACAGCCTACCGCCCCTGGATGACAACTGGCGCACGCTGATCGGTTTCACCGCCCGCTACTACCACCGCTCCCCTGGCGAGGTCGCGCACGCCGCCCTGCCCTCGGCGCTGCGCACGGCCCAGGCTGGGCAAATCGCACGTCGGGTTGCCAAAGCCGCCCCGCCAGCAGCCAACACAAGCGCCGAAAATGCAAAATCGGCATCGGCGTTTGCACACAGCAGCAGCACGCCTGAGCGGGTCTTGAGCGCGGCGCAACAGAACGCGATCGATACCATCCACACCCAGACTGGTCCCTTCCTGCTCTTTGGCGCCACGGGCAGTGGCAAGACCGAGGTCTATCTGCGCTGTGCCGAACGATTGCTGCAAGAAGACCGGCAAGCCCAGGTCTTGGTCATGGTGCCTGAAATCAACCTCACCCCGCAGCTGGTGCGCCTGTTCAGCGAGCGCTTCACACCGGAATACGGTACGCACGCGGTGCAATCACTGCACAGCGGCATGACGCAGGTGCAACGACTCAACAGCTGGCTGCAAGCCCACCTGGGGCAGACCCGCATCCTGCTGGGCACGCGCATGGCGGTGTTTGCTTCCTTGCCGCGCCTGCGTCTGATCGTGGTCGACGAGGAACATGATCCGAGCTACAAAAGTCAGGACGGTGCGCGCCATTCGGCACGTGACCTGGCCGTCTACCGTGCGCAGGCAGCCGGCGCCAAAATCATCCTCGGGTCGGCCACGCCTTCACTGGAGAGCTGGCACCACAGCCGCGCGCCAGCACAGGGCGGTCGCTACCTGCGCCTGACCATGGCCGATCGCATCGGCGCTGACCCGGGTATGGCAGGCGCTGGCAATGGTCTCTTGCCGCGCGTGCGCACCGTGGACATGAGCCAGCAGCCCAAAGCCTGCGTCATTGCCCCAGCGCTGGTGCAGGCCATCGCCGAGCGTGTAAGCCGCGGCGAGCAAAGTCTCTTGCTGCTCAACCGACGAGGCTATGCGCCAGTTCTGCAGTGCCAGGACTGTGACTGGAAAAGCGAGTGCCCGCACTGCAGCGCGTACCGGGTCTTCCACAAAATCGACCGCACCCTGCGCTGTCATCACTGCGGCCTGATTGAAAGAGTGCCGCGCCACTGCCCGGACTGCGGCAACCAAGACATCTCGCCGCTTGGGCGTGGCACTGAGCGGCTGGAAGAAAACCTGGCGACTTTGCTGGCCGATGTACGCCGACCCGACGGCGCGCCTGTGGCCATCGCGCGCATCGATGCAGACACCACCCGACTCAAAGGCTCGCTGGAAGCCCAACTCGCCCAAGTGCACCTTGGCGCTGTCGATGTACTGGTGGGAACCCAGATGATTGCCAAGGGGCACGACTTTCGGCACATCACGCTGGTAGCCGCTGTCAACCCGGACAACGCACTGTTCAGCGCTGATTTCCGGGCACCCGAGCGCTTGTTTGGCCTCTTGATGCAGGCTGCCGGCCGCGCCGGGCGCGATGCCCGAATCGGCCACATGAGCGAAATGTGGCTGCAAACCCGCTACCCCCGACACGAGCTGTTTGAAGCCTTGCGTCGGCATGACTACCCGGCTTTCGCACAAAGCCAGTTGCTCGAGCGCCAGCGCGCCGGCATGCCGCCCTGGAGTTTTCAGGCGCTGGTGCGCGCCGAGGCACGAACACAGCAGGCTGCACAGGCGTTTCTGGAGGCTGCGCGCCAAAGCGGCTTGCAACGAAGCGCCGCCGATAGCACCGGCCCTGGCGTCACCCTGTATCCGCCTGTGCCAATGACTGTGCAGCGCGTGGCCAATATCGAGCGCACGCAAATGTTGGTTGAAAGCGCTTCACGCGCCGCCCTGCAGCGTTTTCTGAGTGATTGGCATGAGGCCTTTCACCAGGCCCAAGACCTGCCCGCTTGCAAAGGCCTGATCCGCTGGGCGGTCGACGTCGACCCCCTGTCGATTTAAGCGCCGAGCCAAGGGCCGCAGGCCTGGAGCCAGACCTGCTGTCCCATCTGCGGGCCTGCCATCGCCGCATTAAGCGAGCTGCTCGAGCTCCATGCGCAGCTGATAAGCGCGTGTCGTCGTGTCCATCGCCACATCATCCCAGGTGACGACCTGGCCTTTGGCCACCGGGCGCACCACCTTGATGTCGTGCGCCAGTCCCAGCGGCACGCCGCCGATCGCCAGCGATTTGGTCTTGGGCAGCAACTTGCCCCAGACGGTGTAGCCACCCTCGCCGTCCAGTTTGTCACCGGGTTTCAGGTCGCGCTTGGCCGCGGCCACCACGTCGGCGTTCCAGCCGATCGCAACGCCCGTGGGTTCGCCGCGCAAAGCCACGCTGGCCACCGACATGCCCACTTCCAGGCCGATCAGGTGCCAGCGTTTGTACAAGGTGAAGTAACGGCCACTGGGATCGGTGTGGGCGTTGTACTCCTCGAAACAGTTCTTGATGTAGTCGGTTTCGGCTTCGACGGTGACCCACACGCCCATGCGGATGTCGTATGGAATTTTGCGGCCATCGGGCTCCAGGCTGGAGATCACCTCAACCATGCCTTTTTGTTCGAGCACGCCACCTTCTGCGATCGGCCGCGTCACATAAGGAATGTCTTCCACACTCGCCGGCGGGTAAAGCAGACCATTGCTGGGCACGAGCAAGCCCGTCGCGTTGGAGACCGCTGTGCTTTCAATCGCGGGCTTGGAGCCGTCGAGAAAACTGTTGAACATCTTGGGGTTAAGGCCGCCACGCTGGGCCTGCTCGGGGGTAAGGCCATAGTGGCCCCACACCGTCTCGGGCGTGCTCTCGCAAAAATGCGGCAGCCACTTGTGGCCACGACCAGCCGCCACCACCGGAAAGCCGCAGGTGCGCGCCCAGTCGACCAGGTCGCAAATCATGGCCGGCTGGTCACCATAGGCCAGCGAATACACCACGCCTGCGGCCTGAGCCTTGCGCGCCAGTAGCGGGCCACAAAACGCATCGGCCTCGACCGTCACATTGACCACATGTTTGCCGTGCGCGAAAGCCTCCAGGCAGTGGTCCACCGCCGCAATCGGGTGCCCCGTGCATTCAACCACCACATCGATGGCTGGGTGACGAACCAGCGCCTGCCAGTCCTCGCCCACATGGGTGTCGCCATTTTTCAGGGCCGCATCGAGCGAAGCAGCCTGCGTGCGCGCCACGTCCCAGCCCACGCGCGCCAGGTTGGCGCGTGCCGCATCAGGCGACAAATCGGCAATACCCACCAGGTGCAGGCCAGGGGTGCGCGGAATTTGCGACAAATACATCGAGCCAAACTTGCCCGCACCAATCAGGCCCACGCGAATCGGCTTGCCCTGCGCCTGGCGCGCAAGCAGTTGTTGATGCAGGCTCATGCGGGCTGCTCCTCGGCCAACACATCCAAAGAGGTCACCATGGCGCTATCGGGAATGCCGCTCTTCCAGGGCGTCTCAACCGGATAGTCTTTGACGAGACAGTCGTCTGACAGGCACTCGATCGGCGTGAAGTCGCGGTGGGCGATGTATTCCGGGCGCTTGAAGCGGCGGATATGGTTACTCACGGCACACAGACTCAAATAGACCGCGACGCGGTTCCAGGGCGACATGTTCGAGCCCGAGGCGTGCACCAGACAGCTGTGAAACAGAATCATCGAGCCAGCAGGTCCCTTGGGACTGACGATGCCCGCCGGCAGGTAGCGACCCTGGGCGTCATACGAGCCCTTGCCACCCGCGCGCTCGACCAGCTGCGCAATCAAAGCATTGTCCACGGTCCACAGCGGGTAGCTGGTGGTGGTGAGGTCGTGCTTGGCCTCGATCACGCCTTTTTTGTGGCTGCCCGGAATGAACATCAAGGGGCCGTTGAAGTCGTTCACATCGTCGAGAAAGATCGCGATGTTCATGGCCCGCTCCGTGGGCATCATGTCGTCGTTGAACCAGGTGCCATAGTCCTGGTGCCATTGCCAGACATCCCCCTCGAAGGCCATCTTGCCGTTGATCTTGAACTGGTGCATGTAGAGCTTTTCGCCAAACAAAGACTCCACCGGTTCGATCATGCGCGGGTGACGCGCCAGGCGTGCAAACGGCTCACTCACCAGATGCGCCGCGAAATTGGTACGCACCGCATCGGTGCCTTTTTCGCGCACATTAAAAGGGGCCCGGTGGCTGTAGAGTTCGGGCACGGCGTCAACCAGTTTGCGGGTCTCCTCGGGCGTGAACTGGCCCGGAAAAAACAGGTAACCATCTCTGTCGAATTGCGCCAATTGTTCTGCACTGAGTTTCATAACCGTCCTTTCAATTCAAAAACCAATAAAAGATTTAGCCCGCTGCCGCCCGCCTGAGCTGCTCGGTCATCATGGAGCCTGCCTGCTGCGCGTGCTGCTGCACCAACTCGGCTGCATCTTCACCGCGCCCCAGGGCGATGGCCTCGGCGATCGCCGCGTGTTCGTCCCACACCGCCTGACGTTGTCCGGCCTGCTGCAACACCGCGCCCATGACGCGGCGCAGATGCTGCCAGTGTTGCAAGGCGATCTGGCCAATCAGGGGGTTGCCTGATGCCTCGTACATGGCCTGGTGAAAAGCCAGGTCGGCATCGATCATGGCCTGCACGTTCTTGCCGGCCGCGGCTTTGCGACCACGCGCAAGCAGCTTCGGGTCGATCACAGCTCGTTGTTGCGCCGCCAGCCGCGCAGCCAGTGCGTCCAGCGCACCGCGTACCTGGTACACCATCAACATCCACTGCGGATCGAGCGCCGACACCGCCAGACCGCGCGCGCCGGTTTCCTGCACAAAGCCGTCTTGCTTCAATTGCCGCAAGGCCTGCAGCACCGGCTGACGCGACACGCCCATGCGCTCAGCAATCGCTTCCTGTCGCAAACGCTCCTGCGGTGCGAGCGAGCCGTCACAAATCGCATCAAGCAAAGCGCGATAGACCTGGTCAACCAGGTCTGGCGATGCTTTCAGGACACTCAGCGCTTTCATGGGAACACGGTCTTCGGATAGGCCACCTGGACCACAGGCGGTCAGAACAAGTTTTCTGTATACAGTATACAGAAAATGAAAGGCGGTCGGTCTGGCGTCTTAAGCAGCCCAAACGGATGACAAGCCGCAGAAGCGAAAAAAGGCTGATGGGCGCTGCGCCGGGCGCTTGCGCGTTCAATCCAGCGATACGACCGAGGATTTCGCCGGCGCCAAGACCACCGCCAAGGCCAGCTGTCACAAGATGGCGGCAAGCCCAGGCCCTCTCGCCGGTGCTCGAAAGGCTGAGAAGGTGTCAGCGCAGCAAGGCCACCGCGCCAGAAAAACTCAGAAACGCCACAGCGGTCGTGACCAGAATGATGCGCACAATGCGCCCGGTGTCGGCGTTGAAGCGCTCAGCCAGCAAAGACACATTGCTCGCGCTCGGCAGGCACGCCACCAGCACCAGCGTGGTAATCGTGAAGGCGTCAATCCTCAGGCCACCCCACAGCGCCAGATGACCCAGCAACCACAAAAGCGCGGGATGGACCAGGAGCTTGAGAACCGCACCGGGCAGGAAGTGCGAGGCCGGCATCGGGTGCGCACTGCTCATTTGCGAGCGCGCCAGCACCGCACCGATCGTGAACAAAGCCACTGGTGAGGCAGCGTTGGCCAGCATGGCCACGGTTTGATCGATTGGGGCCCAAAGACGAATCTGCAGCGCGCTGGCCACCATGCCCAACAAAATGGCCCAGGGCATTGGGTTGCTGGCAGCACGTTGCAAGGCCTGCTTGACCGCGCGGCCAACGCTCACCATGCTCGCACCGTCCAGGCGCGACAGGCCCACGCACAGGGAACTCGTCACCACAATATCGACCAGCAGCGTCGCAATCGCTGGCCCGGCGCTGGCCGGACCGAGCAGTGCAGCAAGCAAGGGCACACCCATGAAGCCCGTGTTGGGAAAAACCGAAACCAAAGCGCCCAGAGACGCGTCGTTCCAGCCAATTTCGCCGCGCTTGGTCCAGACAATCGCCAGGCCCACCAGCAGCAGGGCACAGGTCAGATAGAGGCCAAAGACCACGGGGTCCAGCAGCTGCCCCACCGGGGTCGACGCACCAAAGCGAAACAGCATGCACGGCACGGCGAAATACAGCACAAAACCATTGAGCCCCGGTACTGCGGCCAGCGACAGCCAGCCACGGTTGGTGGCCACATAGCCTGCAAGCACCAGGGCAAAAAACGGAAAGGTCACATGCAAGATCTCAAGCATTTGCAAATTGTCCCTCAGCCCGCGCAGCCCGCTTTGACACACCTTCACGCGGCTATGATCGGCGCTCGCTTTTTTCGCCGACTGTCGCGCTCTTTTGTGTCTTCCCCACCCCCCCAACCCAAGGGCCTGAACCCCGCCCAGCTCGAGGCCGTGCACTGTCTGGGTCGCCCTTGCCTGGTACTGGCTGGCGCGGGCTCAGGCAAGACGCGTGTCATCACCTACAAGATCGGCAAGCTCATTCAGTCGGGCGTGGCGCCTCCGCAAATTCTGGCCATCACTTTCACCAACAAGGCGGCTGCCGAGATGCGCGAGCGCGCCCGCTTGCTCATTGGCAAGGCCGCGCAGGATGTGCTGATTTGCACTTTTCACGCCCTGGGCGTGCGCATGCTGCGTGAAGACGGACAAGCTCTTGGGCTCAAGCCGCAGTTCTCCATTCTCGACAGCGACGACGTGCTCAGCATCCTGAAAGATGCTGGCGCCGGCGTGGACGCCGCCACCGCGCGCCAATGGCAGTGGTCCATCAGCCTGCTGAAAAACCAGGGGCTTGATGCCCGACAGGCCACCGCGATCGCCCAATCTGACCATGATGTGCAACTCGCGTGCATCATGGCTCGCTACGAAGAGCGGCTGAGTGCTTTTCAAAGTGTCGACTTCGACGACCTGATCGGCCTGCCGCTCAAACTCCTGAGCGACCACGCTGATATCCGCGCCAAGTGGCAACAACGTTTTGCGCACATCCTGGTCGACGAGTACCAGGACACCAATGCCAGCCAGTACGCGCTGCTCAAGCACCTGGTCGGCCCTGGCGCACAGGCGCGCTTCACTGCCGTGGGCGATGACGATCAATCCATCTACGGCTGGCGTGGCGCAACCCTGGACAACCTGCGGCAACTGCCGCTGGACTTCCCAGCCCTTCAGGTCATCAAGCTCGAACAGAATTACCGCTCGAGCAGCGCCATCCTGCGCGCAGCCAACAATGTGATTGCCGCTAACCCCAAACTGTTTGCAAAGAGCCTCTGGAGCGCCCTGGGCGAGGGTGAGCCCGTACGCGTGACCGATGCCGACTCGCAGGACCATGAGGCTGAGCGGGCGGTGGCCCGCATCCAAAGCCTGCGCGCTAACAGTGTGCACAAGGAATGGCGCGACTTCGCCGTGCTCTACCGCGCCAACCACCTGGCCACGGCCTTTGAAAAAGCGCTTCGTAAAGCGCAGATCCCCTACAAGGTCTCAGGCGGCACCAGTTTTTTTGACCGCGCGGAAATCAAGGACCTGTGCGCGTGGTTCAGGCTCTGGATCAACGAAGACGACGACCCCGCTTTTCTGCGCGCGATCACCGCACCCAAGCGGGGCATCGGCCACCAGACCCTGGCAAACCTGGGCGAGTTCGCCAAGCGCTACCGCATCAGCCTGTTCGAAGCGTTGATGTCGAGCTCGCTGGGCAGCGTCATCAGCGGGCGCACCCTGGGCTCTTTGCAGGAATTCGGGCGCGAGGTCAACGACCTGCAATTCCGCGCACGCCACACCCTGGGCGCACAGGATGCCCGCGCATTCCTGCTCGATTGGTTGCGCGATCTGGGCTACGAACGCTACCTGTTTGACAGCGAGGACAACCCGAAAGCAGCGGGCGCACGCTGGTCGCATGTGATGGAGTTCGTCGACTGGATGTCAGCACGCTGTGGCGGCGCGCTGGATGACCCAACACAAGCCACGCCGACAGGTGCCAGCAGATCCTTGCTCGACGTGGCGCAAACCGTTTCCTTGCTCTCGACGCTAAGCGAGCGCGAAAAAGACGCCAATCTGGTCACGCTCTCCACCCTGCATGCCGCCAAGGGTCTGGAGTGGCCGCATGTGATGCTCGTTGGTGTCAACGAAGACCTGCTGCCCTTTCGGCAAAAAGATTCCGGCGAGACCGACCAAGGCGCATTCGACCAGGAGGAACAAGCGGCCAAGGGCCTGACGCATGTCCAGGAAGAACGCCGCCTCATGTACGTGGGCATCACCAGGGCGCAGCACAGCCTGGCGGTGAGCTGGGCGCGCAAGCGCCAGGTCGGCCGCGACATCGTGGCAGCCAAACCCAGCCGCTTTATTTCTGAAATGAAACTCGACCAGGCCACCACCAAAGAAGACCCGCGCGAGAAACTGCGCGCGCTGCGTGCCGAATTCGCCCAGAAGGCCCTGAGCCAACAGGCAGCGTTAGCCGCCGACAAGACCTGAGCGACGAGAGGTGCTGAAGTCAGCCAAGCCAGGACATCATAAAAGCGGCTTGGCAACGCATAATTCGCACATGCATTGCGCCAACACACCCTTGTGGGAACAGCAAAACTTAAGCGATGTGCTGTGGGCAACAGCCGCAGCTCGCTCCAGCGGCGCTTTGCTTCAACGCGCCTGCCGGCTTGGCAAAGTGCGCAACTTGTCGAAAAAGCCAGCGCAACCATGACAGACCCAAGATACAAAGTGGTGGTGCGCGTCACACCGCATTACCTGCCGGACCAGTCCGAGCCAGCACACCACGTCTACACCTTTGCCTACCATGTCGTCATTCAAAACACGGGCACCGTGGCCGCCCAGCTGATCTCGCGCAGCTGGAATGTCAACGATGCACAGGGCCACACCGAAAAAGTGCGCGGCTTAGGCGTGGTCGGGCACCAGCCCTTGCTCAAACCGGGCGAAAGCTTCGAGTACACCAGCGGCACGCGGCTGCGCACGCCCACCGGCACCATGCACGGCCATTATTTTTTTGTCGCCGAGGACGGCGAGCGCTTTGAGGCAGACATTCCCATGTTTGTGCTCGACGGCTTAAGCCACAGCGGCGGTCGCCGAACGCTGCACTGAGGCGCAGACTCCCAACCATGGGCGAGTTTGAGCTGATCGCACGCCATTTCAAGCGCCCAAGCAATCGCGCCAGCCTGGGCGTCGGCGACGACTGCGCGCTGATCACGCCCAGGGCCGGCTATCAATGGGCGATTTCCACCGACTTGCTGGTTGCCGGCCAGCATTTTTTCAACGATGTCGATGCGCTGACCCTGGGCCACAAAGCGCTGGCGGTCAACTTGAGCGACCTGGCGGCCTGCGCCGCCGAACCGGTGGCCTTCACACTCGCGCTCGCCTTGCCGCAAGCCGATGACGCCTGGCTGCGCTTGTTTGCCAAAGGGTTGTTTGCTTTGGCCGACGCACACGGCTGCGAGCTGATCGGCGGCGACACCAGCCGCGGGCCTTTGAGCATTTGCATCACTGTGTTTGGCGAACTTCCCCTTCATCAACAGAGCAGTGGTGCCTTGCTGCGCAGCGGCGCACGCGCTGGTGACGACCTCTACGTCAGTGGCAACGTGGGCGACGCGCGGCTGGCTTTGCTGGCGCTGCAGGGGCGCGTGCAACTGAGCGCAGACGCGCTGGCCTGGGCGCGTCGACGGCTCGAGTTGCCCGAGCCCCGGGTCGGGTTGGGCCTGCGCTTACGCGGGCTGGCCAGTGCCGCCATCGACCTGAGCGACGGACTCCTGGGCGACCTGGGCCATGTACTCGAGAGCTCTGGTGTTGGTGCTGTCGTCTTGGCCGATGCACTGCGCCAAACGATTTCGACCCGACAGGTTTTTCCCGGCCTGGGCTTGAGCGAGCAACAGTGGACAGAACTTGCATTCACCGGCGGCGACGACTACGAACTGTTGTTCACCGCAGCACCGCAGCATCGTAATGCGATTGAAGCGGCAGCCCGCGACAGCCAGACACCCATACAGCGCATCGGCCACATCCGCGCTGCACCGGGCTTGCAATTGCTGGAGGCCGACGGCAAAACCCTGGCGCCAGCGCGTGCATCGTTTGACCATTTCGCCAGCGCCTGAACCTCCGCCATGACCGACACAGCGCGCGCAAGTCCCGACACACCCGCCCCGCCGCGCCAGGCCAGCGCTGGCTTCATGCTGCGTCATCCTGCACACCTGTTGGCCTTGGGCTTTGGCGCAGGGCTCAGCCCCAAGGCACCAGGCACTGTGGGAACGCTCTGGGCCTGGCTGTCTTTTGAAGTGCTTGGCCTGTACCTGGGTCCGCAGGCCTTAGCCTGGCTCATGCTTGCAGCTCTGGTGCTGGGCTGGTGGGTCAGCATGCTCACCGCACGTCATTTGCAGGTGCTTGACCCGGGCTGCATTGTGGTCGATGAAATCGCCGCGTTCTGGTTGGTGCTCTGGGTGCTGGATGTGCAAAGCTGGGCGCTAGGCCTGTTGGCCTTTGCCCTGTTTCGTTTTTTCGACGCACGCAAGCCCGGTCCGGTGGCTTGGGCAGACCGTCTGGCGCATCAGGTCAAGCCCCAAACCGACCCTCGGGGCTGGGCCAAAATAGGCGCAGGCATCATGCTTGACGACTATGTGGCTGCGGCCTGTACGCTGCTGGTCATCGGTTTGATTCAGTGGGCACTGCGGCTCTCAGGCGTATGGCCCGGCCTTCTGGCTTACCTGCAATGAGTCCAGCGATGAAAAACAAGCCCACACTGCACGCGCTTTGCACCCAGCTCGCCGAACAATTGCAGGCGCGCCAGTGGATGCTGGCCACTGCCGAGAGCTGCACCGGCGGCCTGATCGCCGCCACCTGCACAGACCTGGCAGGCTCGAGCAACTGGTTTGAGCGCGGCTTTGTTACCTACAGCAACAGCGCCAAAACAGAACTTCTGGGCGTTGACGCCCAAATCATCCGCCGGCACGGCGCCGTCAGCGAGGCGGTGGTGCGCGCCATGGCCAGCGGCGCCCTGCTACATGCGAAAGCCCAGATCGCAGTGGCCGTTACCGGCGTGGCAGGCCCTGCTGGCGGCAGCCCGGACAAGCCCGTTGGCACCGTCTGGCTGGCCTGGGCCACGCAAGACAATGTGATCTGTAGCCGCGAATGGTTTGAGGGCGATCGCCAGGCGGTACGGCAGGCGACCGTGCGGCAGGCGATTGAGGGCCTGCTTGCCCTGTCCCAGCAGTCGCTGCTGTAAGCCTGGTGCCGCAAAGATGATGCGACTGACCGCCACAATCTGCTGCAAGTGGCGTTGCTGCAGGTTAGCCAGCACCGCCGAAAGTCCTCTGCACCATGAGCTGGTTTGAGTCATTTAGGTTCGAGCGCTTTTCCCTCGACGGGTTGACCTTGGCTGCCCGCCTGCCTAAGCGGGAACTGGGCAACAAGCCGGCGTTGGTGCTGCTGCACGGCTTTCCGCAAACCCATGTGATGTGGCATCGCGTTGCCACCGAGTTGTGCGAGGACTTCGATCTGATCCTGCCCGACCTGCGCGGCTACGGCGACTCCGACAAACCCGAAGGCGAGAGCGACCACAGCACCTACAGCAAGCGCAGCATGGCACAAGACATTGTGCGGCTCGCTGACCACCTCGGCGTCGCCCGTTTTGGTCTGTGCGGCCATGACCGTGGCGCGCGCGTCGCCCACCGGCTCGCACTGGACCATCCGCAGCGCCTGAGTCGCTTGTGCGTGATGGACATCGCGCCGACCTTGGACATGTACAACGCCACCAACTTTGACTTTGCCCAGGCTTATTACCACTGGTTTCACCTGACCCAGCCCGCGCCGCTGCCCGAAGAGATGATCGGCGGCAACCCGCTGCCTTATCTGCACCGCAAGCTTGGTGGCTGGGGCACGGGCGGCACCACGCACCTGGAAGCGCAGGCCCTGGCCGAATACGAGCGCTGCTTTTGCATGCCAGAGACGATTCATGCCCTGTGCGAGGACTACCGTGCAGCGGCCAGCATTGATCTGGTACACGACCGCGCCAGTCGCGTGCATGGCGAGCAAGTCAGCTGCGACCTGCTGGTGTTGTGGGGCGCCAAAGGCGTGGTGCACCGCATGTTCGACCCCATGGCCTTGTGGCAGGCCCAGTGCAGCGCCACGGTCAGTGGCCGCGCCCTGGACTGCGGGCATTTCCTGGCAGAGGAACGGCCTCAAGACTGCGCGCAGGCCCTGCGCACATTTTTTTCGCGCTAGCTTTTTGCGCACCCGCCGTTTGTCAGTGCAGGATTTAGCGCACATCCCAAAACCTGCAAGCGCTTTTTCATTGCCATCACGGCCTTGTCTTTGCTAAACAGCCAGGCCTGGTGCGCCACGGCCAGGTCGATGAATTTTTGATCGTCGGGGTCTTTGCAGGTGATGGGTGCCTTGGGGGCTGTATCCACCAAGCAGGTCAAGGCGTCAAACTGCCTGAGCACGTCTTGCGCTGACTTGCTCTGCTGCTTCAGGCGTTGGTCGATGGCAGGATAGCCCAGCACACGCGATAACTCGTCTCGCATGGCGGAGGTGGCGATCCAAGGACAGCCGCCCGATTGCAAGGTCTCGCTCAATTCGGCAACACCTGGATCCTGGAACACCCACACGTCCAGGACGATGTTGGTGTCAAGCACCAGGGTTTGCATCAGGCTGGCTCAATTTGCCCTTGACCATGTCAAAGCGAAACAGGCGGCACTCCAGGGGGCCGTTCCATAGTGGCACGCGACGCGACTCTTTGAGCCGCATCTTGCCTGGCAGTTTGAGCTCAGGCGTGAGCACCCAGGCCGACCAGCCTGCGTAATTCTTTTTCCAATGGCTGGCCAGTTGCGCAAAGAAATCGCCAGCCTGCTCGGTCTGCGGCATCTCCCGCGCCATAAAACGCCGGGGTGCGAGCCGTGTTGCGTCGTCCTCAAGGCTGCTGGCGTCTCGGCCCCGGCGTGCCACGCCGCCGACATCGATGCGCTCGCCATAGGGCGGGTTAAGCAGCATGATGCCACCGCCTGTCACGGGCGGCATGCGCTGCAAGGCGTCACCACCGCGAAATTCGATCAGCCGGGCCACACCGGCACGCTCGGCATTGCGCTGGGCAAAGTCAACCATGCGGTGTGACACGTCGCTGCCAAAAACAAGCGTCGCTTGGCCCGGCGCGGGCATCACCACCGCCTCTTGTGCCTGTGCTTTGATGGCTTGCCAGACATGGGCTTGGAAGGGGACAAAGTGCTCAAAGGCAAATCGCCGCAGACCACCGGCAGGCATGTGGCACGCCATCTGCGCTGCTTCGATGGCGATCGTGCCGCTGCCACAACACGGGTCGTACAAGGCAGGCAGGTCGCCTGCGCCGTCGAGCCAGCCGGTGGCCGCGATCATGGCTGCGGCCAAGGTCTCCTTCAATGGTGCGTCGCCCTTGTCTTCGCGCCAGCCACGCTTGAACAAGGGCTCGCCCGAGGTGTCGATGTACAGGGCGCAGCTGTCGCTGGTCAGGTGGGCGTAAATGCGCACTTTGGGCCAGCGCGTGTCTACGTCAGGTCGCACACCGTTGGCCTTGATGCGAAAACGGTCGCAGACAGCGTCTTTGATTTTCAGCGCCGCAAAGTTCAGGCTGGTCAAGGGACTGTGCTGGGCAGTGACCTCGACTCTGATGCTTTCCTTTGGTGTGAACCAAGCTTCCCAGGCCACTTCGCTGGCAGCCTGGTAAAGATCCTGTTCATGGCGATAACCTTTGAGGGACAACATCAAAAGCACGCGTTGCGCCAGGCGACTGTGCAGGTTGAGCAGCATCACCTCGCGCCAGGATGCCCTCACAGCCACGCCGCCGCGCTGGCGGCTGACCTCGGTCGCGCTGCGCCCGGTGATGCGTATCACCTCATGGCACAAGTAGTCCTCAACGCCGGCCGCGCAAGGCAAAAACAATTCAAGCTGATTCATCTTCTTTTAGCGCTTCAGATCGCCTTGCGTAAATGGGCCGGTGCGATGCGTAAGGCCTCACGGTATTTGGCCACTGTGCGCCGGGCGCATTCAATGCCCTGCTCCTTCAACATGTCGGCAATCTGGTTGTCACTCAATGGTTTTTTCGCATTTTCAGCGCCCACAAATTGCTTGATCAAGGCCCGCACCGCGGTGCTTGAGGCTTGCCCGCCCGATTCGGTGCCCAGGCCAGAGCCAAAGAAATACTTCAACTCAAAGGTACCAAAAGGAGTGGCCATGTATTTGGCGGTGGTAACCCGACTGATCGTCGACTCATGCAAGCCTAATTCTTCAGCAATTTCGCGCAGCACCAGAGGCCGCATGGCCAGCTCGCCGTGCACGAAAAAGCCGCGCTGCCGCTCCACAATGGCCGTACTGACACGCAAGATGGTGTCAAAGCGCTGGCGAATATTCTTGATAAACCAACGCGCCTCCTGCAAGCGCTGCTGCAAGCCTTGGACCGCCGCAGCATCACCACCGCGATGCCCTTTGAGCGCATCAGCATAGAGTTCGTGCACCCGCAGGCGTGGCATCACATCGGGGTTGAGTTGAACCTGAAAAGAAGCGCCGCCCTCGCGATCGGAGGCCTTGACCAATACATCAGGCACCACCACGTTTTGCGCCAGATTCAGAAAACGGCGGCCGGGCTTTGGCTCCAGGTGCGCAACCAGGCTCATGGCCTCACGCAGGCTTTCCGTGTCGGCCCCGGTGAGCTCCACCAGCCGTTTGACGTCTTTACGCGCCAGCAAGTCCAGATGCCCTGCACACAATTCAATAGCCAAGGTCACCACGGTGGTCTGCTCGGGCAGGGCGCGCAGCTGCAGCTGCAGGCATTCGCTCAGACTCCTGGCGCCCACGCCGACCGGCTCAAGGCTTTGCAACAGGCCAAGCGCAACTTTTAAGTGATGGTGGGCCTGATCGCGCTCATCCCGATCCTCATCCGCACCGGCCAGGCCATCGGCGAGATCCTCCAACGCATCTTCCAGGTAACCGTCCTCGTTCAGGGACTCGATCAGAAAGTAGAGCGCTGCGCGGTCGGCCTGGCTGAGGCGAAGGTTTAGCGCCTGTGTGTGCAGAAATTCCTGCAGGCTCGGCGCCTGCGCGAACATCTCGCTGGCATCACGCTCGTCCTCGTCGCCAGCTTTGTTCAGGCGCGCAGGCGCATCGCCGCCCCACTCCGGATCATCAGCTGAGAGCGCCGCCTGACCGTCGCCGTCCCAGTCAGGTGCGTCAGCACTGGAGAACGCCTCTGGGCTTTCGTCGCTGCCAGCTGCTGCTACCTCAGTGTTGCTATAACTGGGCAATTCCATGTCGCGCTCGCCCGGGCTGACCTGCGCATCAGCCTGCTCCAGACCGTGGCGCTCTTGCTCGGTCGTCTCGTCGTCGCGCTCCAGAAAAGGGTTGTCGACCAGCATCTCCTCGATTTCCTGGCTTAGCTCCAGGGTGGAGAGCTGCAGTAGCCGGATAGATTGTTGAAGCTGCGGTGTCAGCGCAAGATGTTGGGATTGGCGAAGCGACAGACCCAGCTTCATGGTCACATGCGAAAGTGCTCGCCCAGATAAACCCGACGCACTTCGGCATCAGCAACGATGTCTGCCGGCGTACCGCTGGCAAGCACCTGTCCTTCACTGATGATGTAGGCATGGTCGCAAATGCCCAGGGTCTCGCGCACATTGTGGTCCGTGATCAGGACACCAATGCCACGGTCCTTCAGAAATCCGATGATGCGCTGAATTTCAATCACCGCAATCGGATCGATGCCGGCAAACGGCTCGTCGAGCAAAATGAATTGGGGCGAGGTTGCCAGGGCGCGCGCAATCTCGACCCGCCGACGCTCGCCGCCAGACAGCGCCATCGCGCTGGATTTGCGCAAGTGATCCACCCGCAAGTCCTGTAGCAATTGGGTCAGTCGTTCCTCGACCAGCTTGCGCCCCAGGGTCCGGCCCTGCGCGTCCGACTGCAGTTCAAGCACCGCACGCACATTGTCTTCAACATTGAGCTTGCGAAAAATCGACACTTCCTGCGGCAAGTAGCCCAGGCCCATGCGGGCGCGTCGATGAATCGGCATATGCTCAATGGGCACATCATTGATGCTGATCTGGCCCTTGCTAGCACGCACAAGCCCGACGATCATGTAAAACGATGTGGTCTTGCCCGCGCCATTGGGGCCGAGCAGGCCAACGACCTCGCCGCCACGCACAGTCAGAGACACATCTTTGACCACCTGACGAACACCATAAAACTTTTGCAAGTGCGAGGCTTGCAGCACTGCTTTTGTCTCTGGCAGCAGCGCGGCGTCCCGCGAGGCTGAGTCCCCAATCTGGCCGGTCATGGCTTCTGGGGAGCTTTAAGCGCAGGACTGATTCGAAGCGAGTTGTCCGCCGTGCCACTGGGCTGGGCTTTGTCGGGCTTGGTGCCAAGCATGGCACGCACCCGACCCGCGGGTGCGCCGGGCTGACCGCGGCTGCCCGTACTGCCCAAACCGGGCTGGCCATCGAGCGTGAAGACATCACTGGTGTTGTTGTAAACAATCACGCCAGCGTTGAATTCATCATTGAGCTGTGCGCCCTGATAACGCCGCAGCTGCGCCTGCCCAATAAATTTCACGATATCAGCGCGGCCGTTGTAGTCGATGGTCTGGCCCTGCCCTTCGATGTACTCATCGAGGCCCTCGCGTTTCTGCCTGAAAAAAGCAAGCTTGCCGGGCTCTGCGGTAATCAAGCCAAACTGATTGCCGTCCTTATCCTGGCGCACTTCCATGCGCGCACCGCGGATTTGGATCGTGCCCTTGGTCACAACCACCTTCCCGGTGAACACGCTGACCTGGGCCGCTTCGTCATGACGCAAGGCGTCCGCTTCGATGTTCATGGGCTGCTGGCGGTCCGCTTTTTCGGCCAGCACAACGTTGCTGGCCGCCAAGGCCAGGCCAGTGGCCAGGAGCCTCAACGAACGTTTAAAGCGGCATGAATCTTGCATACTGAATCATTGTAGCGAGCAGATAAGGTTACCGAGGCGCGCCTCACGCGCAGTCAAACCTGGCGCCCGCCCGAATCAGCGCCCACCGCGTACCTCAGCCACTAGGAAATCGACCACGTTCAAGGCGCGGTCCATGCTGCCTGCCAGATCGGCGTCAATGTAAAAGCGCCCGGCCACGCCCATTGAAGGCACGCCCGCCACCGGGTAGGCGTTTTGCAACTGAATCGCCCGGCGAACTTTGGTGGCCACGGCAAAGGAATTAAACGCATCATTGAACTTGGCCCTGTCAACGCCTTGCTGCGCGATCCAGTCGGCAATCGCCACAGCGGTGTTGAGATTGGTCCTTTGCCCGTGGATGGCGGCAAACACCTTGCTGTGCATGGTTTCAACCAGCCCCATCATCTCTAGTGCGTAATACAGTTTCTGCTGCGGCTCGAAGTCCGCCCGAAAGCCAACCGGTACCCGCCTGAAGGACAGATGTGCAGGCGCTTTGCCCAGCCAGTTGTTGAGCCGGGGCTCGAAAGAATTGCAGTGCGGGCAGTTGTACCAAAAGAACTCGACCACCTCGACCTTGCCCTCGGGCGCCTCTACGGGCGCTTGACGATCAAGGCGCAAATAATCTTTGCCTGCTTGCGGCACGCGTGCTTGCGCCAGTGCCACACCGGGCAACAAGGTCGAAGCCGTCAGGCCAAGGCCTGCGACAGTGGCGCAAAGGTCTCGTCGGTTCATCATCAAAGGCTCCTGAGAAATCGGGCAAACAATCAATTTCAATCGTGCACAGGGCCCAGGCCCATGCCTCAGCGCTGTACGCGCACCATCACAGTCTCAAACGACTTGGCGGTCAACAACTGCTTTTGCGCATTGGCTTCGTCACGGGTCTGGAAAGGCCCTAGCCGAACCCTGAACACAGGTCGGCCGGCCTGTTCACGCTGAGAAACCTGGGCCACAAAGCCCGCTTGCAGCAGTTTTTCGACAAAGGCCTTGGCGTCCGGGTCACTGCGAAATGCACCCACCTGAATGTAATACGTGAAGGGATCCAGCGCGGCCGCCGGTGCCGCCACCAGGCCTTTGGAGCGCGCCAGTTCGGCGATCGGATCGGAGGCAACAGGACTGGGCAGCGGGCTCGACGCTGACGTTGGCGCTGGGGGGCTGGCCGTCGCCGTGTCTGCCGACGACGCCGGGGGCACGCTCGGGCTTGCAGCCACTGCGGGGGCGCCCGATGCGCTCACAGCCGGGTTGGCAGGGTCGCCAGCAGTCGCGTTTGCAGGACTTGGTGCAGTCGGCTCACTTTTGGGTGCGACGGTGTTGCTAGGGCGGGCCGGGTTTTTGCCATACAGCGGCGCGTTCGGGTCCCAGTCCTTGTTCTTTTGCTGTTCCTGTGCGTCCTGCTCAGCGCTGCGGTTCAAGACCTTGTTGACAAATGTCACTGGGACTTTGGTCACGTACAAGGCCACGCCCAGCGCCACGCCCAGGCCAATGACCACACCCAGGACCAAGCCCAAAAAAGTACCGCCGCGCTGATGTCTGAGCTCTTGCATATCTGGATTAACCCCGGATTTCACCTACATCTTTTGCGGGGCGCTCACGCCCAGCACCGACAGACCATTTTGCAATACTTGCGCCGTGGCAGCGACCAGGGCCAGACGCGCCAGCCTGACCGCCTCATCATCAACCAGGATTCGCTCCGCGTCGTAGTAGCTGTGATAGGCCGCAGCGAGCTCGCGCAAATAAAAGGTCACATCATGCGGTGCAAAACCCTCTGCGGCCGCACTCAACATGTCCGGATAGCGCGCCAGCACCATCATTAAAGACTGCGCGGCATCGCTCTGCAGCGCCTGCAAGCCAACCGCACCCAGTGCCGCGCGATCGCCGCCCCAGGTCGAAAGCACCGAGCAGATTCGTGCATGCGCGTACTGAACGTAGTACACCGGGTTGTCGTTGTTCTGCGCTACTGCCAGGTCGACATCGAAGGTGTACTCGGTATCGGGCTTGCGGCTGAGCAGAAAAAACCGCACCGCGTCCTTGCTGGTCCAGTCGATCAGGTCGCGCAAGGTCACATAGCTGCCCGCGCGCTTGGAAATCTTGACCTCTTCGCCGCCCCGCACCACGCGCACCATGGTGTGCAAGACGTAGTCGGGAAAGCCCTCAGCAATGCCCAGGCCCACAGCCTGCAAGCCAGCCCGAACCCGCGCGATCGTGCCATGATGGTCGGTACCCTGAATGTTGATCACCTTGTGAAAGCCACGCTCCCATTTGGCAATGTGGTAGGCGACATCGGGCACAAAGTAGGTATAACCGCCATCCTGCTTGCGCATCACACGGTCTTTGTCGTCGCCATAGTCACTGGTTCTGAGCCAGAGCGCGCCGTCTTGTTCATAAGTCTTGCCCGCTGCCTGCAAGCGCTTCACCGCCTCATCAACCTTGCCACTGGTGTACAGGCTGGACTCCAGGTAGTAGTTGTCAAAGCGGACCGCAAAGGCCTGCAGGTCAAGGTCTTGCTCATGGCGAAGATAGGCCACCGCAAACTGCCGGATGCCATCGAGATCCGTGACGTCGCCCGACGCCGTAAATGAGCGGTCATCGGCGGTCACGGTCTTGCCGGCCAGGAAATCCCGGGCAATATCCACAATGTATTCGCCGTTGTAAAAGTTTTTGCTTTGCGGATCCTGCGGGTCGGTCGGCCAGTTGGCATCACCGGGCTTGCTGCCCTGTGCCCGCAACTGGGTGCTGTGCGCCAGCGTGGCGATCTGCACGCCCGCGTCGTTGTAATAGAACTCGCGGTACACCGACCAGCCTTGGCTTGCAAAAAGGTTGCAGATCGCATCGCCGAGCGCGGCCTGCCGGCCATGACCGACATGCAAAGGACCGGTGGGGTTGGCCGAGACAAATTCCACCAGCATGCGCTGTCCTGTCGCCGCTTGCTGGCCAAATTGCGCCCCCTGGCTCAAAATGGTTTTCACCACCTGCTGCTTAGCCACCGGCTTCAAACGGATATTGATGAAGCCCGGGCCGGCGATGTCCAGTGCGTCAACCCAGCGCTGAAAAGCCTCGGTCTGCAGCAAGGACTCGCGCAGACGCTGCGCCAGTTCACGCGGGTTTTGCATGAGGGGCTTGGCCAGTTGCAAGGCCGCGGTGGTGGCCCAGTCACCGTGGGCGGCGAGCTTGGGCGACTCAAACGCCGCTTTGGTGCCAGAGCCCGGACCAAGCGCCTCCAAGCACAGCGCCAGGGCATCTAACAACTCTTTTTTGACTGTTTGCATCGGCGAATTTTAGGGGCTGTCACTCTGTGCCCGCCGCCGGCGGCGGCCCTCGAGATGCTTTGATACGCGGTGGGCAGGTTTGGTTTTAATGCCTTAGACGCTGCGCCAAAAAACGCTGGCTCGCAGTCTTTTAGGCAGGCTGCGCTCAAACGCCTTGCCAGTAGCCCGGCTGAGCGTAGGTGGCCTTGAGGTAGTCCACCCACAAACGCACGCGCAGTGGCAAATGCTTGCGCTGCGGGAAGACCGCATATACCCCGTTCGGTGGCGCTGCAAATTCTTCCAGAACCGGC
This sequence comes from Comamonadaceae bacterium, assembly GCA_038145425.1. Lineage (GTDB taxonomy): Bacteria > Pseudomonadota > Gammaproteobacteria > Burkholderiales > Burkholderiaceae_C > Rhodoferax. Next base: position 56,359 of record JAYQPP010000004.1, on the reverse strand, counting down.
ACCAACTGGCCTGAGGCAATTTTTCGTTGCACCTCCCAGGTGCTGCGCCAGGCAATACCGTAGCCATGCAGACACCATTCGAACAACACCTCGCCGTCCGAACAACTCAGACCCCTGCTGGGCTTGAAGCGCATCAACTCACTTTTGCCGTCCTCGTGGGGGACGGCGAACGACCAGCCCCTGGCCTGGGCGGCTTCGCCGCTGAGCCGCAAACAATCGAAGTCGCTCAGCTCTGAGGGGTGTTGGGGTGTGCCATGGCGCTTCAGAAAAGCCGGACTGGCCACACACAGGCGCCGGTTTTCGGCCAGACGCACACTAACCATCGAGGAATCTGCCAGCTCGCCAACACGAATCGCACAGTCATAACCCTCGGCAGTGAGATCAACCACCCTGTCGCTCAGGTTCAGCGATATCTGCACCTGAGGATAGGCATCGCGAAAGGCGGGGACGTGCGGTGCCACATGGTGCCTGCCAAAGCCCGCTGGCGCCGTGATCATCAACAAGCCTGTGGGTGTGGCGCCCCCTTCGGATACAGCCGTTTCGGCGTTTTCAAGGTCGGTCAAAAGCCTGGTGCAATCTTCCAAAAACGCGCTGCCCTCGTGCGTTAACGTGACGCGCCGGGTGGTTCGAACCAGCAGTTTGACGCCCAGTCGCTCTTCCAAGGCGTCGATGCGCCGGCCGATCATGGCTGGCGCCACGCCTTCGAGCTTTGCGGCCGCAGTCAAGCTGCCGCGGTTGGCCACAGCGACAAAGGTTTCAAGTTGTTTCAATCGGCTCACGGTCTGGATTCCCGGGTAAGAAGTGGCAGGCGCCAAAGGCCGGCGCTTGACAAGCGCGCCGCTGTGACGTTTGGCTGAAGACGGCGTAGATAACTGCTCAAAAATTTAATGCCGATTCAATATTACACCTAAAAAAGTTATCAATGCAGCGATGCTGGGCGGCGCAATCGCGCAAAGAGGCCTAATTTAAAATGGCTGTCGTGCCTACGACAGCTCAAAACCCTCCCACCAGCCAGATCCGGGGCGTCCTGTTTGATGCCTACGGAACGCTGTTCGACGTCTACAGCGTGGCCAGTCTGGCCGAAGCGCTTTTTCCAGGCAAAGGCCAGGCCCTCAGCGTTTTGTGGCGCGACAAGCAAATTGAATACACCCGCCTGGTCACAACCAGCAATGACGGCGCCCACTACCAGCCCTTTAGCGTTCTCACCCGTGCCGCCCTCACTTATGCGATCAAGCGCCTGGTCTGCACCGGGCCCATGGCCGCAGACATCTTCGCCGCGCGCTATGACGACGCGATTGAGCGCCTGATGCAGCAGTATGAGCGCCTAACGGCCTACCCGGAATGCCGGGCAGTGCTACAACATCTTCAGGGGCTTGGCCTGGTAACCGGTATCCTGAGCAACGGCGACCCCGGCATGCTCCAGGCCGTCGTCCACGCCGCTGGACTGCATGAGTTACTCGATCATGTGATCAGCGTAGACGAGGTACGCAAGTTCAAAACCCATCCGCTCGCTTATGGGTTGGGCGAGCAAAAACTCGGAGCGCCGGCCGCACAGATTGTGTTTGTCAGCTCCAACCCCTGGGATGCACTGGGCGCGCAGTGGTACGGCTATCGGACCTACTGGGTTAATCGCGCTCAGCTGCCCTTCGAGGAGTTGGGCACCGAGCCTGAACGCAGCGGCGCTGACCTGAATCAGCTACTCGCTTTTTTTCAACCTGTTTGAATTTGACTTTCTGGAAACGTGGACCCCATCATGACCGACCGAATCATTTACCACCGCCTGCATGTTGACGCTCGCCTGAGCGCTTTCATCGACCAGGAGGTCCTGCCGGGTACCGGTGTCAAGGTCGACAAATTCTGGAAGGACTTCGACAAGCTGGTGGCCAACATGGCACCCAAAAATCAGGCCCTGCTCGATGAGCGTGATCGCCTGCAATCAGAACTGGATCAGTGGCACAAAACGCACCCCGGGCCGGTGCGTGACATGGCAGCGTACCGCGCTTTTTTGACCTCAATCGGATATTTGGCGCCTTCGCCGAAGATTGCCCGCATCACCACGACCAAAGTGGACGACGAACTGGCGCGCCAGGCTGGCCCTCAGCTGGTGGTTCCGGTGCTCAATGCCCGCTACGCGCTCAACGCCGCCAATGCGCGCTGGGGCAGCCTGTACGACGCCCTGTACGGCACCGATGCCATCGACGAGGCTGACGGTTGCCAAAAAGTGGGGGCCTCGGGCGGCTACAACCCTAAACGCGGCGCCAGGGTGATTAACTACGTCCGCCACGTGCTGGACCGTTGCGCTCCACTCAAATCCGGCTCACATGTGAACAGCGTGGCCTACGCGATCCGCGCGGGCGAGCTCGCAGTAACTTTGGCCGACGGCACACGTACCACTTTGCAGCGCAAGGCACAGCTGGTGGGCTACCAGGGCTCGGCACAGGCGCCTAGCGCCGTCTTGCTGGAGCACAACGGGCTGCACATGGACCTGATCATCGACCGCAGCACCGAAATCGGTGCCAGCGACGCTGCCGGCGTAGCCGACCTGGTGGTTGAGGCCGCGCTGTCGACCATCATGGATCTGGAGGACTCGATTGCTGCGGTCGACGCGCAGGACAAGGTATTAGCCTACGCCAACTGGCTGGGCATTCTCAAAGGCACCCTGACCGAGAGCGTCACCAAAGCGGGCGAAACATTCACCCGCGGCCTTAACCCCGACCGCATGTACAGCGCGCCCGATGGCAAGAACAAGGTGCGTCTGCATGGCCGCTCACTCATGTTTGTGCGCAATGTCGGCCATCTGATGTCCAACCCTGCGATCCTTTACGCCAATGCCTCGGGACAGCTCAAAGAGATCCCCGAAGGGATTCTGGACGCCGTGGTGACCACCGCGATTGCATTGCACGACCTGAAAAAAAGCGGCAAGGACGCGATTCGCAACTCCCGCAAAGGCTCGGTCTACATCGTCAAACCCAAAATGCACGGGCCCTCAGAAGTGGCTTTTGCCAGCGAGCTCTTTGGCCAGGTGGAGAAAATGCTCGGACTGGCCGACAGCACCGTCAAGCTTGGCATCATGGACGAGGAACGACGCACCAGTATCAACCTCAAGGCCTGTATTGCGGCTGCCAAGAGCCGTGTGGCTTTCATCAACACCGGCTTTCTGGACCGCACCGGTGACGAAATGCATACCGTGATGCACGCTGGCCCCATGATTCGTAAAGGGGACATGAAGGCCAGCGCCTGGATCGACGCTTACGAGCGCAACAACGTGCTCGTTGGCCTGCAATGCGGCCTACGCGGACGCGCTCAGATCGGCAAAGGCATGTGGGCCATGCCGGACCTGATGAAATCCATGTTGACCCAGAAAGTGGCCCACCCATTGGCCGGCGCCAATACTGCCTGGGTACCCAGTCCCACAGGGGCCACGTTGCACGCGCTGCACTACCACCAAGTGCTGGTCAGCGACGTGCAAAAACAGCTGGAGAAGGTCGACGCCGAACGGCAACGCGACACCTTGCTCAATGGCCTGCTATCCATCCCGGTGGCCGACAAACCCAACTGGAGCGCGAAGGAAAAGCAGCAGGAGCTCGACAACAACGTCCAAGGCATTTTGGGCTACGTGGTGCGCTGGGTCGACCAGGGCGTGGGTTGTTCGAAAGTACCTGACATTCACAATGTTGGCCTGATGGAAGACCGCGCCACACTGCGCATCTCAAGCCAGCACATCGCCAATTGGCTGCTGCACGGTGTGGTCAGTGAAGCACAGGTGCGCGCCGCCTTCGAACGCATGGCCGCTGTGGTCGATCAGCAAAACGCTGGCGACCCCTTTTACCGCCCAATGGCCGGACACTTTGACACCAGCATGGCCTACCAGGCTGCCTGCGACCTGGTGTTCAAGGGCCTGAGCCAGCCCAGCGGCTACACCGAGCCCTTGTTGCACAGCTGGCGCCAAAAAGTAAAGGCCAGCCAGGCCTGAGGCGACAACCGGCATGCCCAAGCCTGCCCCCTTCAAGTCTGAGGCGCTAGCGCCCGACGCTGCCGGGGCAGCCATACCGACGCACCGTTGTCCCCTGTGTGGACAGGCCAACCAGTGCGCCATGGCCTGCGGGGCCGAGAACAGCAACGAACCCTGCTGGTGCACTGGGCTTTCGTTTCCACGGTCGCTGCTTGAGCGCGTGCCAGTGGCTGCACGTGGTCGTGCCTGCATCTGCCAGCGTTGTGTTGAAAACGAAGAGGCTTTGAGCCAACACAAAACGCCCCGCTGAAGCCCGGGCACCGAGCTGCTTTGCCTTCACAATGAGGGTACTGAGGCGCCAGTTGGTGCCCAAAGCCCCGGATCCAACCATGTGCCAGCTTCTCGGAATGAACAGCCACCTGCCAGCCAGCCTGTCGGTGAGCTTCACCGGATTTACGCGCAGAGGCGGCGAGACGGACCACCACAGCGACGGCTGGGGGGTTGCGTTTTTTGAGAGCGACAGTGAAAAGCCAGGGCGTGGCGTGCGTCACTTCGTCGACAAGCTGAGCGCCACGACATCGCCCATTGCGCACATGCTGCGCAGCTACCCGATCAAAAGCCATAACGTGGTAGCCCACGTTCGAAAGGCCACGATCGGCGCTGTCGCGCTGGAGAACTGTCACCCCTTCGTGCGCGAGCTCTGGGGACAGTACTGGGTGTTCGCGCACAACGGTGATTTGCGTGATTTCCACCCACCCCTGCGCGGCGGGTTCCGACCGGTGGGCACAACCGACAGTGAGCTCGTTTTTTGCTGGCTTTTACAAGAGCTCAGCCAGCGCTTCGCGAGCGCACCGGATATTGATCAGCTCGGCAGCGCACTCTCAGAATTGCTACCTCCCATCGCGCGGCACGGAACGCTCAACGTCCTGATCAGCAACGGGCAGGCCTTGTGGGCGCACGCCAGCACCAAGCTGTGTTACCTGACCCGGCAATTTCCTTTCCCGGAGGTGCATCTCAAGGACACTGAAATGCGCATTGACTTGGCACAGCTCAACGGACACGAAGACCGGCTCACGCTGGTTGTGACCGAGCCCTTGACGCTTAACGAGCACTGGACATCTATGGCACGTGGCCAGCTCATCACATTTGTGGCCGGATCGGTATCGCGCACAATTCAATGCGACACCCGCTTCTACGGCGAACCCACTGAACACATCGCATGCAAGACATCAACAACTTCCTGAGCAGCCTGCTCGCACTGACTGATGTGTCGTGGTTCACGCTGGGCGACACGCCTGTCAGCACCAAGCGGGTGCTCGGCTTTGTGCTGATTCTGCTGCTGTCGTGGTGGATGGCTGTCCTGGTAGAACGCTCGATCCAGCGCGTCTCGGCGCGGCGAAAAGGCGCACACATGAGCGAGCACGGCATCTATGCCTTGGGCCGTATCGTGCGCTACCTGATCTGGATCTTCGGCTCAATCCTGGGGCTTCACTTTATTGGTTTTGACATGGCCAGCCTGGCCCTGATGGGCGGCGCGCTTGGCGTGGGCATTGGCTTTGGTCTGCAAAATATATTCAGCAACCTGATCTCAGGCGTGATCATCCTGTTGGAAAAAACACTCAAGGTCGGCGACTTTGTCGACCTGCAATCCGGCGTGATGGGGCGCGTGACCGAAATCAACATGCGCTACACCCGCATCACGTCCAACGACGCGGTCGACATCATTGTTCCCAACTCCGAATTCATCAACGGCCGGGTGGTGAACTGGACCTATGGGGAGCAGCTGCGCCGGGTGCACATTCCCTTTGGTGTGGCCTACGGCACCGACAAGGACAAGGTCAAGGCGGCAGCGCTCGCAGCAGCCAGGGCAGTCCCGTTCACCAACGAAGACGCGCAGCATCATGCTGATGTCTGGCTGACCTCGCTGGGTGACAGCAGCCTGAATTTCGAGCTGGTGGTCTGGGTAGGTATTGAAGGTGTGCGCTCGCCGGGCCGGGTGCACGCGGCTTATCTGTGGGAAATAGAGAGCCAGTTGCGCCAGGCCGGCATCGAAATTCCTTTCCCACAGCGCGACCTCAACATGCGCAGCGGCAAGCTGCGCGTGGAACTGGTCAACGAGCCGACAACACGCCCGGGGGCTTAAGCGATGGCGGCTTCCAGCGCATCGATAAAAAGCGCTGCCACATCGCATCCACTCTGGTCGCTAATTTCGCGAAAACAAGTCGGACTGGTGACATTTACCTCGGTCAGGTGATCGCCAATCACGTCCAAGCCAACCAGTAGCAGGCCGCGCTGGTTCAGCACGGGCCCGAGCGCCTGCGCAATCTCACGATCACGCACGCTGATGGCCTGGGCCACGCCCTTGCCACCGGCGGCCAAATTGCCACGCACTTCACCCCCCTGCGGGATGCGCGCCAGGCAAAAGGGAACAGGCTTGCCAGCAATCAGCAAAACCCTTTTGTCGCCCTGGGCTATGGCCGGCAGAAATTTCTGCACCATCACCGACGCGTTGCCATCGCCATTCAAGGTCTCGATGATGGCGCCAAGGTTCATGCCATCCTCACGCACCCGAAAAATGCCCGTGCCGCCCATGCCATCAAGCGGCTTGAGAATGATGTCCTTGTGTTCAGCATGAAAGCGCCGGATCTCCTGAGCGCTACGCGTCACCAGTGTCGGTGCGGCGAACTGCGCAAACTCCATCAACGAGAGTTTTTCCGGATGATCACGCAGCGCCTTGGGTGAATTGAAGACCCGGGCGCCTTCGCGCTCGGCCTGCTCCAGCAGATGGGTGCTGTAAAAATATTCACTGTCAAACGGCGGGTCTTTGCGCATCACCACCGCGTCGAACTCGCACACCAGGCTGTCCTGGCACTCAGGCGTTTGCTGAACAAACCATGGCGAGGCTTGCCCCGTCAAGCGCACGGGTCTGACCCGGGCGCGCACACGCCGACCGCTTTCCCAACGCAAGTCTTGCGGCTGGCAGGCAAACAGCTGGTGGCCGCGCCTTTGCGCCTCACGCATCATCGCAAACGTGGTGTCCTTGTAAATCTTGAAGGACTCCAGCGCATCAGCAACAAAGAGTATGTTTTTCAATCAATCGCTCCATGCAATCCTGGCGGTCGTCTCGGGGCGCGTTCCAGTCGAAATACCCGAGGCCAGGCCCTGCGACCCAGCGCAACAAAGCCCAACGCAAGGGCACAAAGTTTAGCCGCGCACCCTGAACACCCTTAGATGGCGATCTTGCTGCCGAGCTGCACCACCGCGTTGTTTGGCAGGCTCAAGAAATCTGCGGCATCGCTGGCGTTGAGATGCATCTGTGAAAACAGCTTCTCCCGCCAGTGTGCCATGCCTTTGCCCATGGTCGGCATGATGAGGTCGCGGCTCAAGAAGTAACTGGTGTTCATCGGCTCAAGTTCAAAAACCTGTTCAGCGGCCGCCGCAAGTGCTTTGGGCAGATTCATGTCGTCCTTGAATCCATAGTTCACCTCGACCTGCCAACACTGATGCCCCAGCGATTCGACCCGCACCCGCTGCTCAGGACCGATCCAGGGCACTTCCTGGTTGCGCACCGTGACAAACAAATTGGTCTGGTGCAAGACCTTGTTGTGCTTGAGGTTGTGCAAGATCGCATTGGGTACCGTGCCCGGCTCAGCCGTAAGGAAGACCGCAGTGCCCTCGACCCGCGTGGGTGGGCTGATAAAAAGAGCCTCAATAAAGCTGGGCAGGTCGATGGCGTCGGCCCTGATTTTGTTATTCAAAAGCGTTCTGCCATCTTTCCAGGTCGACATCAGGACAAAGATGAGGGTAGCGATCATGACCGGAAACCAACCACCTTCAACAAACTTGAGCAAATTGGAAGAAAAGAACATCAAATCCACAAAGAAGAAAACACCGGTCACCGCTACGCAAAGCCACAGCGGGTAGCGCCAGGCGAAGCGGATCACAAAGAAAGTCAACACCGTGGTGATCAGCATGTCCAGCGTTACCGCGACGCCGTACGCTGCGGCGAGATTGCTCGATGTACGAAAGAAAAGTACAGCGAGCACAATCGCCACGAACAAGCCCCAGTTCACCAAAGGCAGATAGATTTGTCCGGCGGCTTTGACATTGGTGTGCAGAATCTGCAGGCGCGGCAAATAGCCCAACGCGATCACCTGCTTGGTCACAGAGAATGCACCTGTGATCAGGGCCTGCGAGGCAATCACGGTCGCCAACGTAGCCAGGACCACCAATGGAATAAGCGCCCAAGCTGGCGCCATCATGAAAAACGGATTTTTCACCGCTTGCGGATCGGCCAGCAGCAAAGCGCCCTGACCAAAATAATTGAGCGTGAGCGAGGGCATCACGACCAGGAACCAGGCCAGGCGAATCGGCTTCTTGCCGAAATGCCCCATGTCCGCATACAAAGCCTCGCCACCTGTGACACAGAGCACCAGCGCCCCGAGCATCAAAAAGGTGATGCCGGGATAGCTCAGGATAAAGCCCAGCGCATGGTGCGGGCCCAGCGCTGCAAGAACCTGAGGGTGGCTGGCAATCTGAGAGGTGCCAAGCACCGCAATGGCCACAAACCAGAGTAGGGTGACGGGCCCGAAAAACCGCCCAATATCGGCTGTTCCCCGCTTCTGGATCGCAAACAGTGCGAACAGGATCAACAAGGTCAGCGGAACGACTGCATCGGCAAAACGGTGTGATACCACTTCCAGTCCCTCAACCGCTGACAGGACCGAGATGGCTGGCGTGATCACGCCATCACCATAAAACAGGCAGGTGCCGAAAATGCCAATCACCAGCAAGCGCTGTCGCAACACTGGTTTGTCAGCCACAGACCGTGATGCCAAGGCGAGCATGGCAACCAGGCCGCCCTCCCCGTTGTTGTCGGCACGCAGAACCAGACTGACATACTTGATCGAGATGATGACGGTGAGCGTCCAGAACAGCAAAGAGAGCACGCCGAGCACGTTGTCAGGGCTAAGTGGCACATGGCCAGAGCCAAAGATCTCTTTGACCGCGTAGAGCACGCTGGTGCCGATGTCACCGTACACCACACCTATTGCCCCAAGCATCAGGGCACGTAGCGCGGTGTTCTCAGTGCTCATGGGTTCACTCAATCTCAAGACGTATTGCGTGCAAGGGGTCTGTACGCGAGAGGCCCGTTCACGCGCTTACTCAAACGCCTCGAGCTCGGGATCGGTGGATTCAAGTTCGTAGCTGGCTGCGAGCATGGCCAAGCGGGCTACCACACCGTACATGTAGAAGCGATTGGGCACGCTCGCGCCCGGCTTCACGCCCGGTTGCGGCAACTGAACGCTTTGCTCAAAAGCCAATGGTTGAAAGGCTGCATCCGGTTGCTTCAGGCTCTCGTCGGCACCGCGCTCGGGGTGCAGCCGGTAAAAACCGCCCACCACATAGCGGTCCATGGTGTAGACCACGGGCTCGGCCACTGAGTCGCCTACACGCTCCTGCGTGAGCACGCCTTCCTGAACCAAAAAATCATGCGGCGCCGGCTGGTCTTTGGCGCGCGACAAGGCAGTCACCCGTTTGGCCAGTGCGGCCATGTCGCCCGCATCGCGTATCGTGACCACACCCAGCGGATGTGTGCCGTGGTCTGCCTTGACCACCACAAACGGCTTTTCCTTGATGCCGTATTCCTTGTACTTGCGCCGCACCCGCCCGAGCACCGCGTCAACCTGGCTGCTCAGGCGGGCCAGGCCATCGCTGGTCTCAAAGCCAACCTCCGCACACTGATCGCACAAAGGATTGATCAGCCATGGGTCGACACCCATGAGCTTGCCCAGGCGTTTGGCCACGTCGTCGTAGTATTTGAAATGCGTGCTTTTGCGACGGGTGAACCAGCCCGCATGCAAAGGCGGCAGGAGAAACTGCTCGTGCAGGTCTTCGAGGATGCCGGGCACACCCGCATCGAGGTCATTGTTGAGCAGCACCGTGCAAGGATCAAAGTTCGCCAGGCCGATACGTCCACGCTCGCGCAGCACGGGCTCGATCGTGATGCCATGGCCCTGCGCGGTTTCAAAGCTCGTGCTGCGCTTGACACTGGGGTCAATCGAACCCAGGCGCACGTTGAGCCCTGCCATGTTGAAGATGCGCTGAATCTGCGCCAGATTGGCCAGGTACGCCGGGCTTAAGGCGCCGTTTTCTGGAATCACCAGCAAATTGCGCGCCTCTGGGCAGGTTTTTTCGATCGCTGCCATCGCTGCCTGGACCGCCAGCGGCATCATTTCAGCGCTCAGGTTATTCCAACATCCGGGAAACAGGTTGGTGTCGACGGGCGCCAGCTTGAAGCCTGCGTTGCGCACGTCCACCGAGCTGTAAAAAACCGGCGTGTGCTCCATCCACTCCAGGCGAAACCAGCGCTCGATCGCCGGCATGGAGTCGAGCACGCGCTGTTCCAACTCATTGATAGGGCCCGTCAGGGCGGTGACAAGATGGGGAACCATGGGACGTGCAGCGTTTGGACTGTGATTCTAGGTTGCCAGGTCGAGAGCGCCCAGGCCAGGCCTTTGGCCAGCACTGCGGAAAAAACAGGCCTCGCAGGCCTCAGGCGCGCACTTCACCGCGGCCCAGCACCACGTACTTCAAGGACGTCAGGCCCTCAATGCCAACCGGGCCTCGGGCATGAAACTTGTCCGTGCTGATGCCGATTTCAGCACCCAGGCCGTATTCAAAGCCATCGGCAAAGCGTGTGCTGGTGTTGACCATGACGCTGGCAGAGTCCACTTCACGCAAAAACGCCTGGGCGTGCGCATGGTTCTGCGTCAGGATCGCATCGGTGTGGTGGCTGGAATAGCGGTTGATGTGGGCAATCGCCTCATCCACGCCCTCGACCAACTTGATGCTGATGATCGGCGCCAAATATTCCTCGTACCAGTCCTGCTCGCTGGCCAGCGAGATCTGAGCACGCGGCTGGCTCGACGAAATAATTGCATGCGCTTCGGGGTCGCATCGCATTTCGACACCTTTATCTGCAAAGACTTGTGCGATTTTCGGCAAAAAAGCCGCTGCCACCGAACGCGCAACCAGCAAGCTCTCCGTGGCATTGCAAGGGCTGTATTTCTGCGTCTTGGCGTTGTCCGTCACGCGAACCGCCAGCGCCAGATCACAGGCATCATCAACATAGGTGTGGCAGTTGCCGTCAAGGTGCTTGATCACCGGCACCCGGGCCTCCTCACTGATACGCTGAATCAGGCCTTTGCCACCGCGCGGAATGATCACATCAACAAATGCCGGCATGGTGATCAGAGCGCCGACCAGGGCGCGGTCCGTGGTTTGCGCCAGTTGTACCGCCTCGGCTGGCAAACTGACGTGCAACAAGGCTTGACCCACCAACTCGGCCAGCGCCTTGTTGGACTCAATGGCCTCAGAGCCGCCGCGCAGAATGCAGGCATTGCCGCTTTTAATCGACAGGCTCGCCGCCTCAATCGTCACATTGGGCCGGCTTTCATAAATCATGGCAAATACACCAATGGGCACCCGCATCTGGCCCACCCGGATGCCGCTGGGCTGCTCACGCAGGCCCGAGATCTCGCCAATCACATCGGGCATGGCAGCCAGTTGTTCGCAGCCCTGGGCACAGGTCTCCAGTACCTTGGGCGTCAGTCGCAGACGGTCGACCATGGGCGCTGCCAGGCCCGCGGCGCTGGCGCGCTCAATGTCCAGGGCATTAGCCGCCTGCAGTGCATCGGTGCTCGCGCGCAACAGGCGCGCCAGCTCACGCAAAACCTGGTTGCGTGCGGAGGCGCTGGCTTTGGCCATGACCGAAGAGGCCTGGCGGGCTTGCGCGCCAAGCAGCTGGGCGTATTCCTGGACGTTGTTGGTATTCACAAGCACATTTTCGCACGCGAAGTCACCAGCAAACACGCATCTGCTGAGCATCAAGATGACTGCTTTGGCAAGGCCTCAGGTACAAAGCCCGTGCATGCATGAGCCGCACTAAACGCAAGCGCAAGGAAAAAACCGATTAGCTCAAGCAGGCGGGGCCGAACAAAACCTCTGCACAGACCCCAAACGCCAGCCACTAAGTAGCTGGCCGAACAGGCGGCGCCTGGCCCCGACAGGCGGTACAGACCATGGCTGCCAACTGGTGCAAAGCGGGCCAGGGCTTGGCGGGCCAACCGTCAGCCTTGAGACCCTTGATCACACCATCCACCTGATGTGCAGCCTGCAGCATGGTGTGCAGGGTGGCTGGGCTGAGCCGGGGTAAAACCCGCTCGAACAGCCGCTCACGCACACCCCAGACCCGCTGCTCGCGCAAGGCCATGGGCACAGGCTTGCCCTGCAGTGTGGCGTCCTTCACGCGCTTGAGCGCACGAATATCCTCGCTCAGGCTGTAGTGCACCAGTACCTCGGCCTCGCCCTCGGCCTGCAGACCAGCCAGCATGCGCTGCACACGTGTCAATTGACCGGCCAGCACCGCTTCAGATAACTTGAACACGTCGTAACGCGCCACATTCAGTACCGCACGCTCAACCTGATCGAAACTGAGCTCGCCAGGCGCATACAAAAGGCCCAGCTTCTGAATTTCCTGATGGGCGGCCAACAAATTACCCTCGACCCGGTCGGCAAAAAATTGCAGGCAACGCTGCCCCTCCTGGCCGGAGGCGACGCGCTGACCCTGGTCGGCCAGACGTTGTGCTATCCACTGAGGCAAGGCGGTGCGCTCAACCACACCCAAGGCCACGGTGACGCCAGCATCGAGCGCCGAGAACCAGGCAGACGACTGCGTGGCCCGGTCTAAGCGAGGCAGGATTACCAGCAACAAGATGTTGTCGTCCCCCTGCACAAGCTGCGTCAGGCTCTGCAAGGCGGCGGCGCCGTCTTTACCCGGCTTGCCGGAGGGGATACGCAATTCGATCAACTGCCGCTCAGCAAACAAACTCATCGAGCCACAAGCGGCCTGCACGGCGCCCCAGTCGAAATGGGCACCCGATACCGTGAAGACCTGCCGCTCGCTATACCCTTGCGCGCGCGCAACGCTTCGCAGTGCGTCAGCGGCCTCTTGCACCAGCAGCGGCTCGTCGCCGTGCAGGGTGTAGAGGCGTTGCAGCCCTTTAGCCAGATGGGCAGCGAGATGTTGGGCACCTAGCTGCATACCTGTGCCTGAAAGTGGGCTCTGAGCTGGCTCAACACGACGATGGGGCTGCCCTAAGCCGGTGCCGGCAGTACGCTGAGCCGGCGAACGATCTGACGCACCATGTCGTCCTGAATCTGACGAAACACAGCCGCTTGTTCGATGTCCTTGGACAAGGCTTGCGTTTCGCTGTAACTGATCTCCTGCTCGCGCACCAACTCCGTCGGCGGTATCAATTCCCGCCCAGCGGGCGTGATGACGCGAAACAGCACGCGCAAGCGCAGCCTTAACTCGCGAATCTCGCCGCTGGCTGTTTTGGTCACGGGCGTGGTATCCCGCTGTTCTTGCAGAATATCGATCACCACTTGCGCGTCGAGCGCGGCCCGGGGCCCTTGCAAGACCGAGACCGATCCCGCCAGAGTCTGGCTCAGTGCTGAGGACAGGGCGCTGCCCGAAGAGGGCTGCACAGCGACGCTGCTCAAGGCCAAACGCTGTGCGCCCTTCAGCTGAAAACCACACCCAACCAGCAACACCGCCAGGGTGACAACCGTCAACCACCGCCTGGTCAAGCCGGGGCGCCAGGTTTTGCTGTCGGGCACCGGAAAATTCAGCATAGTGCCTGCATTGTCGGGTACATCAGAATAAAACCCACAGCATCAGATCACCACATTGACCAGACGGCCGGGCACCACGATCACTTTTTTGGGCGTTGCGCCCTCAGCCATTTTTTGCACCATCTCATGCGCCGTTGCGGCCTGCTCGATGGCGGCACGATCTGCCGTGGCAGCGACCAAAATCGATCCGCGCAACTTGCCGTTGATTTGTAGCATCAGTTCCAAGCGGTCCTGCTCAAGGGCTTTGGGGTCAACCTGGGGCCAGGGGGCATCGAGCACATCACCCCAGACGCTGGCATATCCCAACTCGAGCCACAAGGCATGTGCAAGATGCGGCGTTGCCGGGTAGAGGCCTCGCAACAGCAAAGAAAACCCCTCGACCAAAGCTGCCTCAGCGCCTGGCTCCCCACTGGCCTTGAAGTCTTCCAACGCATTGAGCATCTTCATCGCGCCGGAGACCACAGTGTTGTACTGCATACGCTGGTAGTCGTAGTCGACCTGTTTCAACACTGTATGCATTTCGCGGCGCAAGGCCTTTACCGACTCAGAGCAAGCCACGCCCTTGAGTTGATCACGCAGGCTTTGCGCATGGTCCTGCACCTTGGTCATGCGGCTCAGGCGCTCGCCAAAAGCCCACACACGGCGCAAGAAGCGATAGCTGCCTTCCACCGCGGCGTCATTCCACTCGAGCGTGGCCTCGGGCGGCGCGGTGAACATGGTGTACAGACGCGCCGTGTCAGCACCGTATTTTTCAATCAGGTCCTGCGGGTCCACGCCATTGTTTTTCGACTTGGACATGGTTCCCACGCCCTCGTAGTCGAGCAGCGTGCCCTGCGGCAAGGCACCCACGGACTTCATCAGCCGGGCACCGGTTATCTTGCCCGCCTCGTCGTGCACATGCTCCACATCCTGCGGCCAGAAATAGTCCTTACCGCCACCAGTGCCACGGCGTGAGTAAATGTGATTGAGCACCATGCCCTGGGTCAGCAGGCGTGTGAAGGGCTCATCGACCTTGACGAGTCCCAAGTCCCGCATCACCTTGGTCCAAAAGCGGGCATAGAGCAAATGCAAGATGGCATGTTCGATGCCGCCGATGTACTGGTCCATGGGCATCCAGTAGTCGGCACCGTCGGCCACCATTTTTGCGCTGTTGCGGGGGGCGCAATAGCGCATGAAATACCAGGAGCTGGCAACAAAGGTGTCCATGGTGTCGGTCTCGCGGCGCGCCACTTTGCCGCACACAGGACAAACCACGCCCGCATGGAAACCTTCGTGATGCTGTAGAGGATTACCAGAGCCATCCGGAATGCAGTCCAAGGGCAAAACCACCGGCAGGTCTTTCTCCGGCACAGGTACCGCACCGTGCACATCACAATGGATGATCGGAATCGGCGTCCCCCAGTAACGCTGACGGCTGATGCCCCAGTCACGCAGTCGCCAGGTGACTTTCTTCTCACCCAAGCCCTTGGCCGAGAGGTCGGCCAAGACCGCTGCCACACAGTCCTTAAACCCAAGCCCGTCGTACGCACCCGAGTTAATCGCCCGGCCGCTTCCCTTTTCGGCGTACCACTCCTGCCAGGCACTGGCGTTGAAAACAGCCTCGCCAACAGCCACCACGGGCTTGATGGGCAAACCGTATTTCAGGGCAAAAGCGAAGTCGCGCTCGTCATGCGCCGGCACACCCATGACGGCGCCATCCCCGTAGCTCATGAGCACATAGTTGCCGACCCAGACCTCCACGGGCTCGTCGGTAATCGGATGGCGCACAAAAAGACCGGTGGGCTCGCCCAGCTTTTCCTTCAACGCCATTTCCGCCTCAGTGGTACCGCCGCGCTGGCATTCCTCGATAAAGCTGGCGATACGCGGGTTTTGTTTGGCCGCATGCAAGGCCAGGGGGTGTTCGGCAGCGACCGCACAAAAGGTCACACCCATGATGGTGTCAGCGCGCGTGGTAAACACGTACATGCGGCCCTCGCCAATCAACTCGCCATCATCGCCGCGAACATCATGCGTGAAAGCAAAGCGAAGACCTTCGCTCTTGCCGATCCAGTTCTCCTGCATCAGCTTGACCCGCTCAGGCCAGCCCGGCATGTTCTGCCCGGTCACATTGGCGAGTAACTCATCGGCATAGTCGGTTATCTTGAGGTAGTAGCCCGGTATTTCCCGCTTCTCGACGACCGCCCCGGTGCGCCAGCCCTTGCCATCAATCACCTGCTCATTGGCCAGCACGGTCTGGTCCACCGGGTCCCAGTTGACCACCTGGGTTTTCCGGTAGGCCACGCCGGTTTCCAGCATTTTGAGAAAAAGCCACTGGTTCCATTTGTAGTAGTCAGGCGAGCAGGTCGCCACCTCACGACTCCAGTCGATCGCCAGACCCATCGCCTGCATCTGGTTTTTCATGTAGGCAATGTTTTCAAAGGTCCACTTGGCCGGTGGCACGCCGTTTTTCAGCGCGGCGTTTTCCGCCGGCAGGCCGAAGGCATCCCAGCCCATCGGCATGAGCACGTTGTAGCCGTTCATGCGCAGATAGCGCGACAGCATGTCGTTGATGGTGTAGTTGCGCACATGGCCCATGTGCAATTTGCCGCTGGGATAGGGCAGCATGGAGCAGGCGTAAAACTTGGGCTTGGCCTGCCCTGCTGGGTTTGTCGCGTGCTCCTCGACTCGGTACGCCTGGCTCGCTTGCCAATGTTGCTGCGCCGACGCTTCAACGTCGAGATGGTTGTACTTTTCTTCCATGATGTCCGGGTAGAGGCCGATGTCAGGTCAAGCGCTTCGGGCCAAATTAAGTTGGCCCCGCGTCAAAACACCCGCGCGAGAAGGACAGAAATGACGTTAGGCCAGATTCTAATTTGCGGGGCAAGCGCAGCCGGGTTAAGACCGGGGCCCGGGAAGCCTGGGCCGGCAGGCCCAGAGCCTGAAACCCCCATCAATGCAGACCGAGCACGTCGCTCATGTCAAACAAGCCCTTGGATTTGTCAGCCAGGAAGCGCACCGCCCGCAGGCTGCCCTGCGCGTAGCTGACACGGCTGGCTGACTTGTGGCTGATTTCAATGCGCTCGCCGGTGCCGGCAAACAAGACGGTGTGGTCACCAACGATGTCACCACCCCGAATCGTGGCAAAGCCAATAGACGACGGATCGCGCTCGCCAGTAACACCTTCGCGGGCGTACACCGCGCAGTCAGCCAGCTCTCGTCCAAGGGCCTGGGCAATGACCTCGCCCATCTTGAGCGCAGTGCCCGAAGGGGCGTCGACCTTGTGGCGATGATGGGCCTCGATGATTTCAATGTCGTAGCCGGTGGACAGCGACTTGGCCGCCATTTCCAGCAGTTTCAGCGTGACATTCACACCCACACTCATATTGGGCGCCATCACGATCGCCATGCCTTTGGCCAGTTCGGCAATTTCCTGTTTTTGCTCAGGCGAAAAACCAGTGGTCCCCACCACGGCGCGCACACCAAGTTCACGACACACCCTCAGATGCGCCAAAGTGCCCTCGGGTCGGGTGAAGTCAATTAGGCAATCGGCACCCTGCAAGCCAGCCCTGATGTCCGCGGTGATCGCAACACCTGTTGATGCACCCAAAAAGGTGGCCGGATCTTGTCCGATCAGCGGGCACTGGGCAATATCCATGGCGCCGCTCAGCCGACAGTCGTCTGCCCCGAGCACCGCTTCGGTGAGCATGCGCCCCATGCGCCCACTGGCGCCAGCAACACAAATCGCGTGAGTTGATGTAAGGGCCATGGCCGTTTTCAACGCGCTGGCGGCTCAAGCGGCGGATAAGTCGCCGGTAGCGCCGGCAGGCTTGCAGGCGGCGCGGGCTGGGCTGGCGGCGCTGCACTCGCTTTAAGTTGCGCCTCGGTCATCTGTAACACGGGCACTTTGAGGTCCGTGCGGGGTGTGGACATCGACGCTACAAATTCGGCCTCGCTGGGCAAGGCATCAGCCTCAACACGGGCGAGCCGGTCGGCCTTGAAAAACACAGTCAAACGACGCGCCTGCGGCTCAAAACCCTGTCGGCGCAGCGTGAAGACATAGTCCCAACGGTCGGCATGGAAGACACTGGCCAGCAATGGTGTACCCAAAATATCGCGCACTTCGAGCCGACTCATACCTTCTTTCAAGGCTTCGCGCTGCTCGCGTGAGACCACATTACCCTGCACGATATCAATCTTGTACGGGGTGACGACGCTGGCCATGCGGTCGCTGGCCCGATTAAGGGATCCGCATGCCGCAAGGCCGCCCAACAAGGGCAACAACAAGGCCATGGCAAAAGCTCGCGAGAGAGGCTGAATCATCGAATGGGTGCGGCGGGGCGATATGATCAACTCATTGTAATCAAAGGCACCCTCTGTGCTGCGGTCTCGCTGGCGTAGATTTCAGCGCCATTGGCAGGAACAAAAAGCGTCAAAAACGCCTCATGACGAAAGCCGACGAGCTCAAAAATACCGGCCTCAAGGTCACGCTGCCGCGCCTGAAAATCCTGGAGCTGTTTCAGAATGGTGCACAGCGGCACATGACGGCCGAAGATGTGTACCGACTGCTACTGCAAGAAGGCTCGGACGTGGGCCTGGCCACGGTTTACCGGGTGTTGGCCCAGTTCGAGCAGGCCGGCATTCTGAGCCGAAATCATTTTGAGAGCGGCAAAGCGGTCTACGAACTCAATGAGGGTCAGCACCATGACCACCTGGTCTGTTTGGACTGTGGCCGTGTCGAGGAGTTTTACGACGCGCAAATCGAACGCCGACAGCAGGCCGTGGCGCAAGCCAAGGGATTTCGCATCGCCGACCACGCTTTGAGCCTTTACGCCCACTGCACCCAAGAGAACTGTCGCCACCGCGGCTAAGGACTGGCCGCGCCAGCAAGGGCTTCAGGATTCGCCGTTCTCAATCGCCTTGCTCTGGCGTGCTACAAATTCCTTGTAGGTATCAATGCCGCGAATCTGCAAAATGGTGTTGCGTACAGCCGCTTCCACCAACACCGCAATGTTGCGGCCAGCGACCACCTGGATGACCACTTTTCGCACCGGCACATCCAGCACATCCTGGATCAGGGGCTCATTGGGAATGCGCTCGTAGTCACGCTCGAGCGTCTCGCGCCGGACCAGATGAACGATCAACTGCAATTTCATCTTGCGCCGGACCGCTGTTTCGCCAAAAATGGCGCGGATATCGAGCAGGCCAATACCCCGCACCTCAAGCAAATTACGCAGCAGGTCCGGGCAGCGACCTTCGACGGTGTTCTGGTTGATCCGGTACAAATCAACCACATCGTCGGCCACCAGCCCATTGCCGCGGGAAATCAGCTCCAGGCCGAGCTCACTTTTGCCCAGACCGGACTCGCCCGTGATCAGCACACCCAAACCCAGAATATCCATGAACACGCCGTGCATGCTGCTGCGATCCGCAAAGTGCTTGGACAAGTAAGCACGCAGCACATCGATTGCAAATGCCGAGGACGAGGCCGTCGCAAACATGGGTATCTGCTCGCGCTCGCACAAAGACAGCAGTGTTTTGGGCGCGCGTTGCCCGTCGGCCAGAACCAGCACCGGCGGCACCAGGGTCACAATGCGCGCAACCCGGCGCGCGCAGTCATCGTCCGAGGCGTTACTCAGGTAGGCAATTTCACGATCACCCAGAACCTGAACCCGGTGCGGGTGAATGTAGTTCAGGTAGCCCGCCAGGTCTGAGCCTGAGCGCGCGGCGCGCACCGCCATGTCGTCGAACTTGCGCTCCGAGGCGCCCAGCCCGGCAACCCACTCCCATTTCAGGGTGTTTCTGAGCCCCTCGAACAGAACATCTGCACTGATGACTGAGGGCCTCATGGGGAATCAAACGCTCAAAGCTAGGCTGACTGGGCAGACTGCCAAGCGGCAATCAGATCGTGGAGCGCGCCAGCACTGTCTGCACTAAGCAACTTACCGCGCAATTCGGCGTCACTGAGCATTTCCGCAATTTCAGCGAGGATTTCCAGATGCTTCTGGGTCGCCGCCTCGGGCACCAGCAGAAAAATCATCAGGCTGACCGGCGCATCATCAGGCGCATCAAAACCAATGGGCTTTGCCAACTGAAAAATGGCCGCCATGGGGGCCTTCAGACCCTTGATGCGGCCATGCGGGATGGCCACAGCGTGACCCAACCCAGTCGAGCCAAGCCGCTCGCGCGAAAACAGGCTGTCTGTTACCAGCGCGCGACTCAGGCCGTGCAGGTTTTCAAACAACAAGCCTGCTTCTTCGAAAGATCGCTTTTTGCTGGACGCTTCAACCTGAACCAGTACGTGCTCAGGAGTGAGGATGGACGCTAAACGGTTCATGAGGGCTCAAAGACTCGGCGAAGACCAAAGGCGCAAAAAAGCCGCGCGCCTGGCGCGCGGGGTACGCAGTTTAAATCACATCATGCGCTTGGGCGCATCATGCTGGTGCTTCTGCACGCGGTCTTTGTGCTTGACCACCTGCCGGTCGAGTTTGTCGACCAGGTCGTCAACTGCGGCGTACAGGTCCTCGTGCGTGCTCTCGGCGAATAGGTCGACGCCCTTGATGTGGATATTGCACTCCGCCTTCTGGCGCAAATCCTTCTCCTTCATGTTTTCCACGCTCAGCAGCACTTTCACGTCCACCACCTGATCGAAATGGCGCTTGATCCTGTCCATCTTGCTGGTGACATAGGCACGCAGCGCGGGGGTAACTTCAAGATGATGGCCGCTGATCGTCAAATTCATAGGGGAAACTCCTGTTCGGATAAGTGATACGTGGGAGATGGATCAATCGCTGCGCCAGTATTTCGTCGATTCACCGATGACTGGGCTTACCTGTCCTGTCTTTGCCAAAAAACCTTGTGAGCGTCGGAGCACTCACACTCGAGATCCGAGCATACCGCATTTGCGACAGAGCGCAACAGGCAGCGATGCCATAATTCAGCAAACGGTCAATCGGCGGCCCTTCGATTCGCCCGCAGCGATCACATTCATCCTGGCCCATGCTCAATATCTTTACTCTCGTCAACGGCAGGCTGGTTCAAGAGGAGATCGAGTCCCGGGAAGAACTGTCTCGCTTTCAACCGATCTGGGTTGACCTCGAGTCCCCCAGCCGGGAAGAAAAGCAGTGGATCAAGCAGTACTACGGACTCTCGATTCCCGATGACGCGATGGACGAGGACATCGAGGAGTCGGCCCGGTTCTACAAGGAAGACAACAGCGAGCTGCATATCCGCAGCGACTTCCTGGTCGCTGACGACAACGACCCCCACGCGGTGCGCGTCGCCTTCATCCTGAACCTGGATAACGACCAACTGCGCAGCAAAGGCGTGCTGTTCTCAATTCATGATGAGGATGTCCCTGTCTTTCGCCTGCTGCGCCTGCGCGCCCGGCGTGCCCCTGGCTTGATTGAAGACGCCAAAGAAGTCTTGCTCAAGCTGTTCGACGCGGACGCCGAATACTCTGCTGACACCTTGGAAGAAATTTACGATGGCCTGGAGGCCGCCGGAAAGAAGGTGCTCAGTGGCGACGTCAGCGACGCCCTGGCCAGCGAAGTGCTGGCCGCGATCGCGCGTCACGAAGACATGAATGGCCGCATCCGGCGCAACGCCATGGACACGCGACGTGCGGTGAGTTTCATGATGCGCAGCAAAATGCTGAACGCCGAGCAGTTTGAAGAAGCGCGCCTGATCCTGCGCGACATCGACTCGCTGGACTCGCACACCGCTTTTCTGTTCGACAAGATCAACTTTTTGATGGATGCCACCGTCGGCTTCATCAACATCAACCAGAACAAGATCATCAAGATTTTTTCGGTGGCCAGCGTCGCACTGCTGCCGCCGACCCTGATCGCCAGTATTTATGGCATGAATTTCAAGTTCATGCCTGAACTCGACTGGCAAGCGGGTTATCCCTTTGCGCTGGCGCTGATGATTTGCAGCTCGCTGGTGCCCATGTGGTATTTCCGCAAGCGCGGCTGGCTAGCCTGAGGCCTGCCCCAGCTCGTGCATCAGCTGGCTGATCATGGCCAGCGCCCGCGGGCCCGCCACCGACCCGACGAAGGCTTGAAAGTCGACATGCGCGCTATCGTCAGCGCGGTCTGAAATGGTTCGAACCGCTGCAAAAGCGACCCCATGATCCAGGCAGACCTGTGCAAAAGCAGCGCCTTCCATTTCCACGGCCAGCGGTGAAAAACCAGCCGCGCTGAGATCAGCCAGCAGTTGCCGCGACAACTCGGCCTGGCCGATGAAACGGTCACCACTAACCAGCAGGCCCTGATGCACCATACCCGCCGAGCCCCAGCGGATGTGCGAATCTGCAACAGCGCGCGCCAGCGCCGACGTCAGCTGTGCATCGCAAGCCATGGTCTTCGAGCCATACTGGGGTACGACATAGCGCTCAAACAAGGGCGACGCATCCAGGTCGTGCTGCAGGAATGCTGTGGCCACCACCACATCGCCAACGGCAACGCCGGCGCCGAGCCCACCTGCCACCCCGGTGAGCACCATGCGGTCAACCCCGAACGCTTCGATCAAGGTTGCCGCCGTACTGGCAGCAGCCACTTTGCCAATGCCCGACAAGCCAAGAACAAGGTCCTGAGCGTGCCACCGTCCAAGCCAAAAGTCGCGCCCGGCCCGCCGCACACAACGCGCATCCGTCAAGGCCTCCACCAGGCCGCGCTGTTCATCGGCCAGCGCACTGACGATGGCCAGGGTCATGCCGAGTCCGGGCGATCAGCGCCCTAGCTGCGCAAGACAGCCAGGACTTCGTCGAGCATCTTTTTGGCGTCGCCGAAAAGCATGCGGTTGTTCTCTTTGTAGAACAGCGGGTTATCAACGCCAGCGTAGCCGGAGGCCATGCTGCGCTTCATCACGATCGAGGTTTTAGCTTTCCAGACCTCGATCACCGGCATGCCCGCAATCGGGCTGCCCGGGTCGTCCTGCGCAGCCGGGTTAACGATGTCGTTGGCACCGATAACCATGGCCACATCAGTGTCTGGGAAATCTTCGTTGATTTCGTCCATCTCGAGCACCACGTCGTAAGGCACTTTGGCCTCGGCGAGCAAGACGTTCATGTGCCCAGGCATACGACCGGCCACAGGGTGGATGGCAAAACGGACATTGACGCCCTTGTCACGCAGCTGCTTGGTGATCTCAAAGACCGTGTGCTGCGCTTGCGCCACCGCCATGCCATAGCCCGGCACGATGATCACGCTTTTGGCTTCGCGCAACATCTCGGCGGTTTCTGCCGCGCTCACCGGCTGCACCTCGCCCTGCGGCTCGGCACTGCCTGATGCGCTCTTGGCCACCGGTGCCCCACCGCCAAAGCCACCAGCAATCACGCTGATGAAGTTGCGGTTCATCGCCCGGCACATGATGTAGCTCAGAATCGCGCCGGATGAACCCACCAGCGCGCCTGTGACGATCAGCAAATCGTTGGAGAGCATGAAGCCCGTGGCCGCTGCCGCCCAGCCCGAGTAGCTGTTGAGCATCGACACCACCACCGGCATGTCCGCGCCGCCAATGGCCATCACCATATGAACGCCGAAGAGCAGGGAGATGAGGGTCATGACCAGCAGCGGCGTCATGCCAGAGGCCACGTCAGGCGCAGCCACAAAGGCGCGCCCGAACCAGATGACGATCAAGAGCGCCGCCAGGTTCAGAAGGTGCCGCGCCGGCAAGAGCAAAGGCTTGCCACCGATCTTGCCTGAGAGCTTGCCGAACGCCACGATCGAGCCACTGAAGGTGACCGCGCCAATCAAAATGCCAATGTAAATTTCGACTTCATGGATGATTTTCTCGGCGCCTTCAAACGCCACCGACGTATCCACATAGCTGGCAAAACCTACCAGGCATGCCGCCAGGCCAACCAAGCTGTGCATCAGCGCCACCAGCTCCGGCATCTGCGTCATCTGGACTTTTTTGGCCGCATACAGGCCGATGCTCGCACCAATCAGTAGCGCGACCACGATATAGGCCACACCACCACCGGTGACACGTGGGCCCAGAATCGTGGCCAGGACCGCGATGGCCATACCGACGATGCCGAACATATTGCCGCGGCGAGCGGTCTCCGGGTTGGACAAGCCACCCAGACTGAGAATAAAAAGAATCGTGGCCCCAATGTAGGCCATGGTTGCAAGGCTGGCAGTCATGTCCGCTCCTCTTTCTTGTTTTATTTACGGAACATGGCCAGCATGCGACGCGTCACCGCGAAGCCGCCGAACATATTGATGGCCGTCAGCACCAGTGCCAGCACCGCCAAACTCAAAATCAAGCCGCCGGGCCGATTGGTCGCTCCAGCCGCGTCCAGGGGCGGCGCGATCTGCACCAGCGCCCCGATGGCGATGATCGACGAAATCGCGTTGGTCACGCTCATCAGGGGCGTGTGCAGCGACGGCGTGACATTCCAGACCACCATATAGCCCACAAAGCAGGCCAGCACGAAAACCGTGAAGTGCGACAAAAAGCTCGCGGGCGCATAGGCACCAACCAGCCAAAACAACACCGCACCGATACCAAACACCGTCAAAAGTGACTTCAGCGACATCGGCTCTCCCGGGCCATGTCCATGCGCTGGTGCTTTGGGCACGGCCGCTGCAGCCGGTTTGGCCGCCGGTGCTGCCGGCAGTTTGGGGGCCGGCGCCGGCCACGTCAGCTCGCCATCTTTAACGACCGTCAGGCCTCGGATGGCGTCATCCTCGAAATTGACGTGAATCACGCCGTCCTTGGTCTTGCACAGTTCTTCACTCAGGCGCAGCAAGTTCGTCGAGTACAGAGTCGAACTCTGTTTAGCCAAACGGCTCACCAGGTCGGTGTAACCCACAATCGTCACGCCGTGGCGAACCACAGCCTCCCCCGGCACGGTGAGCTCGCAGTTGCCGCCCTGCTCGGCAGCCATGTCCACAATCACGCTGCCGGGCTTCATGCTTTGCACCATCTCAGCTGTAATGAGCTTCGGTGCGGGTTTTCCCGGGATCAGCGCCGTGGTGATGATGATGTCGGCCTCCTTGGCCTGCTGCGCATACATAGCGCGCTGCGCCGCCTGAAAGCCTTCGCTCATCACTTTGGCATAGCCACCACCACCAGAGCCCTCTTCTTCGTAATCAACCTTGACAAATTCACCGCCCAGCGATTTGACCTGATCGGCCACCTCGGCACGGGTATCGTTGGCGCGAACGATGGCACCCAGGTTAGCGGCCGTGCCAATGGCAGCCAGGCCCGCCACACCGGCGCCTGCGATAAACACTTTGGCCGGCGGCACTTTGCCCGCGGCGGTGATTTGACCATTGAAAAACCGGCCAAAAGCATTGGCCGCCTCGATCACAGCCCGATAACCGCTGATGCCGGCCATCGAGGTGAGCGCGTCCATCTTCTGGGCCCGGCTCAGCTGCCGCGGCAGGCAGTCGATCGCCAGCACGGTGGCTTTCTTGTCCTGCAGCTGCGTCATCAGCTCCGGGTTCTGCGCGGGCCAAACAAAGCCGACTAGGCTGCTGCCCTCGCGCATCATGGCCAGCTCTTCGGTCTGCGGTGGGCGCACCTTGAAAACAATGTCGGCTGCCGACCAAAGCTCCTGGGCCGAGCCCACCACGCTTGCACCAGCCGCGCGATAGACCTCATCTGAGAAATTGGCAGCATCGCCGGCGCCGCTCTGCACGCAAACCTCAAAGCCCAGCTTGACGAGCTTTTCGACCACATCGGGCACCGTGGCTACGCGCTTTTCGCCCGGGAATATCTCTTTGGGTACCCCGATGCGCTGGGGCTTCTTCGCGGGCGACGCCGCAACGTTCCCACCGGCTATGTCGTTTTGCATGCCTGATTCCTCGCTGTATATCAGCAGAAAATGAATAAAGGCAAGAGTTTACTCAGTATTGCAGACTGGGCCGCTGAGCCCGCCCTTCGCGTGGGCCCGAGCGAAGCCGCTGCCGGGCAGATTTCCGATAATCGCGCATGGACACGATTTGGAAGCCCAGCGCCACGGTGGCGGGCATTATTGAGCGCGATGGCAAGTTTTTGCTGGTCGAAGAGCACACCGTCGAGGGCTTGCGGCTGAACAACCCAGCCGGTCACCTCGATCCCGGCGAATCCCTGGCACAGGCTTGCGCGCGCGAGGTGCTGGAAGAAACGGCGCACGCCTTTGAGCCGCAAACGCTGCTCGGGGTTTACATGTCGCGCTTCCAGCGGCCGGCCGCCGACGGCCGCGCCAGCCTCGATGTCACCTATTTGCGTTTTGCCTTCTGCGGCAAGCTCGGCGAGCGAGAGCCCCATCGCCAGCTCGACCATGGCATTGTGCAAGCCCTCTGGCTTAGCCCCGATGAAATCCGTGCCAGCGCCGCGCGGCACCGCAGTCCCTTGGTCTTACAGTGCCTGGAGGACTATCTGCGCGGCCAGCGATTCCCAATGGACTTGATTCACACCGACGCCAGCGTGTTGCAGGCGCGACCCTTGCCATGACCCACCAGCGCGTGGTCGTGGGCCTCAGTGGCGGGGTTGACTCCGCGGTCAGCGCCTGGCTGCTCAAGCGTGCGGGCCACGAGGTGGTGGGCATCTTCATGAAGAACTGGGAGGACGACGATGACGCCGAGTACTGCGCAAGCAAGGAGGACTTCGTCGACGCCGCGGCAGTAGCCGATGTACTGGGTATTGAACTGGAGCATGTGAATTTCTCGGCCGAGTACAAGGACCGGGTTTTTTCCGAGTTCCTCAAGGAATACAGCGCGGGACGCACACCCAACCCGGACGTGCTGTGCAACGCCGAAATCAAATTCAAAGCTTTTCTGGATCACGCCTTGCGGCTAGGAGCCGAGCGCATGGCGACCGGGCACTATGCGCGGGTTCGGCAGCAGCATGCCAGCGCGCCAGTCGAACTGCTCAAAGGCCTGGACCCCGCCAAAGACCAGAGCTACTTTCTACATCGGCTGAACCAAGCGCAACTGGCCAAAACCCTTTTCCCGGTGGGAGAGCTGAAAAAAACCGAGGTTCGCCGAATCGCCAACGAGATCGGCTTGCCCAACGCCAAAAAGAAAGATTCCACCGGCATTTGTTTTATCGGCGAACGACCGTTTCGGGAATTCCTCAACCGCTACCTCGCTCGTGCGCCAGGACCCATCAAAAACGATCAGGGGCGCACCATCGGGGAGCATCAAGGCCTGAGCTTTTACACGCTGGGTCAGCGTCAGGGCCTGGGCATCGGCGGACTCAAAGCCAAAGGCGTGCAAAAAGGGGGCGGAGAACATGCGCCCTGGTTTGTCGCCCGCAAAGACATGGACAGCAACACCTTATGGGTGGTGCAAGGTCATGACCACCCCTGGTTGTTGGCTCAAGACCTGGAGGCTGATCAACTCAGCTGGGTCGATGGCCAGGGCCCGAGCGCCACGCAACTGGCGGCCAAAACACGCTACCGCCAGCAGGACGCAGCCTGCACTGTCCTAGGGCTCAACGCACAGGCAATCACCCTGCGATTTGACCAGGCCCAATGGGCCATCACGCCCGGGCAATCGGCAGTGCTCTACGACGGCGAGGTCTGCCTCGGCGGCGGCATCATTCGATCCAGCGCGCCCGGCGTGACCCAGGGCAGGCCGCGCTGAGTTCAGCCCATGCGCGCGAGCAGTGTTTCGAGCTCTTTAAGCACCTGGTCGGTGCGCCCCTGTTCGCCCTCGGCCTTGGCCTGCTGCGACTGCAACTCCTGCTCCATAAAACACATGGTCATGCGCAAATAAGTGCTGTCCAGGGCTTTGCGCACAGCTGAAAACTGCTGCGCAATCTTCAGACAGCTCTCGCCGTCTTCGATCATGCGTTGCACGCCGCGGATCTGGCCTTCAGCGCGACGCAGGCGGTTGATGACATCAGAGCGCGCCGCGCCACCGGTGAGCGCGGTCATGCCGACTCCGGCACGCCCAGCTTTTTCAGGATATAGCCCATTGGGCAGACCTTGGTAAAGCCGAACTGAAACAGATTGGCACCCACGAACGCGGTGAAGGCCAGCGCCCATTTGCTGACAAACAGCGGGCTGCCTTCAACGCCTAGCGCCAGAGACAGCATGATGAATGAACCAGCAATCACCAGAATCATGCGTTGAACCGTCATATCAAACACTCCTTATCAAAAAATCAACTCCCGCAGGGCGCCAAGCGCACGCACCTCAGCCTCTTGTGCATTCTCTGCGCCAAAGCGCGCCCATTTGTCCACCTTCACGGCTTCAAACCTTCCATCAGGCCTGAGACGCCAGCGGTGCGCCCGCCATGCGCTTTCTGTACAGCGCGTAGTACAGCACCGGAATCACGACCAGAGTCAACATGGTCGACACCAGGATGCCAAATATAAGAGAGATGGCCAGCCCGTTAAAGATTGGGTCGTCCAGGATAAAAAAGGCACCAATCATGGCGGCAAGACCGGTGAGCATGATGGGCTGCGCGCGAACCGCTGCCGACATCACCACGGCTTGCTTGAAGTTCATGCCTTGCGCGACCTGCAGTTCAATAAAGTCGACAAGCAGGATCGAGTTGCGAACAATAATGCCCGCCAACGCAATCATGCCAATCATCGACGTTGCCGTGAATTGTGCATCCAGCAGTGCGTGGCCGGGCATGACACCCACCACCGTCAAAGGAATAGGCGCCATGATTACCAAGGGGGTCAGGTAGCTCTTGAATTGCGCCACCACCAGCAGGTAAATCAGCACCAGGCCCACCGCGTAGGCTGCCCCCATGTCGCGGAAGGTTTCATACGTCACCTGCCATTCGCCGTCCCATTTGATCGCGAATTGCTGCAAGGCTTGTGCGGGCTGCTTGATCCAGTATTCAGCCAGGGACCCATGGCCTGGCAGCGCCGCAGACTGCAGCTTCTGGCGGATATCGAACAAGCCGTACAGCGGCGAGTCGAGCTTGCCGGCCATGTCACCGACCACATAGCTCACCGGCTGCAAGTCTTTGGTGTAGAGCGGCTTGTCGATCACGCCACTGTCAACGCGCACCAGTTCAGACAAGGGCACCATCTGCCCATTGGCCGCTTTCAGTGGCAGCGCCAACAGTGCGTCCAGCCCCACCTGACTGCTCAGTGGCAACTGCATACGCACCGGGATGGGGTATTTGCTCTGAACATCATGCAAATAGGCTGCGTCATGGCCAGCCAGCGCCATGGCCGCTGTCTGCGCCACCACGGCAACCGGAATGCCCAGCGAGTCGGCCCTCTGACGGCGCACACGCAAATAGGCTTTGGGCGCATCTTCTTCCAAGGAACTGTCAACGCCGACGATGTCGGGTGTGGCCGCAAAAGTGCCCACCAAGGATTTAGCAACAGCCTGGCGTCCGGCTTCGTCGGGGCCATACACCTCGGCCACCAGGGGCGACATCACCGGCGGGCCTGGCGGCACCTCAACCACACTGACGCGCGCGCCATGTTTCTGACCAATCGATTCCAGCGCTGGCCGCAGGCGCTGCGCAATCGCATGACTTTTTTCACTGCGATGCTGTTTATCCACCAGGTTCACCTGCAAGTCGCCCTGCTGCGGATCGGCGCGCAGGTAATACTGACGCACCAGACCGTTAAAGGTGATGGGAGAAGCCGTTCCGGCGTAGGCCTGCACGTCCTTGACCTCGGGCTGTCGCGCCAGCAACGCACCCAGATCAGCCAGCGTGGAGGCCGTGTCTTCCAGCGGTGTGCCAGCGGGCATTTCAACCAACACCTGGAACTCGCTCTTGTTGTCAAAGGGCAGCATCTTCAGAACCACCCACTGCACGACAACCAAGCCAACGGACAAAACCAGCGCACTCAGAATGCCAGCCAACAACAGCCAGCGCTTACGGGCGCTTTCCAAAAACGGCACCAGAACCGCTGAGAAAAATTTCTGCAGGCGCAGTCCGCTCTTGGTCTGCACTTGCTCACCATGCCCGTGGTGCGATCGCATCAGCTTGAGCGCCAGCCAAGGGGTGATCGTGAAAGCAATCGCCAGCGAAATAGCCATACCCATGCTGGCATTGATCGGAATCGGGCTCATGTAAGGCCCCATCAGTCCGGTGACAAAGGCCATGGGCAGCAGCGCTGCGATCACGGTCAGTGTGGCCAGGATCGTGGGCCCACCGACCTCATCGACCGCGGCAGGAATGATGTCGCGCAAACTGGCATGCGGATGCAGTTGCTGATGGCGGTGAATGTTCTCAACCACCACAATCGCGTCGTCAACCAGAATGCCAATCGAAAAAATCAGGGCAAACAGTGAGACACGGTTCAATGTAAAGCCCCAGGCCCAGGACGCAAACAATGTGGCCGCCAGTGTCAGGATCACCGCCACACCGACGATCACCGCCTCACGGCGCCCGAGCGCCAGGCCCACCAGCAAAATCACCGATCCCGTGGCAAAAGCCAGCTTCTGAATCAGCTTGTTGGCCTTTTCTGCGGCAGTCACGCCATAGTCACGCGTGGTGCTGACCTGAATGTCCTGCGGGATCATGACATTTTTCAGCTGATCGATGCGCTCGAGCACCGCTTCGGCCACATCCACCGCATTGCTGCCCGGCTTCTTGCTGACCTGCAGGGTTAAAGCCGGGTAAATGCCAGCCACGCTAGCGCCTTGGTCGGCAAGTTGCTGCGCCTGAGCCTGGCCGGGGGAATACCAGACGTACTGCTGAGGCAACTGCGCGCCCTCTTCGATGCGCGCCAGTTCACGCAAGTAAACCGGCAGGCCTTTGCTCATGCCCACCACCAGATCGCCGACATCCTGCGCCGAACGCAAGAACTCGCCTGTTTCGACCTGCACCAGATGTGCGCCCTGGCCCTTTGGCCTGAGCACCGCGCCCGAGGGTGTGCTCACGTTAGCCGCTGCAAGCGAGGCTTTCAGGCTTAGCAAATCTACCCCGCGGTCACGCAGGCGCGCCGGATCCAGCCACACCATCACAGCGCGGCGCGGACCACCAATGGTCTGCACCTCCCGCGTGCCGGGAACCCGCTTGATCTCAGCTTCCATGGAATGGGCGACGCGCTCGAGCTCGGCCGCCGACATGCCCTTGGGGCTCCAAAGCGTGACGGCCACCACGGGAACGTCGTCAATACCTTTGGGTTTGACGATGGGGGTCAGCGTGCCCAGGTCCCGCGGCAACCAGTCCTGGTTGGCGTTGAGCACGTCGTACAAGCGTACCAGCGCCTCGGTGCGCGGCACGCCCACCTTGAATTGCACGGTGATGATGGCCATGCCAGGGCGAGCGACTGAATAGGTGTGCTCAATGCCAGCGATCTGACTGAGCACCTGCTCGGCAGGGCGCGCCACCATGCTTTGCACGTCGGCGCTGCTGGCCCCGGGAAACGCAATCAGCACATTGGCCATGGTCACATTGATCTGAGGCTCTTCCTCACGCGGCGTCACCAGGACGGCAAACAAGCCGAGCAGCAGGGCCATGAGTGCCAGCAGCGGTGTGATGGCATTGAGCTTGAAAGCATCAGCCAGGCGTCCAGAGACGCCCATTTTTTGTTCTGTTGTCATCTTGCGCTCACTTTGCCTGCGGCTGTGCACCAAACAAGCCAGCGCGGACCGGATCCAGTGCGACCCGTTCGCCCTCGGCCAAGCCGCTCAGAACCTGCACACCTTGTGCACCGTGGTCGACCCCCGGGCGAATCGCGCGCAAGGCGAACCCTTTGTCGGCCGCCACGTATACCGCCGTGAGTTCCCCACGACGCAGAATCGCTGACGCGGGCACCAGCAAAGAAGCCGACTCACCCAGTGAGAACCTGACCCGAACCTGCTGGCCAGGCAGCGCCCGGGCTGCCTGCGCATCGGGCAGGCCCAGACGCCACTCGATGGTCTGCGAGACCGGGTCGGCATTGGGAACCTGAGAAACCTGGGTGGGTCGCACAGCCGATTCAGCGTCGAGCTGCACGGATACAGCCGAGCCGGCTTTGGCCGCGGCTGCCACCTGCGCTGAGCGGCTCACCGGCACCTGGACCACAACACGCAGCGGCAAGGGCGCGTACAAACTCACGATTGGTTTACCCGGCACGGCCAGATCACCGGCCTCTGCCAGCGTCTGTAACACCCAGGCGTCAAACGGCGCGGTGACTTTGGTAAAGCCCTGGTACAGACTGGCTTGACGGGCACCGGCCTGCGCCTGGTCATGCGCGGCCTGTGCGGCCTTCAGCTGCGCCTCAGCCGAATCCATCGCTGCAGAGCTCACAAAGCCCTGACGCTGCAAATTGCGGGTGCGGTCAAAATTAGCCTGTGCATTGCGCAAATCCGCCTGCGCCTGGGCCACCTGGGCCTGGCTGCGCTGCACGCCGGTCTGGGTCTCGCGATCGTCAATGGTGGCCAGCACCTGGCCGGCGCGCACCCGATCACCAACCTTGACATTCAGACTGGCCAGGCGGCCGCTCGCCTGCGCCGAGACCATGCTCTGACGAACCGGCTGAACCACCCCGTCAAGCTCGAAGCCAGACCCCACCCGCTGGCGTTCCGCCTTGGCCACTGGCACCGATACGGGCGCCTGTGCCATGGCAGCGCCCGTGGTCAGGGTCAGCGCAAAGAAAGTCGCTGCGTGCACAAGCTGCGCGCGACGGAAAGGCAAAGTCAGTTGAGAGATCAAAATACACACTCCATTTATATACCCCCAGGAGTATATCCCGATTTTGGGAATTCCGTCAAACACCTCAGCTGTTTGGTGGTTCCAGGGCAGATCCGCAGCCCCATGCGCACCCGGCTGGCCACGCCTGGCGCTCTTACTAAAATGACCCTCTCTGCCCCCAAAGCCCCCACAGGTACTCAGACCATGACTCAAGTCACCAACACCGTTCGCTTTGTGCTCGACGGCCAGATCGTTGAAGCCCAGGGCGTGCGTCGCACCACAACCGTGCTGGACTATTTGCGCGAACGCATGCACCGCACCGGTACCAAGGAAGGCTGCGCTGAAGGTGACTGTGGCGCCTGTGTAGTGATGGTCGGCGAACTCAACGAAGCGGGCGATGGCATCGACTATGTCGCCGTCAACAGCTGCATCCAATTGCTCCCCTCGCTCGATGGCAAATCCATCAAAACCGTTGAAAGCCTGGCGCGGGCCGACGGCAGCCTGCACCCGATACAACAAGAGATGATCAAGTGCCACGGCTCGCAATGCGGCTTTTGCACGCCGGGCATCGTCATGAGCCTGGTCAACCTGGTGCAGACCAAGGTGCAGCCTGCTCGGCGCGACATCACCAATGCACTCAGCGGCAACCTGTGCCGCTGCACCGGATACAAACCCATTATTGAAGCAGCCACCAAGGCCTGCCAACAAACCGCCGCACTCAAGCTTGACGACGGCGCCGACCTGCAAGGCCTGAGAGATATTCGCCGCGCCCAGACACCAACACTCAGTCTAGAGGGCGACATCCTGGTGCAACCGGTGGTGCGTACCCGCAAAGGCAATGAGTTTGTTTCGCCAGCCACGCTTGAAGAGGTGGCCGACTACCTGGCTCGCCACCCCGAGACCACGCTACTGGCCGGCAGCACCGAAATCGGCCTGCAGGTCAACAAACAGTTCACCCGGCCATCGCGCATCATGTATCTGGGCAATGTGCGTGCGCTGCACCGAATCGAGGAGCAGCGCGATAGCTGGCGCGTCGGGGCCATGGTCTCCCTCACCCGCGTGGAGCAACTGCTCGTCGGGCCCTACCCGGATTTCGCCGAGGTGATCCGACGCTTTGGCTCTCCGCCCATACGATCAACAGCCACCCTGGCCGGCAATATCGCCAACGGTTCGCCCATCGGCGACTCCATGCCCTGCCTGATGGCGCTTGGCGCGCGCCTGATACTGCGCCGGCAAAACAAGCAGCGCAGCCTGCCGCTGGACGCGTTCTATGTTGGCCAGAAAAAAAATGTGTTGCAAGCGGGCGAGTTTATCGAAGCCATCGAACTGCCCAAGCCCAAGACGCAGCAGGTGTTTCGGGCGCACAAAATCAGCAAGCGCTTCGAGCAAGACATTTCAGCCACTTGCGCTGCCATCGCTTACAGCCTGAAGGACGGGCGCCTAACCGAGGTGCGCCTGGCTTACAACGGACTGGCACCCTCACCTTGCCGCGCGCCGAAGATTGAGGCTGTGCTCGAAGGCAAAAAGCCGTCGGAGGTCAGCGCCTCCGATCTCGACTCGGCCATTGCACAAAGTTTCACGCCCCGCGATGGGCTGCGTGCCACCTGGACCTACCGTGCGCTGCTCGCACGCAACCTGGTCCTTGAATTTCTGGAAGATCAGACAGTGGAGGTTGCTTAAATGAACGCCCCCGATACCCTGAAGTCGCTGCTACGCACCAAAGGCCAGCAGCTCGGCGCTGAGCTGGTGCATGAGTCGGCACATTTGCATGTCACCGGGCGTGCAGCCTATGTCGATGACCAACCCGAACTAGCCGGAACCTTGTACGCCGCACTGGTGAAGTCGCCCGTTGCGCATGGCGAGCTCATTGGCGAAGGTATCGACCGCCAGGCGCTGCTGCAGGAACACGGTGTGGTGGCGGTGTTCACCAG
This sequence comes from Comamonadaceae bacterium, assembly GCA_038145425.1. Taxonomy (GTDB): domain Bacteria; phylum Pseudomonadota; class Gammaproteobacteria; order Burkholderiales; family Burkholderiaceae_C; genus Rhodoferax. The sequence continues at coordinate 22,259 of JAYQPP010000004.1, read as the reverse complement.
CCGCGACATCCCGGGGGAAAACAATTGCGGGCCGATCATTCACGACGACCCTTTCCTGGCTGCGGGCAAGGTCGAGTTCATTGGACAGGCGGTGGCTGTTGTGGTGGCCCGTGAAATGCTCTACGCACGTGAGGCCGCGAGCAAAGCCAAGGTGCTGGTTAAGGAATTGACACCCATTCTGACAATCGAAGACGCGATGGCCGCGCAAAGCTTTGTCATGCCGTCCAAAGGCATCAACCGAGGCGATGCCGATCAGGCGATTCGCCAGGCGCCCTTCAAAATCAAAGGCAGCACAGAGACCGGACAGCAGGAGCAGTTTTACCTGGAAGGCCAGATCACTTATGCCGTGCCGCGCGAAGACGGTCAGCTCACCTTGTACGTGTCGACCCAGCACCCGGACGGCAACCAGCGTGAAGCAGCCTCAGCGCTGAACCTGAGCACCAAAGACGTTGAAGTGATCTGCCGGCGCATGGGTGGCGGCTTCGGTGGCAAAGAGGGCAATGCCAGCATCTTTAGCCAAAGCGCTGCGCTGGCTGCATTCAAGCTACAGCGACCCGTGAAGCTGCGGGTCAATCGTGACGACGACATGATGATCACCGGCAAACGCCATGACTTCAAAATCGATTACGAAGTGGGCTTTGACGCCGAGGGCCGCATCCTGGGCGCTGACATCACCCTGGCATCGCGCTGTGGTTACAGCACCGACTTCTCCGGTCCGGTCAATGACCGCGCCTGCTTGCATATTGACAACTGCTATTTCATCCCCAACCTCAAACTGATCAGCTACCGCTGCAAAACCCATACGCAAAGCGCCACGGCGTTTCGCGGCTTTGGCGGGCCGCAAGGCATGTTTGGCATCGAGACCATCCTCTCAGAGATTGCCAGCACGCTGGGTAAAGATCCGCTTGATGTGCGCAAACTGAACCTCTACCAGGACCCGGCTCGCTCAGGACGTGCCGAGACCATGACGACCCAATACGGGCAAGTCATCGAAGACTGGATCGGCGACCAGGTGATGGAGCAGGTCGAAGAAGAGTCGGCCTACCGCGAGCGTCGCCAGACCATTGAGGCCTTCAATGCCAAGAGCCGCCATCGCAAACGCGGCCTGGCCTTGGTGCCGCTCAAATTCGGCATCAGCTTCACCGCCACCATGCTTAACCAGGGCGGTGCCCTGATCAATGTTTATATGGACGGCTCGGTCAGCTGCAACCACGGCGGCACCGAAATGGGCCAGGGGCTCAACACCAAGATGGCGCAGGTCTGTGCCGACGGCCTGGGCATTGACACCTCGTTCGTGCGCGTCACGGCAACAGATTCGCAAAAAGTGCCTAATGCTTCGGCCACGGCCGCCTCCAGTGGCGCCGACATCAACGGCGCGGCCATCATGAACGCCACCGCGCAGCTGCGCGCGCGTCTGGCACCAGTGGCCGCCCGCTTGCTGCGCTGCGATGCGGCTGAGGTGACCTTTGCCAGCAACCAGGCGCATGGTGGCGGGCAATCTGTCGACTGGGCCACTCTGGCCAAACAGGCCTGGCTTGACCGGGTGGGCCTCTCCGTCACGGGCTTTTTCATGACGCCGGAGATTGAGTACGACTTCAACACGCTACAGGGCAAAGCCTTCTATTACTTCTGCTACGGCGCCGCCGTCAGCGAGGTGGAAATCGACACCCGCACCGGCGAATGGTGGCTCAAGGCGGTAGACATCGTTCACGACGCCGGTCGCAGCATCAACCCTGCCATCGACCAGGGTCAAATCGAAGGCGCATTTATCCAGGGTATGGGCTGGCTCACCATGGAAGAATGCGTTTGGGACAAACGCGGCAAACTGCTCACCCATGGCCCGAGCACTTACAAGATTCCTGTGGCTGGCGACGTGCCCGAGCATTTCAAGGTCAGCCTGTTTGCGGGCGCCAACATCAAGCCCACGCCCTTCAACAGCAAAGCAGTGGGCGAGCCACCGCTGATGCTGGGCCTGTCCACATTTTTTGCCCTGCGCGATGCCATCAGCGCGAGCGCCAACCACAAAAGCGTCGTTCAGCTCAGTGCGCCAGCCACACCCGAGCGCATCCTGCTCGCCTGCGAGCGCGCCCGCAAAGAAGCCCAGGCGGCGGCCTGAGCCGTGCCATCGCATCTGCAAGCCCTGCGAGAGCAACTCACGCACCAAGACGGTGTACTGGTGCGGGTGCACAGCGTGCAGGGGTCGGGCCCACGTGAACAAGGCGCTTGGATGGCCGTGTTCAGGAATGCCGTGGTCAACACGGTCGGCGGCGGCAACCTTGAACATCAGGCCATCGCCCAGGCCAGAGCCTGGCTGAGCGCACCAGACAACTATCCCAGCGGTACGGCGGGCAACCCGCAGCTCCTTCGCTTTGCGCTGGGCCCGAACCTGGGCCAGTGCTGCGGCGGCGTGGTTCACCTGTCGTTTGCGCGTATCGCCAGTCAGGACCTGCATCGTCTGCAAGCTGAGCTGGCGCAGTGGCGGCAAGCCGTCGGCCTGTTTGGTGGCGGCCATGTTGGCCGTGCCCTGGTCAAGCTCCTGTCAGACCTGCCTTTTGCGGTGCACTGGGTCGACAGCCGCGATCAGATCTTTCCGGCGCAGGTCAGCGACCAGGTGTTCTGCGAGCACAGCGAGCCGGTACAAGCGGCTGTGGCCGATTTGCCATCGGGCAGTGCGGTGCTGATCATGAGCTTCAGTCATGCCGAAGACCTGGACGTGGTCGCAGCCTGTTTACAGCGCCAACGACAGCAAAACGACCTGTGCTTTATTGGACTGATTGGCAGCAAGTCCAAGTGGGCCAGTTTTCGCCGGCGCCTGTCGCAAATGGGGTTTTCAGACCCCGAGCTTGACGGCGTGACCTGCCCGATTGGCGTGAGCGGCATTCGGTCCAAAGCGCCTGAAGCGGTTGCGATTGCCATCACCGCGCAGCTGCTGCAGGTCTGTGCAACAGCCCTGCAGCAGGCCTGACATGCCCGAGGCGGTGCTTCAGATTCAAACGCCGGCCAAAGCCGCGCAACTCATCGTTTTGTTGCACAGCAAGCATGGCAAGCCCAGCGACATGCAGGCCCTGGGTGAGTCACTGGCCACGGCGTTTCCCCAAGCCCAGGTGCTCGCACCCCAAGCACCGCTGGGCTCGGGGGCAGCAGGCGGCGGTCGCGCCTGGTTTGAGGCTGAGCCCCATGAGGACCGTTTTGCCGAGAGTGAACTCAAGCACGCGGTGAGAGACCTGGGTCAACGCATGGCCGCCTGGCAAGCACAAGCGGGCGTCGGCCGCGCTGAAACCGCGCTGATCGGCTTTGGGCAGGGGGCAACCCTGGCCTTGCAGAGCACCTGCCTGACCGAGCCCTGGGCCGATCGGGTACTGGCGCTGGCGGGCGCTTTCGCGCAGCGCCCCGTGGACCTGCGCTACCTGGGCAGCATCCACCTCTTGCATGGCAAGCAGGACGCGCTCACCCACTGGAAAACCGTACTCGACGACGCTTACTGCCTGCGCGCAAGCGGCGTGGACATGACCGCCGAAATCCTGCCGCTGATTGGCCACGAACTGCATCCGAGCCTGATCGACAAAACCCTGGAGCGCCTGAGCACGCATATCTCCCGACACCTTTTCGAAGCTGCCATGGCGCAGGCGCCGGGCCAGGACCACACCCCGATTCAGTAAAACACCCGCCTTGAAGTCATCAAGAGGCGCCGGGGCAGCGACTCAGTCGTTCAACAAAACCAATTTACCCAGAACAGAGCGGGATTGCAGCAGGTCATAAGCCTGCATCAACTCGCGCATGGGCAGTTGCTGCTGCAGCACCGGCTTGATCTGGCCCTTGAGGTACAGCGCGCCAAGCTCTTGCAGCAAGGTAGCATTCGCTGCGGCCTCTTTTTTGGCAAAGCCGCCATAAAACACGCCCACCACAGAGGCGCCCTTGAGCAAGGCCAGATTCAAGGGCAGGCTAGGAATTTGACCGGCGGCAAAGCCAATCACCAGATAACGCCCGCGCCAGGCGATCGACCTGAACACCGGCTCGGCCAGGTCGCCGCCGATCGGGTCATAAACCACGTCGACCCCCCGCCCGTCGGTGAGCAGGCGGATGGCCTCGCGCATCTCGCCGGGCGCTTTGAAAGCGCCGTAATCAATCGTCTCGTCAGCACCAAGCTCCCGGCACAACGCGCATTTATCAGCGCTGGACGCCGCGGCAATCACGCGCGCGCCCAAAGCCTTGCCCAACTGAATCGCCGCTGTGCCAACGCCACCTGCTGCGCCTAAAACCAGCAGCGTCTCGCCAGGCTGCATCTTGGCGCGGTCGCGCAGCGCGTGGTAACTCGTGCCATAGGTCATGATCAGCGCAGCCGCATCAGCCATGGGCACGCCGTCCGGCAAAGGCATGCACAGCCGTGCGTCGACCGTGGCATGCGTGGCAAAGCCACCGGTGCCAGCCAGGCATGCAACCGCCTGGCCCACGCGCAAAGACTGCACGCCCTGGCCAAGCGCTTCGATCACGCCGGCGAATTCGGCGCCAGGCACAAACGGCGGCTCAGGCTTGAACTGATACTTGTTCTGAACGATCAGCAAGTCCGGAAAATTCAGGCCAGCAGCGCCAATGCGAATGAGCACCTCACCAGCCTTGGGTGTGGGCGTTGGCGTCTCGGTCCAGTTGAGCGCTTCAACGCCCGTGGGTGATTGACATATCCAGGCTTGCATCGCGAATCCTTGCCTCTTGCTACGACCATGGCTGGCCAAGAAGTGCATGTTAGCCGCGACGAAACACGCGCCAGTGCAACGGGGCAGTGAGTGCTCGTCGCTGGGCGCAGGCTCCGCCCGGGGCAAAAACGGTTCAAAGGGGTTTGCACTGTGCCATCATGCGTGTACGTGCCATTTGCTTTGAAGGAAGAACACATGCTCAACAGCCGACTCTTATTTGAACTACGACTCGACGTCCCCCAAATTGTTGACCACGGTGACACGCCCATGGGGCGCCGGCGCATTGCCACCGTCGCAGGCGGTCAGTTTCGGGGCGAGTTGATGAACGGCACCGTTGAAGCCTCACCTGGGGGCGACTGGCTCTTGCTTCGGCCAGACGGGGTTTTGATGCTTGATGTGCGACTGACGCTGCGCACCGATGACGACGCGCTGATCTACATGGCTTACCGCGGCTTGCGTCACGGCCCACCCGAGGTCATGCAGCGACTTAACGCGGGTGAAGCTGTAGACCCTGCCAGCTACTACTTTCGCATGACCCCGACCTTCGAGACCGCCAGCAAACGCTACGCCTGGCTCAACGGCATCATCGCGGTGGGCACCGGCCGTCGTGAAGCGAGCGGGCCGATTTATCAGGTGCATGAAATTCTGTAGGGCGCCTGGGAACAGCGCTGTGCTGCCAGGGCCACAGGGCCAGCTTCCCTGTGCAAGGGCGTACTGAACCGCAGACCAAATAGAACGCTGCTTGATTATTTCGCTGGCAGCTCGTCTTCGGCCAAGTTGCTCAGCAAGCGCATCAAGGTCTGTCGGGTGACCTGAATGTCCTGATCACTGATGCCATGCCGGCTGAGCCGGTTGGTCTCCTCGGCTAGCGGCACAAGCACACGCTGCAAGGCGCGCCCCGCAGCGGTCAAATAGACATATTTATTTTTACGGTTGTTGGCCTGGTGATGCCGCCGAACATAGCCTCGCTGGTCCATGCCTCTGATGACGACCTGGGTGGTCGGCTCCGTCAAGCCCGCGCGCTCGCTGAGCTCGCGCTGGGTCAAGCCGTCGGTATGCCAAAGAATGCGTAGCAGCTGCCATTGGCTGAAAGCAATGTCGTGCTGCTGCAACCTGTCCTGCAGGGCGCGCATATAAGCACGCGCGGTATCGCGAACCAGATGGGCCAATCGGTCAGACGGCGCGATGTCCTGCCAATACTGCAGCAAGGATTTGTTGGCAGACAGTTTTCCGCTCATGCTGAGCTGCCCGATGCCGTCTGATACAGCGGCTTGACGCTTTGCTGCTGACTGGCAGCACTGATCATGGCCAGGCAAACGGCCAGCGTCGCACGCCCCCAATAACCATCCTGAACGGGCGCTTGACCCTGCAAAATGCTGCGGACGAAAGCATCGACCACCTCCTGGCGCTCAACACGCGGCACGGCCAGCGGCACAAAGCTGTAGCCATCGTCAGCATCAATATGAACACCGAGGGCGCTCGGCCTGAGATCTGCTCTTTCGCAACTAAGGATCAAGGGGCCAAAGTGCTGATGCCCGGCCACCTCCGCCGGATCGCCCGCCCAGCCCTCGGCGCCGTACGCCCGCCCACTCTTGATCGCCTCCTCAGAAGCCTGGTCGACAGCCGCCTGAAGCCTTCGCCGCGTCTGCACATGTTTGTCCGGCTCGACCATTCTGCCGAGTTCACCCACACCATCCATCCATCGATCACTATTGAAATGCGCATAGCCGCTGTAGCTCAGGTTGGCGCACGCCCCGTTGGCAAAGCGCAGAAGCGCACTGTAGGCGCCATGGCTGGCGCGGCGCATATCCCAGTTGCCGACAAATGCGTCAACCTGCTCGACCGGCCCGCCACACAGCAAGCGGGCAATGTCCACATGATGTGCCGCCTGGTTAAATACCGCGCCGCCTCCGGCCTGCACATCGAGCTCGTCGGCGCGACGTGGGCGAAACATGAAGTCGGTGTAATTGAATGCAGCCAACATACGAACCGCACCGAAGTCCCGCTGGCGAATTATGTCCAGACAAGCGCCAATCGGCGCGTCAAAACTGTGGCTGTGGCCAATCATCAACTTCACGCCGGCTCGCGCGCATGCCTCAATCATGCGCGTGCAGGCCTCCAGCGAGATCGCCATCGGCTTTTCGACCATAACGTGTTTTCCGTGCCGTGCAGCGAGCAGCACATGTTGCTCATGTTGCGGATGTGGCGAGGCCACATAGACCGCGTCCACATCGTCCCTGGCACACAAGGCATGCGCGTCTTCAAACGCCGGAGCCCGAAAGTCCCGCTCAAACTGCGCGCGCGCCTCCGGCCTCGGGTCCGCGCCAGCACTCACGCTGATCCTGGCTTCAGCCCTGAATGCCGGAGCCATCAGCGTAAACGCACGACCCAGGCCGATCACTCCCAGTCGCAAGCGTGACGAAGGCGAAGCTGCGTTCATAAATCCAACACCAGGGTAGCCCCCAGCGCGCGCGACACGCAAGGCATGATGGCCGTGCAACGCTCCTGTGCGTCAAGCACCAGATCGCGATGCTCGGCCTGGCCGCAGACCAATCCGGTTCGGCATGAGCCGCAGCTGCCGCTTTCGCAAGAGCTTGCAAGGCCAAGGCCTGCTGTTTGTAAGACCTGCAACAAGCTTTTGTCTGCAGGCACCTGCAGGGTTTTGCCGCTGCGTTGTAAAACCACTTCAAAAGCACGGTTCTGGCTGACGGGCACTTGCGAGCCGGAGAAACTCTCGAAGTGCAGTTGTTCCCTCGGCCAATGACCAGTCATGTCGCGCACACTATCCATCAAGGAGGCCGGGCCACAACAATAAATATGCTGTTGCCCCGGCGTCTCCAAATAAGGCCAAAAATCAAAACATTGCTCTGACATGCCGTGATCATGGTGCAGCACCACTTTGCCTGGGCCGGACAAGGCCAGCAGTTCATCTTGATAAACCGCGCCTGCGGCATCGCGTGTGCAGTAAATCAGCCGATAGTCGGTCCTGCCTTGCATCTGCAGGGACTGCATCATGGCAAAAATCGGCGTGATGCCAATGCCCCCTGCGATAAACAGGAACGATTTCGCTCGTGGATGCAAAGGGAAAAAGTTTTGCGCGGGCAGCGCTTGCAGATGATCGCCGATACCCAAGTCGTCAATGAGCCCCATCGAGCCGCCACGGCCAGCGCGCTCACGCTTGACAGCAATCGTCCACCGATCGATGTCCTGTGGCGCGCCGCACAGCGAGTAGCTTCGCCATTGACCTCCAGGCACACACACCGTGATATGCGCCCCCGCTAGATAAGCGCCCAAAGCCTGCCCGTCGGCACGCGCAAACACCAACTCGGCAATGTCGGCGCTCAGCATACGCCGGGACAGCAATTTCAGCGTGATCGCGGCCTCAGCCATGACCTTCAGCCCTTATAAGTTTTACTTGACAAGTAGGATTCATGGTTTAATCTTAGTGACCTAAGTATTTCACCACAAAGTTTGCTGTCAAAACTATGCTGAGCCCCGAAGAAAACGATTTGCTTTGCCGTGTTGAGGGTGCAGCCCCAATGGGCCAGCTCATGCGTCGGCACTGGCAAATCATCTGTCTGTCCGAGGAAGTCGCCGAGCCCGACGGCAAGCCCATCCGTGCGCGCGTGCTTGGGGAAAACCTGGTGGTCTTTAGAGACACAGAAGGGCGGGTCGGCGTCATGGACGAGCTCTGCCCGCATCGCCGTGCTTCGCTGGTGTATGGCCGCAACGAGCACTGTGGTCTGCGCTGCCTCTACCACGGCTGGAAGATGGATGTCACGGGTCAGGTGGTCGACATGAGCTCAGAGCCTGCCAGCTCTGGGCTGCAGCAAAAAGTCAGGCACCGCGCTTACCCGGTGCAGGAGTGGGCCGGGCTGGTTTGGGCCTACATGGGGCCGCCCGACCAGCAGCCGCTGTTTGCGCCGCCGCCCTGGGCGCCAAACGCCGAGGTGCGGGTATCGGTGGCCAAGATCATTGTCCCGTGCAACTGGGCACAAATTCTGGAGGGCCAGATTGATTCGGCCCACAGCTCGAGTCTGCATTCTTCAGACATGGTTCCCGCCCGGGTCGACGGCGCGCAGGCCACCGACGACAAATGGCTGCGGCCATCGACAGACAAGTCACCGCGTATGCAAGTGCAAGTGGCAGGCTATGGTTTTCGCTACGCGGCGATTCGCAGGCCGATCAAAGACGCGAATACGCATGACTATGTTCGCACCACTGTGTTTCTGGCGCCTTCCTCAGCCCTGATACCGCCTAACAACCACTACAACGTGGCCAATACCAATACCGCGGTTGACGACAGCCACACCGCGTTTCATTTCATCGCCTGGGGCTCGCCAGCGTCAACGCCTGACACCGAGACTTGGCGCAAATTCCTGCACACCGAAGTCGGTGTCGATGTCGACGCCCTGTTTCGGCCGATCCGAGGTCTGCACAATGATTTTTTGCAGGACCGTCAAGCCATGGCCGCTGGCAATTTCACCGGCATACCAGGCATTCCCAATCAGGACATGGCGATGTGGGTCTCGATGGGGCCGATCGCCGACCGCACCAACGACCGCCTGGGCGCCAGCGACATCGCCATCGTTGCCTTTCGCAAGCAGATGCTCGAGGCCGCCAGATCTTTCGCTGGCGGCGGCGATGCGATCGGCACGGGTCAAAACGCCATTAGCAAGAGCACTTGCGCGTTTCAGACCATCATTGCCAAAGACAAGGACTGGCGCGAACACCCGGCCCAGCCCGTCTGAGGCGGCATCCTTCAACCCAGCAAAATCCAACCATGCAGCACGATCCCGAACTGATTAATGACCTTGTTTACGCCAACCGGATCCTGTACGACCAGGGCGTGGTCGACGGGCTCGGCCATGTCAGCGTGCGCAACCCGAACAATGCAGGCAGCTATTTGCTCTCACGCAACCGCGCGCCCGGCCTTGTCAAGGCCGAAGATATCGTGTGCTATGACCTTGACGGCGAGGCGGTCTCACCGACCAGTCAACGGCCTTACCTCGAGCGATTCATTCACGGCGAAATCTATCGCGCCCGGCCAGACGTGATGGCTGTGGTCCACAGTCATTCACCAAGCATGATCCCCTTTGGCATCACCAACACTGTCCTGAAGCCAGTCTTTCACATGGCCGGTTTTCTTGGCGCAGGCTCCGCTTTCTTTGAAATCAGCGAGTCCGCTGGTGACACTGACATGCTGATACGCGAGCCCTATCTTGGTGCAGCGCTGGCCAGGTCCTTGCAACAGCGCAGTTGCGTGCTCATGCGGGGCCATGGCTCCACGGTGGTGGGCCAATCGCTTTACCAGGTGATTTACCGCGCCATTTACGCTGAAATCAACGCCAAACTGCAGTTGCAAGCCAGTGCCCTTGGGGAAATTCACTTCCTCAACGCAACGGAAGCGCAGCTTGCATCGGACACCAACGACGGTCAAATCCAGCGCTCCTGGAACTTGTGGAAAGGCCGCATTGGCGCCATCGACTGATCAAACACCGAAGGGAAACGACCCAGAGCAGGGCAGAGCCGCTTTTGCAGTAAGCTTGCGCCCTATTTCGCCAGATTTGTTCATCAGATCCGTTTCATATCAGAGGAGACAAAACATGAAGTTTTACAAGCGCATCACATTGCTGGCTGCGACGGCCTTGGTGGCAATCTCTGCCCAGGCCGATTTCAACGACAACAAGCCCATCACGGCCACTGTGACAGGTGCAACAGCCACAGGCTACCCCAGGGCCATGACCGAGGGCCTCAACGGCCTGGTTCGTGATGTTTATCCAGGCTCCGCTGTGTCCTTCAAGCCCAACTCGCCAGGCGGCGGTGTGCTCGCGATCTCGTCAGGCCAGGCTGATTTCACGACCACGGCGACTGGCACCGAAGTGCGACTCGCCGCCGAAGGGCAATTTCCTTTCACAGCGCCGCTCAAGGGTAAATTTATGCTGGCCAGCAAGCTGTTTGATGTGCAGTACATCCATGTGCTGATGACCAAAGAGTGGGCCGATGCCAACGGCATCAAGAACTGGTCAGACATTGCCGCCAAGAAGCCGGTCATGCGCCTGGCGATCAACCGCCCGGATAACCCCCAGACCACGATTGGCGGTCCTTATGAAATGATGAAAGCGCATGGCTTTACCATCAACGACATCGAGAAATGGGGCGGCAGCTTCGTGCTGGGCAACAGCTCGACCGGGCTGAACGCCATCGTGGACGGAAAAGCCGACGTTTTTATGAATGTGCGCAATCTTGGCGACGCCCTCATCAAGGACGTGCACAGCAAGCGCCCCCTGATGTGGATCGACGACGACATTGCCTTCACCAAGAGGGCCGCTGATGCCTTCAACTTCCGGGCAGACATGGTTCCTGCCAACACCTACCCCTTCATGGACAAGCCATCGCCCACGATTCGCCAGTGGGTCGCCTTGCTTGTCAGCGCCCAGACGCCCGAGGAGACTGTCTACAAATACGTCAAAGCCATGGGGGAGAACCAGGACCGCGTGCGCGCCATTGGTGGCTCCCTGAAGACCTTCGAGGCGGGCAAGATGGCGGAAAACCCCGGGAATATGCCCATCCACCCCGGCGCGCTTCGTTATTACAAGGAAAAAGGCCTGGTTAAATAAACCTGGCTCCCTGGCAAAGGCGTCTTTGGCCCGGGCCTGCCTGAGCTCGGCTTGCACATGTCCAAATCACGCCTGCGCCACCTCATCACCCCTTATCTGAGCGGTGGGGCCCGGCACCTCCCAGGGCAGCCCTTTGGCAGCCTGATCGCGCTTGGCGCAGTTCTGGCCACGCTCTATGTGCTGTGGATCGGCGCGCTCGCAGTGCTCACTGGCGATGCGGCACTTTGGATGTACAACCAACTGGCCTCAGCGCAGCTCAACTTTCCTCGCCTTGAGACATTTGCCAACTGGGCACGCAGCTACACCGCCAACTTTCACAGCGATATATCGGTTTTCATCGCTGTCACGTTCCCGATCGCTTTTCTTACCACCAGCGCGCGCCGCGAGAGACGCAGCCTCAACAGCATTGACGTCCTGCTTGCCCTGATCTCGCTCAGCGTCGCAAGTTATTACCTGATCGAAGGCGACAAATTTCTCAACTGGAGCTACGGCTTTTCCCAGCCCGACTGGAAAGACATGCTCGCTGGCCTAACCTTGGTTGGCCTGGTGGTCGAACTGTGTCGCCGCAGCACCGGCTGGGGACTGACCAGCCTGGTGCTGGTGCTCATTTTGTTTTGCATCTTCGGCGCTTACATTCCCGGTGCGCTCAGGCACGAGAACTTCAGCTGGAATTACTTTGTGGAGATGCTGACGATCACCAACAACGGGATCTTTGGCTCGCCTTTGGAAGTTGCGGCAACCTATGCTTTTTTGTTCGTGCTCTTTGGAAATTTTTACGAGAAAACCGGCGGTGGCGAGTTGTTCTATCAGGTCGCAGCAGCCCTGACCGGTCGTATGCGTGGTGGCGCTGTCAAGGCCTGCATCACCTCCAGCGGCCTGTACGGCTCGGTCTCTGGCAGTCCCACCGCAGACGTAGCCACCACCGGGCCCTTGACCATTCCCCTGATGAAACGCGAGGGCATTTCAGCAGAACGCGCCGCCGCGATTGAGGCCACCGCGTCCAGTGGCGGCGCAATGCTGCCGCCGGTGATGGGCGCCGTGGCGTTCATCATGTCTGACATGACTGGCCTGGCTTACTCGAGTATTGCCCTGGCCTCGCTACTGCCGGCGCTGGTGTACTACGCCGCCCTCTTCATCACCGTGCACAACGAGGCCGTGCGCAACAACGAAGGGACCATGCCCGCGGACCAGATACCAGCACTTTGGCCCAGCCTGGTCAGGGGATGGCGACACTTGCTGCCGCTCATGGCTCTGGTCGGTTTCCTGGTGGCGGGCTACACACCTGTTTATGTAGCTGCCGGATCTACCGCCTGCATCATTGTTCTGAGCTGGTTTTCCCGACGCTCTGCCATTGGGCCCAGGGGCTTTGTGAACTGTTGCACGCAAACCATTTTCCAGATTGTTCCCTTGATTGGCGCTGTTGCCGCTGCTGGCATCATCATCGGCGCGGTTGAGATCAGTGGCCTGGCCGGCAAATTCACCCTGCTGATCACCTATCTTTCGGGCGGCTACCTGGTCTCAACCCTGGTGTTGTCGGCCGTGTTTTTGATTCTGCTGGGCATGGGCATGCCCACCCCCGCCGTCTACCTGACCGCCTCGGCCTTGTTGGCCCCCGTGCTGACCCAGACTTTCAAATTGCCGTTGATGCAGTTGCACCTGTTCATGGTGTATTTCGCCTGTCTATCCGCCATCACGCCGCCAGTGGCTGTGGCCAATTTCGCCGCCAGCGCCATTGCCGGCGCTCATCCCATGACGGTTGGCAGTCATGCGATCAAGCTGGCCTTAGGCGGATTTTTGCTTCCATTCTTTTTCCTGTTTAACCCCGCGCTGAACTTTGAAGGCCCGATGCTCGCGATTGCGCAGGCCATCGTGCTGGCCATCATGATGGTGGCCCTCGCCTCGATGTCCGTCAACGGGCACCTGGGCCGTCTCGCGCTGGGCCCGATTACGCGCATTGCCCTGCTGGTTATGGCCATTGGCTGCATCGTGCCAAGCGCCTGGCTGCAATGGGTATCGGGGCTGTCCGGCCTGGCCCTGTTGTTTCTGATCCACCGACGCCGGGCCAGAACCGCCTGAGCCAGCACCAACCTATCAACCCGTCTTGACCATGTCCAAACTCCAACTCTCTGTCGCCATGGGCGACTATGACCGCAACCGTGCCCTGTACGACGGTCGCGTGCAAATCGACGGCTGTGAGCCGGTGTACATGCTGCTCAGCCCCGAGGAAATGTTTTTTCGCGCTATGCGCACCATGGACTTTGATATCACGGAGCTGTCTTTCTCCAGCTACCTGCTTCGCCTGGCCAGGGGCGACAGCCCTTATGTAGCCGTCCCAGTGTTTTTATCGCGCGCCTTTCGCCACACCTCGATTTATGTGCGCAAAGACCGCATTCAGAAGCCACAAGACCTACGGGGCAAGCGGGTTGGCGTTCCAGAGTATCAGCTGACAGCCAACGTCTGGGCACGGTCGATCCTGCAAGACGACTACGGTGTTCATCCGCACGAGATCCGGTGGGTTCGTGGCGGCATCGATACGCCCGGGCGGCCGGAAAAAATCCAGCTTGAGCTTCCAAAAGGCGTGCAGATTGAAAGCGCGCCCGATGGCAAAACGATCTCGGAGTTGCTGCTTGAAGGCGAGATTGATGGCTTTATCGCACCGCGGCCTCCAAGCCCGCAAGCGCTTGCGCATCCGCATATCGCCTGGCTATTCGACGATCCGACCGCTGTGGCAAAAGACTATTACAAGCGAACCGGTATTTTTCCAATCATGCATGTGGTCGGGATTCGTAAAACCATTGTTGAGCAACACCCCTGGCTACCCATGGCAGTGATGAAGGCGTTCAGTCTGTCCAAGGACCGGGCGCTTGAACTCCTGGCAGACACATCTGCAACCAAAGTGACGCTTCCGTTTGTGGAGGAACAACTCAAAGCGGCGCGTGAAACGCTCGGCGAAGACTTCTGGTCTTACGGCGTAAGCGCCAACCGTCAAACACTGGAAACCTTTGTTCGCCATCATTTTTCCCAGGGCTTATCCAAGCGCCTGGTGTCGGTTGACGAGCTGTTTCACCCGGCCTGCTACGAGTCCTACAAGATTTAGGGCCAGGTCGGGCTGTTGGCCATGGCGCTCATCACGGAACCCCTGTCGCTGGCAGCGATTGCATTAATCCTGCTGCTGGGCGCCACGGTCAAGGGTGCCTTAGGTGTGGGCATGCCATTGGTCGCGATTCCCTTGCTATCTCTTCTTGTGTCGCCACCGGTTGCAATTGGCCTGCTGGCCGCGCCCGTGCTGGTATCCAATGCGATTCAGGTCCGTGAAACAAAATCCTATGGGCTGGCGTTTCGACGGATCGCCTGGCTGATGGCCTTTCAGTATCTCTCCCTGTTCTGGACCATTCGATGGACAGCGACCATCAGCATCACCGAATTGAACCGATGGATGGCGTTGTCGGTGTTTTTGGCCGCCTGCCTGTTGATCGTCAAGCCTCAGTTCAAAATCAAAGCGGCCTTCGAGCCGCCCCTGAACATTCTGGTGGGGCTGATCGCTGGATTCATGGGCGGCGTGTCGGCACTGACGGGCCCGGTGGTGATCGCTTACCTGGTGGCCTTGCGCATGCGTCGCGAGGAATTCATAGGCACCATCAGCACAGTCTACCTGCTCTCGGCCGCCCCCATGTACCTGCTGATGCTGTGGTATGAGCGATTCGGCTGGAGCGAAGTTCTCTGGTCCCTTGCCGCATTGGTGCCGATGTTTCTTGGTTTGCAGCTCGGAAGACGATTGCGCGAGCACCTGAATGAAGAGCGGTTTCGATTTCTCTTGCTGGTTTTTTTGCTGGCAACTGCGGTTTCTCTTTATTTCAAAAACTGATCAGCATCACGTTGCGGTGCAGTTGCCGCAATGAAGCAGGTCTCCTGCTACGCCCCACGACGCAAGCTCAGGCGACCACGGCATTTTTAAAATGTACCTCTCATTAAAAACGCACAAGCATGAAAACCGTGGAACGCATCGACACCCATCAGCATTTTTGGCGCCTGAGCCGTGGTGACTACGGCTGGCTCGCACCAACGGATTTACCCAACGGGCTCGAGCCGATACGCCGCGACTTCATGCCCGAGGACTTGGCGCCGCTTTTGGCAGCAAACAAGGTGCGCCAGACTGTTCTGGTACAGGCCACCGATACGGTTGCCGAGACCGAATTCATGCTGGCGCTTGCCAGCCAGCATGACTGGATTGCGGGCGTGGTCGGCTGGGTAGACCTGCAAAACACTCAGAGCATCGCTCAGCTAGAAGCCTGGTCGGCGCACCCGAAGTTCAAGGGCGTGCGGCCCATGCTGCAAGACATTGCGGACCCCCACTGGATCAGCCATGCGCCGCACGATGACGTGGTGCGGGCATTGATCCGTCTGGGCCTGCGCTTTGACGCGCTGGTCCTGCCCCAGCACTTGGAGCCTTTGCTGGGCTTTGTTCGCAAGTGGCCTGAGTTGCCCGTGGTGGTTGACCACGCCGCCAAGCCAGCGATGGCCAAGAGCTGGGACGCACCCTGGGTGAGCTTGTGGCAATCAGGCATGCAAGCCTTATCGGCTGAGCCCCATATTTGTTGCAAGCTCTCGGGGATGCTGACCGAAACAGGGCGCAGTGCCCGCAGCACAGCCGATGCACAGGCGTGCACACGCCTCATGGATCCGGCCTGGCAAACGCTGTTGCGTCTGTTCGGTCCCACACGCCTGATGTGGGGCAGCGACTGGCCGGTGCTTAACCTGGCGGCTGACTACGCTGGGTGGATTGCTATCGCCTCCCAATGGCTGCAAGCCCTGTCCGAGGACGAGCAAGCCCAGATCTGGGGTCATAATGCCAGCCGCTTTTACAACTTGTCCCTGTAAATCCGTCACGCCATGTCCACCGCGCAATACGGCAACGCATCGCCCCAAGCACATCTACTGGAAGTACATGGCCTGAGCAAAGGCTTTCCGGGCGTGCAGGCGCTCGACGACGTCAGCTTTGACCTGCATGCGGGTGAAGTGCATGCGCTGATGGGCGAAAACGGCGCAGGCAAGAGCACTTTGATGAAAATTCTGGCCGGCGTCTACACCGAAGACAGCGGCCAGATCCTGCTGGACGGGCAGCGCATCACGGTGCCGAGTCCGCGCGCGGCGCAGGCGCTGGGCATTGGCATTGTTCATCAGGAACTCAATCTGATGAACCACTTAAGCGCTGCGCAAAATATCTTCATCGGGCGTGAGCCGCGCGGCCGCTTTGGGCTGCTCGATGAAGCAGCGCTCAACCAGCAGGTCAGCGAACTCTTCGAGCGTCTTCACCTTCGGCTGGATCCACGCACACTGGTGGGCGACCTGACGGTTGCGCGCCAGCAGATGGTGGAAATCGCCAAGGCCTTGAGCCACGATTCGCGTGTGCTCATCATGGACGAGCCAACCGCTGCCCTCAACGATGCAGAAATCAACGAGCTGTTTCGCATCGTGCATCAACTCAAGTCGCAGGGCGTGGGCATCATCTACATCTCGCACAAGATGGACGAGCTCAAGCGCATTGCCGACCGGGTAACCGTGATGCGTGACGGTCGCGTGATTGGCACCGTGCCCGCCGCCGAGACGCCTGTTGCGCAAATCATCGCCATGATGGTCGGCCGCGAAATTGACGACGTACGCGCTAGCGCCAGCCCAGACAGTTCCGCCGAGGTGGTGCTGAAGGTTCAGGGCCTGAACCGCGGCACCGTGGTCCGCGACGTCAGCTTCGAGTTGCGGCGCGGCGAAATACTGGGCTTTGCCGGGCTCATGGGCGCTGGACGCACCGAAGTTGCCCGGGCTATTTTTGGCGCTGATCCGATCGATGCGGGAAACATCGAAGTACACGGCCAGAAGGCCCGTATTCGCAGCCCGCGCGACGCTGTGCGCCTGGGTATTGGCTACCTCAGTGAGGACCGCAAGCATTTCGGCCTGGCGCTGGGCCTGGATGTAGAAACCAATGTGGCCATGGCCAGCATGGAACGCTTTACCAGCGCGCTCGGGTTTGTGGATGCCCGTCAAACCAGCGATGCCGGTGAGCGCTATGTGGAGCAGCTCGGCATCAAGACCCCATCGCTGTCGCAGCTGGTCAAACTGCTCTCAGGCGGCAACCAACAAAAAATCGTGATTGCCAAATGGCTGCTGCGCGACTGTGACATCCTGTTTTTTGACGAGCCCACCCGCGGCATTGACGTTGGCGCCAAGAGTGAGATTTACAAACTGCTCGAAGCCTTGGCCGCCGAAGGGCGTGCCGTGGTTGTGATCAGCTCCGAGCTGCCCGAAGTGCTTCGTCTTGCCCATCGCGTGCTGGTGATGTGTGAAGGCGCCATCACCGGCGAGCTCAGTGCGGCTGAAGCCACCCAGGAAAAAATCATGCATCTGGCCACCTTGCGTGACGCCGCCATGACCGCCTAAGCGGTGTACGGAGACTCTTCATGCTCATGACCCTTAAAGCTCGCCTCTTCAACCCCGGCACCCGGCAGAAGTTGCTTGCCTTTGCCAGTTTGCTGGTGCTGATGATCTTTTTCAGCCTGGCTTCGCCCAACTTCATGCAAACCGACAACATGGTCGCCATCCTGCAGGCCACGGCGGTCAATGGCGTGCTGGCGATCGCCTGTACCTTTGTGATCATCACGGGCGGCATCGATCTGTCTGTGGGCACACTCATGACGTTTTGCGCGGTCATGGCCGGCGTGGTGTGCACCATGCTGGGGCTGCCCATGTTTGCCGGTGTGCTGGCTGCGCTGCTGTTTGGCGCGCTCATGGGCTGGGTCTCCGGCGTGCTGATTGCCAAGCTCAAGGTGCCGCCTTTTATTGCCACGCTGGGCATGATGATGCTGCTCAAAGGCCTGTCACTGGTCATCAGCGGCACCAAGCCGATTTACTTTAACGACACGCCCGACTTTTACCGGATCGCCCAGGACTCGCTGATCGGCCATGTTCTGCCGGCCTTTCCGATCCCCAACAGCGTGTTGATCCTGTTCCTTTTGGCTATTGGCGCCAGCGTCGTCCTGAACAAAACCGTGCTCGGGCGCTACACCTTCGCGCTGGGCAGCAACGAAGAAGCCTTGCGCCTGTCAGGGGTGAATGTGGACTTCTGGAAGATCACGGTCTACACCGTGGCCGGCGCTATTTGCGGTATCGCCGGGCTGGTGATCGCCTCGCGCCTGAATTCGGCCCAACCTGCGCTGGGCCAGGGCTACGAGCTCGACGCCATTGCTGCGGTGGTGATTGGCGGGACCTCGCTGGCCGGCGGAACCGGCACTGTTTTGGGCACCATCATTGGCGCCTTCATCATGAGCGTGCTCACCAATGGGCTGCGTATTTTGAACGTGGCCCAGGAATGGCAGACCGTTCTGACTGGGGCGATAATCATTCTGGCAGTCTATGCAGACATCCTGCGCAGACGCAAATCCTGATTTTTTTAACCCGCCCTTTTTGGGGCATTTTTCTGGGAGCCTTGTTGTGAAACTATCAAAAACTTTTCGTAGCTTGAGCGTTGCTGCAGCGACCCTGGCACTGGTTGGCATGACCAGCGCGCAAGAGGTTTACATCCCCTTGGTGAGCAAGGGATTCCAGCACCAGTTCTGGCAAGCCGTGAAGAGCGGTGCTGATCAGGCCGCTAAAGACCTCAAGGTCAAAGTGACGTTTGAAGGCCCGGAGACCGAGGCCATGGTTGACAAGCAGATCGACATGCTCAACGCCGCGCTGGCCAAAAAGCCAAAGGCTCTGGGTTTTGCCGCGCTTGACAGCAAAGCCGCCACGCCGCTCTTGAAAAAAGCGCAAGCCGCCAAGATCCCGGTGGTGGCCTTTGACTCGGGCGTTGACAGCGACATTCCGGTGACCACCGCTACCACGGACAACATTGCCGCTGCCGGCCTGGCTGCGGACAAAATGGCCGAGCTGATCGGCGGCAAGGGTGACGTCGCGGTTGTGGTGCACGACCAGACCAGCCGCACTGGCATCGACCGTCGCGACGGCTTTGTCAACCGCATCAAAGCAAAATACCCCAACATCAAGGTCGTGAGCGTGCAGTACGGCGGTGGCGACCACCTCAAGAGCACCGAAATCACCAAGAGCATCTTGCAAGCCAACCCCAACCTGAAGGGCATGTTCGGTGCCAACGAAGGCTCGGCGATCGGCGTGCTCAACGGTGCCAAAGAGATGAAGCGCAAGATCGTGATCATTGGCTATGACTCTGGCAAACAGCAAAAAGCAGCTGTGGCCAGCGGTGAAATGGCTGGCGCCATCACCCAGAACCCGGTCGGCATTGGCTACAAGACCGTGGAAGCTGCCGTCAAAGCGCTCAAAGGCGAGAAGCTGCCCAAGATCATTGACACCGGCTTTTACTACTACGACAAGAACAACATGAAAGATCCCAAAATCGCTGCTGTTCTGTACGATTGATGGACGATCAGGTGACGAGAGCGAGCCATGGATCTTGAGCTAAAGGGTCAGTTTGTCCTCGTCACCGGTGGCGGCTCCGGCATCGGAGCTGCCATCAGTGTGACTTTGGCACGAGAAGGTGCCATTCCAATTATTTTTGGGCGCGATCCGCTCACCCCCGATTTCAACGCGCAATTGCGCCAGGCTCAGCCTGCTGCGCAGTTTTACCAGCTTGAGCTCACCGACGAGGCCGCGGTTCGGCAAGCTGTGGCGCAGGTGCTCATGAACACCGGTCAGGCCGGCCTGTATGGTCTGGTTAACAACGCCGGCGTCAACGACCATGTCAGCCTGGATGCCGGGCCTGAAGCATTTGCGGCCTCTGTGCACCGCAACCTGAGCCATGTGTATCTGCTGGCGCATTTGTGCCAGCCACAGCTTAAAGCGGCGCGTGGCGCCATCGTGAACATCAGCTCCAAAACAGCGCTGACCGGCCAGGGCGACACCAGCGGCTATGTGTCAGCCAAAGGGGCCATCCTGTCGCTCACGCGCGAATGGGCGGTGGCCTTGCGTCACGCCGGCGTGCGCGTCAATGCGGTCATTCCTGCGGAAGTGCTCACGCCGATGTACGTGTCCGAGCTGGCCAAGCGCGACGATCCAGTAGCCACCAAAGCGGCGATCGAAGGCCTCATACCGCTGGGCCGGCGCATGACGACCACCCAGGAAATTGCTGACACCGTGGTCTTTTTGCTTTCGCCACGATCGAGCCACACGACCGGTCAATGGATCGTGGTTGATGGTGGCTACACCCATTTGGACCGCGCGCTAGACCATCTTTGATCAACGGGCAGATCAAATCCTTAAGCATGCAGCGCGAGCGAATTGCCAACCCGGCTTAGAGTCATGCAACATATTCTGATGCTGGACCTTCAGGACGATCCTGAAAAAATCAAGGCCTACATCAAAGCGCATGAGGCGATCTGGCCCGAGGTGAGTGCGCACTTAAGTCGCCATGGCGTGACTTCCATGCAGATTCACAGGCTGGGTACGCGCATGGTGATGGTGATGCACACCGACGACAAGGTGTTTGATGCCAAGGCCTTTGACAAAGCCACCCGCGAAGACCCAGTGATCCAACGCTGGGAAAAGCTGATGTGGACTTACCAGGCGCCCACACCCTGGACGCCGGCGGGCAGTAAATGGACCGTGACTGATTGCATTTTTGACTGGACAGCCTGAGGGTCTATGTCGCGCATGTCAGCGCCAAGTCAGTGCCAGCAAGCGTCATCAATTCAGCGCAACAAACCCAGGCGCTGAGTTAGCGGTCACGCATGAACCATCCGTTTACCCCGTGCGTTCGCTTGATCGCCTGGCCAAGGCGTATCACGATGTTCGGTGGCCGTGCAAACCCTCTATTCCAAGCTGAGGCCTTGGCAAGAACGCCGAACGAGCAGGCTTGCTAACGATAGCTTTGGTAGACCTGCGTGCTGCCATTCTTTGCAATCAGCAGCACGTCATAGGGGTCTTGACGTCCTTTGTAGGCAGGGCCGTCCATGCCTGGGGAGCCGACAGGCATGCCAGGCACCGTCAGGCCGATGGCATCGGGCTTTTCGCGCAACAGTCGCTGAATTTCCCGCACAGGCACATGTCCCTCAATGGCATAACCAGCGACGCGAGCCGTATGGCATGAGCCCAACTGCTTCGGAATGCCCAAGCGCGCCCTGGCCGCGTTGTTACCCACATCGTAGGGCTTAACGTCAAAACCAGCTTTTTCAAGGATGGCAATCCAATCCTTGCAACACCCGCAATTGGGGTCTTTCCAGACTTCAACCAGCACACGCTCGCTGGCCACAGCTTCCAGAACGGGCATCAACAAGCCCGCAAGCATGAGGGTTCGGCGCTTAAAAGTTTGATGCATTTGCATGACGTTTCTACCTCCCCGACCCTTGCAAAAAAGGGGGACTAGCAGAAGATTCAAGGCCCTATTCTGCAACGATCCTCCTTGGCCATCTCGGACGATGCCTTATGTCCCCAGCGTTCGGCATGGACGAGGCGCAAAAAACATAAGAGGTGGCCTGCTCGATCGCCCAAACGCAAGAGGAACAGGGGCCGGCATTAAAAGCTACCCCGCAGATCCAAGCAAATTTGACTCCCAAAAAAACAAAACCGCTGACCCTTTCGGAGGCAACGGTTTGGGGGTGGTGGTGGACTCCGGGCGCTCAAAACAAACGCTCTCGGAAAACACAACGGCTACTGACACTTCGTGTCGGGGTTTGTCGGTCCGTGTCGGGCTATTCAAACCCGCCAACTCCCGCCACCCCAAGGCGTTGAAAATAACGCCACAGTGACCGTTTTGTGCCCTTTCGGGCCCAGACAGGATGGATTCTATCTGAAATTCTTCTGGCTTGGCGAAACCAATCAGTTTTTTGGCGCAGGCACTGCCGACAAATCGGCCATGTGCGTCCAGGTCATCAACTCGGCAGCCCTTGCTTAAAAAATAAGCAGGATAGGCCAATGAAGTGGCTCAAATTTGGATGCAAATCACCGT